>NZ_SEIY01000004.1:0-329235 GCF_004634455.1 Bacillus sp. 007/AIA-02/001
TTGCATGTATTAGGCACGCCGCCAGCGTTCATCCTGAGCCAGGATCAAACTCTCCAATAAAGTTAGTTTGTCTAGCATCTAAAATAAAAATTGACGTTTCACGTTGTTTGTTTCGTTCAGTTTTCAAAGAACTACTCGGTCGCTCATTTGCGACTTCCTTATGTTAACATCTTCGTTTTTCGATGTCAACTAAGTTTTTCAATTTCTTTTTTGTCGTTTTCTGCGTTTCCGCATCAGCGACGGTTATTAATATATCATGGTGAAAAATGAAATGCAACACCTTTTATAAACTTTTTTTAAAACTGCCCACATTTCTTTTTTTATATCATATACTTAAACGAAATATCTCTTTCATGTATGAGCAATTCCTACATATATTTTATATAAAGTTACTCTATCAAAAGACGTTTCTTTCTATAATAAGCGTTTTATTCATATAGCATATCATACAAGGAGGAATATATATGGACTATACCGATTTATTAATCAAACTAGGTCTCTCGGCTATTTTAGGATTTGCCATTGGTTTAGAACGCGAATTAAAACGGAAACCACTTGGTTTAAAAACGTGTTTAGTTATTTCTATTATTAGTTGCCTCCTAACGATTGTTTCTATTAAAGCAGCTTATAACTTACCACATACCGATCATATGAATATGGATCCACTTCGACTTGCCGCTCAAATTGTATCAGGAATTGGTTTTTTAGGTGCTGGCGTAATTTTAAGAAGAGGCAACGATAGCATTGCAGGGCTCACGACTGCCGCTATGATCTGGGGTGCTTCTGGTATTGGTATTGCTGTTGGGGCCGGATTCTATATTGAAGCGATATTCGGAATGTGTTTCCTTATGATTAGTGTCGAACTTATACCACTCGCAATGAAATATGTAGGCCCTAGATCATTTCGTCAACGTGATATCGCTGTGAAACTTGTTGTACGAAATATGGACAATATCCCAATCGTAATTGAAGAAATAAAAGAAATGGATATAAAAGTTAAGAATATGAAGCTTAAAACATTAGAAAACGGTTCTCACTATTTACATCTTAAACTGTCCATTGATCAAAAAAGACATACCGCTGATGTTTACTATGCTCTCCAGCATCTTGAAAGTGTCCAACAAACTGAAGTGGAAAGTATGTAACGTAAAACAAACTCTCTTTAATTAGAGAGTTTTTCTTTTTTCTATAATGGCAACAATGAATGTAGTCCTACAAAGTAAGGAGGAATAGGCAATTGAAATCCCGTCCGAATTTAGTAGATACATTTCGTGATTCCATTATTTTTCGTTTAATTTGTTTTATTATTGTACTGACTGCTTTTTCCGGTTTTCTTATACATAGATTAGAACCTTTTCATTTCACTACATGGTTTGACGGAATTTGGTGGTCAATCGTTACCATTTTTACAGTTGGATATGGCGACTTTGCTCCCCATACGACGATAGGAAAACTAATAGGTATAAGTATTATTTTATTAGGAACTGGCTTTTGTTCTTATTATATGGTGCTGTTTGCTACTGAAATGATTAATAAACAATATATGAAAATTAAAGGTGAAGAAGCCGCTACTTCTAACGGTCATATGATTATCGTCGGCTGGAATGAGCGCGCAAAACATGTTGTAAAGCAAATGCACGTATTACAACCAAACCTTGATATCGTTTTAATTGATGAAACACTTTCTTTACTCCCAAAACCATTTCATCATTTAGAATTTATAAAAGGTTGTCCGCATCACGATCAAACTTTATTAAAGGCTAATATTGCAACGGCACACACCATATTAATAACAGCTGATAAAGAAAAAAACGAAAGCTTAGCGGATACACAGTCCATTTTAAATATTTTAACTGCAAAAGGGCTCAACCCAAACATTCACTGCATCGCTGAACTTCTTACTTCTGAACAAATACAAAATGCAACGAGAGCTGGCGCGTCAGAAATTATAGAAGGAAATAAATTAACGAGCTATGTATTTACCGCTTCTCTTTTATTCCCTTCCATTTCAGGTGTACTATTTTCACTTTACGACGAAATCTCTGATAATAAATTACAACTGATGGAGCTTCCATCGTCCTGCACCGGACAAACTTTTGCCAATTGTAGCTATACTCTTTTAAAGCAAAACATTCTCTTACTAGGTATAAAGCGCGACGAACAATATATGATTAATCCAGTTCATTCCTTTGTTCTCATTGAAAGCGACATACTCATTGTTATTCACCATTAGTAAAATGACGCTCTAATTCTTGCATGAGCACTTTCCCAATATTGATATATTTTCTTTTCACATCTCCATCTGGATCTTTCGGCTCAGCAAATTGATCCATTCCACTTGTTCCAGCTGTTAAAGTATTCACATTATCATCTAGTTCGTCTTGATATACGTGCGAAAGAATATACGGCGTTCCAAGACGAACTATTACGCCTGGTACATCTAGTTCTCCATCAATGGCTGTAAATGGAACTCGTAAAAATTGATACCCATCTTCTTCATCGATTTTGTAATCGAAGCATCCTTTATCATAATCCCAATTACCACCAATGCTATATCCAAGTGGTTTCATAATCTCTTCTAACTTATATAACGCATATGTACGTCCTTCTAAATTTGATTGAATCGGAATCAAGCCCATCCCTCCTAGACTTTTCCTTTAGCATACCCACTTTAGTTTGAATATACTGATGGACTTTTCGATAAAATAATAAAAAGCGACCGGATTCCGGTCGCTTTTTATTATTTTAAACGCTCTTCTAATTCTGCTTTTAATTCTTCAAATCCTGGTTTACCAAGTAAAGCAAACATGTTTTTCTTATATGCTTCTACTCCAGGTTGGTCAAATGGATTCACGCCTAATAAGTAGCCGCTCATCGCACATGCTTTTTCGAAGAAGTATACAAGGTAACCGAATGTGTACTCATTTAATTCAGGAATATTGACGATTAAGTTTGGTACTCCCCCGTCGCTATGTGCAAGTAATGTACCTTCGTATGCTTTTGTGTTTACGAAGTCTACGGTTTCACCAGCAAGGTAGTTTAATCCGTCTAAATCGTTTTCTTCTGATTCGATTGTTAGTTCATGTGTAGATTTACCTACTTTAAGAACTGTTTCAAATAAGTCACGACGACCTTCTTGAACGTATTGACCTAATGAGTGTAAATCAGTTGAGAAGTTTGCTGAAGATGGGAAAATACCTTTTTGATCTTTTCCTTCACTTTCACCAAATAACTGTTTCCACCACTCAGCGAAGTATTGAAGTGCTGGTTCATAGTTAACAAGCATTTCAATTGTTTTTCCTTTATTGTATAAAGCGTTACGAACTACTGCATATTGGTAAGCTGGATTTTCTTCTAGTTCTGATGTTCCGAAGTCATCACGACCAGCAGCTGCACCTTTCATCATCTCTTCAATATTTAAGCCACTTACTGCGATTGGTAATAAACCAACTGGCGTTAATACAGAGAAACGACCTCCAACATCATCTGGAATAACAAATGTTTCGTAACCTTCGTTATCAGCTAATGTTTTTAATGCACCACGCGCTTTATCTGTAGTTGCATAAATACGTTTGCGAGCTTCTTCTTTTCCATACTTTTCTTCTAATAACTTACGGAAGATACGGAATGCTAGTGCTGGCTCTGTTGTTGTACCTGATTTGGAAATAACGTTAATAGAGAAGTCTTTACCTTCTAATACGTCCATTAAATCTTTCATGTAAGTGGAGCTAATGTTTTGTCCAACAAATAGCACTTGTGGAGTTTTACGTTGTTCTTTAGAAAGCGTGTTGTAGAAAGAATGGTTTAACATTTCGATTGCTGCACGTGCTCCTAAGTAAGAACCACCGATACCTACAACAAGTAAAATGTCAGAGTCATTTTTAATTTTTTCTGCGCATTTTTGAATGCGAGCAAATTCTTCTTTGTCATATTGAAGCGGAAGGTCTACCCACCCAAGGAAATCGTTCCCAGCTCCAGTTTTTTCGTGGATTGCGTGATGTGTTACTTTCACTGCATCACGTAAATAAGTGATTTCATGTTCACCGATGAAGGATAACGCTTTAGAATAGTCGAACGTTACATGTGTACTCATCTTTTTCCCTCCAATTATGGATATGTATTTCTGTATTCACTTTAGCGAAACTGAAGTTGTAAATCAAGCGATTCAAACATTGTAAACGTAACCAATATATATTTTTTAGAAAAAGTTCATTTTTTGCATAAAAATTCGCATTTTTCGGTATAGATGTATATACATCTTCTTTCAAACATTTTTTATGTATAAAAACAACATAACTACCCCATTCTATAAAAGAGTTAATTAACTCATCGCTTGCTCATGCTTCACAATTAAGGGGGGCTTTTTCATGAGTACTTTACAACGTATCGCATTAGTCTTTACTGTAATTGGCGCTGTGAACTGGGGACTAATCGGGTTTTTCCAGTTTGACTTAGTAGCAGCCATTTTCGGTGGACAAAATTCAGCTCTTGCACGTATTATTTACGGCATCGTTGGTATATCTGGGCTTATCAACCTTGGTTTACTGTTTAAACCATCTGAAAATCTTGGTACGCACCCAGAAACAAACGAAATTCGATAATCAGTATGTCCTTTCACCTCCGACATACGAATATGATTGCATGCAATCATATTTGCAAATATATATCATAAGATAAAGTAAAAGAGGAACGCTCATATGCGTTCCTCTTTTACTTTGTTAACTCGGACTCTTCAATCCATTCTGCCAACTTTTCTCGCAGCGTATTAAATCCGTTTTCAGATGGGTTCGGTATAAGAATCCTTCCTTGTTTTCTTTTCGCCGCTTTTAACGATAAACTCATTTTTCTGTGCTCTTCATCAATTGAAAGTACCTTTACTTCTACTGTATCGCCGACCTTTAAAAAGTCATGAATATCCTTTACATATCCATTTGTAATTTCAGATATATGCACAAGCCCTTGTGTTTCTGCATCTAACGCTACAAACGCACCGTAATCTTGAATTCCAGTCACTTTCCCTGTTACAACCACTCCTGTTGTATATTGTTCTGACATATGAAACACTCCCATACGTTTACCATTCTCTCTACAATTATAGAGAGCAAAGCAGATATATTTATTTTAAATATCCGATTGGTTAGTACGCATTCTAGATAACGTTATCTAGAATGCGTATACCTTATATTAGTAAATTATACCACTATGACAGAACTCATTCAAAATTCATGAAAAATTTCCCTTAAAGAAGTATAATTATCCAATATTGGGATAGACTACTAACACATGGCTTTCTAGTATTCCCCCCCTTTTATGGACAAAACGTATTACGTTTTGTCCTTTTTTTATTCTCTACAAACCGTTCCATTCTCTTCATTGCTTCCATAAGTTGTTCAAGCGATGTTGCATAAGAACAACGAATAAAACCTTCACCACTTTCGCCAAATACGCTACCAGGGACAACAGCCACTTTTTCTTCCAGCAATAACTGTTCTGCAAATTCCGCTGAAGATAATCCTGTTGAAGATATAGAAGGGAAAACATAAAATGCTCCGCCTGGCACATGACACGTTAAGCCCATTTCATTGAAAGATTTCGTCATGAAGTTACGACGCTTCTTATAACTATCTCTCATTCGAATCACTTCATCGTTCCCTGCGCGTAACGCCTCAAGTGCTGCAAACTGAGACATCGTCGGTGCACACATCATTGAATACTGATGGATTTTGAGCATTAATTCTGAAAATTGAACAGGAGCTGCAATCATACCGAGACGCCATCCTGTCATCGCAAACCCTTTTGAAAATCCCGAAATTAAAATCGTATGCTCACGCATATTTTTAATACTCGCGAAACTTGTATATACTTCGTCGTATACAAGCTCTGCATAAATTTCATCAGATAATACAATTAGATTGTACTTCTCAACAATCACTGCTATTTCTTCAAGATCGGATTTATTTAGCATTGCACCTGTCGGGTTATTTGGTGAACAAAGCAAAATCGCCTTTGTTTTCGCTGTAATAGCTGCTTCAATTTGTTCTGGTAGTACTTTAAACTCATTTTCTAAAGTAGTCGCCACAGGAACCGGAACTCCTCCAGCTAATGTCACAAGTGGTGCATAAGAAACGAAGCTTGGTTCAATAATGAGCACTTCATCATCAGGATTTATAATGGCGCGCATCGCTACATCTAACGCCTGGCTCGCTCCAACTGTAACAATGATTTCATCACTTGGGTCATAAGATACTGCAAATTGTTTTTTTAGATACTTTGCTATTTCTTGACGGAGCTCCAATAATCCTGCATTTGCTGTATATGACGTATACCCTTGTTGCAAAGAACGAATACATGCTTGCCTTACATTCCAAGGGGTAACAAAATCTGGCTCTCCTACCCCGAGGGAAATAACACCTTTCATATTTGCTGCTAAATCAAAAAATTTTCGAATACCAGATGGTTTTAAAGATTCTGCTGATCTAGATAGTTCAAATTGCTTCATGGTGTCACCACAATTCGCTTATCATCATCGTCTTTTTCATAAATAACACCCTCATGTTTATACTTCTTCAAAATGAAATGAGTAGTTGTAGAAACGACAGATTCAATTGTTGCTAATTTCTCAGAAACAAACATCGCTACTTCCCCCATCGTTTTCCCTTCTAATGTAATAGAAAGATCATATGTCCCTGACATTAAATAAACGGATTTCACTTCTGAATAACGATAAATTTGCTCAGCAACCGCATCAAATCCAACGCCGTGCTTTGGCGTAACTTTCACATCGATCATTGCCGTTAAACCTGTATGTTCTTTCACTTTCGTCCAATCGATATGTGTTACATAATCCACAATAATCTTTTCATTTTCTAATCTCGCAACCATCTTCTTTACTTCTTCTACTTCTATATTTAACAGCTTCGCTAATGTATCTACAGATAATCGACTACTCTTTTCAAGACAAACTAATAATTCTAATTCTTTTTCTGTCACCATATAAATCATCCTTCCTTTTCGTTTGTGTCTAAATTATACAAATACCCTTTCAAGTTTGAAAAGAAGATTTTTCTATTGAATTATGTCAAAATAAAGTGAAACTTTAATCAGCGGAAAAATGCGGGATAAAGCGAAAGGGGATGGAACCGTGAAACCAAAAGTTTATATTGCTGAACCAGTTCCAACATTTGTAGAAAACTATTTATCAGAACACTGTGATTATGAAAAATGGGATCAAAATGAGAAAGTACCTCGTGATATTCTATTAGAGAAAATACAAGATAAAGATGGGTTATTAAATTTCGGATCTGCTATTAATGAAGAATTACTGACAGTAGCTCCTAACTTAAAAGTAGTGAGCAACATTTCTGTCGGTTACGATAATTTTGATTTACAAGCGATGAAAAACCGAAATGTTATCGGAACAAATACACCATACGTATTAGATGATACAGTAGCTGATCTCGTTTTCGCCCTTATGCTATCAGCTGGGCGCCGCGTTTGCGAACTCGATTCTTACGTGAAAAATGGTGAATGGAACGCTGAAATCGGAAAAGAACACTTCGGACTAGATGTACACCATAGCACAATTGGTATTATCGGTATGGGCCGAATTGGAGAAGCCGTTGCAAAACGAGCAAAATTCGGATTTGATATGAATGTTCTTTACTATAACCGCCGTCGTAAAGAAGAAGCTGAACAAAAATTCGATGCTACATATTGTGATTTACAGACGCTACTGAATCAGTCTGACTTTATTGTTCTTCTTACTCCATTAACAGATGAAACATATCACCTTATCGGAGAAAAGGAATTTTCATTAATGAAAGACACAGCAATCTTCATTAATGCTTCTCGCGGCAAAACAGTAGATGAAAAAGCGTTAATCCATGCTTTAACAGAAAAGAAAATCTTTGCAGCAGGTATCGATACATTTACACAAGAGCCGATTCAAAAAGATAATTCACTCTTATCATTACAAAATGTTGTGACTTTACCACATATCGGATCTGCAACATTAAAAACTCGTCAGCAAATGGCCATGACCGCCGCTGAAAATTTAGTTGCAGGGTTACAAGGAAAAACACCGCCTAATATTGTTCGCGGGTAATACTGAATAAACGAAAGGCAAGATGACATCGTCATCTTGCCTTTTTTTGTTAACATATTTTCTTCTTCCTTGGAGATGATATGAACAAAAATCAATGGAGTGACAAAAAATGAATCATAAATATACTTGTCCTTATTTCACTTTTTCCACTCGCGGCACTACTGTTCATTACGAATTGTATGAACATGATAATAAAACAGAACGTCCTACTTTCATACTCGTTCACGGCTTTTTATCTTCCTCATTCAGTTACCGCCGTCTAATTCCTTTACTATCGAAGGAAGGAACAGTCATTGCTCTTGATTTGCCACCGTTCGGAAAAAGTGATAAGTCTCATCTGTTTAAGTATTCTTATCACAATTTAGCAACGATTATTATTGATTTAATTGAACATTTATCTCTCTCAAACATTGTATTAGTTGGGCATTCTATGGGTGGGCAAATTTCTCTCTATGTAAACCGTATACGTCCTGAACTCATTTCAAAGACGATTTTACTATGTAGCTCGAGCTATTTAGCGCGCGCAACCTTACCTTTACTATACTCTTCTTATTTACCGTTCTTTCATTTATACGTAAAGAACTGGATTATAAGGCGCGGCATTGTTCATAACTTAATGAATGTCGTTCATGATCACTCATTAATTGACGATGAAATGAAAAAAGGTTACTCCGCTCCTTTTTATGACGACCGTATATTTCCCGCTTTAACTCGCATGATACGAGACCGTGAAGGTGACTTATCTTCAACTGAATTACAAAAAATTGAAACACCTATCCTACTGATTTGGGGTGAAAAAGACCGCGTCGTCCCTGTACATGTAGGTCATCGTCTACACAAAGATTTACCGAATTCAAAATTTATTTCTTACGAAAATACAGGACATTTACTACCTGAAGAAAAGCCTGAACATGTTTATGAAGAAATTATCGCTTTTTCCGCGCAATAAAATGAAACTTTAATCAGCCTCCACCTAACTTCTTTGCTTCCGCTAAATTTTGAGGTGAAGGTCTTACTACCCAGCAAATAGCGGGATAATATAAAAAAGGCTGTCGGAAATCCCGACAGCCTATAATGAACAGCTTCCGCCTTCTTTTATTACAAGTAATTTCACAGCTAATTTCTCACATTTTTCAAGCGCAGGTACTTCCTCAAAAGACATAAAGTATATATGTTGAATCTTCTTTGCGATATATTTTGGATCGTCAAACACACTTATGACGCTCACAACATCGCTCGCTTCTGTTTCATAAAACTCCGGTCCCATTTGAAACGGATCCCAATTCTTCACAACCTCTATCATCTTTTCATATGTACCCATTCGCTTCCCGCCTTTTCACTTTTTAATACTTTTCTTTATCCTATCACATCAGCTATTCTATAAGAAGAGAGAGAACTTTCATAACTTATTGGTTTTACAGAAGAAGGGAGCAAACTTATGCAACTATTTCATAAAGCAATCAATCGACGTGGAACGCATAGTATAAAATGGGATACATATAAAAACGAAGAACTTATCCATGCTTGGATTGCTGATATGGATTTTGAAGTACCAAAACCAATTCAAACTGCCTTAAAACAACGAATCGAACATCCGATTTTTGGCTATACACTTCCTCCCGAAAATATTGGAGATATTATTTGTAACTGGACAAAACAACAATACGACTGGGATATTCAAAAAGAATGGATTGTCTTTAGCGCCGGAATCGTTCCAGCTCTTAGTACGAGCATACAGGCTTTCACAAAAGAAAACGAATCTGTTCTCGTACAACCACCTATTTATCCTCCATTTTTTGAAATGGTCACAACAAACAACAGGCAGTTATGCGTGAGTCCATTACAGAAACAAAATGATACATATGTGATAGACTTCAAGCATTTAGAAAAGCAGTTTCAGCAAGGCATCAAACTCATGCTTCTTTGTAGCCCTCATAACCCAATCGGACGCGTTTGGACGAAAGAGGAACTTGTGCAGCTCGGATCGTTATGTACTAAATATGACGTAATCGTTGTGGCGGATGAAATTCATTCCGATATCATTTATGCAGACCATACACATACACCGTTCGCTTCCTTATCTGAAGAATTAGCAGAGCGCACTATCACTTGCATGGCTCCAAGTAAAACATTTAATATCGCTGGATTACAAGCGTCGATCATTATCATTCCAAACGAAAAGCTCCGTCATGCCTTTACAGCTATCCAGTATAGACAAGGCTTCCACGGGTTAAATATCTTCGCTTATACAGCGATGCAAAGCGCCTATACAGAATGTAATGATTGGCTAAACGAAATTCGATTATATATAGAAGATAATGCTCAATTTGCTTGTGAATATATTAAAACTCACATACCTGCTCTTTCCGTAACGAAGCCAGAAGGTAGCTTTTTATTATGGATTGATTGTTCTCGTCTAAAGCTTTCTCAAAACGAGCGTACCGCACTACTTGAGGAAAAAGGAAAAATCATCGTTGAACCTGGTGAGAAATACGGGTTAGGTGGCGAAGAACATATTCGAATTAACATCGGCTGTCCACAATCTGTTTTAGAAGAAATTTTAAACAGACTGCGTCATACGTTTTCATAATAAGAAAGGAGTCTGCCCCTAATCATTCTTGGGCAGACTCCTTTATCATATTTTGTCGGTAAGTCGATATATTTCAATAATCGCTGATATATTTCAAGTTACGGTCGATATATTCCAATAATCGCCGATATAATTTGAGTTACAGTCGATATATTCCAATAATCGCTGATATATTTTCAATTACATTTCACAAAGAAAGCTACCATTCACGGTAGCTTTTACTTTTTCTTCATATCCGATGCTTTTTTTACAATTACGCCACAAGCAATTCGATCCCCTGATTTACCTGTCGGTTGAGTCATACCATCATCAGGGTTTTCTGTAATAATAATAGACGCTCCATCTTTTCTATGAATCGTCGTTTTCCCTTCTTCAAGTGTAATGTGAGGTGCATCGATTTCTGCTTTAATCTTTCCAGAACCATCTGCAACTACGTTCGGTAAATCACCGTTTTCTGCACCCTTCGGATTAAGGAGTCCATGCTTTTTATTATCAGGATTAAAATGATTCCCAGATGATTCAAATCGTGGTGCTTTACACTCACCAATTTCGTGCACATGTATGCCGTGCGGGCCTGGCGTGAAACCTTCCCCTTTAATCTTAATTTTCACTCCGCTTGTTTGCTGAGTTACTTTCGCAGTCCCCACTTCATCACCTGAAGCATTATGTAATTTCACGTCAATTTCTTTCGGCTTTCCTTGGTCACAACCTGCCATCAGAAATAGTAAACAACAACTGAAAAAAAGCCGTTTTTTCATTTTATTCCCTCCAAAATATATTCTGCCCTTAGATTGTCCGAGCATAGAAGGAAACATACAAAAATGAGTTACTGTTTCTTTTCAGCTAATAGTTTTTCTTCAACTTTCTGTAATCGGTCTGCTTCTCTTTTTGATATACGAATGAACATACGCCACGTGGCAATAGCACCGATAATAAATAGAACGCAAACAATCCCCGGAATAATATATTCTGTTTTATCTTCCGGAAAATATAAAGGCATCATATAGAACACTCCTTATTATAGGATTTATAAAACATCAGAATTTTCTGTTATATCATTTTAAATTATAGTGCAACCTACCCATATTCTCAAGGGGCGTTCTGAAAACTAAGGATTTCTTTGACTCCTTCCCTCACTTTCCTTACTATAAACTTGAGGTGAAAAATATGAGAGAAACATTTGAAATTGGTGAAATCGTTACTGGTATTTATAAAACAGGAAAATACATTGGCGAGGTTACAAATAGCCGCCCTGGCAGTTACGTCGTAAAAGTATTAGCTGTTTTAAAACATCCGGTGCAAGGTGACTTACATAACGTAAAACAAGCTGACGTACCATTTTTCCACGAAAGACGTGCTTTAGCTTTTCGTGAGCAAACGAACATTCCAGAACAAATGGTGAAGAAATATGAAGGAGAAATTCCGGATTATACAGATTCACTAAAATTAGCATTAGAAACTCAAATGAATTCATTTTCTGAAGATGATTCACCTTTTGCAGAGCGTAGTCTAGAAACATTAGAACAGTTAAAGAAAGACTACAAACTCTAAAAAACAAAACGACCAAATTACATAATGTGCAATTTGGTCGTTACTGTGTGCTCACTTTCTTTAACACTTTTGAAAAATCAACAAGTTCTCCTAATGTTGGAGGTGCTGGTTTTACTAAATACTCTTTATCTTTTTCTACTAGTTTAAAAATGTTGTACGTCGTCATTGCATCATCAAGCGCACAATGATGCTTCCCTGTCCCTACTTTTCCATACGCCTCAATTGCTTTCCATAATCCTGTTTGATTTCTTTCTCCAAAAAACTTCTTATACTCAAGCGATAAATCACGACACTGTCCGAAGAATGGAAAAGCTATCCCTGCCATTTCACAATTATGCTTCAGCACTTTCATATCCATATTTCCCCACGTTACAATTGTCGGTTTACATTTCGTTTCGTATTCTGAAAGCTTCTTAACGAGTTCAGGAAATGAAATCCCTTTATCCACGACTTCTTGTTTTATTCCTAAAAACTTCTTACATCGATCCGTTAAAGAGGGAAATGTTTTCGGCCTAACATGTGATGAATACGTATCTTCTACCTTACAGCCAGCAACTGAAACGAGTCCTACCTCAATAATCTCTGGAAAAAATCCTTTCGGTTTCTTTCTATGCTGGGGCATCGTAAACTCAAAGTCTAAAAATAAAAATCGTTGTTCATCCATACGATCCCTTCCTTATCATTTTTGTCATTCCTTTCTATTTGACACTCCTACACGAACAAGCTCGAATGCTAATTCCATTTTAAATATTCAGATTGGATGTATCTTATATATATGTCAAATGCCCACAAATATTTTAAAAAATAAGAAAAAATGACCTATGCAGAAAATATGACAAAATCTCTCCTTTCATTTACATCCGCCATTTTCCTACTTTATAATGACGTTATGTGTGTTTCTTCTAGAGCATTTTTGACACACTAAGAAAAAGTGAATGAAAGGAGATGAGATTTTTGCACGAAACAACGCAAGAACTCGCTAACTGGCAGTATTATTTTGCTATCGCAGTCTTTTTAATTACATATGCCATTATTATTTCTGAAAAAATTAATCGCGCTGTCATCGCACTTCTTGGTGCAGCACTCATGGTAATTGTGGGGGTCGTCGATTTACATAACGCCTTTACGAAACATATTGAATGGGGAACGATTACGCTACTCATCGGTATGATGATTTTGGTGAACATTACGAGTAAATCAGGTGTCTTCCAATACGTTGCCATTAAAGCAGCAAAAGGGGCACAAGGAAATCCAATTAAAATTTTAATTTCACTTTCCTTACTTACCGCGCTTGGCTCCGCATTTTTAGATAACGTTACAACTGTACTTCTTGTTGTTCCAGTTACTTTATCTATTACGCGCATACTGCAAGTAAATCCTGTTCCTTATTTACTTTCTGAAATTATTTTTTCAAACATTGGAGGAACAGCAACATTAATTGGTGATCCACCTAACATTATGATTGGTTCTGCAAATAAGCATTTAGACTTCAATGCTTTCCTATTGAATCTAGCACCAATTGTAATTATTATTATTGCAGTTACAGCGATAATACTTTACTTCATGTATCGCAAACAATTAATTGCCGATCCTGTACAAGTTAAAAAATTAATGAGCTTAGATGAAAAACAGTACATTAAAGACCCAGTATTAATGAAAAAATCTTTAACGGTACTTGGACTTACGATTGTAGGTTTCATGACTCATTCTATTTTCCATATCGATGCCGCTATTATCGCCTTAACTGGTGCTACTGTACTTATGTTAATTGGTGTGAAAGAACATGAAATTGAAGAAGTATTTGCAAGCGTAGAGTGGGTAACAATCTTCTTCTTCGCAGGGTTATTCGTACTTGTTGGAGGACTTATCGATATCGGTCTTATCAAAATGTTAGCTCAAAAAGTAATTGGTATAACAGGCGGAGATATTTCTTACGCATCCATCCTTATTTTATGGGTATCTGGTATCGCCTCTGCAACAATTGATAACATCCCATTCGTCGCAACAATGATTCCACTTATTAACGATATGGCAGTTGGGCTAGGCTTATCACCATCTGACGCACAAATCGATGTATTATGGTGGGCATTAGCACTAGGTGCTTGTCTGGGCGGAAACGGAACATTAATCGGAGCTTCTGCTAACGTAATCGTTGCAGGTATCGCGAGCCGCGAAGGACATAAATTTAGTTACATGGACTTCCTAAAAGTCGGTTTCCCAATTATGATCGTTTCATTAATCATTTCTCACATTTATATTTATTTACGCTACCTTATGTAGTAGAAAAAGCGCTCTGATAATCAGGGCGCTTTTTTACTTATAGCTACTTATCAACAAAAATGAAAAATCTACTCTTTATATCTCACCGGTTCATTTCGAATAATAAATAAGTGAATCGGTAAGAACACCGAAAATGTGATTACATGAATAATCGTAAATAATATAGAGTTCGTTCCGTATCTGTCTAAAATAGCGTAGATAAGATAAATGGACAATACAATCGATACAGCTGTTGCTAGTAAACTTATAATTGGTACGAAATTAAAAATGAAACATGCAACATATATGCCGAATACTTTCCACCCTGCTTCTTCTTTCAAAAAATCTGGTAATTTATCTTTCGCTAAGTCCCCCCACGTCTTACTATTCAAAAACGGAATAAACGCAAGCACCCCGTCCGTTGCACCATCATTTTTCGCCATCGAATAAAGTGCAAAAGCCGTTAACAAATATGAAATAATTGCCCAAATCAATATAACAAGAATAAACGCAAAACTAAGAGCAAAGAAACCTGCTAGTACGCCTTGATCCTCCATCTTATCCTCTCCTCTCTACTTTCAACATATTTCATTACATTGCAAGTTATGTTTTAAAATTTATCCAAACTCTTTGTATAATAAGAGAAGAAAGAGAATAAGAGAGGAGAAACACGTATGCATCCATTTGTAAAAGCATTACAAGAGCATTTTACAGCTCATCAAAATCTTGAAAAAGCAGAACCCATGGCTCGTTATATGAAAAATCACTTCCCATTTCTAGGTATTCAAACACCGGAAAGACGCCAATTATTAAAAGACATCATTCAAATACATACTCTCCCAGATAAAAGAGACTTCCAAATTATCGTACGTGAACTTTGGGACTTACCAGAACGTGAATTCCAAGCGGCTGCACTTGATATTATGCAAAAATATAAAAAGCATATAAACGAAACACATATCCCCTTCTTAGAAGAATTGATTGTAACAAAATCTTGGTGGGACACTGTCGATAGCATCGTACCTACATTTTTAGGTAATATCTTTTTACAACATCCAGAATTGATTTCTGCCTATATCCCAAAATGGATTGCATCAGATAACATTTGGTTACAACGTGCCACTATTTTATTCCAACTCAAATATAAACAAAAGATGGATGAAGAACTTCTTTTCTGGATTATTGGACAACTACATTCTTCAAAAGAATTTTTCATTCAAAAAGCAATTGGCTGGGTCCTTCGTGAATATGCAAAAACAAATCAGGATGTAGTTTGGGAATACGTGCAAAACAATGAGCTCGCTCCATTAAGTAAGCGTGAAGCAATTAAGCATATTAAGCAAAATTACGGAATAAATAATGAAAAAATAGGCGAGACTCTATCATAGATAGACGCGTTCCTCTATTGAGATTTAAAAAAGAACGTGTTAGAATATGTTCATTATTATTAATATAAGTAGCGATGACGGACTTATAAGTACTTGCATAAAAAGCGATTCAGGGATAGTGAAAGCCTGAAGACGCAAGGAAACGGCAGTCTCGAGCAATACATGATAAAGTGGATGCACCTTTTGTGTATCAACTAGGGTGGAACCGCGGGCAAACGCTCGTCCCTAGGCAAATAAGCCTTGGGATGAGCGTTTTTTTATGTTCTTTTTAACATATACTGCCCGTTTCCAAAGTATCAGAGTATGTCATCGCCAATACGTTAACTTTCAAAAGGAGGATTTTCTTATGTATTCAATGGAACAAGTTGTAAACTTAGCGAAACATCGCGGTTTTGTTTTCCCTGGTTCTGAAATTTACGGTGGTCTTGCAAACACTTGGGATTACGGTCCACTTGGAATCGAATTAAAAAATAATGTTAAAAAAGCTTGGTGGAAAAAATTCATTCAAGAATCTCCACACAACGTTGGTTTAGACGCAGCTATTTTAATGAACCCTAAAACTTGGATCGCTTCTGGTCACGTTGGTAACTTCAACGATCCAATGATCGACTGTAAAAAATGTAAAGCTCGTCACCGTGCTGACAAATTAATTGAGGATGCTTTAGATGCAAAAGGCATCGAAATGGTTGTTGACGGTCTTACTTTCGACCAAATGGCTGACTTAATGAAAGAACATGAAGTAAAATGTCCTGATTGCGGTAGTGAAGAATTTACTGAAATACGTCAGTTCAACTTAATGTTCAAAACATTCCAAGGTGTTACAGAGTCTAGCACAAACGAAATCTTCCTTCGTCCTGAAACAGCACAAGGTATTTTCGTAAACTTCAAAAACGTTCAACGCTCTATGCGTAAAAAGCTTCCATTTGGTATCGGCCAAATCGGTAAGAGTTTCCGTAACGAAATCACACCTGGTAACTTCACATTCCGTACACGTGAATTTGAACAAATGGAACTTGAATTCTTCTGTAAGCCTGGTGAAGATTTAGAGTGGTTCGCATTCTGGCGTGAAACTTGTAAAAACTGGTTACTTTCACTTGGTATGTCTGAAGAGAGCATGCGTCTTCGTGACCACGGTGAAGAAGAGTTATCTCACTACAGTAATGCAACAACTGACATTGAATTCAAATTCCCATTCGGTTGGGGCGAACTTTGGGGCGTTGCATCTCGTACAGACTTCGACTTAAAACGTCACATGGAACACTCAAACGAAGACTTTAACTATATCGATCCACAAACGAATGAGCGTTACGTACCATACTGCATCGAGCCATCTTTAGGCGCAGACCGCGTAACATTAGCATTCTTATGTGATGCATATGAAGAAGAGCAATTAGAAAACGATTCTCGTACAGTTCTTCGTTTCCACCCTGCTTTAGCACCATACAAAGCAGCTATCTTACCATTATCTAAAAAGCTATCTGAAGGTGCTACTGAAGTATTCACAGAATTAGCTAAAGACTTCATGGTAGACTTTGATGAAACTGGTTCTATCGGTAAACGTTACCGTCGTCAAGACGAAATCGGTACACCATTCTGTATCACATACGACTTCGACTCAGTTGAAGACAAAGCTGTTACAGTACGTGACCGTGACACAATGGAACAAGTTCGTATGCCAATTAGCGAACTAAAAGGTTTCTTAGAGAAGAAAATCCAGTTCTAATTATAAGAAAAAGAGGCTGCTCATAAGAGCGCCTCTTTTTTATTTTTCACGTTTTTCTTTAATTGCTACTGTACATCTTGATATACATAGTAAATCATCATTTTCATCAATAATGCGAACATCCCAAACCATTGTCGATTGTCCTCTATGTATTGGTGTTCCAATCGCTGTTACAATTCCATCTTTCTTTGAGCGAATGTGGTTCGCATTAATTTCTAATCCGAAACAAATACATTTTTCTTGATCAATTAAATTATATGAACCAACACTTGCCACTGTTTCTGCTAATGCAACCGATGCACCACCATGTAAAAATCCAAATGGCTGATGCGTACGCTCATCAACAGGCATCGTAGCAACCACCTTATCTTCTGTCATCTCTAACAACTCAATTCCAAGTGAATCCATTAAAGTTTTTGCCATATCGCTTCCCCCTTCTCTTACTTTAATTAAATGTATAATTTTACCTATTTATTTTCAAACTACTTATAACACTTATATAAGGAGGCTTCACCTAAATGAAACAGAAATTTTGTATATTACTGCTTATGTTCTCCTTGCTGACTATTGTACCAAATTGTGCAATAACAGCCAAAGCATCTAACCTGACAATCGATGTTAAGACTGTAACGCAAAAAGGTAAGAAACCTTATATAGAATATCAAATAAACAGGCCTTCTTTTCACAAATTTTCTGACTCTAAATTTCAAAATAAACTCAATTTATACTACAAAAAATCCACTGACAAATTTAAAACCAAATTAGAAAAAGAAGCAAAAAAATATTATAAAGAGACAGAAGGATCTAGTACACCATTTCATCCGTACGTAGCAAATGTTGATTATAAAGTCTCTTTAAACAAACCACCTTTTCTTAGCCTATATGTGAATTACTATCAATATACTGGCGGAGCACACGGTCTTTATACGTGGAAGGCAAATACATTCGATTTAAACGAAAAAAAGGTACTGCACTTAGACGATTTATTTGAACAAAAGGATAAATATAAAGATGTAATCCGTGCGGAGATTGTACGACAAATTAAACAAAATGAAAGCATTTATTTTCCTGATGCAACTGAAAAAGTAATGAGTATGAAAAAATTCCACTTCTTTTTAGAGCCAGACAATCTCGTCATTTATTTCCCTTTATATGAGATTGCTCCCTATTCAAGTGGAATTCCGCAATTTCGTATTCCATATACGTTGCTAAGAGACTATTTAAAGCCTTCTTATCAAAATATTTTGATTGACAACAAGTAAATATTTTCGCTACGATAATGTTAACCTAAAAACAACAGGAGGTTAACATTATGAGAAGATTTCATGTTTTAGATTTAGCATTAGCTGCCATGTTCGTTGCTCTTATGGCAATCGGTGCAAATATTGTATCTTGGGCACCATTCCTTCAAGTAGCAGGCATCCCATTATCTATGCAACCATTTTTCGCAATTTTAGCAGGTCTTCTTCTTGGAAGTAGACTTGGTGCCTTATCCATGACTGTATATATGCTCGTTGGCGTAGCCGGCGCACCAATCTTCGCTAACTTCAAAGCTGGATTTGGAGCACTTTTAGATCCTACTGGTGGTTTTATTATCGCATTTATTATCGTTGCTTACGTATCCGGAAAACTAGTAGAACAAAAAGAAAGACCAACATTCATTACATTTGCAATTGCCTCTTTCACAGGAATTATTTTAACTTATATAATCGGTACTACTTACATGTACGGGGCAGTCAATCTCTTTATGGGCGGTAATATGAGCTATAAAGCTGCTTGGATGATTATGATGTGGTTTGCAGTAAAAGATATTGCATTTACAATTATCGGTGCTATTATCGCACCTCGCATATATTATGCTGTGCGTCGTTCTGCTTATCAGCATTCTCATTCGACGATTTCATAATAAAAAAATGAGTTATTTCAGTATACTGAAATAACTCATTTTTTATTATGACTCTTGATTCGCTTGTTCTTCTAAAATTTTCTTCATCATTGCAACCATGTCATCACGTAATTCTGGGTGTTGCAGGGCCATTTCAATTGTCGTTTGAACGAATCCTAGCTTTTCACCTACGTCGTAGCGCTTTCCTTCGAAATCGTAGGCAAATACACGTTGGATTTCATTTAAGCTTTGGATTGCATCTGTTAACTGAATTTCACCACCAGCACCGACATGTTGCTGTTCTAAGAACATAAAGATTTCAGGCGTTAAAATGTAGCGCCCCATAATCGCTAAGTTTGAAGGAGCTGTACCTTGTGCTGGTTTCTCAACGAAATTGCGAACTTGGTAACGACGACCTTCTTGTTCTAATGGATCGATAATTCCATAGCGATGTGTTTCCGACTCTGGAACAGTTTGTACACCAATAACAGAAGAAAGTGTTTTTTCATACTCATCCATTAATTGACGTAAACACGGTTTCTCAGCTTGGACAATATCATCACCTAGTAACACTGCAAATGGCTCATCACCAATGAATTTACGTGCACACCAAACAGCATGTCCTAGTCCCTTCGGCTCTTTTTGACGGATGTAATGAATATCTACCATTTTTGAAGAAGCTTGTACTTTTTCAAGCAACTCATATTTTTTCTTCTCTAATAAGTTTTGTTCTAGTTCAAATGCGTTATCAAAATGATCTTCGATAGAGCGCTTTGTTTTACCAGTAACAATAATAATATCTTCGATTCCAGATTTCACTGCTTCTTCTACAATGTATTGGATCGTTGGTTTATCTACTATCGGTAACATTTCTTTCGGCATTGCTTTCGTTGCTGGTAAAAAACGTGTTCCTAATCCAGCTGCTGGGATTATCGCTTTTCTTACTTTTTTCATCACAAAATACCCTCTCTCCTGTCGGAATCAATAGCAAGCATTTCCTACATAAAACAAAAGGGAGATTTCGCTCCCTTTTGTTCCTTACTACTTAAAATTACTTTGTATTATAAACGATTCATAATGTCTTCTTTAATAGTAAGTAACTTTTGTTCACTATTTTGTAAAGAACTATCTTTCACACCAAAGTAAAACTTAATCTTCGGCTCAGTTCCAGATGGACGTAGGCAGAACCATGAACCATCCTCTAATTGATATTTTAACACATTTGATTTCGGTAAGTGAATCTCTTCTTTATGTCCATCTTGTAAAGATGTAACGATGCTTGCTTTATAGTCTTCCACTGCTACGACTGTTAAGCCCGCCACTTCTTTCGGAGGATTCTCACGGAACGTTGCCATCATCTCTTGGATTTTTTCCGCTCCATCTTTTCCTTTTAACGTTAACGATACAAGGTCTTCACGGAAGAAGCCGTACTTCTCAAATACTTCTAATAGACCGTCATATAACGTTTTCCCTTGTGATTTGTAGTATGCAGCTACTTCACATGCAAATAGAACAGATTGTACTGCATCTTTATCACGGCAGAATGGGCGGATTAAATAACCATAGCTTTCCTCATAACCGAATTGGAATTCATATTGTCCACTTTCTTCATACTGTCTAATTTTCTCACCGATAAATTTAAATCCAGTTAACGTATCAATTGTATCTAAACCGTATGCTTTTGCAATTGTACGACCAATTTCAGACGTTACGATTGTTTTTAATACGATACCGTTCTCTGGAAGCGTTCCGTTTTCTTTCTTTTGAGATAGTAAGTAATCAAGCATTAATGCACCTGTTTGGTTTCCTGTTAATACTTGGAACTCACCATTATGATTACGCACTGCTACACCAAGGCGGTCTGCGTCAGGATCAGTTGCGATTAATACATCTGCGCCTACCTTTTCACCGTCACGAATTGCATACTCAAACGCTGCGTGCTCTTCTGGGTTCGGTGATTTTACTGTAGAGAAGTTTGGATCTGGTAACTCTTGTTCTTTTACAACTGTTACATCTGTAAATCCAACTTCTTTTAAACCACGGCGTACAGAAATATTTGATGTTCCGTGTAATGGTGTAAAGACGATTTTTAAGTCTTTGCCGACCTTTTGCACCATTTCTTTATTAATGATGACATTGTTCAATTCTGCAGCATATGCATCATCTACTTCTTGTCCAATAATATGTAATAAACCGTCAGTTTTTAATTGCTCTACATCAGCGACTTCAACTGTTAATTCATCTTCTACTGCATTTACGTAGCTAATTAACTCATCTGCCTCTTTTGGAGGCAACTGTCCACCATCTTCACCGTATACTTTGTATCCGTTATATTCAGGCGGATTATGGCTTGCCGTAAGAACGATTCCACTTACTGTATGTAAATGACGAACTGCGAAAGAAAGTACTGGCGTTGGACGTAAGCTTTCAAACACATATGTTGTGATACCACATGCACCAAGTGTAGCAGCAACTTCCATTGCAAACTCAGGTGATTTATGACGAGAATCATAGGCTACAACAACACCGCGTTTTTTCGCTTCCTCACCTAAATTTTCGATAAAGCTTGCTAATCCTTTTGTTGCTTTACGAACTGTATATACATTTAAACGGTTCGTACCAGCACCAAGTTCACCACGCATACCACCTGTGCCAAACTCTAGATTTTTATAAAAGCTATCCTCGATTTTCTTCTCATCTTGCTTCATATTTTCTAGCTGTTCTTTTAATTCTGCATCTAATTGTGCGTAAGAAAGCCAGCGACTAAATTCTTGTTTCCAATTCATTCTTCTCTCTCCTCTCGCTCGTCATACCTTTATTATATGAAAAAAACATGCTGTATCTCAATATTTTATAAAATCTAACAGGATTTTACTAGGAATATTTGTATACACTATTGTTAAATACTCCACTAAAGGGAATGAGGATTATGCACGAATGGGGCTTGTCAGAAGAGCTCAAAATACAAACAAAGCAAATGATTGAAATTGCTGAAAAAGAACTATCGATTATGAGGAACGCAATCGATAAAGAAGACGAATGTATTTTATGCAAAATGGAAGATATTCATCATATGTTAGCAAATGTACAAACATTGGCAGCTACATACTATATTCAGGCATATTTATCACCTTATACGGAAAGTTCATCTTTTATTACGACAGCTATCCAACATTTAAGCGCCAGAAAACATGGTGCTCTTATCGTCGTGGAACGAAACGAGACGCTTGAAGCTCTCATTCAAACTGGAACGACATTAAACGCTCATTTAACTGCGCCATTACTCGAATCAATATTTTATCCAGGTAACCCTCTTCATGACGGTGCCGTTCTCGTAAAAAATAATCATATTGTCTCAGCTGCTAATATTCTTCCTTTAACGAAAAGTACAGAAGTTGATCCTGAGCTAGGAACACGTCACAGAGCTGCAATTGGCTTATCTGAAAAGAGTGATGCACTTATATTAGTTGTCTCTGAAGAAACGGGCCGTACTTCTTTTGCTTTAAATGGGGTTTTGTATACGATTTCTTTATAAAGTGAAACTTTAATCAGCCCTCACCAATCGAGCGTTTACCGGCAATCCGACCTAACTGCTTTCCTTTCGCTGAATTTTGAGTTATGGGTCTTACTACCCGGCAAATAGTGGGATAAACAAACCTACAAAAAAGAAGACTGTTCCAAAATATCGGAACAGTCTTCACTTATACTCTTATTCTTCTCCAAAACGCTCCACAAGTGTCGCAAGTGTACGTACCATTGCGCCAGTTGCTCCAGCTGGACCTAAGTCGTGCGCACCTTTTGTTTCTGATGTTCCAGCGATATCTAAGTGTACCCATGGTGTATCTTCAGCGAATTCGCCTAAGAATGTACCTGCCATAACCGCATGTCCTTCACGACCTGGTGAGTTATTTAAATCAGCAAACTTACTGTTTCTCACACGTTCTTTATCACGATCAAAAATCGGTAGTTGCCAAATTGGCTCATCTGTTTCCATAGAAGCCTCTAGCACTTGCTCAAATAACTCTTCATTATTTGTCATTGCGCCTGTCGTATAGTTTCCAAGTGCAACAATTACACCGCCTGTTAATGTTGCAACATCAACAAGGTAGTTTGCACCAAGTTTTTTCGCATACGTAATACCGTCAGCTAAAGCTAGACGACCTTCTGCATCCGTATTTAATACTTCAATTGTTTTTCCGCTCATAGATGTGATTACATCGTCTGGCTTAAATGCCGTACCACTTACAACGTTATCAGTTGAAGGAATAACAGCGATCACATTTTGTTCTGGGCGAAGTTCACCGATAATTTCCATCGCACCTAATACAGCAGCTGCACCGCCCATATCACCTTTCATACCAACCATGCCTTCACGTGGTTTTAAAGAATAACCACCAGTATCGTATGTAATACCTTTTCCAACGAACCCAATGACATCTGTCCACTCTTCTTTTCCTTTATAAATAAGAGCAATCATTTTTGGTGGCTCTACACTACCTTGGTTTACTGCAAGTAACGCACCCATACCAAGGTCTTCCATCTCTTCTTTCTCAAGAACTTTATAGTCCATATCATATTTCTCCGCTAATTCAACAGCATACTCAGCAAGCTTTGTCGCTGTTAATACGTTTGGCGGCATATTTACAAGTGTACGAGCTGAATTTGTTGCACGTCCATGTACGTAGCCAACTGTTAATGCTGCTTCAATTTCTTGTGCATCTTCCGCTGTAATAGCCGTGAACTTCTCTAACTCTACACGATCCTTTTTATCTGATTTATACGTTTGTAACTCATATGTACCAAGGCCTTGTACCTCTGCCGCAATATGAGCGACATCAATCGCGTCTAATTTCTCTGTTACGAAAGAATCAAGTAAGATTGCTGCATCTCGTACTTTTGCTGCTTGCAGTGTTTTAAACGCCTTACCAAGAGCCGCACGTAACGTTTCTGTCATGTAAGATTCTTTCTTTCCTAAACCAACAAAGTAATAACGTTTCACATTTGTTTTCCCTAAGCTATGTACTTTCGAAATGGCCTTTTTCTTCGTAGATAATTCTTTCTCTTCTAGTAAAACTTGTAATTGCCCTTCAAACGCTTTGTCCAGTTCTTGTACAAAACTACTCATTTTCTCTTCTTCAAATAAAGCAACAATTACCGCTTCATGACCTGCTAATTCTTTTTGTACTTGAAACATGTTCAGACCCCCTAAATTTCTCTACCACCATTATAACTTTATTTTCGATAAAATGCGATAATTCTAACTACAGTTATATGGCGTGTAAAATCGCAGATCCAAAATCTCCTCTATCATGAAATAAGCCAAGAAAAAAAGTCTAGCGTAATTACGACTAGACTATCTTTGTTTTAAATATTGACCACGAAACACTTGCATCGTTTCGTCTTGATTTAACATCGTTAACTCTTCTTCTGTAAACTTACCATTTCCTACTTTTACTACGTACACATTTACTTTTTTCTTACCCCATTGGCTATAAACATCTTTCACCGTATCATAATATAGATCAAGACGGTTTCCTTTTATTGCACCGCCCTTATCAGCTACTACACCATATCCATAACCTGGTACGAATAGAATCGTTCCAATCGGAAATACGCGTAAGTCCGCAGCGATTGTGGAATATAAATCCCTTTTCACTTTAACACCTGAATATGTAATACCATACTCTGGATGCCCCGGCCTCTTACCAGTTGACTCAATCCCCGATGTATAACCTGTTGCAGTCATTTCAATTGAACGATATTTAGACCAGTCGTTTGCCTGCTCTAAAGCATTTATCACTTCTTTACTCGGAGCAACATTTCTCTTAACTTCTGCTGCATGTACTTCTTTTGCACTCATTCCCTCATATTTCTTTACAATCTCTAATAAAGAAACTCCTGTGAAAGCATTCCATGTTACGCATAATGCAATTGCAAGTAAACAAGTCATCATAATGCGAATACAATATCGTTTTAACATTTTTATATTCCACACTCCTTCATCGTTAATCATTCCCTATACGATGAAGGAATATGCAAAAAAATAATCTCCAACTTAATTGGAGATTAAAACATTTGATATCCGCTTTTCCGAAGTTTCTTGATTACGACTCCTGCTAAAGCAGCCCCTACTAATCCAGTAGATAGAATAAATACGTCTGCTTGTCCTAAGTGCGATACACTTGTCCCAAATGAAGAAAATGTTTCTTTCGGTTTTGAAAAATAATCCCACATACTCGCTTTATTAATAATAAGCATACAAACAATCGGATACACAATAACCATTACCCAAGTAGCTCGCAAAATCATATTGAGTAAAAATCCAATTCCAAAGAACAAAATAAAGAATAACATCATTGAAATAAGTAGTACCGGTATACTCACTCTTTTCCCCTCTCCTCCGCACGTGCCGTAAATACGTGATAAGCTGTATAACCAAATGGTTCACCTGGATTTAATGTTTTGTCCACTTCAAGATGTAGTTCTGATCTTCCTTCTAACAAATATTTAATAAGCACAGACGTATTCGGATCGTCTACAATCTTATCCGGATGTAAGAACGCCACTTCAGACAATTCTTTCTCCTGTACAATAATATTTTCTCCTTCAGGTTCCAAAAGGAAAATAATCATATTATCACTAATCTCATTACGAATAACACCCGATCGAACACCAATAATCCCCTTCACATGAGCGACAATGCCTGTCTCTTCTAACACTTCGCGTTTCACAGCTTCATCAACCGTCTCACCTTCATTTACAAAACCAGCCGGTAAAGACCATTTCCCTTTTAATCCACTGTATTTCTTCTTAACAAATAGCCACCTACCATCTTTTGTAGCTACTAAACCACTAACAGCTAGCCATACCTTCCCTCGTTTCTCCATGATGTAATAACCTCCTCCATCAGAACGGACAGAATATTCTTTCTTTTTTTATATATTATACTATATTTTTAATATGAAAAAAGCAGAAACAGCTCTTAGCCGTTTCTGCTTTTTCTACTATATATTAAAAGAACTTTAATTTACCTTTTTTAAGAACTAATAAAGGTCCACCTAATAAGAATAGGTAACGGTTATCGATTACTTTCTTCATGAAGGAAGCTTTCCAACCTGTTAACTTTTTACCCATAACAACGCCCATTGCATCGTCATGACCTAAAGAACATACAGATCCTTTATTATCGAATGCGAATTTCTTCATTTCGCCCTTGCCACGAACTAATACAGTTAAGTTGTGTGCAATATTGTAACCTTGTTGAATTGCAATTTGTGCTGTTGGTGGGTAAGGACGGTTAATTTCTTCATTAATGATTAACGCTGCGTCACCAACCATGAATACATCTTCGTATCCTGGAGCGTGCATGTACTCATCAACTTTTACACGTCCGCGCATTGCTTCAAAGCCAGACTCTTCCACAATACCATTACCACGAACACCTGCAGCCCAAACTACTGTTTCAGACTTAATTAATTCAGTGTCATCGCCATTCGCAACGATAATACCTTCTTCAGTTGCTTCTTTAATTGCTGTACCGATGCGGAATTCTACACCTTTTTTCTCAAGCTGTTTTACAGCGTATTCTACTAACGCTGGATCGAAACCTGGAAGTGCTGTTGGAGCAGCTTCTACACAGATGATACGTGCTTTTTCACGTGGTACATTATACTCTTTGCAAAGTTCAGGAACACGGTTTGCAAGCTCACCTACGTACTCGATACCAGTAAATCCAGCACCACCAACAACGATTGTTACTAACTCATCGCGTTGTTCAGTTGCATATTTAGAGAAACTAGCTTCCATATGCTCACGAATTTCACGAGTTGCATTAATGTTAGCGATTGAGAATGCATGCTCTTTTAATCCTGTAATTCCGAATGTTTCTGATTCGAAACCAAGACCAATTACTAAGTAATCATACTCTAACTCACCATCTTTTAAGATAATGCGTTTTTCAGCAGCTTTAATTTCTACTACTGTGTCTTGTACAAAGTTCACTTTATTTGTATCAATAACGTCTTGAATATCTAGACAGATTTTTTCATCTTGTAATGTACCAGCTGCGCTCTCATGTAACCAAGTCGCTTGGTAGTGATAGCTGTTGTTGTTTACTAGCGTAATTTCAGCTTCATTTACAGATAATGCTTTTTGCAGACGAACAGTCGTAATCATCCCGCCATAACCTGCACCTAAAACTACGATTTTTGGAGTCTTCACCAAATCACAACCCTTTTCTTTATATAATAGTAATAAAAAATAATACCAAGTACTAAAAACTCTATTTGTCAAGAATGTGGAATTTATCACATTCTATATCATAACAAAACGCAGTCAAAAAATCGTACGAATTTTGTCATAGAAATTTAACATAATACTTCCCTATATTAGTCGGTTTTATTCCAGAATTCAAGCGTCTGGAGAATTATCAATATTTTAAAATAACATAGCGTTTTCAAGGGTTTTTTAGCCTTTTTTTCATGTATTTTCCTTTCTGTATATTTTATACAATAAAAAAGAACCGATGCGAAAACTTACACACAATTCAGTCGTTTTCAGAAGTATTATGAACTCAAATATGCTATCATTTATTTGAAAGTGTCATCATTTGCAGGATTTTCGTGTACATATGAACAATATATGAAATCAATATCAAAATTCCATCTATAGGGGGAATGAAAGTGGCAGAAAATCAAAAAGTTTACGACATAACAATTATTGGTGGTGGTCCAACGGGACTGTTCACAGCATTTTATGGCGGTATGAGACAAGCAAGTGTAAAAATCATTGAAAGCTTACCTCAACTTGGCGGACAATTATCCGCACTCTACCCTGAAAAATACATTTATGATGTGGCTGGATTTCCAAAAGTGCGCGCACAAGAATTAGTTGATAACTTAAAAGAGCAAATGAAGAAATTTGACCCAACTGTTTGTTTAGAAGAAGCTGTCGATACGCTTGAGAAACAAGCTGACGGTATATTTAAACTTGTTACGAATAAGCAAACTCACTATTCTAAATCAGTTATTATTACTGCTGGCAATGGTGCTTTCCAACCACGCCGCTTAGAATTAGAAGGTACAGCGAAATACGAAAAGAAAAACTTACATTATTTCGTTGATGATATGAATAAATTTGCTGGTAAGCGCGTCGTAGTATTTGGCGGTGGCGACTCAGCAGTAGACTGGACAATGATGTTAGAACCGATTGCTGAAAAAGTTACAATCGTTCATCGTCGTGATAAATTCCGTGCGCATGAACATAGCGTAGAAAGCTTAATGAATTCTCGTGCAGAAGTAAGTACACCATACGTTCCAGTAGAACTCATTGGTGATGACAAGATTGAACAAGTCGTTCTTCAACATGTAAAAACGGAGGAAAAAATTATCATCGATGTTGATGACGTAATCGTAAACTACGGCTTCGTTTCTTCTCTTGGCCCAATTAAAAACTGGGGCTTAGATATACAAAAAAACAGCATCCTTGTAAATTCAAAAATGGAAACAAATATTCCTGGCATTTACGCTGCTGGTGACATTTGTACATATGAAGGAAAAGTAAAACTTATCGCTTGTGGATTTGGCGAAGCACCGACAGCAGTAAACAATGCAAAAGCTTACTTCGATCCAAATGCAAAACTTCAACCGATGCATAGCTCAAGTATGTTTTAATATACAAAAATAAAGCTCCTTCCATACGTGGAAGGAGCTTTCCTTTTATATAACATAAAAGCACACTGAGTCCAATAAACTATCGAACTCAGTGTGCTTTTCGTCTA
The DNA here is from genome assembly GCF_004634455.1 of Bacillus sp. 007/AIA-02/001. NCBI lineage: Bacteria > Bacillati > Bacillota > Bacilli > Caryophanales > Bacillaceae > Bacillus > Bacillus sp. 007/AIA-02/001. The sequence continues at coordinate 29,279 of NZ_SEIY01000004.1, forward strand.
AAAAATTATTGTTTTCTTCTTCTACCTAATACGAATAATACTCCGCCAACTAAGAATGAAATTCCCGCACCAACTGACATCATCCATGAATGTGCTGCCCCTGTTTTCGGTAATTCTTTTTCTACTTTTACTTGCGGTTCTTTAATTAACTTTTCCAGTCTTACTTCCGGTTTCTCCGGTTTCACTTCTGGTTTCTTCAGATCTTTCGGTTCCTCCGGTTTCACTTCTGGTTCCTTCGGCTCTTTCGGTTCCTCCGGTTTCACTTCTGGTTCTTTCGGCTCTTCCGGTTTCACTTCTGGTTCCTTCGGCTCTTTCGGATCTTCTGGCTTCACTTCTGGTTCTTTTGGTTCTTTCGGTTCCTCCGGTTTCACTTCTGGTTCCTTCGGCTCTTTCGGATCCTCCGGTTTCACTTCTGGTTCCTTCGGTTCTTTCGGCTCTTCCGGCTTCACTTCTGGTTCTTTCGGTTCTTTCGGCTCTTCCGGTTTCACTTCTGGTTCCTTCGGCTCTTTCGGATCCTCTGGTTTCACTTCTGGTTCTTTTGGTTCTTTCGGTTCCTCCGGTTTCACTTCTGGTTCCTTCGACTCTTCCGGCTTCACTTCTGGTTCCTTCGGTTCTTTCGGCTCTTCCGGTTTCACTTCTGGTTCCTTCGGCTCTTCCGGCTTCACTTCTGGTTCCTTCGGTTCTTTCGGCTCTTCCGGTTTCACTTCTGGTTCCTTCGGCTCTTCTGGTATCTTAAGATCTTCTTTTGTTTTCGGTAAAATTGTAACTGTAGGCTCAAGTGGTGGATTTATTTTATCGTCCACTACCGCTCTATTTGTTATCCCTTTACTTGGTGCTGCTTTTACCTTCACTTTAAAAATAATACTACGTTCTTTCGTATCTGTAATTTCTAGATACTTTGCTATTACTTTTCCAAACTCCATTTTTAACTCTATTGGATTTGGTTCAGCCCCTTCAAATCTAATGCTATCTTGCACGTACTCTAAACCGGCTGGAATTTCATCTTCTACCTTTACCTCTGCTAGTTTGCCGTTTTCTACCGTATTTTTGAAACTAATTCGGTATTCTACTTCTTCTCCTAGCTTCGGTTCTTTATTATTTACTGTCTTCGTCGCTTTTAACTTACCATCTTTATATTCTGGCTTTATTGTCGCTGTCGGTTCCATAACTGGATGATCTGGATCATCTACATGAATGATCGCTTTATTTGTTATTTCCTCTCCAACTTTTACTGATTCTTTTACCTTTACTTTAAAGATGATACTTCTTTCTTTCGTATCCGTAATTTCTGGATACTTCACTGTTACTTTTCCATTCTCAACTTTAAGTTCTGTTGGTACAGGCTTATCACCTACGGCCTCCAGACTTTCTTTCACATACTCTAAACCAGACGGAATTTCATCTTCAATCTTTACATCAACTAACTTCCCGCCATCTACTGTGCCGTTAAAAGTAATTCGATATTCGATTTCTTCCCCTAGCTTTGGTTCATGGTTACTTACTTCTTTCCTTGCCTCTAGTTTCCCATCTTTATATTGAGGTGTAATTGGTATAAGTGACTCAACTGGTAGATTTGTCGGATTATTATCATCCACAACCGCCTTGTTTATAATTTCTTTTCCTACTTGTACCGTTTCTTGTACTTTCACTTTAAAGATGATACTTCTTTTTTTCGTATCCGTAATTTCTGGATACTTTGCTGTTACTTTTCCATTCTCAACTTTAAGTTCTACTGGATTTGGTTCCGGCCCATCAGACTTTATACTATCCTGTACGTATTCTAAACCAGCTGGAATTTCGTCCTCTACTTTTACCTCAGTTAGTTTGCCGTTTTCTACCGTATTTTCAAAACTAATTCGATATTCTACTTCTTCTCCTAACTTCGGTTCATGGTTACTCACTGTCTTTTCAGCTTGTAATACACCCTCTTTATGTTGAGGTTGTATCGCGACATTCGGTTTCTCTGGTGGATTTATAGTATCTTCCACAACCGCCGTATTCACAATCGCTTCGCCAATTTTAGCTTTTTCTTTCACTTTTGCTTTAAAGACGATACTTCTTTCTTTCGTATCCGTAATTTCTGGATATTCTGCGAGTACTATGCCGTTTTTCACTTTTACATGCAACGGTTTTGGATTATCCCCCTCAGCTCTTTCGCTACCTTCTACAAACTCTAAACTGTTTGGTAATTCATCCTTAATTTTCACCTTCGCTAATTTTCCGTGCTCAACTACGTTACGGAACGTAATTCGATACTCTACTTCTTCTCCTAATTTTGGAGCTGGGTTATTTACTGTTTTCTCAGCTTTTATTTTTCCATTCTTATACTCCGGTGTAATAATCGCTTCTGGTTTTTGCGGAGGATTCTTCGGATTATCATCATCCACAATTGCCGTATTCACGATTTTCTTCCCGACTTTTACTGCTTCTGTTACTTTTACCTTAAAGATAATGCTACGCTCAGCTGTATCAGTAATATTTTCATACTTCGCTGTAATTTTTCCAGCTTCTTCTTTTAACTCTACCGGATTTGGTTCATTACCTTCTGCTTTTAAACTATCCTTCACATACTCTAATCCATTTGGTAGTTGATCCTCAATTTTCACTTCTGCTAGTTTTCCGTTTTCTACCGTATTTTTAAAACTAATTCGGTACTCTACTTCTTCTCCTAGCTTTGGATCTTTTTTACTTACCTTTTTATTAGCTTTAAATTTACCATCTTTATGCTGCGGTGTAACATCTACTTCTGGTCGCTCTGGTGGATTTTTTGTATCATCAACAATTGCTTTATTTACAATTACCTTGTCCACTTCAACGGAATCTTTCACCTTCACTTTAAAGATAATGCTTCTTTCTTTCATGTCAGTGATATTTTCATACTTCGCACTAACCTTACCAGCTTCTTCTTTCAACTCTACTGGGGCCGGCTTATCACCTTCTGCTTTTAGACTATCTTTCACATACTCTAAACCAAACGGAATTTCATCCTCAATTTTAACCTCTGCCAGTTTTCCATCTTTCACCGTATTATTAAATGAAATTCGATATTCGATTTCTTCACCTAGCTTCGGTTTATGATTATTCACCTTTTTATGAGCAGCAATTTTACCATCTTTATATTGTGGTGTAATTTTTGCTGTCGGATCAATTACTGGATGGTTCGGATCATCAACATGGATAATCGCTTTATTTGTAATGTCCTTCCCTATTGTAACCGAATCTTTTACCTTCACTTTAAAGACAATACTTCTTTCTTGCGTATCCATAATCTCTGAATACTTTGCCATTACCTTACCATTTTCTACTTTCAACTCCACTGGTTTTGGCTCTTCACCTTCAGCTTTTTCGCTTCCTTCTACAAACTCTAATCCAGCTGGAATTTTATCTTCTATTTTTACCTCTGCTAGTTTTCCATCTTTCACCGTGTTATTAAAAATAATTCGATATTCGATTTCCTCACCTAACTTCGGTTCATGATTACTTACTTCTTTTCTTGCCTCAATTTTCCCATCTTTATATTGTGGTGTAATCGGTACATAAGGCTCTTCTGGCAGATTCTTTGTATCATCTACAATTGCCTCATTTACGATTTCTTCTCCCACTTTTACGCTTTCTTTTACCTTCGCTTTAAAGACAATGCTTCTTTCCTCTGTATCTGTAATTTCTGGATACTTTGCCATTACCTTATTATTTTTCACATGTAGCTCTACTGGTTTCGGTTTAGAACCTTCTGCCGTGATACTGCCTTCCACATACTCTAAACCATTTGGTAATGCATCCTTTATATTTACCTCTGCTAGTTTTCCGTTTTCTACCGTGTTTTTAAAACTAATTCGGTATTCTACTTCTTCTCCTAACTTCGGTGTTTCATTATTTACGATTTTCTTCGCTTTAATTTTTCCATCTTTGTGTAATGGTGTAATTTTCGCTTCTGGTTCTTTCGGATCTTTCATATCATCAACAATTGCCTTATTGATGATTTCCTTCCCCACTTCCGCTTCTTCCTTCACCTTTACCTTAAAGACAATACTTCTTTCTTTCATATCCGTAATATTGTCGTATTCAGCAATAACTTTTCCATCTTTCACACTTAACTTTAATGGAGCTGGTTTATCACCTTCAGCCTTTTCGCTGCCTTTTACATACTCTAAACCGTTAGGAATTGTATCCTCTATTATTACCTTTTCTAGTTTTCCGTTTTCTACCGTGTTCTTAAAGCTAATTCGGTATTCTACTTCTTCTCCTAGTTTTGGTGATGAATTATCTACTGTCTTCTTCGAATCAATTATTCCATCCTTATGTTGCGGAGTAATTCTTTCCTCCGGTTCAATCGGTGGATTTTTCGTATCATCAACAATTGCTTTATTGACAATCTCTTTATCTACTTTTAATTCTTCCTTCACCTTTACTTTAAAGACGATACTTCTTTCTTTCATATCCATAATATCGATATACTTAGCTTTGACTATCCCATTTTCAACAGCTAATTCTACTGGTTCAGGTGCTTCTCCTTCGGCCTTGATGCTATTTTCTACATATTCAAGACCTTTTGGAATTGTATCTTCCACTCGCACCTTTTCTAGTTTTCCGTTCTCAACCGTATTATGAAAACTAATGCGGTACTCGATTTCTTCGCCTAACTTTGGCTTCTTATTATTAACTACCTTTGTAGCAGCAATTTCACCTTTTTTACTTTGCGGTGTAATAACAACCTTTGATTCAACAGGCTCATTTTTCGGATCTTTTGCAATTGCTTTATTTACGATTGCCTCCCCTACTTTTGCCGAATCTTTTACTTTCACTTTAAAAACAATACTTCTTTTTTCTGTATCCGTAATTTCTGGATACTTGGCCATTACTTTGCCATCTTCCACTTTTAGTTCTACTGGCTCTGGTTTTATACCTTCAGCTTTCAAACTATCTTTCACGTATTCAACACCTTTAGGTAGTGTATCTTCTACTAGCACCTTTTCTAGTTTTCCGTTTTCTACCGTATTATAAAATGTAATTCGGTATTCCACTTCTTCTCCTAGTTTTGGTGTTTGATTCGTTACGCTTTTTTCTACATCCACTTTACCGTATTTATAATCCGGCGTAATCTTTTCCTCTGGATGCTCAGTTTGTCCATTTGGCTCACTCACAACCGCTTTATTAACAATCGTTTCTCCCGCTTTTGCCTCTTCTTTTACTTTCACTTTAAAGGCGATGCTTCGCTCTTTTGTATCCGTAATCTCTGGATATTTTGCGATTACCTTACCATTCTCTACTTTTAACTCTACTGGATTTGGTTCAGTACCTTCAGCTCTCTCACTGCCTTGAACAAATTCTAAGTTAGCTGGAATTTCATCTTCTATTGTAACTGCATCTAGTTTTCCGTTTTCCACCGTATTTTTAAAGCTAATTTGATATTCAACTTCTTCTCCTAGCTTCGGCTTCTTATTTGTTGCTTTTTTCTTTGCAGCAATTTTACCGGCCTTATGCTGTGGTGTAATCTTCTCTTCTAGATTCTTTGGTGGATTTGTTTTATCTCTAACGGTTGCTTTATTAACAATTTCTTCACCAATTTTTGCAGTTTCTTTTACTTTTGTTTTAAAGACGATACTTCTTTCTTCCATATCCATAATTTCTGGATACTTTGCAATTACTTTTCCATTTTCAAACTTCAGCTCTACTGGCTCTGGTTTTACACCTTCAGCTTTCAAACTATCTTTCACGTATTCAAGACTACTTGGTAATTCGTCTTCAATGGTCAATACATCTAGACGTCCATCTTTTGTCTTATTTTTAAATGTAATACGATACTCTACCTCATCACCTAACTTCGGTGTTTTATTAGAAGCTATTTTTCTCGCCTCTATTTCCCCTGGAACTTCTTTTAGGGTAGTAACCGTAACATTTGCATCGTCCTCAGTTTCATACTTTATCTCGGCACTATCTTGTCCCTTTACAACAACGACATTTTTTACTGTTGTATCTGATTGTACAGAATCTTTCACTTTTACTTTGAATGTAATAACGGTACTTTCACCAGGCTTTAAAACACCGCCGTCTTTAGCATTAGCACCTTCACCAACACGGAAATCAATTTGATTATTTACAAACTCCGCTTCATCATCGCTTGCATCATCTGTTTTATTTCCTTTACTACTTCCAGAAACATATTGAATAGACCCTGGAACATACTCTAAACGGTCATCTAATTTATCAAAACCTTTTACATTCGATACCGGCGCTTGATTATTTTTCGTATCATTTTTCACTTCAATTTGATACGTAAACTCTTCACCAGCTTTAATTTCCTTAACTTCTTTACCGGTACTATCTAATGCCTTTTTATCAACTTGTAAGTTTGGAGCATTATGTTCTGTAACGAATGTGGCGTTGTTTAATACGTAAATATCACCGCCACCACCATATGCTCTAAAACGCATTTTTCCTTCTTTCAAATCATTCTTTACTTGAGTGGGTCCTTCAAGGTGATACGTATGAATATCTGTACTGAAAGAATTTGTCCAATCTGGATTATATCCTGGGTATTTTTTCGTAACAAATTCGTTAGTGCCATCTACTTGTACTTCTGTCATAGATGAGTCATTAACATCATTATCTTTACCTTTAATATTTTTAAACTTTTGATACCCTAACCCAAAATCATACTCTCCATAATCATAGGCATATCCATCATTATCAGCTGGATCACCTTGCGATGAAAAATAACTAAATTTCGCCTTAAAAGCGCCTTCTTTTGGTGTGTTTATTTTATTAACACTAATATCTGTCCAGGCTGTACTTTTTTGAGAGACTAGCCCTTCCCAAATCTTCATGTCTTTTACTGTTTCTTTATAGTTTTCATAAACTAATATAAGATTCCAGTTACCCCAGTAATAGCCGCCACCTGTTACATCTTTAATTTGTGGCACATTTGCAACTGTCAACGTTTGAGAAATACCTTGCTGTGCAATTATATTTGTTACCTCTGCATACGCTACATATCCTGCGCCACTACCTGAGTAATTAGAAATATAAGGTAGATAATCAGCTTTTCTTATGCTATCAGCAGTTACCTCTGCATATTCTTTATTTCCCATTCTCATTTTGACTGGTTGCCTTACTTGATCCTCGGTAACCTTTCTATCAGCGATATTTCCTGGTAACCCCATTGCTGCTGTCCAGAATAAGTAAGCCTTTTTCACTTTACTTCCAGCAGGAATGTTAGGAAATGCACCTGTTGACGAATTAAAAGTACTATCATCGTTATCAACATCAACCGTCATTTTATTCGTTTTATAACCCATACTTTGTCTGCCATAATGATCAGATGTCAAACCAAGCGTCACATTACCAGTCTGTACTAAATTACCAGGAGCAATTGTAGAATACAACGGGTCTCCAAATCCTTGTTTATCTCCTGTTTGGATTTGAACCTTCGAAGCATTTTCTGATGCAGCTTGTACTTCTGCATCACTCTGCTTTACTGCTAAAGGTGATTGCTTTTTCTCTTTTTCTAGTTGCTTCTCAGCCTCAGGTTGTTTTATCTTCTCTATTTCTGTTTTTTGTGCAGATGTATTTTTATCTTCTACAGATACTTTTAATTTTCCATCCACTTCTTTAGTTTTTGAATCAGTTGTTGATCCGATAGCTTTCTTACTACTGTCAGCCTCATCATCGGTATTAGCTTCTAACTTCTCTTCAGAAGGAAGCCCTTCAACATCTACAGACATGTTTCCTATTTGTAGTTGATCCTTTTGCACACTAATTTTTTGCTTATACTCTTTATTAAAATGTTGCGCACGACGAGCTTTTATTAATACAGTCATTTTTTCATGTGATTTTAAATCTTGAATTTTAAGATTAGAAGAAAGAACCTTTCCTCCATTATCTTTTTCCTCTACATAGAAATCCGCTACCTTATTTTCAAGTAACTTCTCTCCGTTTACTTTCATAGATTGCGAAAGAAACTCAATTCCATTGTCATTATTTTGTTTAATTACTAATTCTCGGATTGGTGTATCTCCCGTATTTTCAATCTTATATTGAAATACGTGCTCCCTCTCCGCTACTTCTCCCTTATACATTTCAGCATTCACTTGATCTGCCTTAATTTTCACATCATTTCCTTGTAACTCATCCCAGCTTTTTTTATTTATCTCTGTAGCAAAAGCACTGGGCGAAGGCAATATGATGGATAGAAGAAGTGTGATCATTGTTACGACATTAAAACACTTCAATACTTGCTTCATATTTTCTACCTTTCTCCTTTCTATATACTTGCTATCCGTCTACTAAATTGCAGTAACCCTTTCATTTAGTAGACGAATACATAGCAATATATATCCACTCGCAACAATCCGACCTACGAAAATGTATCGTTGAAATCCCAATGTCAACAATATAAATCTCATAGAATATTACTATTTTAATTTATCAAAAATAGCATATATACCGGACACTTATACAAACCTTTACCATACTTTTAATATAGTAAAAACACCGTGCTGTATAGGTTTATATAACAGTTAAAGGATACTTAAAAATTTTAACATACTCCTCATCCTATTTATACATACAATAGAAAATTTACCATTTTTTAGTTATTTTCAGTTTGTTTTTTATGATTAAAATTTTCTAAAAATAACAATCGTTACATGTAAAAATATGTTATATTAAACAAGAACAAACGTTCTTTTTTTAAAAAAAAAGGAGGAATTTTTTATGCTACACGAACCTATTATCGTAAAAAAAGAAGCTTTCCACGCAATCGGCGTTTCGGTTACGACGACTAATGAAAAAGAGGCATCTACTGAAGGACAAATTCCCGGGCTTTGGAACCGATACTTTCAAGAACAAATGATGCATCACATCCCAAATCAACAAACGAAAGAAACATTCGCTTTCTACTCAAACTACGAATCAGATGAAACCGGTACATATCAATTTACAATCGGTATGCCTGTTTCTTCATTAGAAGACGTTCCTGAAAATATGACAACTTTAACAATACCTGCCGCTACATATGCGGTATTTACAACAAGAAAGGGACCAGTTGCTGAAGTCGTTTGTGAAGCTTGGGAATATATTTGGAAATGGTCGAAAGAAAATAAACGTGCCTTCACAACAGACTTTGAGCTTTACGATGAAAGAGCGTTAGATCCAAACAACGTTCAATTGGATATTTATATTGCGTTAGCCTAAAAAAAGATGCCCATTCGGCATCTTTTTTTGTCGTTAAATAGCTACTGGGCAAATTCATTATTATTGTCTACAATGAGAAAGTGCAGTATAGAAATATTAGAAACTGTATAAAACGATTGTTAATAAGTTTTTTAGTTTAAATTCGTCACATAGAAAGGAAGCAATATGGAGGAACTACAACAAAATAAAACTGCTTTAGAAGGAAGCGGAAAACCGTTATTAAAAAATACGAATTTCCTTTTTCTTTGGGCAGCTACTCTTTTTTCAAGCTTTGCTTTAGCCTTTTTTACTTTTTCACAAACGTGGTACATAGCAAAAACATTAAACCTTGAAGCTTCACTCGGTGTTGTTTTCGTAGCTCTTAGTGTTCCAAGGCTTATTTTTATGATTGTCGGCGGCGCTGTAGCTGATAAATTCCCGAAAAAAAACATTATGTTTTACTCCAATATCATTCGAGCGATTCTTGTCGCAACCATTCTCACATGGTTCATTGTCGGTGATGTAACACTATATACATTTGCTTTATTCGCTTTATTCTTTGGACTTGCTGATGCTTTCTTCTGGTCAGCAGATGGATCTATCTTACCGGAATTGGTAGAAAAAAGCCGGTTAACACAAGCAAATTCGCTTACACAAATGACGAACCAAGCATCGGTCATCTTAGGCCCTGTACTTGGTGGTATTCTCATTAAATTTACGAACTATGAGACAATCTTTTCCATTACGATTTTATTACTGATTGTCGCTGCCATACTCGTTCAAAAAATACAATTTACGATGCCAGAACAAAAAGATACAGATAAAGGTATGTTCACTTCCATTAAAGAAGGAATCTTATATGTAAAGGAATCGCCATTCCTTTCAACTTTCCTTATTTGTAGCGCTTTTTTAAACTTATTTTTAATCGGCCCGATGCAAGTTGGTTTCCCGCTTTTTGTTAAAAACGTTCTGCATGGTGATTCGCTCCATTTTAGTTACTTAGAAGCATCTGTAGGTGGCGGAATGGCAATCGGTGCTGTCATTGTCGGTTTAAAAAATATTAATCGTAGACGCGGTCTATTTTGTATTATCATGATGCTATTGTCTGGTATATTCTTCTTAGCTATCAACTTTAGTACCGTACTTTGGCAAGCACTATTAGCCGGCATGTTTTATGGTATTACAATCGCAATGGCGATTGTACCGCTTATGGCAATGATTCAATCGACAGTAAAAGAAGAAATGATGGGACGCGTAATGAGTTTACTTATGCTATCATCAATGGGCTTTATCCCGCTCTCTTATGCATTCACATCACTTGCACTTGCAATGGGAATTCCAATCGTAACCGTTATGAAAAGTGGTGCAATAGCTGTTATCGTCTTCGTACTATTTGTAGCGATTCGTATTCCAGTTGTAAGGAAGTTCGATTAGCCACTTAGAGTCATGTATTATACGCATGGCTCTTTTTTGAATGGATCAAATAGTGATATTCCCTTACTTCTCCTTAATGCTGCTCCCCATTCTAATCCAACCTCTAAAAATAAATCTCGCACTGTACTGTATAAAAGTGCCCCAATGTCTTTACGAATTTCCCCATATTTATATGCTCTTACAACACTTTTCACGCGCCAAATTAAATTTCCATACACTTCTTCGTCAGCTAATATTTGCTCTAGTAAAACACCTTGTTCTAGTAACCCACTCTTTTTATACGCAAGCTCGACCTTACTCCAAAATATATTAATTTTCTTCGGATTACTCGTCATCGGCACCAGTGCGTATATAAAAGGCTTCGGTATATCATGACGGCAATACGTCTCATCAAGCTCATACGTTCCTTTTCTTTTCTCTTTTATTTATGAAATGTTTTTAGAAAGAATTGTTTTCCCAGCAATTTTTTGCTCATTTTTACTACAGCCAGTTGCATTATCCTCAGTTTTACAAGCGGACATTTTCATACGGTCATCCATGCGGTCAATCGCAGATGTAAGAAATACATATAAGTTCGCACTATACCCGCCGCGTTTATGCCTTTCTTTTGTTGCAACACGCTTTATAATTCCTAGTTCCTCTAACTTTGCAATTGAACGGCGTACTGTACGAATACTCTTTCCAACATTCGTCGCAATCGTCCCCATTAATGGACAAGCGACTCCTACTGTTTTTTGTTTCTCATTCACCGCATATTTTCCTAAAAAATGAATAATGATAGAATCAGTTTTATTCAATTGAAATCGGTAGCACTTCAAAACTTGTTTTTGATATGTATTAAACTCTTCTTTACTTCGAAATTCACTATATGGTTTCATTAAATTATATAAGCTTCCCATTTATATCACCTCATTTATAAGTAAGAGGCAGGAAGCGAAATTGGCGTGATAGTTAATATTTTTTAATGGAGATGAAAATATGATCGTAATTAGCGCTTGTTTAGGTGGGATTGCTTGCCGTTATGACGGGAATGACAATCTTGTTTCAAAAATAGAGGAGCTTCTGCAAAAAGAAGATACAGTCCTCATTTGCCCTGAAGTATTAGGAGGACTACCAACACCTCGTCCTTCCGCTGAAATTATTGGCGGGAATGGCGACGACGTTTTAGACGGAAAAGCGAAAGTGATAACAAAAAATGGTGAAGATGTCACAGCAGCTTTCGTAAATGGTGCTTATAAAGCATTAGAACAAATTAAAGATTTACACCCAGAATATATTATTTTAAAAGAACGCAGCCCATCTTGTGGTAGTTCTACGATTTACACTGGAGAATTTAAAGGTAATAAGCAAACTGGTTTCGGAGTGACAACTGCTTTATTTAAAAGACACGGATTTAAAGTCATTTCAGAAGAAGAATTTGAAAACAAAAAAAGGAATTGACCCTGTTCGTCAATTCCTTTTTATCTGTCTTATTTCACACTTAGTTTTTCTTTCACTTTCGCTGGAAGCTCGTCTTTTTTCACTTCTTCCCAAGCTGTTACACCTTTTTTATCTGAGTGGTATACGCGTAGGAATGCTTCTTTACGAAGATTTTTTTGAGCTATGAATTCTAATTCTTTCTCTTTACCGTCTTTATCAAAGCCAGTCAGCTTATATTCATAATCTTTAAATTTCTGCCCATTACTAGCTTTACTATCAAATTCTTTTCCATCTACTGTAATTTGAACATAATACTCATCTTTACCCATACGGTTTAAATCACAACCAACTAACAAACTTGCAAATACAACTAAAATACTAAATAGTGCAATGTATCTTTTCATTTCCTTCACCTCATATGTTTTTTCTTATATTCTTATCTTAAAGCCCGGAGCTTAAAGAAGAAATTCAAAAACATGACATGAACATTACACTTTTGTAAGATAATAATTATTTCTTCACTTTAGAAATTGTCATTCCATTAAGCTTCTGTATAACGTTTTTGTTTCTCACGCTCATCAGCTACACTACCGCCAATAACGTCTTTCACGCCAATTTCGCCACTTATCACGTAGTTTCCTTATACCGTTTATTACGCCTTCTATTATGCCCTCAATTATAATCTCTATTACAAGATATCTCACTAAACTAATAATAGGTTTAATTACGTATCTCCCTATAAATTCAAGAATATCCTCCATCATATTTTCCTCCTTCTTTTAAAAGGAAGCTGCTACTCCTCCGCGTCCAGTTACAATTTCTGCCCTACTGCGGTATATATCAACAAAGATAATACGACAACAACATCCACGATAACGCTATTGAATTTGGAAGAAACTTCGGTAAATACTAATACTGTAGTTAACATGGCTAAGAGAATTATTTTTTCACCTATATTCGGAGATGCTCCCAAAAACTTTATAAAATCAAAGACAACTTTACTACAATTCTTCCCGTAACTAATTTATTATCGTGGTAAACCGTCTTCCACTACATCCGTAACAGTTCCATTCGGTTCAAAGATTACACGTAATGATCCTTCTCCACCATAACCAGTATAGTCATATACTGAATAAGATTTATATTTCTCAATCACATGTGGCTGTCCAATTGCAGCTTTTACCTGATTCGCGGGCATACCTTTTTTGATTTTCAAATAATGATTGTAACTTACTGCTGCCGAATTGTTATTTACATCTTTATACCACGGTACACGATCGTTTTTTTCTTCATATTCCTTTACAGGCCCTTCACTACGTTTCGTAAATACCTGATTCTCTTTATCTGTATCTTTATCTTCATCCTTTATAGCAGTACGTTCAATGTTTACAACATAACCATATGTATTTAATTCAACCATAATTTCATATGTACCATCCGTATCTTTTTCAGTATAAAATACGCGTTTTTCATGGTTATTATAATGTTTTATGTTCTCACCACCATAGTCAATCGTATTAAGAATATCCGTATACGTCATCCCTTCCTCAATCTTTTGAGATTCATCATGAGAAATATAATGCTTTTGTGATGATGGTGCATCCTCATTTTTAATACTTTCACGTTTGCTCGTAGTCATAGGTGTTTTCTTCTGATCTTTTAGTACTTCACCTTCCGCCTTCGCTGGTTGCTTTGCTCCTGCTTTTGTTAATACGTCTGTATCGCTAGAACAAGCTCCAAAAATCGATACTGTAGTCAACGCCATCCCTACTATAAGTACTCTCTTAAATGACTTCACTCTAATCCCCCCGGTGTTTTTTATATCTAATAATCAACGTATTTTAATTAATACGGAACTATTCAGTTCTATACAATTTGCTATAGCCTTCTCGCTCATGCACCTTTTTTGTATAAAGTGAAACTTTAATCAGCCCTCGCCAATCATCTTCGTTACAAATATTAACATTAAATATAACTAATAAATAGTATATTTTTGCTAATCATTTACATTTTTTCTACATAATCTTATCTTAAAATGAACAATATGAATCTCGAATTCACAGCATTAATCATATATACCATATATAATAACATTTAAATTAATATCTAGATTAACTTTACATACATTTCCTGTTTTAACGCAAAAAGAAAAGACCTTTCTAACGATTTTATTCTATCGCTAAAAAGGTCTTTCTCTATTTCTGCTAAAAACTTAGCACTCTTCTGGCTTACCAGCATTCGATGCTGTACGGAAAGATGATCCACATCCGCATGATGCGATTGCGTTTGGATTGTCGATTGTGAATCCGCCGCCAAGCATAGATTGTTTATAGTCAATTTTTACTCCTTTAACAATTGGAGCACTTTCTGTATCGATAACAAATTCAACACCGAAAAACTCAAGCACTGTGTCGTCTTCTTTTGGTTCTACTTCAAATCCTAAGCCGTAAGAAAGACCGCTACATCCGCCGCCGTGTACAGCAAGGCGCACATACTTCTCTCCATCTTCAGCATCTTTTAACATATCTTTAATTTGAAAAGCTGCTTGTTCTGTTACTTCAATCATGAAATACACCTTCCTTTCTGTTCTTAGTTCATTATACATCTTTACGCTTCTATCTTGTACTCATACACTCCGCGGCAAATTACTTCCGCAGGTCCTTTCATCAACACGTTTCCTTCTTCAGTCCACGCAATCATTAAATCGCCGCCAGCTAAATGGACTGTAATTTCCTTACCACGTTCCATCTTTCCATTTAAAATAGCAGCTACAACTGCAGCGCACGCTCCTGTTCCGCAAGCTTGCGTTACACCAGATCCACGTTCCCAAACGCGGAAGTTCATCTCGTCATTATTCAAAATTTCGATAAACTCAACATTTACTCGCTCTGGGAACATTTCATGTGTCTCGAGAACTGGTCCAAGTGTTGTAAGAGGTGCTTTTTCTACATCATCAACAAAAATAACCGCATGCGGATTTCCCATTGAAACAGCTGTAAATGCATAACGATGATTATTGTATAAGAAGTTTTCACGAATAAATGGTGTTTCACCTTCACCAAGCATCGGTATTTCTGCACGTGTTAGACGAGGTGCTCCCATATCGATTTTTGCTAATGTCACGACACCATCTTCTACTGTTACTTCAGCCGTTACAATACCAGCTAACGTTTCAATTGTGAAAACTGTTTCTTCTACTAGTTTATGCTCATACGCATATTTCGCTACGCAGCGTAAACCGTTACCACAGCTCTTTCCTTCAGAACCATCATTATTAAACATACGCATCTTCACCGGAGCTACGTCTGAAGGGCAAATTAAAATCATCCCGTCTGCTCCAATACCAGTATTAATATTTGAAACCTTTTCGGCCACAAGGGCTAAATCTTCTTCAGGAATTTGCTCTTCAAACATATTTACATATATATAACTATTGCCAAGGCCATGCATTTTTGTAAAAGAAAATTGGCTCATTTATATTCACTCCAAAAATAATTTGTTATGTTAAGTATAAAATGCATGCTTTTAGAACACAATATGAATGTCCCCCGTTTCTCATATTTGACAACGTTTGGCGATGAGCCACTCTTACACAATTTGTGTAAGAAAAAAGCCCTTCTAAAAAGGGCCTTTTTTTATTTATCCTACTATTTTCGATTGGGGAAGACTAATACTCAGTATTAGTCTTCCCCACGAAATAAAGTTTTATCTAATGAAAAAGGTGCTACTAATTCGCAACACCTTAAAACATTGGATTTTCATCCAAATACTCATATACATTATTAACAAGCTCTTCTACTGTTGCACCTTGTACAACTTCACCATTTACAAGTGCAAATGGTCCTTCAAAACAAATGCCACAATATCCTAAACAACCATACTCCATTACATCTAAATTCGGATCTTTTTCTAATTTTTCTAGAGCTGCTTGTGAACCACTTGCAAGGTTACCTACACAAAATTCAATTAATGGTTTAATCAAAATTCTCCCCCCTGTACTACAAAACAAATTACCTTTTCACTTTATCTATAAGAAGAAAACTAAGCTGTTTCTTGTTGTTTTCGTTACACAGTCTAAACTATTTAGTTACTTCATTACTTCACTTCAAAGTAGATGATTTCTTCTATATAACATGCTACTTACAATGAAAGAGTAACTTAAAAAGAAAAACAGTTTACTTTTCTTCTTATTGTACAACAGAGTATTCATTCATGCATTGTTATTTGTTCACAAATTCGATATAATTTGATTGAGTAAAGTCAAAATATTTTATTAATATAAAATTTTATGATTAGGGGATATTTCAACAGAAAAGGGGTAATCCATCATGAAACACCTCGTAATACTAGGTGGGGGCTACGGTGGAATGAGAATTCTGCAAAGGCTACTTCCAAGCAACCAACTTCCAGATGATGTACAAGTGACATTAATCGACAAAGTACCATATCATTGCTTCAAAACTGAATATTATGCATTAGTTGCGGGTACTATTTCAGAAACGCATATTCGTATACCGTTTCCTGAACACCCACGCCTCAATATTCAATACGGCACAGTAACAAATATTGACCTCGAAGAAAAAGCTGTTCATCTTGATGGCGGCGAAGCGATCCAATATGATGATTTAATTATCGGACTTGGCTGTGAAGATAAATATCATAACGTTCCTGGAGCTAGAGAATATACACATAGTCTA
Organism: Bacillus sp. 007/AIA-02/001; assembly: GCF_004634455.1. Lineage (NCBI taxonomy): Bacteria > Bacillati > Bacillota > Bacilli > Caryophanales > Bacillaceae > Bacillus > Bacillus sp. 007/AIA-02/001. The sequence goes on from NZ_SEIY01000004.1 coordinate 46,000, forward strand.
CAATCAATTGAACAAACACGTAAGACATATGAACAATTAAATAGTCTAGAACCAAATGCAACAGTAGCTGTCGTTGGTGCTGGCTTAAGTGGCGTTGAAGTAGCAAGTGAACTTCGTGAAAGCCGTTCTGATTTAAAAATCTATTTATTTGATCGAAAAGATAGAATTTTATTCCCATATCCAGAGAAATTAAGTAGATACGTAGAAGAATGGTTTGTAAAGCATAAAGTTAACATTATACGAAACTCTAACATTACAAAAGTAGAACCAAATATTGTGTACAACCACGATGAACCACTTGAATGTGATGCAATCGTCTGGACAGCTGGTATTCAAGCAAATGAAGTTGTTCGAAACCTTCCAGTTGAACAAGATGGTAGCGGACGGGTTGTCTTAACTAAATATCATAATATTCCAAATAACGATCATGTTTACGTTGTAGGAGATTGCGCAGCACTTCCACATGCACCATCTGCCCAACTGGCTGAAGGTCAAGGAGAACAAATTGTCCAAATATTATTAAAACGTTGGAATAATGAACCACTCCCGGATGAACTACCTGTTATTAAATTAAAAGGTGTTCTAGGATCTCTTGGTAAGAAGCACGGCTTTGGTTTACTAGCAAACCAACCATTAATGGGACGTGTACCGAGATTATTAAAATCTGGTCTTCTTTGGATGTACAAATATCATAAAGGTTAATACCTTACAGGCTGTCTACTATGTAGGCAGCCTCTTTGCATCAGTTTTTAAAAATTATCAGACACATCTTTCTCAATATTTATAATGATTTATTTTTCATTTTTATATTAAAAAATATTGATAAACATTGTATGCTATTTGTAAGTTGTTTTATTACTTCCTTTAAGACCGAGTTCATTCGGTCTTATTTTTTATGTGATAAATACTTTTGTAGGAGGCATTACATTCCACTTATGAACTTATCGAAACTAAACAATCGAATAGAAGCGAAAAAGAAAGAGCTAATCTATCTCGTTGAACGATACGGATTCACTCATGATAAAGTGATTTCTTTCAGCCAAGAATTAGATCGTTTACTTAACTTATTAATAAAACTCAAGACGAAGAAAAAACGTTGTTCGTTATAACCATTTTCCCCTCTTTCTTTGATACGATATAACTAGAATCAGAAAGGAGCGATTTATGTTTATATTAAAAGACGTTATATATAAAGATATACTACACATTCCTTATTTACAGATTCAAAAAGAAAAGATTACTTGTATTATCGGTGAAAGCGGAAGCGGAAAAAGCACATTACTTCGCATGTTAAACGATTTACAATCCCCAACATCCGGTACAATTGAATATAACGGAAAGTTAATTTCTGATTATTACCCTATTCAATTACGTCGTGACGTAGTTATGCTTGGGCAAACTCCACCTATTTTTGATGGAACCGTTAAAGACAACCTATTAATGGGACTTCGTCTTTCTGAAAAACCATTTCCAAATGATGATGCCCTGCGGAGTGCATTACAAACCGTTAGCTTAGACAAGCAATTAGAAGATAGCACCTCCTCATTATCCGGCGGTGAAAAACAAAGACTTGCCTTTGCACGTATCGTACTTATGGATCCGCCTGTCTATTTATTAGATGAACCCACTTCAGCATTAGACAGTGATACAGAACGCCGCGTTATGAAACAATTTACTGAACTAGCACGAAAAAAGAAAAAAACAGTTATCTTCATCACACACTCGCAACAACTTCCAGAAGAAATTGCAGACGATATTATTGAAATTAGCAAAACAAAGGGTGCAACTAGAAAGGAAGTGCTCTCAGTTGAAGGGCGTTATTGAACTCCAAATTTGGCAACTTGCAGCTGCCTATATTTTCATTCTTATTTTAATTGGACTTGTAAAATTAAAAGGAATACCTCGCGAAAAACAAATCGCGCTCGCAACATTCCGTATGACGATTCAGCTCGTACTTGTTGCATATGTCCTTACATACGTATTTGAAAACAGTAATCCATTTTATACAATCGCTCTCATCACTTCTATTACTACCTTTGCAATTTTTAATATTTATAAACGGGTTAACATCCCAATGTCTAAAGAATTAAAACGAGTAGCCGCCCTTTCCATGATCGCCGGATCAATTGGACCACTTCTACTATTTATCTTTGTTATTATCGGTCATGACCCTTGGTATGCTCCGCAATATATCGTCCCTATTACAGGAATGTTAGTTGGGAATGCCATGACTGGTGTTTCTCTTGGTGCAAATACGTTCTTAAACAATATGAAATCGCAAAGAGGTCAAATTGAAGGTGCACTTATGCTCGGCGCAACACCGAAAGAAGCAGCTGCTCCGCTCATTCGAGACGCTTTTGACTCTGCTATTTTACCAACAATTAATTCTATGGTCGGAATGGGAATTATAAGCTTACCAGGCATGATGACTGGTCAAATATTATCCGGTGTATCACCATTCACAGCCATTCAATATCAAATCGCCATCATACTCGGTATTTCTGGAAGTACTGCCTTTGCTGTCATTATCTTTTTACAGCTTGGATATAAAACGTTCTTTAATAAGCGATGTCAGTTGAAAGAGGTTGACTATGATGCGAGGTAAATCGTAACTTTCGCTCAGTAAATGATGCATCGTTCTCGGTGAGTGAAATTATATTAACGATTTTTTCAATATATCTATCATAACTTGCAATATATCAACGATTTTTCAAATATATCTATCATAACTCAGAATATATCAACGATTTTGTACGAAATATCGATTTACCGACAAAAAGTGACATAATAAAAAGAGGAGGCTATTCGCCTCCTCTTCTATTTACTTATGCCTTCTTAACGAACTGTGATTTTAACTTCATAGCTCCGAAACCGTCGATTTTGCAATCGATATCGTGATCGCCATCAACTAGACGGATACTCTTTACTTTCGTACCGATCTTCACAACTGAAGAAGTTCCTTTTACTTTTAAATCTTTAATAACAGTAACAGCGTCGCCATCTTGAAGAACGTTTCCGTTCGCATCTTTTACAACTTTTGCACCATCATTATTTTCAGCTTCTGCTTCTTGGCCCCACTCATGAGCACATTCTGGACATACGAAAAGAACGCCATCCTCATACGTATATTCTGAATTACATTTTGGACAATTTGGTAAAGTAGCCATAAATTCATTTCCTCCGTTCATTATTTATACGTAAAAATCAAAATTGATGTTTACATCTCGATAAATAAAATTTGTATAGCATTTCTTTATAGTGCCATAGTCTCACGTTATTGACAACCCTACCTCAAATTCTCATTTTTTATTGTATTTTACAAAATTTCAATTTGTATGCCGTTTTTCTATTTGCTCTTCTACTAATTTTAAAAATCTTCGTTGTGCATTTTTATTTTTTACGAGCAATCGAACTCTTAGCTTACTTTGTAAATATGAGCGAACTTTGTAGTTCGTAATAAATAACTTTCGATACTTCTCGTCTTCATATATCATTCGAAACCATTCATACTGCTGCAAGTAACGTATGTTAACATCAATCTTTTTCGTGTGTAAACCCGTACTTAAACTAATAGATCCTATTAGAGCTTCTATTCATGCTGAAATCATTGCTCTCCCCCTAATAAACAAAAGAAGAACCTTCACAAGATTCTTCTTTTCAAAATGAACGAGTTCTCTCTAGAAACCCAAATTATTTTCTTCAATGTAAATTTGATATTCTTCCACTTCTTCTTCACTTAACTTCTTATTATTTTCATATACCTCTTGCCACTCGAAATAATCTTCATCGAAATAAACAGCAAATTTAATTTTCACGTTTTTCTTCTCTGTATAATCATAACCAGTAAACTCTACTACGTCATAATCTTTTTCTTTCTTCACAAACTTCCAAGTTGGATTATCAGTCATAATCTCTAACGTAACCCCTTCACCACTTGAACGAACAACGTTTTTAATATTCGGTTCAGTTGGTAAAAAGGACAGCCCGAACGCAGCTAACCCAAACACAATCCCGACTATAATCTGTAAACCAATCATACCAGCAATACTCACGCCACCCTTTGATTGTAAGAAATACGCCTTCTCATGATCAGACGCATCTTCTCCCTTACGAAAAACACGAACAGCATGCTTATAATATAAACGGTTTCCTTGCCATCCAGTAAATATCATCATTCCTAATTGAAGAGCTAAACTAAATGTTACATAAATCCCATCTGGAATATCTATAAAAGGGGGTATAAATATACTAGGTATAGCCAATAACGCAAATATAATAAATAACTTATACATTTTTCGATAAGCTAACCAAAAAGTTGGGAAGAAAAAGGCTACCCAATTCCATGTATTCCCTTGCGCTGGATTTTCTACTTTCCCCCACTTAAAGTCATAATAAGCTGTATTCTTTTGAACAACTTTATGTAATTCTTGTGGAGAAATCGTTTCTTTTAAAACAGTGTCCTTCACGTACATCATCCTTTTCTTATTTCTATATACATTTATTGTATATGCACAAAATGAAGGAATCTAACAAAAAGTACACATATTTCATAAAAATGAACGGAAATCGAATATATTCCGACAATTATCCGTTTCTTATTTCATTTTACTTTTAAATATATTAAAATAATCATGTATCATATATTTAATACACTAAGTTAATTATTTTATATATTCACTAAAAAGGATGCATCAAAATCATTTTTATACATCTTTTTTAGTGAATATATACTACTATTTTAAAACAAACATCTCGACTTAAAAGAGCTCACAAATTAGCCTTCTACTATTTCAAACATATTTCCACTTACACAACTCATGAATAGTTCATTATTAACTTCCTCTGCATAATGTTTCACATGAAACTATCAACATTCCGGGTTACCTTTCTACTATTTTCGACTGGTTTCAAACGTGGACATCTTATGAAAATTTAGTGGAAATAAATATACATTCCATTACTCCGGTACTAGCTGTCGTTCCAATATTAGAAGAAAAAGCGTTTCTACTTCTTACCTGTTTTTCTTTCTACAAATTAAAACAGTACGAACAAGCTAATCACTATTTACAGCAATATTTACATTGCGCCGTGCATCTGAATACCGAGGAAAAAGAGCCCGTATTCTTTCATGAAATTGATATGTATATAAAAAAACTAGTAGAAAGTGCAATGTAATTTCACATTGTTCTTTCTACTAGTCCTTTATCACAATTTTATATCCTATCCTACAACTCCCAAGTAATATTCATTTCTGCAAATGACTCCTTACTAGCTTCCAATCCTTCGCTATCTTCCGTTCCAATCATTGCTACTTCTTCTTTAGACAACTTAATTTCCTCATTTGGCCTTTGGATTTTTTTCTCATACACGAGTTGTAAAAGCTCTATTTGTTCCTCTGTCAGTTCATACTCTTCTTCCAGTCTTTCCATTGCTGATTCTGTATCAAGTAATGGAATTTCTAATAAGAATCCACCGTGCTCTTCCATCTCTTCAAATGAATCAATTGAATACGCACCACTATCCTCAATCCAAAATGCAGTTGTAATAAAAGGAACTGTTTCGCCTTCTACTTCTTCTAATACGTATTGAAGTGCTTCTTCTTTCACAATATCTATTACTTCCGAAGGTGCCCCTTCAAAATAACTTTTCGCATCAATCCACTCATCCATTCTCTCACTATTCACATCTTGAAGACATACAATCGTGTAATTCGGATGAAACGTAATTGCCCCTTGTCCGCCTTGGCTATCTTGCATACTATAGTTAAATCCATCCCATGAACTTTCATGTGAGAAATCTGGACAATGCGCTACATTAATTGCATGGGCAATCGAATTTAAAACGCATCCTTTCCATAATTGTTCTCTATCTATATGTAATTTATATTTACTCATCATCTTCCCCCATGCACATATTTTTTTCTATTATTTTTCCTCTACACAATACTTGTAAATACTTTTCTATCTACTACAAAATAAAAAAGACAATACCCCCCACTGTATTGTCCATTTTTTTCCCTACCATTTCTCTCTACACGTCTCAATTAAATGCAGTAAGTACCTCTTCGTCATATCTGCCCTTCTCCACCTTGAGAGCATTCGCTTTTCTTTTGGGTTCTGCCGTATTCTAGCTACTTCTTTTAATAAAAGCTCCCATTCTTCCGCTGAACGTTGTGACAAGTATTGCAAGCCTCTATCTTTTGAAACGATTGTTTTATGATCTAGTGTATATAAAATACGTCCCATCGTAACGACAGCTGATTCTACCCACTCTTCTATAAAAAATAAATATGGCTTCTTCGCCTTTTCACTCCAGTACTGTTCTACGTTATATTTCATCGTATTTACTACATCATTCCATTGTATTTGCAGTGGAAGATCTTCTGCTTCTTTTCCGGTAACTGTAATGCCTTGATTTTTCAACGTCCACCATGTGACCGCATTAATGTCCCAATGACCAACATTAGCTTTACCATCTGCACAATACACATACTCGTTCATTTCATCATTGTATTTCCCTAAGTCAGCAAGCGGAATATACATACCGTCCATTCTTTTACCTAGCATATTATCACTAAGTTTCTTATGTAGTTCCACAAGCTGCTGTTTTTCAGCTTCATTCACGGAATCATTTATCACTGTAACAAAATCAACATCGCTCGTTTCCTTATGAAATGCACCTAGTGCGATGGATCCGTAAATATATACCCCGACTATTTTTTCATCCAAAAAAATTTCTTTTAATTCTACTGTGTACCGCTCCATTAACTGCTCTACTTCCGTTGGTAACGCATGCTTCACTCCATTTTTCATATCTATCCCTCCAATAAAAAAAGCCTTTGCAAATTCGCAAAGACTTCTTGTTTTATAAATATTTCTCGATTTCTTCGTAAACATCCTTCAAACGAGGATTTCCTTCTCCAACAATTTCTCCATTTACAAGAACGACCGGATAAAATAAATCTTCTTCCACTACGCGCTCTGCGAATGCTTTTTTATCCGCATCTTCTTGTTCTTCTTGGAAATCAATATACTCGAAATTAAATTTATTTTCTTGTCCTTCATATTTACGACCAATTGCCGCTTGTAACCACTCAAACGTTTCTGTTGAAGATGGCATTCCAACGCAGCTCGCACAAATTACTTTCGTCCCATACACTTGAACATTAACCATTTCTTCTCCCCCACTTCTTGTCCCAACAGTATATTCAGATGTCTTATTACATAAGCACATCGTTTTACAAACTTATTCCATACCCCTATACTGAAAAAACACGATACAAAATTTCGACAATAAAACAAGAAGAGAAAAAATAGATTTTCCCCTCTATCTTGATTATAATAAAACTGATGAAAGGAGTCGATAAAAATGGAAAACCCACATATGCAAGAACAAGTATTAGAAGTATTAGATAAATTACGTCCATTCTTACTTCGCGATGGCGGAGACGTTGAATTAGTAGACATTGAAGAAGGTATCGTAAAACTACGCCTTATGGGTGCATGCGGAAGCTGCCCAAGTTCTACAATCACACTAAAAGCTGGTATCGAGCGCGCGTTACTTGAAGAAGTACCAGGCGTTATCGAAGTAGAACAAGTATTTTAATTAAAAGCGGAAGCGGCTCGTTCAAAGTCACTTGCTAAAAGGAGACCAAATTTGGTCTCCTTTTTTTATTCAAATCACATTTATCCGTTAACATCATAAAACAAAATTGGAAATCCCTCTCAAAAAATGCGATAATTAATACTATATAGTGAATCGTTCACACATATAAAGTAAAAAACATAGGGGGACGACACATGCCAAAAATGGGGAACACTTTTTTAACAATTCAAGAACTAGAAAAGAAAAAAGAGTATTTATTAGGCCTTTCATCCGCTATACCAACGTGGAATACAAGCTATCAATTTTTATTTAAAGAAATCCAGCAAGAATTATTGGGTAAAGTAAATGAAAAGCTCGAAAAGCATCAATTCGTTTTAAATATATGTACAGATCAGCAGGTAGGGGCATAATGTATTACATAAAATTGTGGTATATAAAAAAGAGACCTCACTCGGTCTCTTTTTTATATTTTTAAGATAACCAATCTAATTTTCTAATCCCAAGCTTATCTACTGGTAAACGAAGCGAACCATAAAAATGCTTCATAAATTGCTCTGAGCGGTTCACATCGTGTAAAATGGCTTCTAAGCGATCTCTATATATGCTTTTTTGTTCTTCGTTTCCAGTTTGGTAATATCGTTCGACCGTTTCAAAATAGTGCAGCGGGAACAGGAGCCTTGCAAATAATAAGCGCCAGCCAAATGAGGATAGCGAATAATTCCGTTCATAATCCGTAACAAATTGAACGATTGTTTGCTCCCAGTCTTTCTTTTTTTCTATCGTCATATGGCGGATCCATTCTGCAATATCTCGACTCGGGTGATCATACACCCAATCAAAAGGAAGTTTGAGACGCTTCGTTTGATGCCATAATAAAGGTGTGAATCGTTCTTGGCAAATTGTTGCTGCATCCGTTAGTTGCGGCGTATCATCCATTTCTGTATCGACAACATATTGAATGGCATTTTCTGCAACTCCTAAGTAATACGGGAAGGATTCAATAAACAATTGATCGAATACATCTGAAGGGTGGTTCATCACTTGTGATTGCCAAAACTTTTCTAATTGATCGAGCCTTTTTTCCCATAACGCTTTCCATTCACCAATTCGGCTTAATTGCTCAATTTCTTCTGGAAAGAATGCACCTCGTTTATGGAATATAGAAAGCTCACTTCCTAATGACATAGCATGTCGTTCTAACGTGCGCATACCTTTTAATAAGCAATAATTTTGTTCTTCTATCTCACTTACATAGTAGCCGTGTATAGTCGGAACGAAAGTCGCTACAGTTATATCCCCTTGCTGGTTCATATAATCACTGAGCTTTTTCATCTCTACAAGTACTTCTTCCTCCATTTCTCCAATTGGAACAAGTACATAAATTTTGTTGCGAATCCAAAAGCTTTTATAGGGGCCAAGGGGGATTAATTCTTTAACATGCATGTGATAATGCTCATAAATATGCTGAATCATCGCAGTCGCCACCTATGGTTTTTCTTTATATATATGAGCTTGTGCTCGCCTTTCATTCCTATGCACATGATAAAGCAACGAAACGTATACAAATACTAAAAAGAAAAAAAGGTGATAAACATGAAAGAATCAAATCAACTACAAGAAAGAGCATTAAAACTATTACAAGAACGCGGTGTAACAATTGACGATATTGCTGAACTTGTTCATTTTCTTCAAAAAAAATATCATCCAAATTTAGAGATGTCAGAATGCCGTTACAATGTAGAACGTGTACTATCAAAACGTGAAGTACAAAACGCACTGATTACTGGTATCGAGCTTGATATCCTTGCTGAAAAGGGAATGCTAAGTGAACCGTTACAAGATATTGTAAAACGTGACGAAGGCTTATACGGAATTGATGAAGTTATCGCACTTTCTATCGTGAATGTGTACGGCTCTATCGGTTTCACGAACTTTGGATATATTGATAAATTAAAACCTGGTATTTTAGAATACTTAAATGATAAATCAACTGGAAAGGTGCACACGTTCCTTGATGATATCGTTGGCGGAATCGCTGCCGCTGCTTCAAGCCGTTTAGCACACCGAGCTGAGCACTCAGAATAATAGTGTTTTCTAGGCCGTCAGGTTCATGCTGACGGTCTTTCATATTCCATCAGCATAAATTCTCTTCCGCGACTCAAAAAAATAGGCCCTTGCTTAAATCCGATATTTTTATATAACGTAATCGCTCTTGTATTAAATGTCGCTACGCTTAATCGAAACATTTTTGCATTAAACTCTTTCGTGGCAAACGCTATTCCAGCTTGGAAGAATTCTTTCCCCATTCCTTTCCCAGTTAACGCCGGCTTCATGCCAAGTCCAATATCAATCACATCTTCTCCACCATATAAATGAGCATCTCTTCCACCTGGTACTTGTGCATTTGCTCCAAAACAAAAATAACCGATGAGGTCTCCTTGATCATCACAACAGCCATAATACGTTCCATCTAATAGCTCTTCCATTACTTCTTTCTCGCCTGAAAAACTATATAAATTATATGGTTCCTCGTACGTCCAAGTATTTATCTCATTTGCTTCTACCTCTGTTAATTTATGTATATCCACTTTCTCTTTCCCCCTATTATATTTCTATTAACAATATTCGATATTCATCTTATAATTCATCTTTCTCAATATATTTTTTAATTTCTTGCTTCATTTTTATGGAAGATTTTTCTTATTATGTTACGATTAAACAGAATCATTATAAATAAGGTGGTGACAATTTGAATTACTTTTCTTATCTCTCCTCAGAAGAACGGCAAAATTTTTTCTATAAAGAACCTCTTAGTTTTTCAAAAAATATAGGAAAAGAACAACTAGCTTACGCACTAGGCGCTACACTATATACTCCTGGCACGAAAGAAACGATTGCGGAAGATATAATTAGAAGGAAACATGTGGATGCTATCTCAATTATTCTTTGTCTAGAGGACGCTATCAGCGATGAGGAAGTAAAACTTGCAGAGCAAAACATCGTCGTTCAAATACAGCAAATCGCTAACTTAGTCAGTGCCAACATACTAAATCAAGCAGACATCCCACTCCTTTTTATTAGAGTTCGACAGCCAAGTCAAATGAAGAAAATTGTTACTGAATTAGGTAGTGCCGTTCATTGTTTATGTGGTTTTGTCTTTCCAAAATTCACACCGATTAACGGAAAGACTTATATCGATCAGCTTGCATATATAAACGAGTTATACTCATTATCGCTATATGGCATGCCGATTTTAGAATCACCCGAAATTATGTATAAGGAAACACGGGCAGAATCATTATTACAAATAAAGGATTTACTAGATTCTTATCACGATTACATCTTAAATGTACGTATTGGTGCTACTGATTTTTCAAGTATATTTAGTATTCGGCGTAATAAATACACACCTATCTATCATATTACTGTTGTCCGTGATTGTATTTCAGACATTATTAACGTTTTCTCAAGGACAACAAATGAATATATTATTTCAGGATGTGTATGGGAATATTTTTCTAATGATCATGAAGAAGGGCTTATTCAAGAGGTATCACTTGACCATGCAAATGGCTTAATCGGAAAGACAGTTATTCACCCATCTCATATTAAAGTTGTACAGGCAATGCACATTGTCACAATGGAAGATTATTTAGATGCGAGATTAATTTTACAAAATGCAGATACGTATAATGGAGTGCTAAAAAGCAGTTTTTCTAACAAAATGAATGAAGTAAAACCTCATTATGGGTGGGCTCGCAAAACCATTTTAAAATCTAATATTTACGGGGTGCTACATGAAAACAAACAATTCACCGATCTCCTTATTACAAACGCAAAGCAACACGTATAACGTTTTAAATACTATACAAGTTCATGTAGAAGTACGTGATAATCCATATAATTTAGCGCTAGACAATCTTTTTCAAATGGCTGCGAGAATAAATAAGAAACGTAGTTTTTTATTTGTGAGTACAATCCTTGGAAAGCATCTTCCTATTAAACCTGCAGTCTCTCTATCAAGTGGAGTTGCTCTCGCTGCAAGATATATGGAAATACTACATAATATTTCTCATCCATTTCAAAAAGAAATTTTAAATCTCATTTCATTAGAAATTGATGAAATCCCAGAGGAAGTATTTCGTTATCAATATCCTCTGCAAGAAGAAGTTTTGTTCATCGGATTCGCTGAAACAGCGACATCACTTGGTCATTCTATGTTTCAATGCTTTCAAAATGCAAAGTATGTACATACAACTAGGGAATCGATACCCCACCTAGAATCTGTCATTACATTTGAGGAAGAACATTCTCATGCAACATCGCACCGGTGTTATGTAGATGAAAGCTTTTTTCAAAACAACAATCCAATTGTTCTCGTAGATGATGAGATGACAACAGGAAAAACAGCATTAAATATTATTAGATCTATTCAAAATAAATTCCCACGAGAAGAATATATAATTGCTTCTTTGTTAGACTGGCGTTCTCATACTAATAGAAAACAATTTAAACAATTAGAAGAAGAACTTCAAATTAAGGTTCATGTTATTTCTTTATTAGAAGGCAGTATTCATACAACTGGCCAACCATTAAATATTGCAAAAAAAGAGATTCAAATTGAAGAAACAAAACCTGATTTCAAAAAACATACCCTTACCTGCCTAAAATCACCCTATACATCAAATTATATAAAATATACTGGGCGATTTGGCATTTCAGCATATGAACAAAAGCACATTCATTCTTTCGCCCAAGAAGCAGGAAAAACTTTAAAAAGAGAAAGAATTGGAAAACGAACACTCTGTCTCGGAACGGGTGAATTTATGTATATCCCAATGAAAATTGCTGCTGAAATGGGTGAAAATATTTTATATCAATCTACAACAAGAAGCCCTATCCATCCTGTTTCAAATGATGTGAACTACGCCATTCATAATCATTTCTCATATCCAAGTCCTGAAGATCCTACTATAACAAATTACTTTTATAATATTTCACCTCATGATTACGATGAAGTATTTGTTTTCATTGAGCGTGATTTAGGGGAAGAAGCCCTATCTCCTCTTCTACAGCAGTTACAAACAGTTATTCCTTTTATTCATATCGTCTCATTTTCAAATAGCATAGAAAAGGAAGGTTGATAATTATGGTAAAAGTAAATTCTCATATTAGTAGTTACAATCCAAATGATGCTATTTTTCTATTAAAAGATATTAGTGATTTAATGAAAGAAAGTTCCACGGAAACTAGAGAACAAGCAATTCAAGCTGGCACACATTATTCCGAAATGTTACCAATGGAATATAAACCCTCTAAAGCGTATATGGATTTATTCTTTTCTTCCCTGCAACAATACAAACACAAACTAGCCATCGCTGTTGGAGTTGTCGCCGAACAGATTATACAAACTAAAGGAACTAACCTTGTCCTCGTTTCATTAGCTCGTGCTGGTACACCTATTGGCATTCTTATCAAACGCTACATACGCTATCAATACAACCTTGATGTACCTCACTATTGTATTTCTATTGTTCGCGGACGCGGTATTGATGAAAATGCACTCCATTATATTTTGGAACATCACCCTAAAGAAACAATTCAATTCATTGATGGGTGGACTGGAAAAGGTGCAATAAAAAAAGAATTAGAATATGCAGTACACACATTTAACGAACGAAATAATACACACATTTCTCATTGTATGGCTGTGCTTGCTGATCCCGGTTACTGTACTTCAATTTACGGTACACGTGAAGATTTTCTTATTCCTAGCGCTTGCTTAAATGCAACAGTCTCTGGACTCATTAGCCGCACTGTACTAAATGACACCTATATCGGTCCAAATGATTTTCATGGTGTTAAATATTATAAAGAGCTAGAACAAGAAGACTTATCAAATTTATTCATTGATGAGGTAACAGATTTATTCCCTTCTGTTCATTCTCATATAGATAATCAATTACGTTATATTACTTCAACTTACACTGATCCCTCTTGGCAAGGATTAAAAGATATACAGTCTATCCAAAATCACTTTGAAATTGACGATATTAACTTAATTAAACCAGGAGTCGGTGAAACAACTCGCGTATTACTCCGGAGAATACCGTGGAAAATTTTAATACGTAAGCAAAACAATCCCGATTTAAAGCATATTTTACTTCTTGCTAAAGAAAAGAATGTCCCTATTGAAATCTATGAGAATATGGCTTATTCATGTTGCGGGCTCATTAAGCCTCTTAAGAGGGAAACGATATGATTTTCGCCAGTGATCTTGATCAGACGCTTATTTATTCCCGGAAATCGTTTCGTGCCCCTATAGAAGATGAATCAATTCAACTCATTGAAACTTTAGATGGGAAAGAAATTTCTTTCATATCACATAAAACCATTTCACTACTAAAAAAATTGCAACTGCACTCACATTTCATCCCAGTTACAACAAGAACTATTGAGCAGTTTCAGCGTATTTCTTTATTCCAAGACGAAATCATTCCCGAATACGCCATTACAAGTAACGGCGGTAATATCCTTCATAACGGTAAACAAGATGGTACTTGGAACAGGATAGTAAAAGAAAGACTATCGTTTGAATGTATAGAGGGAAACGACATACTAAAGGAATTTGGACAAATAGCTCATAAAGATTGGGTTATATCACAAAAAACAGCTGATGATCTATTCCATTATTGCATTATTAAACGGGAGAACATTCCTTATGATGAATTATCATCCTTCACTTCCTGGTTAGACAAACAAGGCTGGAATCATTCACTTCAAGGTAGAAAGCTATACTTTGTACCAAAACCAATTAACAAATGGGACGCCGTGCAATATATAAAAGAAATTTTGCAAATAGATACGATTATTACAGCTGGGGATTCTTTACTTGATTTATGCATGCTTGAAAAGGCGAACCATGCCTTTGCACCACTTCATGGTGAGTTAGGGGCAATGCATGATAACTTACAACCTCATATTTTAAAAACAGACGCAATCGGCATATATGCCGCAGAAGAAATCGTAAATAAATCACTTCAAATTATTCACAGTTCATTACCTACCTCATGATCATAATATGCACAATTGCATACGCACCACAATTAAACAAATGGTACAATCTATTTGAATCGCTGTTGCTACACTTCTTGATTAAAGAAAAGGCGTTAACACGGAAATTAGCGTCTTATCAACCTCAAGCAATTGGCACATTTTGTCATCTTAAAAGACACTCCACGAGTGTCTTTTTTTCTATATCCAACAAGGACTTACTCATTTCAAAGTATAAATACATAAAATAATGTAAATCATTACACGCATGAATCACTTTCTAAAAGTTATAAAGTAGATTCAAAATAAAAAAGCACTCTTAACTAGAGTGCTTTTTACTTTCAAACAAGGAGGCTACATATATGGATAGTACTCTCGTATTTAACTTCGGCATTGGTATTGTCATTATTTTATTTGTCTTTTTTGTACTTTGTATGAGCGGGGTATAAAAAGGCGATTTTCGGGCGTCTTTTTATACATACATATGTATTACTTGACTTCTATAAAGGTAGTAACCATAATAGTTACAGATATACAAATAACTATTCACATATCCACAAATAGGAGGAAGAAAAATGAAACATGTAATCGTTTATGCACACCCGAATACAGAAAGCTTCAACCATGCGATTTTAGAAACGGTAAAAAGTGAATTAGAAGGAAAAGGTCACGAAGTACGCGTTCGCGATCTATACGAATTAAACTTTAATCCAGTATTAGGCGCTTCCGATTTCATCTCATTTTCTAAAGGAAATACACCAGAAGATATTAAAGAAGAACAAGAGCATATCTCTTGGGCTGACAGCATTACATTTATTTATCCAGTTTGGTGGGCGGGACTTCCTGCTATTTTAAAAGGATACGTTGACCGTGTGTTTAGCCATGGATTTGCTTATGCTTACGGTGAAAACGGTATTGAAAAGTTATTAAGCGGTAAAAAAGGATTGTTATTATCTACAATGGGTAATACGAAAGAGGCATACACAGCAGGCGGCATGTTTGATGCAATGAAGAAAACAGCGGATGTTGGTATTTTTGAATTTACAGGCATTGAAACAATTGAGCATACATTCTATACAAGTGTTCCTTCTGTGGATGACAGTGTGCGTAAACAATATCTTGAAGAGGTTAAAGACGTTGTGAATCGTGCTTTTTAATAAAATTATATCAGCGATTTTCTAAATATATCGGCGATTTTTCAAATATATCGACTTACCGACAAAAATCGACACTAGTCACAACTGAATGTTAGCCTACACCAATCGGGCTGCCCGCAAATATTAGAAAAAAAGCTGTTCCAAAGTTTGGAACAGCTTTCTTCATTACATCTTCTCAATCCACTCCGTCAAGTTATGCACAACTTGCGTTGGTTGTACTTCGTATTCTGTTAACTTCTCCACAGTTGTGACTCCAGTGCGGACAAGAAGGGTATGCATGCCAGCATTTATTCCTGCTAAAATGTCTGTATCGTAGTTATCCCCAACCATTAATGCTTCATTTTTTTCTATGCCAAGTACTTTTAAAGCTTGTTCCATAATGATTGATTCTGGTTTTCCGATAAAGATTGGATCCACACCTGTTGATACTGCTACAACTGATGTTAATGAACCATTACCTGGTAATAATCCTCGCTCAGTTGGGATGGCAATATCCCCATTTGTAGAAATAAACGTCGCGCCATTACGCACAGCAAGACACGCTTTTGCTAACTTTTCATATGTGATGTCACGATCTAAACCAACAACAACGAAATCAGGATTTTCATCCACAAGTTCAAATCCTTTTTCCACAAGTGCATCGTGTAAGCCTTCTTCACCAATCATATATACAGTTGCGTCTTGTTTACGTTCATAAATGAAGTTCGCAGTCGCCATACTCGTTGTGAATACTTGCTCTGCTTTCGCTGGAATATCGAAACGAACAAGTTTTTCTGCCACTTGTTCTGGTTTACGCGTTGAGTTATTCGTAACGAATAAATAAGGAATGCCGCGCTCTCCTAATGCTTTTACGAAGTCGCTTGCCTCTTCAATTTGTTCTTCTCCGCGATACATCGTACCGTCTAAGTCAATTAAGTAACCTTTATACATCGATTATGTCTCTCCTTCTATGCTAACGTTCTCACCTTATCATACCACTCTTATATTACCCGCTTTTTCCAAAGAAAAAAACGCTTTACCTAAAAGCGCCCCATAACGTTCATTTTTTCTCTTTTACTTGGTAAGAACAACTACAATCGCCCTCACACATATTTGCTAACGCCTTTACATCTGCTCCTGCAAATAAACGCTTATACATCTCTTTTTCATCTTCACATACTTGCGGGAATCTCTCTGCAATTTCCTTTAACGGACAGTTTTGTTTTTCAATTACGAAAGAATTCTCTCCATCTCTCTTTATTTGAACCATATAACCGTTTTTCTCTTGCATAGCTGCTATCTCTTGCACTTTATATGCTAAATTCTTTTGATTACTCACTCTCTTTTGTAACTGTTCTTCCATTCGCTTCGTTCTCTCCTTTAAAACGTAACGAAGTATTTTTTCATCACCCATTCGAGCTAAATCTTCTAGCATATCAATCGCAAATTGCTTATACTCTTTCGGGAATGTATCTTCTCCCTTTTCACTTAATCCATACAAATAAGTTGGTCTTCCGACATGTTGCCTTACCATCTTAGAATAAATGAGTCCGTCTTTCTCAAGATTACTTAAATGTCTTCGGATCGCCATTTCTGTAATCTCTAAAACGTCAGCTAGTTCAGCTACCGTGTGCTCTCCCTTTACTTTCAACAATTGTACAATTTCGTCTTTCGTCGTACGTGCTTCCCCCATACTTCACCCTTCTCCCTTTTCTTTCTCACATACAATATAAGATCCCCAAAAGGCATTCTCTGGGGATCTTATAAGCATAATTATTCTGGTACAAATGCAGATACAGGTCCTAATTCCTTTTCTAAATAACTGCGAATATTTGCTGGGTATTTCTCTACCACTGCAATATGTTTTTGAATCGTCTTATATAATTCATCATGATTCATTTGAATATAGTCTTGCGTAAGCATTTTTCGAAGAAGGATAATTTCTTTCATCCCTTGTCCATCTTCTTCACTTATCACTCGCTCGTCCATTAAAATATCAATAATATCTTCATAGCTTCCTGGATCGCGCATAATAAATCCATCAATCATCGCATTCCCGGCATCTAATACACAATCAATAATAAGATGGGCTATGCGCTCTAATGCGTAAAATTCAAACTCGGTTTCATATATCTTTTTCTCTTGAAATGTACTTGTTGCTCGTTCTAAACATACTAGCATTTGTTCTATTTTCTTTCTGTCTACAAAATACATGAATGTCACCTACCTGGAAATTAAAGCATTTACATTTTAATTGTAACGCTTTCTTCTGAAAAAATCGACAATTTTTCGAATTCACCTTTTCTCCGTTATTTGTTATAGTTATATTTGTATGATTTTTGAAATTGGAGGAATGGAATCTTGGAACGTGAACTCGCACTAGAAATTGTCCGTGTAACAGAAGCAGCAGCCTTAGCATCCGCACAGTGGATGGGCCGCGGAAAGAAAAATGAAGCAGATGATGCAGCAACTACAGCAATGCGTGATATGTTCGATTCAGTAAACATGGCAGGTACAGTTGTAATTGGTGAAGGAGAACTTGATGAAGCACCGATGTTGTATATTGGTGAAGAACTAGGAACAGGTAACGGTCCAGAAGTAGACATCGCCGTTGATCCATTAGAAGGTACAAACATCGTTGCAAAAGGTCTTGCAAATGCAATGGCAGTTATTGCAATCGCAGACAAAGGGAACCTTCTTCATGCTCCTGATATGTACATGGAAAAAATCGCGGTTGGTCCAAAAGCAGCTGGTAAAATTAGCTTAGATGATCCAATTGAAAAAACAATTGAAATTGTAGCAGAAGCTAACAATAAAAAGATTCGCGATCTAACAGTTATCGTTCAAGAACGTGAACGTCATCAAGATATTATTGACCGTGTTCGTGCAAAAGGTGCACGCGTAAAATTATTTGGTGACGGTGATGTTGGTGCGTCAATCGCAACAGCACTACCTGGAACGGGTATCGACTTATTCGTAGGTATTGGCGGAGCTCCAGAAGGTGTTATTTCTGCAGCAGCATTAAAATGCCTTGAAGGTGAAATGCAAGCTCGTTTAGTTCCAATGAACGAAGAAGAAGAAGCTCGTTGTCGTGAAATGGGATTAGAAGATCCTCGTCAACTTCTTATGTTAGATGACTTAGTATCTGGGGATGATGCAATCTTCTCAGCAACTGGTGTATCTGCTGGTGAATTATTAGACGGTGTTAAATTCCTTGGTGGAGATTTAGCTGAAACATACTCTATCGTAATGCGTTACAAAACAAGAACAGTACGATTCATTAAAACGCATCACCATTTAGATCATAAACCACACTTAAACTTAGATATTTAATAAAGGAGCCATGTGTATGGAAGAACGTTTCTTTCTGTACGACGATACTGTCGCTACAAAAACTCGTTTCGTTAGCTTTATGGGAGAAAATGAGCGTCACGATTTAGCGCTATTATACTCCGATCGTCATTACGGTAAAACAATTGTCCTTGATATGCAACGCAATAAATTTGCAATCATCGGTGCTGACGATTTAAACGAACCAGGCTACTTAGAGCACGCATTTTCTATGACTGAAGAAATTGCAGAAGAATTACGCTCATTTTTATTTGAACTTATATAATTTATCTTAGGCACCAGCTGTTTTAGCTGGTGTTTTTTCATTATAAGTATTTTTAATTTTCAAACTAATATGTTATGATTAAGAATAAATCTATTTGGGTAGAAAGGACGTTATCTACGTATGCCAACATTTACTTTGTAATGGACCAGCAATTGGATAGCATTACTCTCAAAAAAGCACCACGCTTTTTCAAGGGAGTAGTCTGCCCATTCCCATTACAAAGGAACGTAACGCATCTGTAGTATGATGTTTACGGAGGTTCCTAAGGGAACCTCCTTTTATTTTTGTCTTTTTCTCATGTCTTCATACTACAAGACATCCAAATAGCTGTATTACGTTCCTTTGCCACTACTATAAGAGGTGAAGGAAAATGCAGAAAGTACAACTTTCTTGGAGTTTATATGAAAATGAACAAAACACAATCGAAAAGTATTGTAAAAATTGCAGACGCACTACCCTATTTACCGACACAAATATTCGTAGGCATAACGCCAACGGAAAAAACATATACCGCTTTGCCATTTATAAATGTCCGAAAGATCATACGTGGAATCAAAAACTGCGTATTTATAAATCATTTACTGATCACGTTGAAACAGTCGATATGACGCAGCAAGATCAAGCCGAAACAACTACTACTATTTCCATTATGCAACATAAAGAA
This sequence comes from Bacillus sp. 007/AIA-02/001, assembly GCF_004634455.1. NCBI lineage: Bacteria > Bacillati > Bacillota > Bacilli > Caryophanales > Bacillaceae > Bacillus > Bacillus sp. 007/AIA-02/001. The sequence continues at coordinate 66,074 of NZ_SEIY01000004.1, forward strand.
AACGGCATAGCTAAAATCACGATCGTATTAGACATCGTTTTCGGTTCCCACCGCATCGATAAAGCCTTATCCACATATATTTCCGACTGGAGCCGTACACGCATTGTGGATAAAATTAAAAATGGGGATATTCAATTGAATGGACAACAAATGAAGCCAAATACAATACTATCTGAAGGAGATTATATCTCGATTTGTTTATAATGCAAAAAATCCTCTTACAATCGTAAGAGGATTTTTTTATTTCTTCACTTTTCGTAATACAAAATGTGCGCAACCGAAGTTACAGTACTCGTATAAATACTCCGTTAACGTACTAATTTTCGTATCATATGTCGCACGCTGGTTACTATCATCAAAGAATCCGCGCAGTCTAAGTTGCTCATATCCCCAGTCTCCAACGATATAATCATATTTATTTAAAATTTCTGCATAGCGCTCTTTAAATGCTTCTTCACTAAAACCGTCACGAAAGTTTTTAATTACTTCGTACTGCACATTATTAATGCTCACCGTAGCATGAATCTCTTGCTTTTGCTCCATCATTAACTTCCTCTCTAAGCATTCTTCTTTTTATCGTATCACAAAGCATAACAACCAACAATTTCAAATACAAAAAATTGAAAATTAGTGCATGCTATGGAGAAGGAGGTGATACATCGTGAAAAAACAAATTATACTCTCTCTCCTCACTCTTTCCTTATTTGCAGGCTGCCAATCAACGAATAAAGCCGAAATGGAACGTGAAGAAGGAAGCCGTGTTCTTGTTTCCAACAAAAACGACATGTATCATACGGAAAATACAAATACACGATTAACGAGAGTCGGTTATTCATCTAAACAAAAGCATGAAGTGTCTAACAAACAAGTAGGGGCCATTAACCGTGAGAAAGTCGCTGAAATGATTACAAGCATGACAGTCAAACTTCCTGACGTTACAAACGCTGCTACGCTCGTTACCGATGATGAAGTATTTGTTGTATACCGTGCAAACACAACGGATCCAAAACTCGTAGCGGATCAAGTATATAGAGCTGCTTTGTCCATCGTCCCTCGCTATTATAAAGGATATGTATCAACAGACCAAAAGTTGATTTCCCAAATTCAAGGTCTTCAATCTGGCGCATTAAATGATACAGAATATACGCAAAGCCTCGATATGCTAAAACGTGAAATGAGTAAAAATCCTCATTTGAACAATACGGGAGATCAGACTTTGAATGATATGATTAAAAAGTAAAACAGGTGGAGAAAATCTCCACCTGTTTTACTTTTTATTTTTTATTACGATCCGCATAAACCTCCATCGCATCACACATAAACTGCGCTAACCCTTCACCAAACTTATCGATATTTTTCGTAAAGCGCTCATCAGCGACGTACATTTGACCAAGTCCTTTAAAAGCATCTAATGAATATTCACCGAAGTTTTGCAAGTAATCGTACCACACCCCAATTGCTTCTTGTGCCTCTTTAGAATCTGGTGCTCCGTGTCTAAGCGCTGCTAAATTTCTATAAATAGCATTAAACTCCTCTTGGTTCTCTTTTGACATACCTTTTGCATATTCGTTCGCTTTATCTACAGCTGCGTCTCCCCATTTTTCCCGTGCTTCTTCTTCATATGGGTTATGGCTGAAATCGAATCCTTCAAATTTCTCTTTATTCGTCATTTCAATCTCTCCTTTTGTATGCTGAATTGTTTTATCAATCGTCGCAATCACCTTATCTAATCTAGCACGCTTTTCAAGAAGCATTTTCTTATGAAGCTCTAGTGCCTCTTCGCGATCAAATGATGGACTCATGATAATCTCTTTAATTTTTTTCAAAGGGAAGCCAAGCTCTTTAAAAAACAAAATTTGCTGCAATGTCTCTAAATTTTCATTGGAATACAGACGATATCCAGACTCTGTCGTGTCGTCTGGGGTTAACAACCCAATTTCATCGTAATGATGCAGTGTGCGCACACTAATTCCAACTAAATCAGCTACTTCTTTTACTCTCATTGTCATTTGTATCTCCCCCTTAGTACATACGATAAAGTATGACGCAACGTTAGAGTCAATAAGTAAATTCATTTTATCTTAAAAAGTTTCATCTCTCCTATATTTGATGCATAATAGTTATGTACATATATTAGAAAGCGGTGAAAGTATGGTTTCAAATACTGTAATTGCCAGCATCATCTTTCAACTCATTGTCTCGATTCTGGTCCCAATTATTGTACTCGTTTATTTCCGTAAAAAATATAATATGAATTGGAAAGTAGTCGGCATTGGTGTTCTTATCTTTATCGGATTTACCCAAATTCTTGAAACACCATTCCACCTATTTATGCGCGGTAATCCAACAATCGCTCCATTTTTAGAAAATCCGTTTGTCTTCGCAATTTATGGCGGATTGACTGCTGGTATTTTTGAAGAATTAGGACGCTTCGTTGCCTTCTTCTTCTTACTAAAAAAATATCTAGAATATAAAGATGGCTTCGCTTATGGAATTGGTCACGGCGGAATTGAATCTATTTTAATTGGCGGTTTTTCTGCATTACAAGCATTAATCTTTGCTAATTCTATTAACGATGGTAGCTTCGCTCGACTGATTGAACAAAAACCCGAGCTGAGCATTTTACAGGACATGTTAATTCAGCAACCTGCCTACTTATACTTCCTTGGTAGCTTAGAAAGAATTATGGCACTCGTGCTTCAAATTGCCTTTACAATGCTTGTTTTATACGCAGTAAAACAGAAGAAATATATCTTCCTAGTATACGCTATACTATTCCACGCATTTGTAGACTTTTTCGCGGCACTTTACCAAACAAAAACAATCAATATCTTCGTTGCAGAAGGAATTACACTTCTTTGTACAATTGGCGCTGTCGTTCTTATTCGCAAAATGAAAGCGAAATTAATGAGTGTACCGGAGTAAAAAACAAACCACCGATTGGTGGTTTATTTTTTATGGATTGTCGCAATGATGATAGCTTTTTCCTTCTTGCAGCTGCCTCTTTGTTTCTGCATCTATAACGATATATTTATGAAACTCTTCTACTTCATTTTGAGAAAAGGAAGCAAAAAAATAAACTTGGCGATCAGGATGAACAAAAAAATCTTGAAGCATCACACTACTCCGACAACCCACGGCTGTTTTTTGTAGGAAAGAAAATTCTTCATCGGGCACTTCTTTAAATAAGATTTTTTTTCGAACACTATATGCTGCATTATTGTATTCTTTATAAATTTTCTTATCTAACTGTTTATAAAAAATATCCTCACTCACAAATGACTTATTTCGATTGCTTGGATAATTTACTTTTTGATTCGACTCTGCATAAGTTGTGGACAAGTGTATAAAAAAAACAAAGACTAACTACAATACATATCATTTTATTCATGATTGCACCTCAAATGTTCATTATCCACATTACTTTTCCACATATTTAAATCCATATGCCGTTTTCCAAGAAAAAGGAATTATTTCCACATTTGTCGAAGTATATAGCGTCAACTTGAAAGATGGGGATGAATTATGAAGAAAATTATTGTAATACGACATTGTTCAGCAACTGGGCAAAAACGTGATGCTGAATTAACGACCGATGGAAAAGACCAAGCAAATACCCTTGCTACATTTCTCTTAGAAAATCATCTACAAATCGATCATATTATTTCAAGCCCATTTGTCCGAGCTATCGATTCCATTCGGCCCTATGCGCTCCAAGCTAACTTATCTATCCAAGAAGATGAACGATTAACTGAACGCATATTGAGCAACGTTCCAATGGATGATTGGATGCAAAAACTAGAATCTACTTTTACAAATATAGATATTGCCTTTTCAGGCGGAGAGTCAACAAAACAAGCAACAGACCGTGCCATATCGCTTATTCAAGACGTTTTACAATTAAACCATACAACAACACTACTTGTTACACATGGCAATTTACTTACGCTCATTTTAAAGCATTTTAATCATACGATTGGCTTTAATGAATGGAGAACTTTAACGAATCCTGATATTTACGAAATTACAATCGACGAACAATGTATCATAAAACGCTTATGGGAAGCATCGTCTAAGTAATATCCCTTTCCAAAACATTCAGTTGACGCCACGAGAAGAAACTGTACTAATAATAGAAAGGGGTATCACTCCATATGTACGAAGATGTACTTGCTCTACTACATAAAACAAATGTTTCTTATGAAAAATTTGAACACGAACCAGTACTCGATTATGAGACAGATCGGATTGTACGTGAGAGACTCGGCTTACAAGGCACTCCAAGTAAAAGCTTATTTTTAAAATCAAAGTCTGGAGATTATTACGTATTTTTTACGTTAGAGGGCACAAGGCTCAACCGGGGAGAGATGAAAGAACTAACAGGAGAACGCTTATCTCTCTGTTCTCCTGATGAACTGCGAGACAAAACTGGTTGTACGCCGGGATGTGTGGCTCCTTTCGGATATTCACACGATGTAACAATTATTGTGGATAACGCTATTTATACGTACGATAAAATTTTAATTACACCTGGTGTACCTGAATTTACAATTGAATTATCCACAGAAGAATTAAAAAAGATTTTATTAACATGTCCAAATACCGTTTTAGAGTATAAACAAAAAGAGAGCTAATCGTTAGCTCTCTTTTTTCATTATTTAGCTTCTGCTGTTTTTTCTTTTGCAGAACGTACTTGCTCGTCCGCATGGTAAGAAGAACGCACAAGTGGGCCAGCTTCACAGTGGCTAAATCCTTTGCTAAGTGCAATTTCTTTAAGCTCTGCAAATTCTGCTGGTGGGTAATATTTAAGAACTGGTAAGTGCTTCTTAGATGGTTGTAGGTATTGCCCAAGAGTTAAAATATCCACATTGTTTGCACGTAAGTCATCCATTGCTTCAATTAAATCTTCTCTCGTTTCACCTAAGCCCACCATAATGCTCGATTTAGTTGGAATATCAGGCTGCATTTCTTTCGCTCGACGTAAAAACTCTAATGAACGTTCATATTTTGCTCTAGCGCGAACTCGGTCAGATAATCGACGTACTGTTTCAATGTTATGGTTTAAAATATCTGGTTTTGCATCCATTAACATTTTTAAGTTTTCTTCTACTCCACCCATATCAGATGGTAATACTTCGATTGACGTAAATGGATTTTTACGACGTACAGCGCGTACTGTTTCAGCAAAAACAGCTGCTCCCCCGTCTTTTAAATCATCACGTGCAACCGCTGTTATAACAACGTGCTTTAAGCCCATTTGTACTACTGAATCTGCCACGCGTTCTGGTTCTTGTAAATCAAGCTCAGTTGGTAAGCCTGTTTTAACCGCACAAAAACGACAAGCACGTGTACAAACCGCACCTAAAATCATAAATGTTGCTGTTTTTCTTACAGCCCAGCATTCATGAATATTCGGACATTTTGCTTCCTCACAAACGGTATGAAGATTTTTAGAACGCATCATTTTCTTTAAGCCTGTATAGTTTTCATTCGTGTTTAACTTAATTTTCAACCATTCGGGCTTGCGCTTATATTCTGTTTGTTTTGTCATGGTTATCAACTCCGCACAATATGAAATAGTTTACCGTGTTCGCTTCTTTCAATGTAACATATCTATTCTAACGTATGAAAGCGATTTGCTCAAATGAAGATTCTAAGATTTTTTCCAATCGTTCCCTATAATGAAATACTCCGTATATCCCACACTAAAAAGAGTGATGTTGTGAAAGGAGTCTATTTCATGCTTCGAAAAATTTCTCTTTTGCTTTCTATTTGTTTTCTTCTCCACCAAAACATCGCTTACGGTGAAGATAATCAGCAAAGCATATACGAAAAGCGCATGGTACTATATAAAGAAACCGAGCAGTCTTCAGGCATTCCATGGTATTACTTAGCTGCAATGGATCAATATGAAAGAAATATACGGAGCGTAAGAAAAGATATTCCGAAAAAACCAGATGCCATCATTTCCCTTTATTTCAAACCAGAAATATGGGCTGGACCTATTAATAGTAACGATACTCTTCCCCATACAATTTCTCTATTTGGCGGAATAGGTTTAGATGGTGACAAAGATGGATTTGCAAATGCAAATAGCGACCGTGATCTTCTGCATACCGCAGCGACTATTTTAAGGAAACAAGGAACATCAGAAGACCGTATTAAAATTATGCTCTGGGAATATTATAGACGTGCCAAAACAGTTGATTTAATTAGCGAATACGCCCAAATTTATAAACATTATGGACGTATTAATTTAGAAGGAAATGCTTTTCCTCTTCCGATCCGTAGTGACCATAGCTACCGTAGTACTTTCGGCGCTGGAAGAAGTTTTGGCGGCAGAAGGATTCATGAAGGAACCGATATTTTTGCCGGATATGGCGTGCCAGTAAGATCGACTTGCTATGGCATTATTGAAACGAAAGGTTGGAACCGCCTTGGTGGATGGCGCATTGGTATTCGCGACCTTCATAACAATTACCATTATTACGCTCATTTAGGCGGGTTTTCAAAAGAAATACAGCTTGGACAAATTGTTGAGCCAGGGAAAGTAATCGGATTTGTTGGTAGCACTGGTTATGGACCTCCTGGCACAGCCGGAAAATTTCCGCCCCACTTACATTTTGGCATGTATAAAGACAATGGCTATACAGAATGGGCTTTCGATCCATACATGCATTTAAGCCTTTGGGAGCGCAAAGAACGAGCAAATACAAAACGATAACCGTAGCTGCATTGCTACGGTTATTTTTTATCCAGTAAAAGCCTGACTGAGCCGGGTTTCACTTTATATGCAACTAACTATCTGTTCTCTTTTTATCAGGTACAGCAACACTTCCGCTTCCATAATACGTAGGCACTTCCCCTTGAACGATACGCGTCGCAATCGGAACATTTTGTTTCACCTTTATCTCTTTCGTATGAAATGGAATAATCACTTGCAATGTTACTTCCATTTCCATAACAATTTGAATCGCTGTAGTATTAATCCCATGCGGCTCAATTTTTTGTTTAATATCTGTATTCACATGTCCAACTGGCGTGAAATGAATCGGAATATCTGGTCCTATATTACCAAGAAGTGCATTATCAGTTACACGCCCAAAAGGAACTGCCATAGTCGCGCCGTTTTTTTCAGCAATACCTAGCTCCTTCAACTTCCCTTGTTCTACTTGCTGTAAATATTTTTCTATGTACGTGGTCGTTGATGTTACGATTTCATTTACTTGCTTTGTATTTAAATTAATTGTGGATACTTTTCCGTTTTTATCATTCTGTACTTTCATTAATGAATCTACATCGAATCCTTCATTAATTCGATCCTTTACTGCCTTCGTCATAATTGCCGTCGCCATTTTATGTGTCTCTACTTCCCCATATTTAATTAAGGTCGGCTGAATATTATTATTCACAATCCACAACCCTTGCGTAAGTAATATAACAAAAAGAATAAACGACATAAGCAGTATATACCGAAAGGCAATAGGTCCCCTTCGAAACCGCGAGTTTTTCGAGCGAAATATACTCATAAAAAAACCTCCTTCTTATATCATTTCTATGCAAGAAGGAGGGACGATATATGCTTATCTCATTTTTAATAATGCTTCTTTTCCAATCGTACCTGCTGGAATGCCTAATGCTTCAGCTCCAATCGTTACCGATTCTAGTGGCGCTTCAAGAAGTTGTTCAATCGTTCTTACACCAACCGCACGGCCAGCAATAATTCCTCGATCACCTAACTTCTCATTTAAAAGACCTACATCTAATGCACCACACATAATATATCCTTTATCGCTCATTACAGCTAGCAAATTCGTCTTTGGAAGTTTCACGCTAACTGCAATAAACGTATAATTATCAATTATAATTGGCTCCACATTAACCATAGTTCACACTCCTCTCTTTCTTATCTGTATGACAAGAGAAAAATGAGTGTTACAAGTTAACTAGCCTATAGTTTAACGGAAGATGTATAAGTTATTAACATATCTGTTAACACATCTCTAAGTAGTTCTGGCATATAATATTGTTTGTCAGAAAGTGTGGATAGCTCTGGGTATAAGTAGCCAAATGTAAACATATCAATCGTTCCTACTGTATATATACGATCTAATTCCAGCGATTCCCCGTTAATTAATACATCTTCGAGTAAAATTTTATTCCCGGGAATCGTATCTGGAATGACTTCTACACCAGCGTAAATCATTTTCCCCATCACTTTTCCCCGAAATCCGAATCCTTTCACCTCAAGATTCTCCATATTCGGCTTACGTGCTTTCAAAATAACTTCTCTTAATATCTTTCCTGGAACTTTCAAAGCACACGGATTAATTGGATGTGGACAAATTCTGTGAATATCTCCGCGCGTTACAACACCCTCTTCTAACCCTTCAAGAAGTACACCAGCGTTCACCATGCCAATCTCTGCATTGCACCATGTTTTCAGCGCACTTGCTAACATGTGAGAAAACGGCGTCTCATGAAACCAATCAACCGGTAATGACTCTTTTAAATGAACGACAGACTCTGCCATTATATGCTCACTTTCTTCCTGCAGTATTTCAATTGTGGATAACGGCTCGCTATAAGCACCTAACCGTTCCGTCTTAATCGCCCTACCGTCTTTTTTCAGCAATTTCTTCATCTCTATATCCACAGTAAGCTGTACGTGACCAACGTAACGCCCCCACTTTTCACAACAACAAAGTAAAGTATTATTCAGTAGAATACCACGCTCAAATAAATGATGCGTATGTGCTCCTAAAATAACATCTATATCATAATGCTCTGCCATATACTCATCCATACTTTTTCCAAGGTGAGAAAGGACAACCGTAATATGAGCCTCATCTTTCACTTCTTCTAAAATAGACTCTAAATGAATAATGGGATCTTCAATATGCCAATCGAGCATCTGATAAAACTCTGGATAAGCTACCGTTAATCCGATAAAAGCAATGGTAATCCCATCCGTCGTTGTATGCAATTTATAAGGCCTTGCCCATGACGGACGTACCCCTTCTTTTTCAAATAAATTTGCGACAAGTATTTCAAATCCAGCATCATCATAGAGCCGATTCAAATGCTCCTTCGCTAACGTAATTCCTTCATTATTTCCGATCGTTACATAATCATATAACGCCTCATTCAAAAGCTTCGTATTCCCAAGTCCATTCGTCGCTTCCGAAATACTATGAAAACGATCCACATGATCGCCGATATCAACCGTCAAAACAGTCTCTCCCGCTTCCTGTCTTCGCTTTTTCTCCCCTAGAACAAACCGAGAAATTTGCGGCCAATTTTCAAAATGACTATGTATATCGTTTGTATGATAAAGGTGGATGATTGTTTCTTTATTTGTATTCAGAGAAAAAACCTCCTCTCAGTTCCTTACTGCCATTTACGCTATGCGCACACAATAATCCTGTAAATACTTTTCGTCTTTTCTTGCTATTTTACATTGTACTCGCATTGTGAGAAAAAGCAAAAGATTGTCCTTTTTATATGAGAAACTTTATTTTTGCCAGTGTGGGGATTAGTTGGTAGAGCGGGGATTTGTCAGAAAGTTAGCCGTGGGGATTTTCCCATAAGTTCTTTGCTGCATTTGTCAGTATTTTAATCTAAATTACTTCCAGTCGCCCTCTTTATGTATAAATGCTCCTTTCCTGTTTGAATAGTGCGGGGTATTCGTTCCTCTTGCTATGTCGTAATTTGTTGATAAGTCGATATCCTTTGTCGAATCGTCGATATATTGAAATAATCGCTGATATATTCCGAGTTATGGTCGATATATTTGAAAAACCGCTGATATATTTAGCTGGAAACCTACCTGGGTATCCTCTCCCAAGCCAAGACAAATCCGCAAAACAAAAAAGCGCCCTGCACAGCAGGACGCTTTCTTCATACATATATTGTCCAGCTTCGCCTCCTAGACCTTCATGTCTAAGAACCTTCCGCACGAGAAGATAAAAAGCATCTTCTGTGCGAAAGAACCTTAGCCAACGGGTCTGAACAGTCGGCTCCGCATTTCTATTTAACCAATAGAACCTTCCATCTCAAACTTGATTAGGCGGTTCATTTCAACTGCGTATTCCATTGGAAGTTCGCGAGTGAATGGTTCAATGAAGCCCATTACGATCATTTCTGTAGCTTCTTGCTCAGAAATACCACGGCTCATTAGGTAGAATAATTGTTCTTCTGATACTTTAGATACTTTCGCTTCGTGCTCAAGTGAAACGTAATCGTTTTTGATTTCGTTGTAAGGAATTGTATCAGATGTAGATTGGTTATCCATGATTAACGTGTCACACTCGATGTTAGAGCGAGAGTTTTTCGCTTTTGGTCCGAAGTGTACGATACCACGGTAAGTTACTTTACCACCATGCTTCGCAATCGATTTAGAAACGATTGTTGAAGACGTGTTTGGTGCTAAGTGAATCATTTTCGCACCAGCATCTTGGTGTTGGCCTTTACCAGCAATCGCGATAGATAATGTTAAACCACGAGCGCCTTCGCCTTTTAAGATAACTGCTGGGTATTTCATCGTTAATTTAGATCCGATGTTACCGTCAATCCATTCCATCGTTGCGTTTTCTTCACAAACCGCACGTTTTGTAACTAGGTTGTATACGTTGTTCGCCCAGTTTTGGATTGTTGTATAACGGCAATAAGCATCTTTTTTAATGATGATTTCTACTACCGCACTGTGAAGTGAGTTAGTAGTGTAAACAGGTGCTGTACAACCTTCTACGTAGTGTACGTGTGCGCCTTCGTCTACGATGATAAGCGTACGTTCGAATTGTCCCATATTTTCAGAGTTAATACGGAAATACGCTTGAAGTGGTGTATCAACTTTAACACCTTTTGGAACGTAGATGAATGATCCACCAGACCAAACTGCAGAGTTTAATGCAGAGAATTTGTTGTCTGTTGGTGGGATTACTTTTCCGAAATGTTCACGGAAAATATCTTCGTTCTCTTTTAATGCGCTATCTGTATCTTTGAAGACGATTCCTAGAGCTTCTAGGTCTTCTTTCATGTTGTGGTATACAACTTCAGATTCGTACTGTGCAGATACACCAGCTAAATATTTTTGCTCAGCTTCTGGAATACCTAATTTATCAAATGTTGCTTTAATTTCATCAGGTACTTCATCCCAAGACTTCTCAGATTTCTCAGATGGTTTTACGTAGTACGTAATTTCATCGAAATCTAAGTCGTTTAAGTCGCCGCCCCATTGTGGCATTGGCATTTCGTAGAACTTATCCAGTGATTTTAAACGGAAGTCTAACATCCACTGTGGTTCTTCTTTCATACGTGAAATTTCTTCAACGATTTCTTTTGTTAAACCGCGTCCAGCACGGAAAATCGAAACGTCTTTGTCTTTGAAACCATATTTATAATCGCCGATATCTGGCAGTTGCTTCGCCATGTTGGTGTGTCCCTCCTTAGATAACCTCGTTTTTAGGAACCTTTAACATTACTTATCTTCGTTTAAGCCCTTTTCTAACGCTTTCCACGCTAATGTTGCACATTTAATACGTGCAGGGAACTTGCATACGCCTTGTAATGCTTCAATATCTCCTAAATCGATGCTGTCATCGTACTCTTTTCCTAGCATCATGTCAGAGAAAATTTTCGAAAGCTGAAGTGCTTCTTCAATTTTCTTACCTTTTACTGCTTGTGTCATCATTGAAGCTGAAGACATTGAGATTGAACATCCTTCGCCTTCAAACTTCGCCTCTTGCACAATACCTTCTTCTACTTTCATCGTAAGTTGAATACGATCGCCGCAAGTTGGATTGTTCAAGTTAACGGTAACACTATCTTCTAATACGCCATGGTTACGAGGATTTTTATAATGATCCATAATAACTTGACGATATAACGTATCTAAATTATTAAATGACATTTGTGAAATACTCCTTTGTCTTGATTAGCGAGTCAACAAATGTATCAATTTCTTCTTTTGTATTATATAAATAGAAGCTCGCACGTGCTGTTGAAGAAGCTTTTAGCCACTTCATAAGCGGTTGTGCACAGTGATGTCCTGCGCGAACTGCAATGCCTTCTACATCTAATACAGTCGCTACATCGTGAGGATGTACGTCTTCAATATTAAATGTAACAAGACCAGCGCGATGCTTTGGACCATAAATTGTAACGCCATCTACTTCTGATAGTCTTTCTAAAGCGTATTGCGCTAATTCATGCTCATGCTTTTCAATATTATCAAGACCGATTTCTTCTAGGAAATCAATTGCCGCACCAAGTCCGATTGCATTACCGATAATCGGTGTACCTGCTTCAAACTTCCACGGAAGCTCTTTCCAAGTAGATTCTTGTAAATCTACGAAATCAATCATTTCACCACCAAATTCAATTGGCTCCATATTGTTTAGCAATTCTTTTTTACCATATAATACGCCGATACCTGTAGGGCCACACATCTTATGAGCAGATAATGCGTAGAAATCACAGTTTAAATCTTGTACATCTACTTTCATGTGAGGTGTACTTTGTGCACCGTCAACGACCATAATTGCGCCATTTTCGTGTGCAATTGCTCCGATTTCTTTTACAGGGTTAATCGTTCCAAGTACGTTAGAAACATACATGATAGAAACGATTTTTGTATTCGGTGTAATTGTTTGACGAGCATCTTCTATTGAAATTGTCCCATCTGGTTGAAGCGGAAGATATTTTAAAGTTGCACCAGTTTTCTTCGCAACTTGTTGCCACGGAATGATATTACTATGGTGCTCCATGTAAGAAATAACGATTTCATCGCCCTCTTTTACATTTTCAAGACCATAGCTAGCCGCTACTGTATTTAATGCAGTTGTCGTTCCGCGCGTGAAAATAATCTCTTCCATTGATTTCGCATTGATAAACTTGCGAACTTTCTCACGTGCACCTTCATACGCGTCGGTAGCTTTCGTACCGAGCGTATGAACACCGCGATGCACGTTAGAATTATATTCTTTATAGTAACGTTCTAACGTTTCAATGACTTGAATTGGTTTTTGAGAAGTTGCTGCACTATCGAAATAAACAAGTTGTTTGCCGTTCACTTTTTGATCAAGAATTGGAAACTGTTTGCGTATTTCATGAATATTCATTAGCGAACTTTCCTTTCAATTACCTCAACAAGCTGTGCCTTTACTCCTTCAATTGGAAGCTCATTAACTACAGGTGCTAAGAATCCATGGATGACTAAACGTTCTGCTTCGCGTTTTGGAATACCACGGCTCATCAAGTAGTATAGTTGGACTGGATCTACGCGACCTACTGAAGCTGCGTGACCTGCCATTACATCATCTTCGTCGATTAAAAGAATTGGGTTTGCATCACCGCGAGCTTTTTCATCTAACATAAGAACGCGAGAAGATTGTTGTGCATTTGATTTAGATGCACCGTGTTCAATCTTACCAATTCCGTTAAAGATAGATGTTGCACTATCTTTTTGTACACCGTGTTTTAAAATCCAACCTTCAGAATGTTTACCGAAGTGAACAACTTTAGTTGTAAAGTTTTGTGTTTGGTTACCACGGCCAATTGTTACTGTTTTCGTATCAGCATATGAACCGTCGCCCATTAAGTTCGTAACGTTCTCTGAAATTGTGTTTCCGTCATTCATAAGGCCTAGAGCCCAATCAATACGGCCGTCGCGTCCTACAACGCCGCGGCGGTTAACGTAAGTTGTTACGTCTTTTGCTAATAGATCAACCGCACCGAATTTCACTTGTGCGCCTTGTTCCACGATTACTTCTGCTACGATATTTGCAATACCTTTAGCATTTTCATTTGCAACATAGTTTTCTACATAAGTTGCAGTACTGTTCGCATCAGCTACGAATAGTACGTGGTTATATACGTTAGCTTCTTCGCCGTCTACTAAGAATACAGCTTGAAGTGGAGTTTCAAGAACAACGTTTTTCGGAACATATACGAATGCACCACCGTTGATTAATGCAGCATGAAGTGCAGTTAGACGATGCTCGTCTACTTTCACGCCGTCTTTCATTAAGTACTTTTGTACTAGTTCAGCATGCTCAGTTGCTGCTGTTACGATGTCTGTAAAAATAACACCTTTTTCTTTTGCTTCGTCTGCTAAAGAAACGAATGCAGTTGTACCAGTGCGTTGTACTAATACGCTGTTATTTTCATCGATTAAGTTTTTCACTGCTTCTGGAAGTTCAGTTAAAGAACTTACAGGCTCTTGCTTAGCAGCGTCGCCTTTTCCGATAAAGTCCCATTTGTCAATTTTCGTTTTATCAGGCGTTGGCATTGGAAGTTCAGTTGCTTGTGCAAGAGCTTGTAAGCGGAACTCAGTCAACCAAGCAGCTTCGTTTACTTCGCTTGCGCGTTGACGGATTGTTTCTTGATCGAAAGGTAATGTACCGATTGTCATGTTTATGCTCCTCTCTTACGCTTCTTGCTCTGTTGTTTCGTCTTCAATACCTAATTCTTTTTTAATCCAGTCGTAACCTTCAGCTTCTAGACGTTGTGCAAGCTCAGGGCCACCAGATTTAACGATACGACCGTTCATCATAACGTGAACGAAGTCTGGAGTGATGTAGTTTAATAAACGTTGGTAATGCGTAATCATTAGGCAACCGAACTCTTCGCCGCGCATTTCGTTAATACCTTTAGATACAACTTTTAATGCATCGATATCAAGACCTGAGTCGATTTCATCTAAGATTGCGATTTTTGGCTCAATCATCATTAATTGAAGGATTTCATTACGTTTTTTCTCTCCACCAGAGAAACCTTCGTTTAAGTAACGTTGTGCCATTTCTGGATCCATTTCTAGGAATTCCATGTTTTTATCTAATGTACGGATAAATTTCATAAGAGAAATTTCATCGCCTTCTTCACGACGTGCGTTAATTGCAGAACGTAAGAAGTCAGCGTTTGTTACTCCGCTAATTTCACTTGGATATTGCATTGCTAGGAATAGACCTGCTTGTGCGCGCTCGTCTACTTCCATTTCTAATACATCTTCACCGTCGATGATGATGCTACCTTCTGTTACTTCATACTTTGGGTGACCCATAATTGCAGAAGATAAAGTTGATTTACCTGTTCCGTTAGGTCCCATAATTGCGTGGATTTCTCCACCTTTTACTTCAAGGTTTACACCCTTTAAAATTTCTTTGCCATCAATTGATACGTGTAAGTCTTTAACCGTTAATGTAGAACCAGCCATCTCAATACCTCCATTAATCCTATATATACATTTTAAAAATTCCTAAAACGTTCATATTCTCATTTTATTCTCATTCTAATTTTATATCAAATAAAATGATATCGCAAACGACGAAAAAAAGTAACCGTTTTTTCACAAATGTATATAAGTATTTCCTTCACATCTTTCTATGATACACCTTTCTTCTTATTTATATAAAGAAAAAAGGACTGGTAATTTTCCAGCCCTTTCCTTATATTTATTCACTTACCGGAAGTACAGCACCTTTATATTCTTTATTAATAAAATCTTGAATTTCTTTTGAATGTAGCACTTCTACTAGCTCTTTAATTTCTTTTTTCTTCTCATCACCTTTACGAACTGCAATGATGTTTGCATACGGAGAGTCTGCTCCTTCAATCGCAATTGCATCCTTTGTTGGATTTAATTTTGCATCAATTGCATAGTTTGAATTAATAAATAAAGCATCACCTTCATTATTTTCATACAGCTTTGGTGACAATCCAGGCTCTACATCTGTTTTAAACTTTAAGTTTTTCGGATTTTCGACTACATCTTTTACTGTTGCCTTAACAACATCTACTCCGTCTTTTAATTTAATAACGCCGCCTTTTTGTAACAGTGCTAGCATACGGCCACGCTCCGCTACGTTATTACTCATAATCACTGTCCCGCCATCTGGTAAGTCTTTTAAGCTTTTATACTTCTTAGAATAAATACCCATCGGCTCTAAATGGATTTTTCCTGCGTTTACAATTTTATATCCCTTTTCTTGAATTTCTTTATCTAAATACGGAATATGCTGGAAGTAGTTCGCATCAATTTCTTTATCCGCTAACGCTTTATTTGGCAGTACATAATCCTGAAACTTTTTAATCTCTAACTTAATGCCTTTTTTCTCTAATATCGGCTGTGCCTTTTCTAAAATAACAGCGTGCGGCACGTTAGAAGCTCCCACAACAAGCTTATTCTCTTCCTTCCCTCCGCAAGCAGCTAATGTAAATACAGATAATGCTGTAACAACTGACAATAGAATCTTTTTCATATGACGTCCCCTTCTCCCTATAGTTATGTAGTAAAAAAGGACCGGCATACACCAGCCCTTTTTCAGCAATTATTCTTTTACAGGAACAACTGCACCTTTATATTCTTTAGTAATAAAGTCTTCAATTTCTTTAGAATGTAATACTTCTACAAGCTCTTTAATCGCTTTTTTATCTTTATCACCTTTACGAACCACTAGTACGTTTGCGTATGGAGAATCATCGCCTTCAATTGCAATTGCATCTTTTTCTGGGTTTAATTTCGCATCAATTGCATAGTTCGAGTTAATTAAAACAGCGTCGCCTTCTTTATTGTTATACACTTGTGGCAACAAACCAGGCTCAATATCCGTTTTGAATTTTAAGTGTTTCGGATTATCTGCAATATCTTTTGGAGTTGCACTAACTGGATCTACTCCGTCTTTAATTTTTAAAATGCCTTCTTTTTGTAAAATTGCTAAACCACGTCCATGGTCAGTAACGGAATTACTCATAATAATTGTCGCCCCGTCTGGAAGTTCTTTTAAACTCTTATATTTTTGAGAATATACACCAATTGGTTCAATATGAATTTTCCCTGCTATTTCAAAATCATATTTTTTATCTTTAATTTCTTTTTCTAAATACGGAATGTGCTGGAAATAGTTTGCATCTAATTCCTTATCCGCTAACGATTTATTTGGCAACACGTAATCTTGGAATTTTTTCACTTCTAATTCAATTCCTTTTTTCTCAAGTAACGGTTTTGCTTTTTCTAAAATTTCAGCATGCGGTACGTTAGAAGCACCAACAACAAGTTTCTTTTCATCTTTATCTTTCCCGCCACAAGCAGCTAACCCAAAAATTGAAGTTGAAATAAGTGCCGTAAGTAATAATTTTTTCATTTAAAATATCCTCCCGTTTTTATTATCGTTTATCTATTCGAGTCGTTAAACTATCACCAATCCACTGGATTAAAAATACAACTAGTAATACACAAATCGTCGCAACGATTGTTACATCGTTATTCCCTCTCTGGAATCCTTCTAAGTAAGCAAGTGTTCCAAGGCCACCAGCACCAACAACTCCCGCCATTGCTGTATAGCCTACTAAAGCAATTGTCGTAACCGTAATACCAGATACTAATGCTGGTAATGATTCTGGAATTAACACTTTCAAAATAATTGTGCTTGTTTTTGCTCCCATTGCTTTTGAAGCTTCAATTACACCTTTATCAATTTCACGAAGTGCAATTTCAACCATTCTCGCGTAGAATGGTGCGGCTCCAATAATTAAAGCCGGCAGAGCTGCACTTGCTCCAAGAATTGTTCCAAGAAGAATCTTTGTAAATGGGATTAATAAAATAATTAAAATGATGAACGGTATAGAGCGGAATATATTTACGAATGCTCCAATCACCGTATTAATTGATTTGTTTTCCCATAAATTATCTTTTGCTGTCATGAAGAGTAACAATCCTAAAATTAGTCCTAAAACAAATGTCGCAAGAGCTGCGATTGCCGTCATATATAACGTTTCACCAGTTGCTTCTAACATTTGATTCCAATCAACATTTGCGAGTAACTTATCCATGTGCAATCACCTCCAGCTCTACTTGATCTTGATGAATTCCTTCTATTGCTTGCTGGATCGCTGTTTCCTCACCATTTAAATGAACAACTAAACTACCGTAAGAACCGTTATTCGTTTGTGCAATATTTCCTTGCAAAATGCTAACTTCTATATCACTGCGTTGCATTAATCGTTGAAGCACTGGTCTTTCTACAGCCTCACCGATAAACTGCAAACGAATTACTTTTCCATCTGGATATTTTTCAATTAAACTTTCAATTGTTTCATTTGTATCTTCAGAATCTGTTAACTGCTGTACAAATCGTTTCGTAATATCTTGCTTCGGATTACGGAATACATCAAGTACTGGACCCGTTTCTACAATCTTTCCTCTCTCCATTACCGCCACTCGGTTACAAATCTTTCGAATCACGTGCATTTCATGTGTAATGAGTACAATTGTTAAACCAAGACGCTTATTAATGTCTAATAGTAAATCTAAAATTTGATCTGTCGTTTCCGGATCAAGAGCTGACGTTGCTTCATCACATAAAAGCACTTGTGGATTGTTAGCTAATGCTCTTGCAATCCCGACGCGTTGCTTTTGTCCTCCACTCAGCTGAGATGGGTACGCGTCTCCTCTTCCTTCTAATCCAACAAGATGAATTAATTCATCAACACGTTTTCTTCTCTTCGCTTTATCAACACCTGCAATTTCAAGTGGAAACTCAATATTTTCACGTACAGTTCGTGACCAAAGTAAGTTGAAGTGTTGAAAAATCATTCCGATTTCTTGTCTTGCCTTACGAAGTTCACTTCCTGTAATTGCTGATATAACACGATTCGCAATTGTAATTTGGCCAGAAGTCGGTTTCTCTAACTGATTAAACAATCTGATTAACGAACTTTTTCCAGCGCCGCTATATCCAATAACACCAAATATTTCGCCTTTTTCTATTTTTAAATTGGCGTTATCTACAGCAGTGACATCACCGCTTTTCGCCTTATATATTTTCTTTACGTTCTCTAATAGAATCATGATGTTCACCCCTTTTTTGTTTGGATCGACTCCGCAATTTTTTATTTTTAATGCGTGTAGTCCACTGTTATCATTACTTTTATTATTTGAATGTCCTCCACATTCAAACAATAAAAAAACCTTTCTGCTTTAGAGAAGCAGAAAGGTTTATATGCGTATATAACAACATTATCCCTCTCTCTCATCTCTCAAAGCATTCGCTTTGCAGGAATTGGCACCATTTCAACATAAGTTGACGGTTGCCGGGCTTCACAGGGCACAGTCCCTCCACCTCTCTTGATAAGAGAAATCAGATTCAATTTTCGTCTGATTTGAAATTTATGAAATTGTCTATATTTTATGACTTGAATTGTATCAATATACACTCACCATGTCAACAGAAATTTTCGCAAAAAATGAAACTTCAGAATTTTAAGCACCTACTGACATCGGTTTACATATATGAAACATCGATTCCACTAATAACATCGTTCGGTACGTTCCTGAATATTGTACACGTCCATCGTTCATTAACATTTGCAATCGTACATTTCCATTCACCAATTGTTCTATATCCTTTTCATCTAAGCAAATGATTTGTTCCGTTCCTCTTTCCTCATGTACCAGCTCTATATAATCTCTTGAAATTTGTAACGAACAACTTTCATCTCCAAAGCGAAAATTAACAGTTTTTTCTTCTTGTCTTAAAAGCGGTTCTAAATGATATTGACCATTAGCGTAATTTACAAATGATTGAAGCAAAGAATATAATCTCACCCTAAATCACATCCTTCATATCACTTTCTATTACATACCATTCCCTCTCACTAAAGAGCAATCCTGTTATTTTCGCTCGACAAATACTGTATCCACCCTGCATCTCGACATATTTCCCAAGAAATATGTCGAGGCGGCAAAAATTTTGCCGCCTACTTTAATTCCGTATATAAATATTCAACCGAATGAAATGCGTATATCTTCTTCATCAGTGTCCCATTTTCAAAAACAAGTAAACAAGGTACACTTTCAATCCCATACTCTTTCGCTAAATACGGAGCATAATTTAAATCTAACATCCCAATTTTGAGGCCTTCAATTGTCATCTCAACGACTGTTAACATCTTTTTTGCTAATTGGCATGTTCCACACATTGGAGTATATACATATAATACTGTTTTTTCTTCGTTCTCTATTAGGGCTGTAGCTTCGGCTCCTGTCCAATCAATCACTTCTATCATTCCTTACCGTAAATATTCTGTATAAACGTCAATGTCGGCTCCCCATAATACATTTGCTAAGTGTGTAGATGGCGCAGTTGCCACTTCTCGGTACGAGCGATCAATATAGATATGCTCGGCTTGCGGAAATTCTTTTCGAAATTGTTTCCTTAACTTTTCTCCAGCATCATCAGCATCCACTAGCACATACACTTCCTTATCAAAAAACTGATCAACGAGCTCATCCATTTTCGACAAACCAATTGTACCATTTGTACAAACAATTTCCACCGGTTCACGAATAATAGATTCAATCTTTCTTCTATCTGATGTACCTTCTACAATAATGACTTTTTCTACATAAATCATATGTCATCACCCGATCACCATATACTATATAACCTTGAACTTAGTATATAGTATATTCGTTATTTTCATGTTGTTTCCTGTTTATTTTTGCAAAAGAAAAGCGGAAGCGGCTCGTTTAGAACAGGAGGGCATTGGAACTCCTGAACTAGAGGCGCCTTTTGCCTCAAGTTCAGGAGTGAAATGACCGACTGTTCTAGCCGCTGGAGCTAGACAACGAAAAGCGGAACCGACTGTTTAGCCCTGTTGGCTAAGGTTCTTTCGTACAGAAGACGCTTTTTGTCTTCTCGTACGGAAGGTTCTTAGACATGAAGGGCTAGGAGGTGGAGCTGGACAATGAAAAGCGCAAGCGGCTCTTTCAGATTGTGAGGGGGATGGAGCTTCTGACGTAAAGGCGCTTTTGGCCTTGCAGGAAGAAGCGAAGCCACCGAACAATCTAGCCGCTAGAGCTGGACAATGAAAAGCGCAAGCGGCTCGTTTAGATTGTGAAGACTTATGAAACCTTACCACAAAACAGCTTTTCTCATAATAGCTTATTTATTTACATATAACTTGAATTTCATTATTTCACACAAAATAAAAAAGGACAGCACAAAGGCTGTCCTTTAGTCGACTATAATTAGTCTTGGTTTGTCATTTCTGCATATTTTTCTGCAGTTAATAACTTCTCAACTTGGCTTGCATCAGAAAGTTCAACTTTAACCATCCATGCACCCTCGTATGGAGATTCGTTAACAAGTTCTGGTTGGTCACTTAATTCTTCGTTTACTGCTACAACTTTACCGCTTACAGGTGCGTATAACTCAGAAACTGTTTTAACAGATTCTACGCTTCCGAATGGCTCGTCAGCTTCGATTGTTGCACCTACTTCAGGAAGTTCAACGAATACGATATCGCCTAGCTCACCTTGTGCAAAGTGAGTGATACCGATAACAACTTCATTACCTTCAGTTTTTACCCATTCGTGTTCTTCAGAGTAACGTAAATTATTTGGAATGCTCATGACTGTACCTCCAGTGAATGTATTAATTATGTAAAAATACCTTATTGGTACTTTTTCCACACACTTTCAAACTGCTCTTCGTTAAAACCAAGTGTTACATTCGTTCCATCTGTTACAATTGGACGTTTAATCAACATGCCATCAGATGCTAAAAGCTCATACATTTCGTCTTCGCTTGCATCTTTCAACTTATCTTTTAGACCAAGTTCACGGTAACGCATTCCACTTGTATTAAAGAATTTTTTTAATGGTAATTCACTTTTTTCATGTAAATTACGTAAATCTTCTTTTGATGGTGGATTTTCAACAATATGAATCATCTCATATGCTACATCGTTTGCCTCAAACCATTTCTTTGCCTTTTGACATGTGCCACACTTTGGATATGAATAAAATGTTACTGTCATAAATTCACCTACTTTTTTACTAACCTTTACCTTTATCATATAGAAAACGTTTTATTATTTCAAACCATTATTCGCTAAACTTTTACTTATTTCGTGATAATTTTTAATAATCCTGCGAATTTTTCTTATTTTTCCGCCATTTGTTAAGAAAAAAATAAATATATAAATTTTTTAGATTCTGCACCAAACATATATCTTAAACAAGCGTTTGATTAATTCTCCATTTTTCTTTCTTAACCTTTGAACTACAGGAGTTTCTTCCTACCGAACATACAGCTTAAACAAACGTTTGATTAATTCTCCATTTCTCTTTGTTAACCATTGAGTTACATCAGTTTCTTCCTACCGAACATACAGCTTAAACAAACGTTTGATTAAAAAAATAAGAAGCCTCGTTTACAGGCTCCCTCATCATCTATTCAAATAATCTGCGATGGTTTGAAATACGACGATATACATATTATGAATACTTTCTTCTGTATTTCCACCATTAGATAAACCAATTGCCCATTGTTGCCCTTCACCACTTCCGATATTTGCAAAGCCTTGCGTATACATAGCATTTACATCTTTTCGTGCACTGTTATACTCTATTCCTTTTGTAATAAAAATTGAATATGATTTATCTTGTAAACCGATAAAAAACACTGGTTTCTTTAGCGATGAAAATACATTTTTATACTGCTCTGTTGAGGCTTCTTGAAAGTGATCTTTCATTATTAGAAAACCATCCACTTCCTTAGATTTCTTTTCTAGTTCCTCTAACTTCATTTCTTCAAACTTTACATTCCTAAACGTATCTTTCGGCTTTTCTCCAACAACTCCAATTACGAGTGCTCTTCCGTTATATTCTAATTTCTCTCCTTCTTTATCCTTTGCACACCCAGCACCTACTAGGCATATCAATATAAAAAATAAGAAATACGATAAACGCTTCATTTAGCACCCTCTCCTTCTTTTTAGTCAAGTGACAAAAACGTAAGGTTAATTCAAGAAAATGTAAGTAAAATCGATAGCCCAATTCACGTTTCTATATTATAATCAATTGAATTTACTTACATTACTAAACATAGGAGATCAACATGAAGAAATTTAAACTTTCATCTTTTCTTCCGTTAAGTTATATACTTCTACTCGTGCTCGTAAGTCCCCTTTACGACGTATTAAATAAATCGACTGTTCACGCAGTAGACGTTACAACTGTAGTAGATGATTGGATTCCATTTGTAAAAGCATTTATTATTCCTTATTTACTTTGGTTTCCATACTTATACGGCGCACTTATTTATTACTGCTTTGCTGACCGAAAGCAATATTATGTCACTTTAAGTAGTGTTATTTTTGGAAAGCTTGCTTGTTTTTCTATTTATTATTTTTGGCAAACAACTGTACCGCGTCCGACTGTCGTTGGAACAGATGTATTTTCTGAACTAGTTCGCTATATTTATAGTATCGACCAGCCAGTAAACTGTTTCCCTAGCATTCACGTTCTTACTACATTTGTAATTATGTTAGCTGCCTTTAAGCGTAGAGAACAGCATGCTTTTGAATATTACATCCTTACTTTCTTCGGTACACTTATTATTTTATCAACGCTATTTACGAAGCAGCATGCCTTTGTAGATGCCATTTCTGGAATGACGCTTGCAAGTATACTTTACTTCGGCGTTCAGCTCTTATTGGCCAAAGAACCAATAAGAGTTCCAGTAAAACAAAATCATAGAATGTAGCATGACAAAAAAGCAGACTGTGGCTTCTCAGTCTGCTTTTATATATTATTAAGGAGATTTTCAACTTAAGATTGCGGTACAGTCATATCACCAGAGTGAATACGACCTGCTTTTTTAAGAGCAATGTAAAGTATATAAGAAACAGCTACTGGAATGACGATATAAGTAATTACCATCGCCGGGAGAACTTCCCATCCTTGGCTGGAAATTAAATTAATTGGTGCGATAAGAGAACTTAATCCAAGACCTGCAATTTCCTTTCCTGCTTCCAGTTGGAAAATTAATGCGGATACTGGACCGACTATAGCACTGGCAACGACAGTTGGGACGAGAATCATTGGATTTTTAGTGATATTTGGTAACTGTACTTTCGGAGTACAAAGTGCTTGAGCTAATATGCCACCTAAATTATTTTCTTTCGCTGAGATGACAGAGAATCCGATAAACTGAGCGACGCATCCGGCAAGAGCAGCACCACCTGCAACACCGTCTAAGCTAAGTGCAATTGCTAACGCAGCTGATGAAGCTGGAGAGATAAGTAATAGCCCCCAAACTACTGCAATGACGATAGAAGCAATAAACGGACTACCAGCTGAGCTATCTTTAATAAACGCTCCAACTGCATTTAAAACAGGAGTAATATTATGAGATAACCAAATACCAACTAAACCAGAACCTAATATTGCTGCAAATGGAACGAGCATCATATCTAACGCAGTTTTTCCGCTTAAACGTTTACCAATATATACAGCTAAAGTTGCTGTTAATAATGCACCGATTGGCTCACCTGTTTTAATAATTAGACCGGCTTCAGTAATTGAAATGGATCCGGCACCAATTGCTCCGGCTACCATCGCCGAGAAGATTACAAGACCGTTTGCACCGAGCATAAAAGCAATTCCGGCACCAATTGCCGGTGCCATTAGTGATTTTGCAACAACTCCGATTGTAATAAGTAATGGTATATCAACAATTCTTCCTATATTTTCGATCAGTAAACCAATTCCGAGGGATACGAAAATACCTTGTGCGATTCCAGCAGATGCTTTAAATACACGAGACATTATATATTCCTTCATTTGTTTCACCTTCTTCTATAAGTTAGTAACCAATTGTTTTCATATAATCACGTAAAATATCGTTTGATTTTGCGAATCGAGATTCTTCATCCTCTGTTAAATTGAGTTCTACAACTTCTCTTATACCATCTCTAGTAATAATAGCTGGTACTCCTGTACAAATATCATATTCACCGTACTCACCATCTAAAATGGCTGATACAGCAATGACACGGTGATCATCATTAAAGATTGAACTCGCAATATATGCTAGAGAATTTCCAATTCCGTAATAAGTAGTTCCTTTACGTTTATAAATTTCCCAACCAGCTTTTGCAGTCTTCTCAACAATTTCATCTAAATCTATTTTACCAAATCGTTCTTTTTGTTCTTCTAAAATTTGCAGAATTGGCTTTCCACCAACAGTTACGTGAGACCAAGCAACCATTTGAGAATCACCATGTTCTCCTAATGAATACCCATGAATACTACGAGGGTCTACATGTAACATTTCAGATAAAATTGTTCTTAAGCGAGAAGAATCTAATGATGTACCTGTACCGATTACGCGATTTCTAGGTAATCCAGATAATTTCCACACTTCATATGTAATAATATCAACTGGGTTCGATGCAAGTAAGAAAATACCATCAAATCCACTTTCCATTACGCCGCCAACAACACTTTCCATAATCTTCGCACTCGCTCCTAAAGTATCTAAGCGACTTTGTCCAGGTTTTGGTGCTGGCCCTGCTGTAATAATAACAATGTCCATATCTTTGCAGTCTTCATAGCTTCCTGCATATACTTTTGTTCTTGTATTTGTAAAGTTAATGCAATGTGATAAATCCATCGCTTCCCCAACTGCACGTTCATGATTTATATCAATTAATAATAGCTCTTCGCAAATACCTTGATTCACAATAGAATACGCACAACTTGATCCAACTAATCCAGTACCGATAATTGCAATTTTTCTTGTATGTCTTTTCATAGCAATCTCTCCTAATTAATCATATAATCTATTTCTTTTGCTCTTTACACTCCTAATTATAAAGGTTCTCACGATAGAAACCATGGATACTTTGTGAAATATTGAGCAAAGTGTTTGTCCTTTTTGTGAATTGTTATATTCCATTTTCGTCATATTTGTTACAGCTGGAAAAATATTTATTATGTATTTATTGACATATACAAAAAGAAAACGAGCGAATCCATTTTCGCTCGTTTTTTCATCCTATTATTCTGCACTTAACTGACTTTTCAATTGCTGCACAATCATCGGATTGGCAGGTGCTGCCGGTTTGTAATAACTTTTTTGCTTTGCGTACTCATACATATTACGTTGGCGCATCTCATCTTGATTACGAATTTGAATTAACGTTTGATGTAACTGCTCATTATCAGACTGAGCAATATAATTTGCATAGCTTGTTAAACTTGCATTTAATCCTGCTAAATAATCATTTACCATATCTTTTTCATTCATGTTCCGCTTCCTCCTATCCTAGGAAAGTCATTAATTGCTGTTTCGTATTTCGTGCATCTTGCGCATCCTTTTGTAACATTTGTTTCAATTGTGGATCTGTACACGTTTCTGCATACTGCTCCAACTTGTTAATAATTGTTGCGTGTCCACCAATTAAATGACGTAAGTTTTCTACTTCAAGCTCTGTTAAATTTTGCATGGAATACTCCTACCTTTCTTTATTCGTTCACTGTTAGTATTTAGCTATTTTTTGATTGTATACATGAATTAACTTTTTCACGTGCATACAAAATAAAAGATGAATAGCTAAGCCATTCATCTTTTATACTCGTTATGTATTTATTTTTATAGAGATACAATCATACTTATACTCACAAGTAAGTTCCATACAATGTGTAAAATAATACTAGGTATAATCGATTGCGTCTTTTTGTATAACATTGCAAATACCGTTCCCATAATCGTTGCTGTAATTAGAAGACCTCCATGAAGAATTCCAAAAATGAAGGAAGAAATAATGATACTAACTAAAAAATTATATCTCTTTTCTAAAAATCGATATAAAATACCTCGAAATAGAATTTCTTCTTTAATCGGTGTAATGATAGCAACACTTAACACATATATAATACTTTGTATGCTATTTTGAAGCCTTAAACTCCCTAATTGTTCCTTTTGTTCCGCTGCACTTTCAAAACTAAACACATGTAACATTAAATATTGTGATACTGCAATGATAATAAAACCAATTAATAGATATAAATATGTCTTTCCACTCTTCAAAACGGATACATCCCAAATAGATTTAATAAAATGAAAAACCGGTTTATAGGCTAATAAAACGATAGCAACAACAATTGCATCGAATAAGAGTAAATAATATCCTTCTAATTTAGTACTTAATGCTTCTTCTCCATAAATCTCAAAGGCTAAACCAAGAAATAATCCTCCTAGGAGTGAAATCCCTATAATCATTGCTATCATTACAAATAGATTTTTATATGTTATATTCTCGATTTTTCTTTCCACACTATACGCTTCTAACACTGTTTTACTCACAGTATCCCTCCAGTTATTCTCATTTACCTTATTAAAATCCTTGAATTCGAATATAGGGATAATATAACAAAATTTACAAAAAGAATAATATGCAATTTTACATATTATGAAAACTTTATATTTTATAGTTTTAGGAATAGGATTGCTATGCAATAATTATTATATGAAATTTCAAAAAACACTTCCTATCCACCATAACCCTCGCATCATATAAAACTTATTAGTTAAAGGAGCAATGAACATGAAAACACATGACTTCCTTACAGAAATCCAGAAGGGCTCTGAGCCTAGTCCCTATCAAGACCCCATCGTATTCAGTTTCGTTTGCTTTTTCTTAGCGATATATACATTTTTCAAACCTGCAAAATAATATCATTTCATAAGAAAAAGCCTACCATTCTTTTCGAATCATATGCACTAAAAAACCTTAGAATCACTTCTAAGGTTTTTGTTTACCTTGCTTCTTATTCACGTAACCCTTTAATAAACGTTTCCAATAATACATGTAAACTTATATCTAGATCTAACGGCAAACCAAATCCGCCTTGCTGTTCAATCGAAGCAAATCCATGACAAATACTTCTGAATCCGCGTGTCGCATGAAGTGCATTCTCTCCTTCTAAGCCATACTGTTGTAATACTTGAAGACAAAGCTTTACAATTCCGTCACCTGCTTTTCTTACTTCTTCATCTCGTAAAAAAGTTGCTTCATATAGTCCAGGATGTTTTCGGACAAATGCTACATACGCTTCTCCTAATGCATGAATTGCTTCATCCATACGTTTATCCTCGGCCGCTTCTTCCAGTTTGTTATGCAGCTGTTTTATTCCGTAAATACCAAGATTTTTCCGTACATCTTGTAACCCTTTTACATGATTATATAGTGAGGGCGAACGTATCCCTAACCTTTGCGCTAATGAAGCTAACGTTACTTCTTGTATTCCATTTGTATCTGCAATTTCTGCAGCTGTTTCTACAATTTTCTGTAATGTAAGTCCGATTCTCGGTGACATAAATTAACCCTCTTTCTTACTTTCTATATTCCGTTTCGCTTCCTTAATAGCAAGCTCTATGACAGTCCCTGGATTCTTTATCATTTCCCCATGCCCTGCCGCAAGTAAGGAAGGCTCATATTCGCTTAACTTCTCTGCACTTTGTAATGATATTTCTTTGCTCCACGTTGCCATCGCAGGAAACGGAAACCAAAATTTCATTTGTCCCGAAACAGCCATACCTCCTCTTGTTTGGAATGCATCCCCAACAATAAGAGCTTTATTCCGTAAATCAAGAAACGACATGGATCCTGGTGTATGTCCCGGTGTCATAATTGCAAGAAGCGATCCAACTCGGTCGCCATCTTCTAATAAAACATCAGGTACCGTTTTTACTTTTTTAGGTACACCGCCTTTTATCGGTATATTCGGTTCATCCTTTTGTAACGTCGTATCTCCTTCTAACAGCTTTGCGTCCCGCTTAGAAATATAGACTGGAACATGAGGAAGTACTTCCTTTAATGCATCTAATGCACCGATGTGATCATCATGCGCATGTGTTAATACAATTTTAGTAATTGGTTTTCCTATTTTCTCAGCCGCCTGTAAAATGCCTTTTGCGCTATATGGCAAAGCCGCATCAATTAAAGTTAAACCATCTTCTTCCTCTACAAAGTAACAATTTACAGGAAACGCTCTTGGCAAAAATGACAATTGATATAACGTTTTTTCATGTATCATCCTCATAGTCCCATCTCCCTTTTCACGAAAACTAATGCCATTAGTTTTATTATACTAATGGCATTAGTTTTGTGTCACTAAAAAATTTCTTTTTTTCAAAAAAAAAGAACAGTAGCCGTATAAACGACTACTGTTCTTTAAAGATATTAAACTGTGTAACGCTCATCTTCTAAAATTTTCGCAGCGATTTCACGTTTCTTCGGAATTACGTTAAGTGGTGTGTGGCGAGTTAATTTACGTAATGATGATAACATCATGCGCAGCATGTCGCCGTTTTCAACTGCGATAAGTGTTTCTTTCGCATCTGCTTCGATTTCGTTAAATGCTTCTTGGCAGAATACTTCAGTGTATAACACTTTTTGTTTATTCTTTTCAAGACCAGTTGTTTTGATCGCTTTTTCTGTACGAAGAACAGCTGATTCCATTGCGTATAGATTGCTTACGATGTCAGCGATATTTACAAGAATTTCTTGCTCTTTATCTAATGCTTTACCATATTTTTGAGCCGCTAATCCAGCTACCATTAAGCCGATTTTCTTCGCATTAGTTACTAAATACTTTTGAAGTGCTAATGGCTCATCGCCTACTTCTTCTGGCATCATCATCATTAACTCTTCTTGTAATTTTTGTGCTTTTTGAAGAAGTGGTAATTCACCTTTCATCGCTTTACGTAAGAACGTACCTGGTACGATTAGGCGGTTAATTTCGTTCGTTCCTTCGAAAATACGGTTAATACGAGAATCGCGGTACATTCTTTCAATCTCGTACTCTGCCATAAATCCATAACCACCGTGAATTTGAACACCTTCATCTACTGTATAGTCTAATACTTCAGAACCGAATACTTTGTTTAAAGAGCACTCGATTGCATATTCAGCGATAGAAGCTGCTACTGCTTTACCGTCTTTTACTTCTTCTTCAGATAATGTGCTCATGCGGCTTTCGAATAAACCTACTGTACGATATACAGAGCTTTCAGCTGCATATGTTTTTGCTGCCATATTCGCAAGTTTCTCTTGAATTAATGGGAAGCGAGCGATTGGTTGTTTGAACTGTTGACGTTGGTTTGCATATTGTGCTGAAATTTCTACTGCACGTTTCGCAGATCCAACTGTACCAACACCTAATTTATAACGACCGATATTTAAAATGTTGAATGCGATAATATGACCTTTACCGATTTCGCCAAGTAAGTTTTCTTTCGGTACTAACGCATCTTCTAAAATTAACGTACGAGTTGAAGAACATTTAATACCCATTTTCTTTTCTTCTGGGCTTGTAGATACGCCAGCGTAGTCTTTCTCTACGATAAATGCTGAGAAGTGCTCGCCATCAATTTTTGCATATACAACGAATACGTCAGCGAATGCAGAGTTTGTAATCCATTGTTTTTCACCGTTTAATACATAATGTGTACCTTCTGCATTTAAACGTGCAGTTGTTTTTGCGCCTAATGCATCAGATCCTGAACCTGGCTCTGTTAATGCGTATGCAGCTAATTTTTCACCAGTTGCAAGCAATGGTAAATATTTTTTCTTTTGCTCTTCGTTACCGAATAATACGATTGGTAAAGAGCCGATACCTACGTGAGCACCGTGAGTAATTGCAAAGCCACCAGCGCGAGAGAACTTCTCTGCGATTAACGCTGAGCTTACTTTATCAAGACCAATTCCGCCGTACTCTTCTGGTACGTCAGCGCCTAATAAACCAAGTTCTCCAGCTTCTTTTAAAAGACGAACTGAGCGATCAAACTCATGTTGCTCTAAATATTCAAGCTCTGGAAGAACTTCATTTACGATAAAGTCCTCTGTCGTTTTAGCAATCATTTTATGCTCAGATGAAAAATCTTCTGGCGTAAACACTTGATCAATCGTAATCTCATCTACTAAAAAGCTACCGCCTTTAACCGCATTTCCTACTGTTTTTTCCATGAAAATTTCCTCCTTCATATTTTCATGAGCCGCTTCTCTCTTTTTGAAAGAAGCTAGCTCTCCCTTTTTTTATAAACCTTTGTTGCTTCCATTTTTTTTATAATCCAGTTCCAGCGGCTAGAATGTTCGGTGGCTAAAACAGTCGGTCGTTTCACCCCTTCCTTTGAGGCAAAAAGCGCCTCTTCGTCAGGGCTTCCAACGCCCTCCTGTTCTAAACGAGCCACCTGCACTTTTTAAAGTAATTCAAATACTCCCGCTGCTCCCATTCCGCCGCCGATACACATTGTTACGATACCGAATTGTTCGTTGCGACGTTTCATTTCGTGAATAAGAGATAGTGTTAGTTTTGCTCCTGTACAGCCAAGTGGATGTCCAAGTGCGATTGCACCACCGTTTACGTTTACTTTTTCTTCATCTAAACCAAGTTCACGAATAACTTGGATCGATTGAGAAGCAAATGCTTCATTTAGTTCGAATAAGCCAATATCAGATAACTCTAAGCCAGCTAGTTTTAACGCTTTTGGAATTGCAGCGATTGGGCCGATTCCCATTACTTCTGGTGGTACGCCAGCTACTGCAAATGAACGGAATTTCGCAAGTGGCTTCATGCCATCGCTCACTGCTTTTTCGCGATCCATTAATAATACAGATGCTGCACCATCACTCATTTGTGAAGAGTTACCAGCTGTTACAGAACCGCGAACGTTAAATGCTGGACGTAATTTTCCTAAAATGTCTAGTGTCGTCTCTGCTCTTACACCTTCGTCTTGTGCGAAAGTGATTGTTTCTTCTTGAAGTTTATTGTTTGATCCAACCGAGCGTAACGTCACATCTACAGGTACTGTTTCATCAGCAAAGTTTCCTGCAGCTAATGCTTTCGCAGCACGTTGATGACTTCTTACTGCAAATGCATCTTGCTCTTCACGAGAAATTCCATATTTCACAGCAACTTGCTCTGCTGTATGTCCCATACCCATATAATATTCTGGAGCCGCTTCTACAAGGCGACTATTCGGACGAACAACGTGTCCCATCATTGGAACTAAACTCATTGATTCTGCTCCGCCTGATAATACAGCTTCAGAGTGACCAAGCATAATACGCTCAGCTCCGTAAGCGATACTTTGTAAACCTGAAGAACAGTAACGGTTAATCGTAATAGCTGGAACATCGTAAGAAAGTCCTGCTAATCCGCCGATATTACGAGCCATATTTAAACCTTGCTCTGCTTCTGGCATCGCACAACCGAAAATTAAATCATCGATTGGTCCTTCATAATTCGCACGCTTTAACGTTTCCTTTACTACTAACGCCCCTAGATCGTCAG
Source organism: Bacillus sp. 007/AIA-02/001 (assembly GCF_004634455.1). Lineage (NCBI taxonomy): Bacteria > Bacillati > Bacillota > Bacilli > Caryophanales > Bacillaceae > Bacillus > Bacillus sp. 007/AIA-02/001. Next base: position 98,220 of record NZ_SEIY01000004.1, read on the forward strand.
GACGAACTGTTTTTAATGAACCCCTCTTTGCTTTTCCAATTGGTGTTCTTGCTCCCGCAACAATGACAGCTTCTCTCATGAACGATATCTCCCCTCGTTATTAGTTACGTAATGGCTTTCCTTTTACAAGCATGTGCTGCATTCTTGCTTGTGATTTCATCTCACTTACTAAGCTAATAAATGCTTCACGTTCTACATCTAATAAATATTGCTCATCAACCTCTGTTCCGTACGGCACTTTTCCGCCCGCAATGACATATGCAAGTTTCTTAGCAATGTGAAGATCGTACTCTGAAATGTAACCAGATAAATGCATTGCTTCCGCACCAAGTGCAAGAGTTGCATATCCTGTTTCCCCAACAACTGGTATCTTTTTACGGATCGGCGCTTTATAACCAGCTTCATATAAAGCAAGTGCTTTCTGTTTCGCATCGTATAGTAAGTGATCACCATTCACACTAATACCATCTTTATCACCTAAGAAGTTATGAGAAACTGCTTCTTGTCCTGAAGTTGAAACTTTCGCCATTGCGACTGTTTCGAACACTTTATTTGCAACTTTTTGCAGATCAAACTCTACACCGTTTGCCATTTTGTTTAAGTGTTTAATGTATAGCTCTTTATTACCGCCTCCGCCAGGGATTAAGCCAACACCAACTTCTACTAAGCCCATATACGTTTCACTAGAAGCTTGAATGCTCGCTGCTGGTAAGCAAACTTCTGTACCTCCGCCAAGCGTCATACCGTATGGTGCTGCTACAACTGGCTTAGAAGAGTACTTAATTTTCGTCATTGCATCTTGGAAGTTTTTCACAACCCACTCAATTTCAAAGTAGTTGTCGTCTTGTGCTTCCATTAAGATCATTGCTAGGTTCGCACCAACGCAGAAGTTCTTCGATTGGTTACCGATAACAAGACCTTTATAATTCTTTTCTACTTCATCAACAGCGTAGTTAATCATTTGCGTAATATCCATACCGATTGCATTACTCTTCGAATGGAACTCTAAGCAAAGGATGCCGTCGCCTAAATCAATTAAGCTCGCTCCGCTATTTTTCTTTAATACACCATTTTTCGCTTTTAATTGCTTAAGAGAAATTGCTTTTTTATTACGTTCGATTAGCTTATATTCGCCATTATCGTAATAGTAGCTATCGCCGTTATCATGTTTATAGAAAGTAGTGAAACCTTTCTCTAACATTTCTTTCACCCAAGTAGGAACGACTACGCCGTTTTCTTCCATCTTTTGAACAGATTTTTCAACGCCGATTGCATCCCAAACTTCAAACGGTCCTTGCTCCCAGCCGAAGCCCCACTTCATCGCTTGGTCAATTGCAACGATATCGTCAGCAATTTCTTTATGCAGTTTTGCAGAGTATAAAAGAGTTGGTGTAATGATGTTCCATAATAACTCTCCTGCGCGGTCTTTTGCGTATACAAGCGCTTTCAATTTATTCGCTAATCCTTTTTCTTGTTTACTTAACTCTACGGATGCAGCTTTTAATTTTTTACGCGCTTCATATTCCATCGTTTCAGGATTTAGTTCTAAAATTTCTTTTCCTTGTTTTAAGAAGAAGCCTTGACCTGTTTTGCTTCCAAGCCATTTTTTCTCAAGCATGTCATGCATGAAGGCTGGTACTTTAAATACATCACGCTCTTCTTCTTGCACATTTTCATATACGTTATTTGCAACGTGTACGAATGTATCTAAACCGACAACATCTAATGTGCGGAACGTTGCGCTCTTCGGACGACCAATAAGTGGGCCTGTTACAGAATCAACTTCCCCAATGCTATAGCCGCGTTTTACCATCTCTTGAAGAGTAACAAGTAAACCATACGTACCGATGCGGTTTCCAATAAAGTTTGGTGTATCTTTTGCGATAACAACGCCTTTTCCAAGAACGTCTTCGCCAAATAGTTTCATGAAGCTTAATACTTGTGGATCTGTTTCTTTCGTCGGTATTACCTCTAGAAGTTTTAAATATCGTGGTGGGTTAAAAAAGTGTGTGCCTAAGAAGTGTTTCTGGAAGTCGTCTGAACGACCTTCTGCCATTTTTTCAACTGAAATGCCTGACGTATTCGAGCTTACAATTGAGCCCGGTTTACGAACAGCGTCTACTTTTTCAAATAATTTCTTTTTAATATCTAAGTTTTCAACTACTACTTCAATAATCCAATCTACATCAGCTAGACGCTCAAGATCATCTTCTAAGTTACCTGCTTCAATCAGTGCTAGATTTCCTTTCACTGTCAGAGGAGCTGGTTTTTGCTTTAATAGTTTTTGCACAGCCGTATTACTAAAACGATTTCTCACACTTTTATGTTCTAATGTAAGTCCCTTCGCTTCTTCTTCTTTCGTAAGCGCAGGTGGTACAATATCAAGCAATAATGTCGGAATACCAATATTAGCTAAGTGTGCCGCAATTCCCGAACCCATTACGCCTGAACCTAGAACAGCAGCCTTTTTAATTTGGAACATCCAATTCTCCCCCTATTCTTGAATGAATGCTCATTCAATTTTTCGACATAAGTCGCAATCAATGAGTGAGCCTCTACTAATAAATATATGATACTGTTTAAATTTTCGCAATATATTTATTGATAAAATTTTCTGAAATAAATATTTTTCTTTCATTTGGCCATGCTATATATGTATTTTCTTCACTAAAATACACTTTCCCTTTTTATAATCTGACGAAACTGGAGGAATATATATGGCAAAACTTAAGAAGAACCCTTCAAAGGCTGGAATTAGTGCAGCTAGTGTAACTGGAAATGCAGGTCCGCATAACCACGGCGTGGAAAAAGGACGTCAAGGTAATAACCAACAATATAAAAAGCATAATATGGGCGAAAAATAACGCTATATTTTTGGGCAGAGAACGTGGCATAATGATTAATGGCTGCTTTTTCTGCCCAATTTATTTGTAACAAATGAGGGAATTATAATGAAACGAACAATAGTTATGATTGTAATGATTGCTACACTATTTACAGGGATGATTTTCTTCTCTTATGCACAAAGGCAACAATCTGTAAGAGCTGATCAACCTAATATTACTGGGCAATACGGAGTTACAATCGATGCAGACACAGGTGAAATTTTGTATGGGAAACGTGAAGACGAACGCTCTTATCCGGCTAGTATAGCCAAAATGATGACAACCCTTCTTTTACTAGAGAATGTAAAAGAAGATGAAGAAATTACAGTTACAGAAAACGCAATTAAAACAGAAAGTCAAAGCAAGAAAATTAAACTTCGTGCTGGAGAAAAATTAAAGCGTGATGAGGCATTAAAACTTATGCTTATCATTAGTGCAGATCCAATAGCTGAATCAATTGCAGAACATATCGCAGGATCAAAAAATGAATTTGTGAAAATGATGAATGCTAGAGCGAAGGAACTTGGTACAAAGCATGCGACTTTCAAGAACGCAAGTGGTGCTGATGCACTTGGAAATAAAGTATCGCCATATGACATTGCTATTATTACGAAAGAAGCATTAAAGTATCCAGTTGTTTTAGAATATATGAATTCAACGCGTACAACTCTACATACTTCAGAACGCTCTCCAAACATCGCAAACTACGGACGAGAAGAACTATATGACGATCCATATGCGATTGGAAGTAAAAGCGGTCTATCAGCACTTGGCAAATATACAGTCGTAACAGTGGATGAAAAAGACGGTAAACGTGTCATTAATGTTGTATTATCTTCTACCCGCAAGCAACTGTATCCTGATACGAAGAAAATGGCACATTATGCATTTCAGCAATTAAAATAACCAAGGAGTATTTTCTCCTTGGTTATTTTTTAACCATACCTTTTAATACGAACGCAACGTTTGCTGGACGCTCTGCTAGACGACGCATGAAATATCCATACCAGTCGTTTCCATAAGGTACGTAAACACGCATTTTGTAGCCTTCTTTTACTAGCTCAAGTTGACGCTCATTACGAATACCATATAACATTTGGAATTCAAATTGATCCCTTGGAATGTTGTGTTCTTCAGCAAGTTTTTTTGTATATTCAATAATCGCTTCGTCATGTGAAGCAATTGCAGTATAATTTCCATTTAATAAGTGCATTTTAATAATTTTTTTATAATTGTCATCTACATCTTTCTTGTCTGGGAATGCCACTTCTTCAGGTTCTTTATAAGCACCTTTTACAAGACGTAAATTAGGATTATAAGCATTTAAATCTTCAATATCTTTTTCTGTACGATATAGGTAAGCTTGAATAACAGTACCAATATTATCGTATTCAGATTTTAATTGTTTAAAGATATCAATTGTTTTACCACAGCGTGTATAGTCTTCCATATCAATGGTAACGAACACACCATTTTCTTTCGCCGCTTCTAAAATACGGCGCATATTGTTCATTACGATTTCATCAGAGATATCTAATCCCATAGAAGTCATCTTTAAAGAAAGCTGCGAATCAAGACCTTCTCTTCCAATTGCACGGATTGCTTCAATCGATTGGTTAGCCATTTCATTTGCTTCCGCTTCATTATCAACGAATTCCCCTAAATAATCGATTGTTACACAAAGTCCTTGCTTGTTCAATTGTTTAATAGCTGCTGTCGCTAATTCAATTGTCTCCCCTGCGACAAAGCGACCTGCACCAAAGCGTAAACCGTACTTTTTAGCCAGTTTTGTTAGCGCTTTATTTTTTGACAAGAAAAGAAACGAATTTCGCATTAATTGTTCCATGTAATTCACCCCTATGACTGTGATTTATCTGTTTTTTACCCCTCTTCAAAATTATATCATTGTTTAAAATTATTGGATACAAATAATTATTTAGATAATTTATAAAATACTATAAAAACATTTAAAAACCTATATTTCTGCTTATAAATATACCTGAAATATTTTTCGACATTTAGAAAAATGGAGTTTAATAGGCATAAAATAGGCATGTCGAAAATATTCGACATGCCTATAAAACCCTTAATATTCCATGTAAATTATATAAGGATATTAATACAGAAAACTTACGATTATATTTCCCTCAAGTTTTTTTATTGCTCATTTCGCTTCTCTTCATTCAGCCTTTTAATATCCGTAATTAACTGCACCATCTCTTCTTTCGCATCGGGATACGTCTCATTCCAATGCTTCACTAAAGCTGGCATCGTCTTCGCTATGTAAGAATACAGTGCCCACTTCTGTACCTGTTCTTTTCTCTCTTCATTGCTCTCTCCAAGTAACAGTTCCGTGTATTTCTCTAACAACCCGTCAAATTGTTCGTTAAACTTTTCACTCATCTTATTTACCTCCTATATGAAAAAAGCAGCGAAAATCGCTGCTTTTCTTTATAATTTTGATCGAACAGAGTTTAATTTTTTCTCCATTGTGCTTACTTTATCACGACGATCATCAATACGAATTGTTGTTGCAACGCGCTGCGCACCTTTCGTATATGGAACTTCATGCATTTGTTGAATTACTTCTAGAATGACAGGAAGATCTCCTTCAATAATTGTATTCATCGGTGTTAATTGATACTTCACGCGATCCGCATTTTTCTCTAGCACCTTTTGTACTTCTGCTACATATTCACTAACACTTGGATTACCTGTTCCTACTGGAATAATCGATACATCAACAATTGCCATAGTAGTCTTCCTCCTATAATCGTTTCTTATATATCCATTGTCTATTTTACCGAAATCCTCATCATTTTACTAATATGTTACTCTTCCACTTTAAACTGCTCGACTAATCTTTCTAAATCTCTCATATGTTCTGTCAAACTTTCCATCGTGTGAGCTACCTTTTCTAAATGATTCACCTGTGATTCCGTTGCAGCATGTACCTCTTCAGAAACAGCTGCACTTTCTTGACTCGTACCAGCAATTGTATGCATTACCGCTGTAATTTCCCCTTGCTCGTAACCTATGTTATGTACCTCTTCTACAATTTTTTCAACTGAAGTACTAATCGTATTTACAACTGACATAATTGTGCGGAACTCCATTTCCGCCTCTGTCGTCACTTTATTTTGTACATCTGCAATGTCTTTCAATTTACTTACAACTTCTACAACCCTTTTTACTTCTAATTGTACATCACCAATCATCGTTGTGATTTCTCCGGTTGCCTCTTTTGATTGTTCCGCTAATTTCCGAACCTCTTCAGCAACAACCGCAAATCCCTTACCTTGCTCACCTGCACGGGCAGCTTCAATCGATGCATTTAAAGCAAGTAAATTTGTTTGGTCCGAAATGCCTTTTATAAGCTCAACAACATTTTGAATCGATCCAACTCTTTGTTCTAACTTATCCGATGCTTCTTCTGTATGAACAACAATCGAAGATGATTGTCCCCTCGTACGGATTAAATTCCTCATTGTATTTAATCCTTGCTTAGATGCCTCTTCCGCTTTGCCAGCCACTCCTTTTATTTCACCGACGGAGCTATTCATTTGTTCCACTGACTCCGCCATATTCTCGAGCTGAGCTGAAACTTCATCCACACTATTCGCAAGAGTAGAGGCTCCTCCACTCACATCATCCATTGCTCCTGAAACTTCTCTACTAGCCGCTACTGTTTCATTCGTTAAGTAATGTAAACTATTCGTTGATTGTTGCACCGTTGATACGCTGTTTTTAATTTTACTTACCATTTCATTCATTTGTTCAACCATATCATTAAAGTGCTTAGTCAACTCTCCAACTTCATCTTTACTTGTCACTTTCATTCGCAGCGTTAAATCGCCTTCTGCTACTTTTTGCACGTGATTCTTTAATAGTTGAAGTGGTCTTGCTAATCTTCTTGAGAACAAGTAGGAAGCTACGATTCCAACTAATAAACTAATACATGCCATTATAATAACTGTATTTCTCGTACTATTTAATAGCCCATCGATCGTTTCTTTCGGATAAAAGATTCCTATCGTCCATTTCATCGTATCAAATGATTGACTGTAAACAACTACATCTTCACCTTTTATTGTAGTGACCGCATATTTTGTTACCTCTTTATTTAAGCTCTTTATAAGTGGCTCTTTAGAAACATCTTTTCCTATCTTTTCTGGATAAACAAGAGCCATATTTTTATCATTTATAATAAACATTTCTCCGTCATTATTGTATTGAATATTGTGAAGCAACTTCTGAATCGTCCCAAGCGATACATCCATCGCAACAACGCCTAATATAGATCCATCTTGAGCTGTAATTGCTTTAGAAACACCTACACTTAACTTTCCTGTTGCAATTTCATAAGAAGGTTGTCCCCAATGGACCTTTTTTACATCAGCCTCTGAATCTTTATACCATGGTCTTGTCGTTGGATCGTATCCTTCTGGCACTTGCCCACCTTCAGCAAGATTGGCACTTAATGTTTTTTTATCTTTCGTACCAATATATAAATCTAAAATACCAGGATGATTCTTTTTATACTCCGCAAACTCTTTCGTTAAAAACGCTTCCTCTTCTGGAGTAACCCCACCTTGAAGTATATTACGAATCATCTCACTGTTCGCGTAATACCCCATATCTTCATCCGTTCTTTGAACAAATGTCGTAAGTTGCTCTGTTACAAGATCCATCGCATTTTGAGAATACTCGTCTAAGGAACGCACTTCCTTTTCTTTCTGTAATTGATACACAGCTGTACCCAATATTACGAACATCATAGAAATAAGAACTGAAAACACTACCGCAATTTTTAAACGTAAACTTCTTAACATCTTCCCCAAAGCATCCCCTTCGCATTAAATTAAAATCTTATTAATCATTATATTAAGTATAATAGATAAAATTAAAAAATTGAAATTAATTCTCACCTTAATACAATTAGAAAACGGACTACCACTTGTGCAAAAACAAATAGTTCATTATCCTTAAAATATAATCTCATTCGTTCGGAGGGAACTATGTTACAAAAATTCGGTTTCTCACAATATGAAAGCCAAGCTTATGAAGTTGTCGTATCAAGCAATGAACCATTAGATGCTACAACAATTGTGAAGCATTCAGGTGTTCCAAAAGCAAAAATATATGAAGTGCTAGCACGCCTAATCGATAAAGGAATGGTAATGGATTCTGTTTCAGAAAAGAAAAAATTGTATACAGCATTACCACTAAAGCTAGCAATTGAAAAATTAACGACAGAATTCCAATCAAATATTAAAGAACTGGAAACAAATATATCAAAAAAATCATTTACAGATGACCGTGTGTGGAGCTTAAAAATGCAATCTTCTATTCGAGTTCAAAGTAAAGAACTCATTGAAAGTGCAAAAGAATCAATCCGCATTTCAGCTTGGAATGATACTCTTTTAGAATATCTTCCTTTACTAGAACAAAAAGCAAAACAAGGTGTTCAAATTGAATCCCTTATTGTTGGAGAAGTAGAGACAGACTTAGAAAACATGCATTTTCTAATCCCAGCTGAAGAACCTAATGCATTAGAGCGCTACTTGCTACTCATCGTTGACGATCGTGAAATTTTATTTGCTGGCGTAGAACAAGAGTCATGGCAAGCGATGAAAACAATGTCACAACCTTTCGTGAAGTTCTTTACAGAATTTTTCTATCACGACGTTGCACTTGCAAAGATCACCCAGAAGCACCATGACCTCTTTATGGAAGATGAGGAAATTAAGAGTTTGTTGATGAAATTAAGATACTAATTAAATAATAAAAAGGAGTCTAGTTTTTCACTTAGACTCCTTTTCGTTTTGTTCCTTTATCTCCATCAACAGCTCAATGATTTTCTCATTTTGCTCTACCTGTTTCTCTGAATTTTTATAGATGAAACGAACCCATCTAAGTGCAAGAATAATAAGAAACAAAGGGAGCATTGAAATTAGAAGACCAATAATTGAAAAATTCGTATACATATACATCACCTCGCTACATACAAATTCTCCATCTTTCTACTAAAACCTGCAATTTTTTACAAATAAAAAAAGAACCTATCAAACGATAGATTCTTCTTTCACGAACTGAGTAGAGCGTCCTCTCGTAATCGAGAAAATCGCGCAAAGCAGTGCTAATATAATAAAGCCACCGCCTACCCAAGCATTATATATAACAGATGATTTTTCGATAACAACTCCGCCTACTGTTGAACCAAGTGCAATTCCTAAATGAAGGGCAGAGTTATTTAAACTTTGCTGAATACCAGCTGATTCTGGTGCAATTTCAATTAAATAGTTTTGTTGCGCTGGTGAAATCGCCCAGCTCAGCATACTCCAAAGTCCCATCATAATGATGAAGAGCGGGAATGAGAATGTCATTAATGGCAGTATGAAGATTGCACACGCAAATACGATAATGATGGAAATAATACTTTTCTTCGATCCCCATTTATCAGCAAGCCAGCCACCAAAGCCGCCACCAATTACTGCTGCGATTCCGAAAATAAAGTAAAACACACTAATCCAGTTTGCTTCAACATGCATGACATCTTTTAAAAACGGTGTTAAATATGCATACAATGTTAAATGCCCTGTTAAAAACAAAAATGATGTTAACTGTGCACTTACAATTTTTTTATCTTTTAAAGTAGCAAGTTGTTCTTTTATTGATAATACCGATGTCGGTGGTACTTTCGTTAAGAATAATGAAATACAAGCAATTGCCATAACTGTTAATACCGAAATTAATACAAATGGTGCACGCCATCCGTATGCATTTCCGAGTACAAGACCAAGCGGTACTCCAAGTACAAGTGATCCACTAATTCCCATAAAAATGATTCCAATTGCACGCGCACGAAAATGCGGTTCTACTACACTAGAAGCAAGTGTTACCGATAGTGCAATAATTAATGAACCACTCGCCGCACAAATAACCCTTGAGAACATCAGCATTCCGTAATTCACACTAAATGCCGAAATAATATTTCCGATTAAGAAAATTGATAATGCTCCAACATACAATGTTTTTCTTTCAAACTTCCCTGTCAAACCTAATAAAACTGGACCTGACAAAGCAAATACTACCGAAAATATTGTTATAAGCTGACCAGCTGCGCTAATAGATACTCCTAAATCATTGGCAACTAAATCGAGCGTTCCTCCTATAATTAGCTCAACCGTTCCGACTACAAAAGCCGCGATAGCTAAAATATAAACACGAAAATTCAAGTCTTTCCCCACGCTTTCTATTTTGGTTACTACGACTATAGTAACCAAAATAGAAAATGGACGCAAGTACAATTTTTTTACAGTAAAAAAGGTAGGCGTATAATACGCCTACCTTTTCATCATTCTGTTTCTTTCTTCTTATTTAAATACCAATACACCGGAAGTCCCGTAAATACAATTCCAATCGATAAGAAACAACTTACTGGATCGTTAATAATCGCACTACCGATTACAAAGAACGAACCTAAAATCGCTACGATTGGTACGATTGGAAATAACGGTACACTATATGCACGCTCTTTATTCTTATTACGTTTTCTTAAAATAAAGACACCAATAAACGTCATTACGTAGAAAATATAAATAATGAATACGGAAATCTCAGATAGCTTATTCGGATCACTAATAATCATTAAAATAATCCCTAAAATGATTTCAACAGTAATCGCATTTGCTGGTGTTTTAAATCTTGGACTTTCCTTTGCAATAAACTTAGAAAATGGAAGTTGTCCACGTTCCGCCATAGACATTGGAATACGTGGGAATGTTAAAATCTTTCCATTTAAACAGCCGAAAATAGAAACGATAATACCGATACTAATAATTTTTCCGCCATATTCTCCAAGTAACATGCCTGCAGCTGTCGCTGTTGCATTTTCTCCAAGGTCTACAATTTTCGCTGCTGGTAATACATTTAATAATGCCAAGTTAATTAATACGTAAGCAGCCGTTACGATTAAAATCCCTACTGTCATTGCTTTCGGTAATAACTTTGTTGGATTCTTCATTTCTCCACCAATCGAAGCAAGTAAAATCCAGCCGTCATAAGCAAATAACGTTGCTAAAATTGCCATACCGATACTTTGATTTTCCGATATCGGCACAACTACGTTAAAAATATCGCTATTCCCTTTCCAGAAACCTAGCACAACAATTAACACAATCGGAATCATCTTCCCAATTGTCGTGATTGTTTGAACGATACCTCCGTATTTTGTTCCCATGCTATTTACAACGCCAAGGAACACAACCGTTCCAATTGCGATTGGTAAATTCCACACTTTATCTAAATAGAAAAAATTAATCATTAAAGAACTAAAGTATAAACCTAATGTTCCGATAATAGCAGGTCCATAAACAATTGTTTGCATCCAACCTGATAAATATCCCCAAAAACTTCCGTAAATCTCCTCTAAATACGTATACAACCCACCATTTTTCGGGATTTGCGCTCCAATTTCAGCTACTGTTAAACCACTTGCTAGCGTCAACAGACCACCAATTACCCAAGCAAGAATGGCCATATTAGAACTCCCCGAGTAATCTAATACGCTCCCTGGTTTCATAAACACACCAGATCCAATAATCGTTCCTACTACGATAGAAAGTGCTACTGTTAAACCAATTTTGTTCTTCTCATCATGATGCATGCTGCGTATCCTCCTTCCAATCCTAGTGTGATGCAAAAATGAAATAAAAAAACACTCCTCCCTAAAAAAGGGACGAGTGTTGTATTCGTGGTTCCACCCTTGTTTCAATTCGTAAAGTAATACACTTCACCAATTTCTCAAGTCTAAATAACGGTTTTTGCCGGCAAGCAATTACTAGATGCTCGTTCACTGCTGCAGTTCAGAGGTGGTAATCTATTTTTCCGTATTAGGAAGCTCACAGCCAAAGGCTTCCCTCTCTGGAAATCGTAAAAAATTGATCGTGTCCTCATCATCACTTCTTGATGTCGAATTTTGTAGTTATTGTTCATTATATTGAATTGTTAGAAAAAATCAATATATTTTTTATATAACATAGGAAATATTTATCTTCTTATATTATAACAGAAGCTGTAATATTTCTCTAATTCCCTAAAAATGGTATAATTTATATAGGAGGTGCACCAATAATGATTGCTGTTTTTTGTATCATTGCTACGTTTCTCTCTGTTCTATTCGCTATCATGCATCGGCACAAGTATCCTGGTTATAGCATTTTAGCGGTAGCTATTATACCAGCTGTTTCCTTCTACGTATTGGGTAAATATCAATATACGGAAGTGTTTATCGGTTTTGCAATCTTCTACTGCGTCTTCGGATACATACTAACTATGAAAAGAATTTTATTGAATCATTAAAAGAGACCGATTTCTATAAGTAGAAATCGGTCCTCGCACGTGCCTTCCGGTTGCCCCACGAAAGATACATAAATCAATTATTTATCTTCTTTTTTCATAAAAAACTTGTGATGCGGAAGATCCACATTTAATTCCTCTAATTGTTTCTTTTCATTGTCTAAAATCGCTTTTGCTTTTGTTTTTGTTGCTTCATCTAATCCTGCAAAGATGTCTTCATGCTTCTCTTTCTCTGGAAGTTTCACACCTAATTTTGTTAATTCTTCTTTTGCTTGCTCATGCGTTAATTTTCCAGATTTCTTTTGCTCTAAAATTGACTTTGCTTTTTCTTTTGCCTGTTCATCTAAGTTAGCAAACATGTCTCCATGTTTACCTTTCTCCGGCATTTTCACGCCTAGCTTTGTTAATTCCTCTTTTGCTTGCTCATGCGTTAATTTTCCAGATTTCTTTTGCTCTAAAATCGACTTCGCTTTCTCTTTCGCCGGTTCATCTAAGTTAGCAAACATGTCTCCACGCTTACCTTTCTCCGGCATTTTTACGCCTAACTTTGTTAATTCCTCTTTTGCTTGTTCTCGTGTTAATTTTCCAGACTTTTCTTGCTCTAAAATGGATTTCGCTTTTTCTTTTGTTTGTTCATCTAATCCCGCAAACATTTCTTTACGTTTTTCTTTTTCTGGAAGCTTTACACCTAGCTCCTGTAACTGTTTCTTTGTATCGTCCATAATCGTTTTTACTTTTTGTTTTGTAGCGGCATCTAAATCTTTTTTCACTGTTTTTGTCGCTTGCTCAGCTGTTGGAGTATTTGTTGCCGCGAATGCCGGAACACCGACTCCTCCAATGATTCCGAATGATAAAGCACCTGCAATCGCTAAATAACCAACTGTTTTCTTCTTCATAGGAAATTTCCTCCTTCATATTTCTAAAGCATGTACACTTTCGTATACAACGCCAATAGTAATATTGGTTTCTTAAAATTTCCTTAACGATTCAAATAAAAAACACCGCTCGTAATGAGCGGTGTTTCTCTATGCTTTTTGTAATTGTAACTCTTCACGTTCCATTATTTTTCTTAATACAATTGTTTGTGTCATTGTAAATAAGTTACCTGTTATCCAGTACAACACAAGTCCTGATGGCGCCGCAAACCCCATAAATAGAATCATTGCTGGCATCATAATTTGCTGCATCTTTAGCATCTGTACTTGTTCTCCAGGTGTAATATTCGATTGGAAAACTTTCATCTGAATAAATGTCGTTAACGCTGCAATAATCGGTAATATATGATATGGATCTGCATGTCCTAGGTTCACCCATAAAAACGAAGATGTGCGAATCTCTTCCGTTCTGCTAATCGCATAATACAAAGCAGAGAAAATCGGCATTTGTATAAAAATTGGCCAGCAACCAGCAAGTGGATTCCAACCGCCTGATTTCATTAGTTCTGACATTTCTTTTTGATACTGCTTTTGTTTTTCAAGGTCTTTGCTTACATCACCGTATTTTTTCTTTAGCTTCTGCAATTCAGGTTGCATTTTCTTCATTTTCGCTTGGCTGCGATATTGCGAAACAGCTAATGGAATCATGGCTGAACGAATAACGAGCGTCATAATAATGATAGCAACCCCGAAGCTAGCTCCCGGTATATGATGAGCAACAAATTGAATCATATACGAGATTGGATATACGAAATAATGGTTCCATATTCCCGTACTATGTGAATCAATTGTGCCTGCATTACTGCAGCCGGATAAAACAAAAACAAGTACTACTGATAAACTAATGAGCGCAGCTCGGTATGATTTTAACATGTTCATTCCTCCAATGTTTCGTAATTATTTAGCGAAACATTGGTGTATACGGACCAACCTCATCATTCTCTTCACTTGATTCTTGTCTGCGTACGGAACGAATCATTCCATATTTATAAAAAATTGAAAATAGCGGTACATTTCCCGCACTATCTTCACATGTATCAACTAACGCAAAAGCTCTTTGTCTACCGCTTGATGCTTGTTGACGCACAAAGCGAGAAACATTAGCAAGGAAGAAAACTTCTAATAAACAAAGTGCTGTCGTTACAAACGATATATATAGAATTGCATCCTGCAATAAAAATTCCATCGCTTCACATCCTTAATAAGGTCATTTTAGCACATCGGGCAAATATTCTCTATTTCCTTTTATTTTCAAAAAAAGTATTTTGCATATTTTCTCAAGAAAACAATAATTAAGAAACGTTGTATTCGCTTTCTTTAGCATATTCACACACATCAATGAATAGGCTTGATTTATTAGAAATTTATAAAATTTTTGCATTATAATAAAACTATTGCCAGTTTTTGAAAAAACCTTTATTCTCTTCTTGTAATCAAAAATGAATATGGAGATGAAACATACTATGGGTCAACTAGGAGACGCCGATTACGTTCCCGACACCGCCTTTTTATCCTTCCCAGCAGCTAAAACATTTCACTTAGAATTTATGATACAGTTGGTTGTTATTTTTATAGCTTCTATTTTGTATGCAATTTCTATGAATATGTTTTTTATCCCGCATAATATGATTAGCGGTGGATTCGCTGGTGTAGGGATGATTATCGGTTATTTAATGCACTACAATATCGGTGCACTTATCTTTTTACTAAACATTCCTCTTCTTATTTTAAGTCACTTTTACTTAGGAAAGAAGACAACCTTTTTAACAGCGTACTTTGTAGCTGTATCATCGTTAGCGATGAACATTATCCCGGTACACCAAGTTTCAGACGATATTTTACTTTCTTCTGTATTCGGTGGTGTTATCTGCGGAGCAGCTTCAGGAATTATATTCCGATTTGCTTCTTCAACAGGTGGTTTTGATGTTGTCGGATTGATTGTAGCGAAATATCGAGATGTTTCAATTGGAGCAATCATATTTGTATTCAACTTAATCTTACTTGTAGCAGCAGGTTTTATTTTCGGATGGGATATTACACTTTATACGTTAATTAGTCGATTTGTAGTCAGCAAAGTTATCGACGCTGTGCATACGAAACATATTAAATTAACGATAATGACTATTACAGAAAAAGGCGAGGAAATAAAAAGCGCACTACTACATCACGGCATACGCGGGGTGACAATGGTAGACGCTGTCGGCGGCTATACAAACCATAAGAAAAAAATGATTTACACTGTCGTGACTCGCTATGAGTTAGGCGAAATGAAACGTATTATCCGTCAAGTGGATAACAAAGCATTTATGAACATTACTGAAACAGTTGAAATTGTCGGCCGTTTCAAACGCATATAAAACAGGTTAATAAATTAAAGGGCATAACATATTAGTCATATATAATATGTTATGCCCTTTGTTATTCAACTAACGTACCTTTTAGCATAATAAAATCACTAAGTTTATTACTACAAATCGGAGGATAGCATTCCATATACAATACTATCTGTCCATTCCTCTTTATTCCAAAAATCTTGTATGAAATGGGCTTCCTTTCTCATGCCTATTCGTTCACACAATTTTTGTGAAGCTGTATTACGTGCATCAAGATTAGCCTGTATACGATGTACATTACATTCATTAAATAATTTCAATACCAAACTACTTACTGCTTCTGTTGCCAAACCTCTCCCAGCTACTTCCTTTGCAAAACTATAACCAATCTCAACAGTGTCTTTCATATTTGTGTACCATACGGATAAATCACCAACTACTTTAGTTTTGTATATAACTGCCAAACTTAATATTGTTTCTTTAGTAAGTACATTATTTGCTAGCTTCTTATTAAATCTTTTCTGCATGTCTTCATGAGCCCACTTATTATGTAATAGGAACTTACATGTATCATCACTATTATAAATAGCAAATACATCCTGTAAATCAGTACTCTTAAAAGGTCTAATTATTAATCTTTCTGTTGTGAACTCCAAGTTAGCTCTCCTCCCTTACATTCATGCTATAAAACATTTTTTATAGTATTTAGGCCTCATTCTTAGATTTCACCTTGATTACATATTTCATCATAATAAATTAAAATCCTTCTTCCACTAAACTGCACCGTTAATGGTATTTCCTTACGCTTTTTATTTTTTACACTTATTACAAAATCAGATAATTCTATTATTATGTCCCTAAATGTGTTATAATGAAAGCAGACTCACAAAAAAAAGAGTATATAGACTTGGAAGTTTCTCTTATTTTACAAGCAAAAAGAAACGAGCAGTCGGGTATATTTCAGACACCATACACGTAACGGTTTAAACAACCGATCATCTTAGTTACTCTTCAATGATCTTTTTATAAAAAGATACGTACAATTAAAACTCACTTCAATATACTATACCTACCTTTTTGACTTCCAAATCATCTTATTACATAGGGAGATGAACATATGAATCAATATATACGATATACAATAGCTGTCCTGTTTGCTATTATCGGCGGAACAATCTGCTTCTGGACAAACACTCAGCTTGGAGAGAATATCATCTTTAATGGAATCGAAACGCTTGTAAGCGCTTCAATTTTAGGCGGATACATTTACTTCCTCTTAAATCCAGAAGAAAATGCTCAAAAAACAATGTTATTAACAATGATCGGAATCGTTGGTGGATGTATTTCCTACTCAATGACAAACTATACATTACCACTTCAATTAAGCTCAGCTTTCTTCCACGGTCTATGGACTTGGTTCATTGCATTCTGCCTAGCAGACGTATTCAACCTATTACAAGACACTGAAGAAGATAGCGGTCGTCAAATTGAAAGTAACTCTTAAGCTGGAAGATACTCTTCCAGCTTTTTTATGTTGGTTTGCATACCCCGCATCACGATAAAAAGAAGTTGCCCTCACGGCAACTTCTTTCTCACATACCCCATCCAGTACCAACCGGATTATATCAGCGATTCTCCATATATATCGGCGATTTCTCCACTTATATCAGCGATTTTTTCATTATATCGACCGTTCGACACAGGATATCGACTTACCGGCAATTTTCGGCAACCTATTTATGCTCTATACCCTGCCACTACAATAAAAAGAAGCTACCCAACGGCAACTTCTTTTCCACATACCCCACTTCGTATTCACTAAAATATATCAACGATTTTTCAAATATATCGATCATTTCTCCACTTATATCAACGATTTTTTCATTATATCAACGGTTCAACACAAGATATCGATTTAACGACAACCTTCGACACTCGAAACGCACAATATACCCTATCCCCCAAGCAACTTACTGCCGAACTCTACGATTAAAAAGATAATTAATAGGATCGCGAGTATCTTTAATGCTACATATGCCACTTTAAAAACAACATAAATGAGCAAGACTATCAAAATAATTGATAAAATTTCCATATTTACTTCCTCCAAGCTTTGCTCTTCTTATCTCATTTTACTCGCCCCGGGCTATTTATGGAACGGCATAAGATGACATAGAAAAAAGAGGATACCTCACCCATCGTAAGATACCCTCACCTTCAACTGCTCAAACCATTCTCTTTCTAATTGTAAATATCCCATCTCACTCTTCTCGGCGCTCTTTAATTCTTTATCAGCTTTCTTCATATAAGTATGGGAAGCTTCTAGATCATTCTCTAGATATTTGATAATTCCTTGTGTACGATAATATCCGTTTAAGTCCATTTTTGTAATAGCCTTTGCATGTTCCTTTGCTTCTTGCAAAGAAAGACTATCCATCTGATAAAGGGCTTTATATAAAAGATACCAACTATGAAAACTACTAACGAAAAACTTATTTTCTTTCGTTACAGGTAGTTGAACAATTCTTTCTATATACGGTATCGCTCTTTCCATTCCCTCTTGATCTGCACGAGCAAAAAAGACAAGCATAAGTCTACTCATTATCTCTCTTATCCCTTTATTCTCTTTTATTTTCTCCTCACTCAATTCTACTAATCTTTCATCCCAATCTTTCGGTCTTTTATAACTAAATAACTCACTCGATATTTGAATCTCATATAAATGATTTCTAGCTCTTTCATCATCTTTAATTAAAATAAGAAATTGCATCCCATCACTCATAAGCGTTCCTTTTATCGGCACAATTGTAACCGCAAAGATTGCAAAATGGAAAAAGGAAAAATATAAAAGATATTGATAATAACTCACCATGTATATGTAACCGGAAGTAATACCAAACAGTAAACTCGTAATTGGTCCACCTAAAGTGAGCCACGCCCATTTTTTCGAAAGATTCGGTGTCTCTATAGAAGGTGGTACTAGTGTTGCAACGCCTCCAAAGTAAGCCCATAATTTATTTGCTCGAATGCGTAATTTTCCCTTTTCTTTTTGAATAGTAATGGGTCCTACTGTCATAAATTTAAATGTTAAACCACCTATTACACCAAATACTACATGTCCTAGCTCATGAATGGCTAACACTAATAATGAAATTCCAACTATTGCCCATAGGTTCAAAATTACTTCTAATTTCCCAGTTCGGATTACTCCGTATAAAATGGACAGAATTAACGCCACTGTCATTGAGCCAGCTGGCCTTCTTAAAATATCCACCTTTTTCTCCCCTTAATAAATCATTTTCCTTTGCATTTCGTACATGAACTTCCCAAGATGCAATATCCAAATAAATGAGATTAAGCCAATTAATACAAAATCGATATTACTAGCAGCTGTATATATAACGGCAGCCCACCATACATATGCCAATATTGTATTCGTAAATTCATATGCTTTATATCCAGCCTCATGCACAATGTGCTTTAATCCTTCATCTGCGTTTTTCGTCCACATTTTCATAGATTCCATATACGTTACACCTTGTTCAGGATATAGCTTATTATAACGATTTTTTGTTATAAGTCCGATAATTACTACTGTAGTTAAACAAGCAATAGAAGCTACTAAATTCCACACCGCAAATGAAACATTTGTATCCTGCAACAGTGCACGTCTACATGTAATAACTGCATATACAAACCATGCCTGCGTAACTATATCACCTACACGTAAATATATACTTATAATGCCTAATTTTCTGCCTTGTACGCTCTCTTCTTCATCGCGTGCCTCTGCTAACATACGTGTATTCTTCCAAGTATAGTACATCATTAAAATTCCAAAAATAGTACATATACCTATAAATGTATTGGATGATAATTTTCTCGGTTCATCCGAGAGTAAATTTAAAGCTATATAAGACGTTAAAAATCCTCCTATCATACTTAATGCTATTTTCCCCACAGAATCAAATTGTTTTTTTCGCTTACTCTTCATCGTCCTCTTCCCCCTCTACTAACGTAAATATTTCCTCCACCGGTACATTGAAAATTTGTGCGATTTTTAACGACAATACGATAGATGGTGCATAATCCCCACGCTCAATTAAACTAATCGTTTGCCGTGATGATCCAATCGCTTTCCCTAAATCCCCTTGTGATAAACGATGCTTTGCTCGCAATTCCCTCACTCGATTTTGAAGCTTCATGTCTTCCCTCTTTTTCATTTATTTAATTAAAATTGTAAATAATATCCTTATATTTGTCAATTATAATTGTCATTACGACTATAATAATTGACAAAATACTTATTTCTTATCCTGTATCAAATTCCTATAAAGAATGTAAAATGTGCATTAAACATAGTCTTAAAAATAAAATAAAAAAGGCAGTGCTTTTGCACTGCCTTCCTAAATTCTGACATAGAATGGATTTCATATTAACTTGCGTTTTGTAGTAATACTCGTTTTAACTGCTTACGGAAACGAATACCTAACGTAACCGCTACAATCACAATAACTCCAAAAATAATTTTACCGATATGACCTTCTAGCACTCCAAAGATATCATGTAAGTTTCCACCTAACCAGTAACCACCGATTAAGAAGAATGATACCCAAAATAGAGCGCCTGAATAAATTGTAATGGCAAAACGACGGAATGGTAAATTAATAATTCCTGCAAAGTATCCTGTGAAATGACGTACACCAGGAATAAAGAAACCAATAAAAATTAGGAAGTACCCATACTTATCAAACCACATTCTCGTTAAGTCAATTTTTCTTTGTGTTAAAAATACGTATTTCCCATACTTTTGAATGAAAGGCATACCTAATTTATTTCCTAAAAAGTATTGAATCGTCATTCCTACACTTGTCCCAATAAAGGATAGAATAATTAAAATCGGTAAACTTAAATCACCCTTATGTGCTAAAAATCCCGCATATGCTAATGTTGGCTCTCCCGGAAACGGAAGTGCAATATATTCTAACAGCAAGCCGACAAGTACAACATAATACCCGTATTGCTGAAATAATTCATGAATCCATTCCATGTCATCTCTCCTTTCAATCACGTACAACTTCTTACTATTATTGTATAAAAAAATTGTCGAAATAACTATCACAATAGCTTACATTTTTATTACATTTTTGTAAGGGTCACACTAATGATTTTCGTTCTTTATTAAATAGTAAAAATTATTTTCCAAGTCGAAATAGCGAAAAGACGCATTAATAACATGCAGATTTTATCCATTTTTTAGCACTAAAAAAGCTCTCTTATTTTGTTCTCAATAAAAAACCATCACAAACTCATGCTAACTTCATATTAGCTTCATATACGTATTGTAAGATTATATCGGAATTTGTTGAAAAATTTAACCAATATATGACTAAGCATTAATTTGAATAAATATAAGTCGTTTTTCGAAATTGAAAAAAGGGTGAATACGAAATGGAAGCATATAAAATGCACGATTTTATTAATACAAATGTTGAATCTCATCAAAATGAAACCGTTTTTAATTTACAAATATGTGAAACAAGTGAATTTGACGTAAGTTTAACAAAATCTACAACACTATCTTTTATCGTTTCAAAAAAGAATATTAAAATTGTCACGAAAAAATGGATTAATTCAAATCAAGAAAGCATGATTGGCAAAAGCTACATCATTCCAACAAAAGCTTTTCACTATTTCTTACCAATCATTTCTGAAAATGAAGATGAGCTAAATATTCAAGTTCAAAGTTTTGGACTACGTGGTGAGCTTTTATTAAATGAAAGATTACTTATTGATAACAACAAACACAACAGCAAAATCACTACATTCTTTGAAACATTAGATGAAAATGTAAATAAAGCATTACGAGGATTACAACTTCATTGTATGTAAGACTATTACGATAGTAAAAGGAGAATAACAATGAAAAAATTATTATTAAGCGCACTATTATCATTAGGATTTTTAACTCTTCCATTCGCTAGTGCAGAGGCAGCTACAACGAAAGATCAATTAATCGTAGACACTCAGTTAAATAAAATGGATTATTATCAGGATGGAAAATTTATAAAAAGTTTTACTGTCGCTACTGGAAAAGCTGCAACACCTACACCTAAAGGCACTTTTCAAATCGTAAATAAAATTAAAAACCGCCCTTATTATACAGGAAAAATTAAAGGCGGCGATCCACGTAATCCACTTGGTGACCGTTGGCTCGGATTAAATATGGCAGGAACTTACGGAACAACTTATGCGATTCACGGAACTAACAATAATCAAGCAATCGGCAAATGGACCACACTTGGTTGTATTCGTATGTATAACAATGATATACACTGGTTATTTGAGCGCGTTCAGCAGCAAGCTACTGTCACTGTAAAATAGCCTAAAAACAAGATTTATGTGTAGCCAAGAATTTTATGTCTTGGCTTATTTTATTTATTCATTTACAGTAGCAAAACAACTGTATTTACATATATAATAGGAATAGATTTGATTAGCTAATATCTAAACATTGATAAACGTAGATATTAAAATTATACAGTTATAATATTTTATAAATTTTATAATACATACTATAATAGAACTACTGTAATTCTGAATTATTCAGTAACACTAAACTATTCCCCTTGCTACCTTCATGATTATTTTATAGCGGGGGCTTATTATATGTATAAACAATCTGAGTCACTCGAAAAATGATGAATTCGAATATTGCAGTAAAAAGCGTTATTTAGGAGGTGTTACTATGACGCATATACTGGTGATTGAAGACAACCCAGATATACAAGAACTGATTCGTGAATTTCTAATGGCACAAAACTTTACCGTTGATGTAGTTGGTGCCGGAACAGAAGGTATTCTTCTTTTCCAAAAAAATTCATACGATCTTGTCCTCCTCGATGTAATGTTACCAGATATAGATGGCTATAGTATTTGTAAAATTATGCGAGGACAATCTGATGTACCAATCATTATGTTAACAGGCTTACATAATGAAGAAAGTGAAATTAAAGGATTTGAGTTAGGTATTGATGACTATATTACGAAACCGTTCCATTACACTGTATTTATTAAGCGTGTAGAGGCTGTATTAAGAAGGGCAGCAACGAAGGAAGCAGAAGCTGCAACTATACTACAATTCCATGAATTGATGTTAAACTCTACAGCATATGCAGCTTATGTTCATGGTAATCAAATTGAATTGACAACAAAAGAATTTGAAATTATTTATACTTTACTGCAAAATCGAGGAAAAGTATTATCAAGAAGTGATTTGTTGAATAAGGTATGGGGCTATGAACATTATGGTGATGTAAGAGTTATAGATACACATATTAAAAACTTAAGAAAAAAATTAGGAATTCCTTATATTAAAACGGTGAAAGGCATTGGCTACAAAATCGAATCGTAGCAAAGACAACATCACCAAAAATATTTTCATCAAAACCTTATTATTTTGTATTCTTTTATCACTTTGTCTTTATCAAATTATTTACTTTCTAGCTTCAAACTACGATAAAGAACGTTTTGCGAAAGAAAATGGAACGCCGACTACAGAACAGGCCGATTCAGATAAGCAAAACGACGGAAGTAAAACGAAGCAAAATAAAGCTGTGTCAAAGGGGAGTATTTCTAATTTCCAATCTTCTATTATAGATTATAAATCTCTTTCTACAGCTATCAATCACCTTTTGCAGCCTAGCCAAACTGCAAAGGCAAAAGAACATACACAAAATCTTTCGGGGAAAAATAGCACTTCTAATCCGCCTACAGAAGCAGAAAAGAAAGCCGCTAATAATGATGCCTTACATACACAAAATGCAGCAAGTAAAACAAATGATACAAATGATAATCCAAAGTTAGCAGATGCGTTGCAGCAATTAGCTCCACATATTGGCGCGACAATGCTTGCATTATCACTACTCGGATCATTAATTTATACAAAACTAATTGCCAAACCTTTTCAATATATGAGTGATGCTTTAAAAGATATTATGAATCTTGATTTCTCCGATAAAAAGCTACTTAACAAAAATGCAGATCAAACAGATTTTAATTTGCAAGTAGCTGCTTCACAAGTACCAAATATTGTGAAGAATTTACATGCAAGCAATCAAGATTTAAGAAACGAGCTCAAGAAGGAACAACAATTAGAACAATCTCGTAAAGAATTTATGTCTATGGTGTCCCATGAATTAAAAACACCAATCGCAGCCGTCATGGGACAACTAGATGGCATGATTCACGGAATTGGAGCTTATAAAGATAGAGATAAGTATTTGAAACGTTCCTACGAGATGATGCAAGACATTAACATATTAACGGAAAAAATGTCGGAATTATCCAAAATACAAAACCCTCAATTTAAACCGAATTTAGAAGTCATTTCTTTATCTAATATTATTGAGGATGTTATGAAGAAAGTAGATTACTTTGTATCTGTAAAACAATTAAATGTACAATCTAATATTAAACACGACGTACAAATTTTAGCTGATCCTAAATTTATTCAAACTGCTATTTTTAACATTATTTCAAATGCAATTCATTATACAATTGACCATCAGCACGTATATATAAAGCTTTATGAAAAACCAAATGGTTACGCATTAGAAGTATTAAATACAGGTTCACAAATTGATGAAGATAAACTTGCTCATTTATTTGAGCCTTTCTATCGCGCAAATCCTGATAAACACGGGTTAGTACAAGGTAGTGGTCTTGGATTATATATCGTGAAACAAATATTAGATAAACATCAGTTTCCTTACGGGATACAAAACACAGCTCAAGGTGTAAAATGCTCCATTGTATTCCCAAAAGCAATGTAACATTCACTATAATTACATACCCCAAACTCATACTTCATGTGTGAGTGGCGGAATTTTGTAGAGTGTCTTACTCTGTTTCGTTCGCCCGTTATCCTTATTTGGATAGCGGGCGTTTTTTATTACTTAAAAGGAGGATTTTTTATGGAAAAGTTTAAATATTCATTGCTCGTTTTATTCGGTGCTTGCAGCTACGGCATACTTTCAACTATTTTCAAACTCGGATTCATAAATGGATTTTCAGCACATCAACTCCTAGGGG
Source organism: Bacillus sp. 007/AIA-02/001 (assembly GCF_004634455.1). NCBI lineage: Bacteria > Bacillati > Bacillota > Bacilli > Caryophanales > Bacillaceae > Bacillus > Bacillus sp. 007/AIA-02/001. The sequence goes on from NZ_SEIY01000004.1 coordinate 122,826, forward strand.
GACAATATGTCTTCGGATGGATTGGACTATTTCTACTCGTTCTTTTCTTTTCACATCATAAAGTAACAAAAAAACAATTTTTTTCATTACTAACCGTCGGAACAACAATGAGTATGACTGGGATTTTTTATGCTATTTCTGTAGAAGAACTACCCGCATCTATCGCTGTCGTCCTACTCTTTCAGTTCACTTGGATTGGTGTCATTATCGAAGCCATTGCAAATCGAACATTTCCAAGCCGCGATAAGATCATATCTATCCTTATTTTATTTGCTGGTACATTGTTTGCAGGTGGTGTATTTGAAGGCCTCGGACAAAGTTTTTCTACGAAAGGGATTATCTTTGGGCTATTAGCTGCGGTCTCTTTTTCATTCTATGTTTTTGCAAGCGGGCGCGTCGCTACGGATGTTCCGCCTTATACGAAAAGCTTTCTTATGACAACAAGTGCTACTCTTATCGTATGCCTATTCTTTCCGCCAACCTTTTTAACAGACGGTGCTTTGCAAGCTGGCCTATGGAAATATGCTTTCTTCCTCGGCTTGTTCGGTGTTGTCGTACCTGTCATTTGTTTTTCAATCGGTGTACCAAAGGTTGGAACAGGGCTTAGTACGATATTAGGTGCAGCTGAATTACCAACTGCTATTATTGCTTCTATTACACTTGTACATGAAGTCGTAACGTTCATGCAGTGGATTGGAATTATTTTTATATTGGTTGGGATCTTCACTCCTCAGCTGCTTACGGCTAGGAAAGAAAGGAAACACAATCGCGTGCACAGCGCTTGAAAAAATACAGAATTTATATAAAAGATATAACTGCAATTAAAATAAGTAAATTTATCTGGAGGTATAAATGACTATTTTAAGCATCGTATTTTTTGCTATTATGTGTATCTTCTTCCTAATAAGATATATGAAAGAAAAGAAATTTTACGATTTACTTCTCGTTCCCGTTTGTATATATGCAGGAGCAGTGAAAACTCCTTTCGTAGAGTACTTAAACTTTAATACTACATTTAAAATAACGTATGATATTGCAGCTATTATTCTTGTAATCCTTGCTGTACTTTTCTTTTTGAAAGATAAGAAAGAGAATCATACTGCATAACAAAAGACCTTTCATTTACTTGAAAGGTCTTTTTCTCTATCTCATTTTACCGCTCCATACAGCTTCTCTATCTCATGCTCAATTTGTTTTACATCGATTCGCTCAAATAATGGCTGCACGCTATCAATTCTACTTGGCAACGTATTTTGCGGTTCCCAATTTCGGTTCACAATCGACAATGTGTTTCGAACTCTTTCACTTGAAAATGGTAAAAATGGTTCAAGGAGATGGGCAAAATTAGCGATAAGATACACACAGTTATAAATCGTTTCTTCACATGAAACTGGATCATCTTCTCTTTGTTTCCAAGGCTGCTTTTCATCAAAATATTTATTTGCAAAACGTACTGTATCAAATATTGTTTCTAGCGCCACCTTAAATTTAGTTTGCTCAATCGCCTCTCCTACACGCTTATATAATCCTTCTACTTTATCTTTGAGCTCTACCTCAATACTTCCCTTCGGCACGATACCACCATAATATTTTTCGATAAACTTTAATGTCCGGTTCACAAAGTTCCCGTATGCACCTAATAATTCACTATTATGACTGTAAATAAATTCCCGCCATGAAAAATCAGTATCGCGATTTTCTGGTGCGTTGACGGTTAAAAAGTAACGAATAGAATCTGGATCATAGCGTTCTAATATGTCAGGCACCCATACTGCCCAGTTTTTACTTGTAGATAATTTTCTTTTTTCAACTGTTAAATATTCATTCGAAACGATATGACGCGGGATTGCTTCCTCCCCTATTCCAAGTAATACCGCTGGCCAAATGACGGAATGAAACGGAATATTATCCTTTCCGTGCACATAATATGTTTTCGCTTCGCTATCCCAAAACTCTTGATCATCTTTCCCTGTTTCTTCAGCCCAATGTTTACTCGCTGAATAATAGCCTGTCACTGCTTCAATCCATACGTAAATTTTCTTATCTTCATACCCTTCTACTGGAATTGGTACCCCAATTGGTAAATCACGTGATACGGCCCTATCTAGTAATCCTTCCTTTACATATCTCTCTGTTAGTTGAATCGCATTGTCGCGCCATGTCCCTGTTTGTTTGGCAATTTCTACAGCTCTTTTAATTTGCTGCTGAAATGTATGCAATGCAAAATAGAAATGCTCTGTTTCCTCTACAGATGGCGTACTACCACATAACTTACATTTCTTTTCTAACAAATCGAGAGGATCTAAAATAGCAGAACAAGCATCGCATTGATCTCCTCTTGCTGCTTCATGGCAATGTGGACATATTCCTTCTACATAACGATCCGGTAAAAACTGTGTACACGTTTCACAATACGCTTGTTCCACTGTTTTTTTATAAATATGTCCTTCTTCTAATAAACGTAAAAAAACATTTTGAACCGTTTCATGATGGTGCTCACTATCTGTACGTGTATAACAATCATAAGTAAAACCAAGGCTACGAAAACATCGCTGGAACTCTTCATGATACTTATCAGCAATTTCTTTCGCTGTCACACCTTCTTGTTTTGCTCTAATTGCAATCGGTGTTCCATTACAATCACTCCCTGAAACATACAGCACATTCTCACCTTTTGCCCTGTAATAACGCGCTAAAATATCTCCAGGTAACAAACTCGCAATATGGCCAAGGTGTAACGAACCATTTGCATACGGCCAAGCGCCTCCAATAAAAATACTCATCTTACATTCCTCCTTTTAAATATAAAAAGCCCCGCCCTTATCTTAAAAAAGATAAGGGCAGGGCTGTATAAACAGTCGCGGTACCACCTTATTTCGCTAATTACTCACATAATTAGCCTTAACAAGTACGGAGCAATATGCTCTTATACTGTGGTTTTGATAACGAGTACCAACTCTCGTCGCCGCCTACTATTATCATTTGATAAGTTCAGGACGAAGCTCAAAGGCCATTGTTCAAATGAATATTCTTGCTTCTTCTCAGCTACCGAAGCTCTCTGGAAAGAATGTGTTCATCCTACTTTTCCTTTTCAACGCTTTTACGTATAACAAGTATTGTACGACTTAATCACAGAAAAATCAAACTTTTATCCAGAAAGAAAAGGAAATCCCATCCCCCTGCCGAATAACTATACGTTCACAAAAGGAGTGATAACATTGAACCAAAAACAACTAAGCACTATAAATGAAAAAAGCTGGAATGCAGCTGCTTATGAAGCTTGGACGAATCGCCACGGGGCACCAGCTGATTATGCGAAAAAAATCATGAAAGATCCCACGCGCGAAGTAGCACATTATTTACCTTACATAAAATCCCCAAAAGGAAATAAAGCTGTCGCACTCGCCCTTTTAGGCTCTGACGTAACAGTTGTTGATATTTCAGCAAGTAATGCAAAATATGCAAATGAACTTGCGGAAGCCGCAGGCGTCTCTATTCATTACATCGTTTCTGATGTACTAGATGTAAATCTCTCCAAATCATTTGATATCGTATTACTGGAACTTGGTGTACTTCATTACTTTCTAGATTTAAAACCACTTTTCACAACAATCTCTCAACTACTAAAGCCCGGTGGAATACTTATCCTTCGCGATTACCATCCAATATACACAAAGCTATTAGGAGTAGACCATCCATCATTTCGAGCAAGTGGAAATTATTTCGATGAAGAATTAATTGAAGATGATGTTGCTTATAGCATCCTTCTTACAGAAGCACAGAAAGAATCGCTACCTAAAACAGCCATCCGTCGCTGGACGTTAGGAGAAATCATTACAACACTCGCGGAAGAACATTTTAAAATTGAAAAACTAGTTGAAGAACACGGACCTCATCAAAGATGGCTCTTCCCTTCTACTGCACCGGAAAGAATCGAAGAACGTATCCCTGGTCTATATACAATAATTGCGACAGCATGCAAAAAAGGATCCCTTCACGGATAGGATCCTTTTTGCATGCTCACGCATATAAGTTGAGGTTGGAGATTACCATAATTCTGTAGAATAGGACACAAGATATTTCAACATTTCGTCTCTGACTTACGTCGTCAAAAAGGGGTATGACCAACATAACGAAGAGTAATGTTTTAGTTGATACTGATAATCGTTATCAACTAATTAGAAGTATACATGATGTCATTTCAAATTTCAATAGCATTTCTAATATTTATTTATGAATTTTATGATATGCAAATGTATACATTTTAAGAACTTTTTCTAATATCAATCTGACTCCTTCCATTATCTGCTATAATTTTCATTGAACAGATTAATAACTTCATAATAATGTTTTTATTAATTTCGTTTTAAATATCTATAAATCATAATAAACAGTTTAAACGAGGGTAGGGGTAACGATGAAATATGTTAGTATTCGAAAAAAACTACTGTTCACACTCTTAAGCATTTCTTCTTTATTTAGCATTGCTCTTATTGTTATTCTTTCATTCGCCATGAATCAAGCAAGTGAAATCGAAACGTTAAAAAATGATGTATCAAAAAGAGCGACGATTTTAAAAGAACGTGGCGATTGGTTCCAAGCACAAGTTGCTGGTTTACAAGAATATTTACTATCACATGATCAAAAAGGATTAGATAAGTTCAACCGAGAAGGGAAAAAATTAGCTGATACTAGAGAGAAAGTAACAAGTGACAAGAAGCTCCCAGAAGGAATGAAAGAAGCTATTTTAATGGGGGGAAAATGGCGTAGCGTCATAGATAATGAGGTACTACCTCTTGCTCGTGAAGGAAAATGGGACGAAGCATCCAAAATTGCTTTAGCACAAACAGATTATGTAAATGATCTTTTAGGTCGTTTTAATAAATATACAAATGAAGAGAATGAGAAACGTGACGCATTAATTGCTGACGTCGAGTCTTCTTCATCACTTATTCAATATATTATTTTCTTCTCACTCATTACATGTACATTAACGTCTATTTTATTAGCATGGTGGTTCTCTGGTAAACTCGTTAAACCAATTCGACAAATTGATGAGAAGTTAAAAGAATTAGCTTCTCAAGATGGAGATTTAACGGCTAGATTACACGTAACAAGTAAAGATGAAATAGGTGACATTGCAAATTCCTTTAATCAAATGCTCACTAACTTACAGCATATAATAAAACAAGTTCAACAAACATCAACAAGTGTAAAAGAAGCTTCCGAAAATGTATTTATCGAAACGACTGCTTCTATGGAAAATACCGCAAGGACCCAAGAAACTATGAATGCTCTTGAACACAATATTCGTTCACAAGTTTCTAGCATTGAAGAAAGTTCAACTGCAATGGATGACATGGCAACAAGTGTTCAGCGTATCGCTGAGTCCGCCTCTTCTGTTACTAGTTTAGCTGTCACAACTTCAGAAAAAGCAGATGATGGGAATAAAGTCATTGAGAAATCTATTACACAAATGCACACAATTAACGAAGCTGTTAACGCTACATCACAAGTAGTTGAGCGACTCATTACACATACAAATCATATCGATACTGCACTTCAATCTATTTCGAATATCGCCGAGCAAACAAATTTACTCGCTTTAAATGCTTCTATTGAAGCAGCTCGTGCTGGTGAACATGGAAAAGGATTCGCTGTTGTTGCTGATGAAGTTCGAAAACTTGCTGAACAATCTCAACTAGCCGCAACTGACATTAACCATTTACTGCATCAAATTCAAGCCGATACTAAAATAGCAAATGACATGATGACACAAGGTCAAGCAGAAGCTTCTGAAGGAATTACTGTTATTCGTACTGCCGGATCTTCATTCTCAGAAATTGTTAACCACATTAACAAAGTCTCTACGCAAATGCAAGAAATGTCTGCAACTGCTGAAGAGATGGCTGCAAGCTCTGAAGAAATGAACGCAGCTTTAAATAATATCGCCTCTATTTCAAATGAAGTTGCTGCAGAAACATTACAAACAGCACATTCAGCTGGTGATCAAGTAAACAAAATGAGTATCGTGGCTAACAAATCATCTGAAATGAAAACAATCGTACAAGAACTTGAAGTTCTCGTCTCTCATTTCAAAACAAACGCTTAAAGTGAACCTTTCGCTTGTAATGACACAAGCCCAAAGGTATAGGAAAGAAAATTTTACAGTCTCTCTTTTTTCAATTTAAAATATCTCTTTCTATCTCTCATTCCGTCTGCTATAATTCCTAAAGGAAATAAGAAAGCTTTATTCCAACTGGAGTAAAGCTTTCTTTCAATTTTTTACATTTATTAATTCTAATACTAAGATTTCACAAAGGAGGCTTTTAATTATATGAATTTTGTAAGTATCAGAAAAAAACTTATGTTCATGATGGGAACGATTTGCGCTTTATTTGGCATCGCCTTAGCTTTTATTTTATTTTTTGCTATTGACCAATCTCGTAAAGCTGAAACATTACAAAAAGAAATTTCTCCACTGGCAACAGAATTGAAAGAGCGTGGAGACGCTTATCAAGTACAGCTATCTGCTTTAAGAGGTTATTTACTACAACATGATCAAGTCGAATTAGACAAGTTTAATGAGATGAGTAAACGTCTTGAGGATTCAAAAGATAAACTTCTTTCTAATCCAAATCTTCCTTCGTCCGTAAAAAGTACAATGGAATTAGGGTCTACTTGGAGAAAGTTCGTTGAAGAAAAAGTATTCACTCTTGCAAAAGAACAAAAATGGGAAGAAGCTTTACAAGTAGCTTCTTCAGAAAACGGAACGGTCTATAAAGTAATTGGTGACTTCACAAATTACAGTAATGAACAAGCTAAATTACGTGAACAATCTATTGAACAAATTGATCAATCTTCACTAGGAATTGAATATGCAGTCTTTCTATCACTTGTTATTTGTATTGTCGTTGCAATTATTCTTGCATGGTGGTTCTCTGGTAAACTTGTGAAACCAATTCAACAAATTGATACAAAACTAAAAGAATTAGCCTCTCAAGAAGGTGACTTAACGGCACGTCTACAAGTAAATAGCAACGATGAAATCGGTGCTATCGCAACATCATTTAATAAAATGTTAGAAAACCTACAATATATCATTAATCGCGTTCAAAAAACATCAGTGGAAGTACAAACCGCTTCTGAAAATATGCTAGAAAAAACGAATACATCACGTGAGGCGACATTAAGAGTCCAAAGCTCGATGTCCAACTTAAATGCAAGTATTCAATCACAAACTTCTAGTATGGAAGAAAGTTCAACTGCAATGGACGATATGGCAGTAAGTGTTCAGCGTATTGCTGAATCTGCTTCATCTGTAGCGGAACTTGCTGTTGCCACATCTGAACATGCTAGCGATGGAAGTACCGTTATCCAAAAATCTGTTTCACAAATGACAACAATACACGAAGCTGTAAATGCTACGTCAGAAGTGGTTGAACGTCTAATCACTCATACGAAATATATTGATACTGCTGTACAATCTATTTCTAATATTGCTGAGCAAACAAACTTACTTGCTTTAAATGCTTCTATTGAGGCTGCTCGTGCTGGCGAGCAAGGAAAAGGATTTGCTGTCGTAGCTGACGAAGTTCGAAAACTTGCTGAACAATCTAAAACAGCTGCAACAGACATTAATCAATTACTACATCAAATTCAAAATGATACAGAAACTGCTAGCTCTATGATGTCTCAAGGCCGTTCTGAAGCATTTGAAGGTATCAATGTTATTCGTGAAGCTGGTACTTCTTTCACAACAATTGTGGAACAAGTAAATAAAGTATCTACTCAAATGCAAGATATATCAGCAACTGCTGAAGAAATGGCTGCAAGTGCTGAAGAAATGAATGCTTCACTTAATAACATCGCTTCTATCTCTACTGAAGTATCCAGCGAAACTGCCGCAACGGCACAATCTGCTGAACAGAAAGTTATCGTTATGAATGAAATGACAGTAACTGCTAGAAAAATGAAACAAACAGTTGAAGAGTTAGATCAGCTCGTATCTCATTTTAAAACAGAATAGATGTTCAAAAAATATCCCTCTTGCGAAGAGGGATATTTTTTTGAGCTCATTTCCTGCACATTATGCTCATTTCCGTTATAATGAGAATCGATATCATTAAAGTGTAGGAGGGGCTGCTTATGTCACAAGAATCATTTGAAAATAAATTACTTGCCAATTTAGAAGCTGTTATTGACCCTGAACTAGGTGTTGATATCGTTAATCTTGGATTAGTTTATGATGTTACAGCAGATGAAAATAATAATGCTGTCATTACGATGACTATGACTTCTATCGGTTGTCCAATGGCTGGGCAAATCGTATCAGACGTTAAAAAAGTATTATCAACAAACGTACCTGAAGTTAATGAAATAGAAGTAAATGTCGTTTGGAATCCACCGTGGTCGAAAGAACGTATGTCACGTATGGCGAAAATCGCATTAGGTATTCGCGACTAAATAAAGTGGAAATTTCATCATTTGGGGATAGCGGGATAAAGAAAAGACCTGACTAGGATGTCAGGTCTTTTCTCTTATTATTTTACACCTACTGCATCATAAGCTTTCGTTACAGCTTGTACAGCTTTAGAGTTTTTACCGTATAAATCTTCAGCTGACTGAAGTGCCGCTTGGCGCATCATTTTGAAGTCAGAGTTTGCAGTTAAATATTTCGTAAGCGCACGGTAGTAAATTTTTTCTGTCGCTTCACGGCCCACTCCAGTTACTTTCACGCCGTAATGATCTCCGCCTTCAGAAACTAAATAAGCAGCTTTATTATTAATACTACTGTTAATATGAACGCCGCCATTATCAGCTGTTCCAGTATAACGTTTACTATAGTGATCTGGGTAACCTTCACTTGGTTTTAATGGGTTTGGAATAGATGCTGGATCTTTTAGTGAACGAAGCGCATCACCAGGTTTATCAGGTGTATAAATGTCAGCACCTAAATCCCAGCTCTTCTTCTCAACCATAACACCCATAATATCAGATAACGATTCATTTAACGCCCCTGACTCATTTTTGTAAACAAGGTTTGCTGTATGTTCAGTTACAGCATGCGTTAATTCGTGACCGATAACATCAAGTCCAGCAGATAATGGAATGAAAGTTTTTCCATCTCCATCACCATACATCATTTGCACACCATTCCAAGCTGCGTTATTCCAAGCTGTACCTACGTGAACAGTTGAAATAAGCTTCGCACCTTTATCATCGAAAGAGTTACGATTAAATGTCTTTTTGTAGTAATCATATACTTTCCCTGCATTTACATGCGCATCAACTGCAGCTTTATCTTCGAAGAACTTAGATTTACTTTCAACTTCTTCTCCTGTATATCCAAGCCATTGTGAGAATAAATTAAACCAGTTCTCGTCCATATTTTCTGCATCAAATGTATGAACACCTTGTCCTCGTTTACCATCAAACAAGTTGAATTGTCCTGTTTTCGTATCTTGAGCAATTTCAAATGATTGTCTAGCACCTAATACTCCGTAACCAAATCCAGTAATGTTATCTACAGCGTTATATTTCTCAATAACATTTCCATTCGTTGCATCAACAAAATAATGCCAATACCCTGGAGCTGGTTTTGAAATCGATGCCTTAACTAAGTATGCAAGGTAGTAATTACCGTCCTTTTCATATACAAATAAATCTTTTTTCACACCATCATAACTCTTTACTTTACCAATTTCTTTCTCAATATCTGCCTTTGCAATTGTTTCTGCTTGTTCCGCAGTAATGCTTGCAGCTGCAGGAATATTTTTATCATCTAAATTCGGAATAACTTGTCCGAAGAATGCTTTTACATTATTCTCTTTATCAAGTGTAACAGTTTGATCAGAACCGTACACAGGAATGTTATTATGTTTCTCAACTAGCTTCACATGTGTCGTATCAGATTCAGCGTCTTTTTCTTCCCCAACGATATTAAAATGCTTTTCAATATTTCCTGCTAATTTAAACATATCTTTCTTACTCTCTAAGTATTGAAAGACTGTCTCTTTTTTATCTAGTCCTTCCGGTGCTTTCCATTCTTCACCTATGTATGCAGGTGTTTTAAATTCTTGATGATATTGAATTTTTTGTTCTTCCGCTTTCGTTGTCGTTGCCCCAAACGCTCCAAATCCCCCGGCGATAACAGTTAACGCTAATGCTGATGAAATGACTTGCTTTTTCACTATAACATTCCCCATTCCCATAAAGATTTTTGACACTTTTATACAATTCTTATTTTCCCAGCCAATACCTCTACCCAAAATTTGAGAAACATTTTTCAGACAATTCCAATCAAAAAAAGAGGACATCTATCGGATGTCCTCTTTTCTATAAACCTTTTATTGTTTTTTCAATTCAATTGCTAAATAATGAGATTGCTCTTTTGCTTCAATATGAATATCTTCTTCTACCGCTTCTGCTGCATCACGCATAACAAACGTTTCACCATTTATTACACTGCTTCCTTCAATTTGTACAAGGTACAATTGACGGCCTTCTTTCACTGGAAAATGAATTTCTTTTCCAGCCTCTAATGATAAGGAGTATAAATTCGCATCTTGGTGAATTTGAATTGGTGCATTTCCTTCTACTGAAGATACCATATGGAACCATTCATTTTCGCGCTTGCTCCAATCAAATTTAAACTCACCATAGTTTGGTTTATGATCCGCACGGTCTGGTAAAATCCAAATTTGTAATAAACGCAGCGTTTCATCGCCTAAATTATGCTCGCTATGAAATACACCCGTGCCAGCACTCATATATTGAACATGTCCACGCTCAATCGTTCCGCGATTTCCCATGCTGTCTTCATGTGTTAAAGCACCATCTACAACGTAAGAAATAATCTCCATATCACGATGTGGATGCATATCAAAACCAGTTTGCGCCGCTACTAGATCATCATTAATAACACGTAACGCTCCGAAGTTCATGTTATTTGGATTATAGTAATTGGCAAAAGAAAAATGAAAATGTGTATTTAACCAACCATGATTTGCTCTGCCCATATTTTTATGATCAACTTTTCTAAACATATCCTTCACCTCATACTATCTCGAATTCGAGATTTATTTTAAATTTTTTTCTTATTGTAACTTTTTTAGTAGTGTTAATAATTGCTTTTGTTCCTCTATGTTTAAATTATGAAACTTCTCTGCTTGGAACGTTTCTTGAGGTGGGACGATTTCTTCATATAAAGCTCTTCCCTTTTCTGTTAAAGAAATATATTTCGTAGTACCCTCTTGTTCACGCAAAATCCACTCAAGCTGCTCCATTTTATTTAAAAGCTGCGTTACATTTCCTTTCGTAACAAATAGCTTATTTCCAAGTTCTTGCTGCGTTAAACGATCATGTCCTCCAACTTGAGCTAACACATCAAACTGGGCGGCAGATACATTCCATCTTTTCAAATGCTGATTCGTCTCACGAATACTCTTATTATAAAAGCGTGACAAACGAAACCATAATAGTAGCCCTAGTCTATCTTCTGTTTTCATTTCATCACCTCGCTCGTTTCATATCATTAGTTTAGAGCTAAACTTAATAAAAGTCAAATACTTACTTTTAATAAGCACAAAGAAAGCACAGGGCTATTTCTCCACTATGCTTTACATTAACTTTCTACTCTTATATTCATCCAATTTCCTCTCCGCGAACTTCCTCGCATCTTTTTCAATCCACCGCTCTTCGTACCGTTCACTTCCCACATACAATATATCTCTCTTATGTTGCATCGCATGGCGAAATTCATGCAGTAGCGTTTTGAGAACTTGCTCATACTCTTCCCACATACAAACGAAAATTAATTGCTTTTCTTTATGATAAAAACCACCTACTGGGAATAGGAACTCTTCTTCCTCTTCCCCTAATGATAGAAGCACATCATTTGCATCACACGTATCACAAAAAATAACGGGCGTTTTACATACTTCAATAAGAGAAAACAAATCCTCTCTCAACTTTTTGACATCCCAAGGAAGCTCCGAATCCAACACATACCAATTCTCTACCTGTTGATATACATTTTGAAACTGGAGTTCCATTTCTCTTTATTCCCCTTTCCAAGCACCCTTTTTCTATATGTATGCCACAATATGGTAAATATTAAACGTATTCTTTCATCCTTGAAAAAATGCCAATAAAAAAGGAATCTACGTCGACATAGATTCCTTTTCTGTAATCACTTTTTTTTCATCATTTTTTTTAATACAAAATAACCAATTGCACAAACAATAGCAGCAAGTGCAAAGTATTTCACATATGGCCCCGCAACTTTATTAATACTTTCCCACTCTGTTCCTAATTTAAAACCTAAATATACAAACACAATTGACCACGGAATAACAGCTAATGTAGTTAGCGTAATAAACTTAGCATGTGACATTTTCGCAATACCCGCTGGTATCGAAATAGCATGACGCACAACCGGAATAAAACGTGCGGTAAAGATAACGCCAGTTCCATAACGATTAAACCAATCTTCAGCATAATCAATATGTTTCTTCTGAATTAAAATATATTTTCCATATCGCTCAAGAACAGGTCTTCCTCCATATCGACCAATCCAATAAATGAATAGTTGTGCAATTACACCACCAATTGTACCGAACGCGACAGCGCCCCAAAATGTAATGCTTCCTGTTGATACTAAATAGCCTGCATAAGACAATACGATTTCACTTGGAATAACCTCTAGCATTAATCCAAGCATAATTCCCCAATAACCAAGTCCTTCTAAAAAAACTAAAACCGAATGAATCAACTCTCCTAACATCATGTACCTCTCTTTACTGTTTTCATCACCAAAATAAAAGTACAAGCAGGAAATATCTTGTACTTTTATTTTTTTAATTTAGTTAGTCTTCGTATCCCACTTAAAGATTTTATTTAAGAATTTATATACATTCTTCGACTCTTTTGTCAGAAGTGGGCCTAAAATGGATAGTATAAGCACGTATAGTGCTGAGAATGGTTTCAGTACTGACATTAAACCACCGGCGATACCGATATTAGCCATAATGATGGAGAACTCTCCTCTTGAAACGATTGTTAATCCGATATTTGTTGATGCTTTATGAGATAATCCAGCTTGTCTTCCTGCAATCATTCCTGCTACAAAGTTACCGATTATCGTAAGAAGGACAGCACCTAACGTTAACCATATCGCTCCGCCTAATGAGAACGGATCAATACTTAACCCGAAGCTGAAGAAGAAAATAGCTCCGAAAAAGTCTCTAAATGGAACAACAAGATGTTCAATTCGGTCACTATGCTCTGTCTCAGAGAAAACTAATCCTAGAAGAAGTGCTCCAATTGCTTCTGCAACGTGAATTGTTTCTGAAAAACCAGCAATGAAGAATAACGAAGCAAATACTACAATAATAAAGATTTCATCTGAGCTAATATTGAGCAATTTATTTAATAACGGCGTAGCCTTTCTAGCTACTATAAAGAATAGAAGCATATATCCTAAAGCAATTCCAATTGAAGTAAGGGCACCTAAGAAGGAAGCGTGATCTCCAAGTACTAAACCAGAAACAACTGATAAATATACAGCAAGGAATATATCTTCAAACATAATAATTCCTAAAATTAATTCGGTTTCATTATTACCAGTTCTTCTTAAGTCCACTAACACTTTAGCAACGATAGCGCTAGAAGAAATCGTAATAATACCCGCAATAATTAAGATTTCTAGTAATGGGAATCCCATTATAAATCCGTATAACAAACCAAGTGAAAAGTTAATTAAAATATAAATCGTTCCGCCAATCGCAATAGAGCGTCCAGATTTAATTAGTTTTTTCATTGAAAATTCTAATCCTAGATAGAATAGAAGGAATAGAACCCCAATTCGTCCAAGGAAGGAAATTACACTTGCACTTTCAATAAATTTGAGATCGATAACACCTATTGTCGGTGCATGCGGTCCTACTAACATTCCAAGAACGATTAGAAAAGGAATTACTGAGAATTTAAATTTCCCAGCAATTACTGCTGCAATTGCCACTAAAACTAAAGCTGTACCAACTTCAAAAATTAACGTATCCATCTAATCAGTCCCCCCTATTTGAAAGTAATTCATTAATGATTTTTTTAATTTCTTCTCTCTCACCTGAAACTACAAGCATATCTCCTTCTTCAATTACTGTTTCTGGTCCTGGATTAAATAGCTTCTTCATGTTCTTCTTCATAACCGCGATTATTGTTACGCTATATGTTTTTCTTATTTCAAGATCGCCAATTGTTTTTCCGATTGCTGGAGCTGTATTCTCCACTTTGAACCACTCAATCGCTAAACCTTCAAAAACCATCTCAACATTTTCTAACGCCCTAGGCTTATATACCATTCCACCTAATATTGCAGCGATTTGTCTTGCCTCTGAGTCACGTAGTGAAATACTTGAGATGCTTTCTTCATGGTCTGAATCAAAATGATACATTTCTCTACGACCATCATCATGAATGACAATTACCATCTTTTCATTACCTTTCGTAACGATTTGAAACTTATAACCAATACCCGGAAGTTCACTTTCTCTAATATTCATTTTTAGCTCCTCCATAACTTGTTTATTTTAATTTTCTGTTTTTCTGTCTTTTATTCATCCAATCAACTTTAGAAATTCTAACCACTCAGGATATTTGTGATTTGGAAATCTTTTATTGTAATAATAAGTGGACCCTAAAAAGATACTTAAAGATGTAATGATAAAAAATATATTACTTCTCATTTTCAAACTCTCAAGGCTTACTTTCCATAAAGAATCTTCTTTCAAATTATCCCCACTTTCTCGCTTTAAATTTAGTTTTTTAAAATGTAAATAATTCTAAAAATATTACGATGTAACATAATCATAACACAAAAATGTTTTAAGTAACATAATTTTTTAGAAAAATTGATTCTCGTATATTTTTTGCATATAATTTTCTTATTACGAAAAAAAGGAAGTGTATTATATGGTTGATATCTTTAGCAGATTCCTTGAGGTAACGAATAATATTTTATGGTCATATATTCTTATTGCAATGCTAATCGGCTTCGGTCTTTACTTCTCTTTTAAATTAAAATTTGTCCAAATTACTCATTTCAGTGAGATGGTCAGCTTAATTAGTAAAGGGTTTAATCGAAAAGAAAAAAAGAAAGATAGCATCTCACCATTCCAAGCATTTTGCTTAAGTGCAGCCGCACGTATCGGTATTGGAAACTTAGCTGGTGTAGCATTAGCAATTTCAATGGGTGGACCTGGCGCAATATTTTGGATGTGGTTTATCGCAATTATCGGAGCAGCTACTAGTTTTGTAGAATGTACACTTGCGCAAATTTATAAAGTAAAAGATGGAAGTAGGTTCCGTGGTGGACCAGCATATTACATGGAAAAAGGGTTAAACAAACGCTGGATGGGCGTCTGGTTTTCACTTCTTATTACAGTTGCGTATGGATTAATTTTCAATTCAGTGCAAGCAAATACAGTAACAATAGCGTTTGAAAATGCTTTTGGACTAGAGCGAACAATCGTAGGAGCTCTATTAGCCTTATTAGTTGCAGTTATTATTTTTGGTGGCATTAAGAGCATTTCACGTATTACAGAAATGATTGTTCCGCCAATGGCAATCGTTTATATCGGCGTGGCTATTTTTGTCGTTATTAACAACTTCAGTATGTTACCAAGCATTTTCATGGAAATCTTTAACGGTGCATTCGGTTTAGACCAAGCCATCGCTGGTGGTATTGGAGCAGCAATCAAGTTCGGAATTCAGCGCGGTTTATTCGCTACAGAAGCGGGAATGGGTAGTTCTCCTAATGCAGCCGCAACATCTGATGTATCTCACCCTGTAAAACAAGGGCTTGTTCAAGCGTTAGGCGTTTTCGTAGATACATTCTTAGTATGTACATCAACAGCATTTATCGTATTATGTTCTGGACTTTACAAAGGATCAAATTTAGAAGGTATCGAATTAACACAAAACGCATTAAGTTCACAAATTGGACCGTGGGCAAGCACTTTCTTAGCGATTATTATTTTCCTATTCGCTTTCAGTTCACTTCTAGGAAACTACTATTATGGTGAAACAAATATCGCATTCATTAAAGAAAGTAAAACATGGTTAATGATTTATCGTGTTGCAGTTGTCGGAATGGTATTCTTCGGATCAATCGCTGCTCTTAAAACAGTTTGGAGTTTAGCTGATTTATTCATGGGACTAATGGTATTCACAAACTTAATTGCCATCTCATTCCTTAGCAAATTTGCTTACGCTGCATTAGTAGACTATTTGAAGCAAAAGAAACAAGGAAAAGATCCTGTCTTCGTTGCAAACTCTATCCCTGGCTTAAAGAATACAGAGTGCTGGGATGGGCAAGATGTAGAAGAAAAACAAAAGGCTGTTTAACAAATAAAGGCGGAAGCGGCTCGTTCAGAATCGCAGGACACTTCAAGCTCTCGACCTTGAAGCGCTTTTTGCTTCGAGCGAGAGAGCGAAATGACCGGAGATTCTAGCCGCTGGAGCTGGATATTACTTTAAAGCGGAGGTGACTTGCTCAGAACAGGAGGGCATTGGAGCTCCTGACGAAGAGGCGTTCTTTGCCTCACAGGAAGGCGCGAAATGACCGACTGGTCTAGTCACCGGAGCTGGATATCATTAAAAGCACAAGCGGCTCGTTTAGAACAAGAGCCATATCTCAAACAAAGGCCCTATTACTTCACCGTAATAGGGCCTTTTATTTACAACAGTTCATAATTTGTTCAAATTAATTCCAGCAAAAGGGTTGATTTATAGAGATTACTAGATTATAATTATTACAAATTAGTAATTGATATCACATAACAACTCAAAAGGAGATTGATCATAATGAACAAACAAGTAATCGAAGTATTAAACAAACAAGTAGCAGACTGGAGCGTTTTATTCACAAAACTTCACAACTTCCATTGGTACGTAAAAGGACCTCAATTCTTCACATTACACGAGAAATTCGAAGAACTTTACACAGAATCAGCTACTCACATCGATGAAATTGCAGAACGTATTTTAGCAATTGGCGGCAAACCAGTAGCAACAATGAAAGAATACTTAGAACTATCTTCTATTCAAGAAGCAGCATACGGAGAAACTGCAGAAGGGATGGTCGAAGCAATCATGAAAGACTACGAAATGATGCTAGTCGAACTGAAAAAAGGCATGGAAATCGCTCAAGACTCTGACGATGAAATGACATCTGACCTACTACTAGGCATCTACACAGAACTAGAAAAACACGCTTGGATGCTACGTGCGTTCTTGAATCAATAATAATTAAAAGCGGAAGCGGCTTGCTCAGAATCGCAGGGCATTGGAGCTCTCGACCTTGAAGCGCTTTTTGCTTCGAGCGAGAGAGTGAAATGACCGGAGATTCTAGCCGCTGGAGCTGGATATCACCTAAAAGCGGAGGTAGCTTGCTCAGAATGTGAGGGGGATGGAGCTTTCGACGTAGAGGCGCTCTTTGCCTCGCAGGAAAAAGCGAAGCCACCGAACATTCTAGCTACCGGAGCTAGATATTACTTTAAAGCGGAAGCGGCTCGTTCAGAGTCGCTTTTTTCTATAGATTGATCGCGCATGCTGGTACATGAAATTTATATCAGCGATTTTTCCAATATATCGGCGATTCCCCCCAACATATCAGCGATTTTCCAATTATATCGGCGATTCCCTCCAATATATCAGCGATTTTTCAATTATATCGACTTATCGACAAATCACGACAATATTAACAAACACCTCTCCCCTACTTTTATCAATATATTACAATCTCATCTATGTTAAAATATAGGAAACACCCTTTAGCTTTTCCAAATTCATCATTTACTACTTAAATGACGGGAGTGGTTCAGTTGAAAGACTACTTAATTAGAGCATTTTTTGCGTTAATAACAGTTGGGATTCTCTTACTTATAGCTAATATTTTCAATATACGTGTCGAGGTTAAGGACTATGCTTTCCTCGTTGTCGTAGCAATTGGTGGCGGCTGGGGTGGCTGGTACCTGTATAAAAAACAAAGCAATCAAAATAATAAAGGCATTCCAAAGTAATACGGAATGCCTCTTTTTATTGCCTTCTGTAATAAATAATGAAATTCAGACCACTAATACAACCAATCGCAATAAACATACAAAACGATTGTGGATCTCCACCTAGATTATACTCATCAACGATAAACCCAGACATAAACAACGTTATCGCGGAAACACCGATACACAATACCGAGATAAACCAAAGCGAAAATTCATTAATCAACTCTTTCTTCTGTCTCAAAACAATTAGCATAACAAGAATAGATGCTGCTAAAATACTTTTAAAAACCGGTGTTAAATACACAAACTCCTCCATCTCTTTCTCCTTTTCCAAAAACATTACACCTAAAAATTAACATATTTAACCAAATTAAAAACACATGCCATCTTAAATTAAAACGACATGTGTTTCCGTATTTGCTATGATAGTTGCTTCCACTTCGTTCCCAAAACAGGACGCTCATAATTTTGGATTGCATGAATTAGTTTATCTGCTGTCTCTGCTGAAACGATCAATTCTTTATTTGATGGATTCATAAATCCTTCTTCTGCTGCACGTTCAACCATTTGCAAAATTGGTCCGTAAAAACCTTTTATGTTTAATAAACCAACCGGCTTATTATGTATACCAATTTGTGACCAACATACAACTTCAAATAGTTCTTCAAACGTTCCGTATCCACCTGGAAGCGCAATAAAAGCATCTGCAAGCTCTGCCATTTTCGCTTTACGTTCGTGCATCGTCTCTACTTCAATTAATTCTGTTAATCCTGTATGCACAATTTCTCCTCGGAATAGACCGCGCGGCATAACACCTGTTACACGTCCACCTAAACGAAGAACTTCGTTTGCTACTTCTCCCATTAATCCGACACATGAACCACCGTATACGAGCTCATAGTCGTTCTCAACAAACATTTTACCTAACTGAATTGCCTGCTCTTTGAATTCTGGTCTCTCCCCTAAATTAGAACCTGCAAACACACAAATCTTTCTCATTCCTACACCCCGAAACTATATATTGTTATGATACAATGAACATTGTACAACATATTGAGGAGATGAGGAAGAAATGGATATCGTTGCATTTCAAAGATGGGTTGAGGAATTTTACGAAAAACGAAGCTGGTCACAGTATAATGCCTTTATTCGCTTAAATTTCTTAACCGAGGAAGTTGGGGAAGTTTCACGAGTCGTTCGTGCTATTGAAATCGGGCGCGATCGCCCTGATGAAGATGCGAAAACAGAAGAAGAGCTAAAACAAGAACTAAAAGAAGAACTTGGCGATGTACTATCTAACCTTATTATTCTTTCGCAAAAATATGATTTAGACTTACAAGATATTATGGACGCACACGTCACAAAGCTTTCGAAAAGGTTCGAAGCATCTAAATGAGAATATTATCAATTATGGTATAATATTCTTGTCACAATACTAAGGGGGATTTTATGTTATCAAAAAAATTGCACGACGCATTAAATGAACAAATGAACTTTGAATTTTACTCTGCCCATGCTTATATGGCAATGGCTGCTTACTGTACAGCTGAGAGCTATGATGGATTCGCTAACTTTTTCCTTGTACAAGCTGAAGAAGAACGTTTCCACGCAATGAAGCTTTACAACTATATTAATGACCGCGGAGAGCGCGCTATTATTACTGGATTTGATAATCCGAATAACGAATACGAATCTGTATTAAACGCTTTTGAAGTCGCACTTGAGCACGAGCGTGAAGTAACGAAACGTATTTACAACTTATCTGATATCGCTTGGGACGAGCGTGAACATGCAACAATTACATTCTTAAAATGGTTCGTTGACGAACAAGTTGAAGAAGAAGCTTCATTTGATAGCATCATTCAAAAATTAAAACGTATTACAAGCGATTCAAACGCACTGTTTATGCTAGATGCTGAATTAGAGAAACGTACATTTACGCCTCCAGCTGAATAATATTTCAATCACCTTAATACATGAATTAAGGTGATTTTTTTGTTTGCTCTCTATCTTAAAATCACCTTAAATTTCCTCATATTTGACATAGTGCCAGCTCTAAAATGGTATTATTTTCAATATAAAAACGAATATACGAGGAGAGGAAAAATGAATCAACGTGTAGAAGCTGTTGATGCAATTCGTGGTTTCGCTTTGTTTGGCATTTTACTAGTCAATATGACATTAATTCAATTCGGGTTCTTCACCAGTGAAAAACCAACTTATCTATTCGGCGATCT
Source organism: Bacillus sp. 007/AIA-02/001 (assembly GCF_004634455.1). Classification (NCBI taxonomy): domain Bacteria; kingdom Bacillati; phylum Bacillota; class Bacilli; order Caryophanales; family Bacillaceae; genus Bacillus; species Bacillus sp. 007/AIA-02/001. Next base: position 143,128 of record NZ_SEIY01000004.1, read on the forward strand.
TGATAAAGGCGCTAATTGGTTTATTCAATTCTTCGGTACACATAACTTTATATCCCTATTTTCTTTTCTATTTGGGCTTAGCATTATTTTGTTACAAAAAAGTATTATCGCAAAAGGAAAAAAATTCTTCCCCACATACATAAGACGTATTATCATTCTTTTACTACTAGGCTACATTCACGGCACTTTTGTTTGGGAGGGCGATATTTTATTTGCATACGGAATAATCGGGATTTTCTTAATGATGTTCATCAATCGAAAACCGAAAACTTTGCTCATTTGGGCGATTATTCTACTCGCACTTATTACACTTATGTCTTATCAAACTGATCCATCTACAAATATAAATGATTTTGCACCTTATACTGAAAAAGAACATAAAGTCCATCAAACTGGAAGCTATATGGATCACGTCAACTTTAGATTGACTGAAAATCCTTTTGATTACATGGGAATTGACGGTGCATTCGGATTATTTTTCATATCAGTTTTCGCAATAATTTTTATGTCTCCACTGTTCCTACTCGGAATGTATGTAGGGAAAAAAGGCTGGCTATTTGAGGTCAGTAAACATATACCTGCTGTCAAAAAAATATGGTTTGCCACCGGTCTCTTCTCTTTTACAATTAAAATCTTAGCTATGTTCGTAAAGCACCCGCTTTTAATTATGTTACAAGATGGCCTTACACCAGTAACTATGACCTTCTTTTACGGAAGCACAATCATTTTATTATTCCATTACAAAAAAGCAACCCGTCTACTAACATACATGGCGAACATGGGGAAAATGTCCGTTAGTAATTACTTAGCTCAATCTATTATCGCAACAACCATTTTTTACGCATATGGATTTGGCTTATACGGGAAAATCGGCTATTTCTTCGGTATTCTTTTAACCATCGGAATTTATACGATTCAATTATTCGTTAGCACCTATTGGCTCCAGAAATACCGAATGGGGCCAGTGGAATATGTGTGGAGACTGGGAACTTATTTAGAGAAACCACGTTTTAAAAGAGACTTGGATAAAGCAAGTTAAACAAAAAAAGCAATGAGCCTACGCTCATTGCTTTTCTTAATTTATTAAAGCATAACCCCAACGATAATCGCTGATAATATACTTACTAATGTTGCACCGTATACAAGTTTTAAACCGAATGATGATACAACGTTTGCTTGTTTGCCATCGATACTCTTCGTTGCACCTGCGATAATTCCGATAGATGAGAAGTTCGCAAATGATACAAGGAAGATAGATAAAATACCTACTGTACGAGCTGATAAATCACCAGCTACTTTACCAAGGTCAAGCATTGCAACGAATTCGTTCGTTACTAATTTTGTTGCCATAATTTGTCCTGCTTGTAGCATCTCTGATGTTGGAATACCCATTACGAATGCTAATGGTGAGAAGATATATCCTAAAATGCTTTGGAATGTGATTCCGAAAATTGAATCGAATACACCGTTAATTGCTGTAATTAATGCTACGAAACCGATTAACATCGCCGCTACTGTTACAGCGATAGAGAAACCAAGCATAATATATTCGCCTAACATTTCAAAGAATGTTTGTTTCTTGTCTTCTTGTAATTCTAAAATATCGTCTTCTTCTTTTACTTCATATGGATTAATGATATGAACGATAATGAATCCACTGAATAAGTTTAATACAAGTGCTGTTACTACATATTTTGGATCAATCATTTTCATATAAGAACCGACGATTGACATCGATACTGTAGACATTGAAGATGCACAAAGTGTGTATAAGCGATTTTTCGGTAATTTGCTTAGTTGATCTTTTACTGTAATGAATACTTCCCCTTGACCAACGATTGCAGCTGCTACCGCATTATATGATTCTAGTTTTCCTAAACCGTTAACTTTACTTAATAGGAAACCGACTGCACGAATGATAATCGGTAAAACTTTAATATGTTGCAGAATCCCGATTAATACTGCTAAGAAAATAATCGGTAATAATACTGTTAAGAAGAATGGTGCTTGTCCATCGTTTGCTAGACCACCAAATACGAAATTAACCCCAGCTTCCGCAAATTTTAAAATGGCGCCAAATCCATCTGCAATCCCTTTTACTAATACGAATCCGACCTTTGTATTTAGTAAGAAATACGCAAGTACCAATTGAATGACAAGCATAAGTGCAATTGGTTTATATTTAATTTTCTTACGATCTGAACTGATAAGGAAACCTAGTACAAACACTACAAGTAAACCGACTAGAAACATTACGAACTTCATATGTGAATCCTCCACTTCTCCCACGAGTTATTGGTCGTATAACGTATAACGAATGACGTCTGACCATTGTTGTTAAAAAATTTAAAACCCCTAAAACTATTCAACTGTCATCTAAAATCAGTAAGCGTTTACATAAATTGCAATTTATAAAAGGTAGCTTCTTCTCTCCTACCATAATTGAAAGTCTGAAATTGATACCACCTACAAATCAAATTGTAAGCGTTATCTAGACGAAATGCAATATAAATTTTAAAAGATTTTTATATGTTAATATATTCCTAATTAATTGGTTTTTTCATGCAAATTTACCATAAAAATAGCCCTAGCTATGAGCTAGGACCATCTTTTTTTATAACATAACACCAACGATAATCGCTGATAGAATACTTACTAATGTCGCACCGTACACAAGGCGTAGACCAAATGATGATACAACATTTGATTGATTTTCATCGATACCTTTCGTTGCACCTGCGATAATTCCGATAGATGAGAAGTTCGCAAATGATACAAGGAATACAGAAAGGATACCAACTGTACGAGCCGATAAATCACCAGCTACTTTTCCAAGATCAAGCATCGCAACAAACTCGTTTGATACTAATTTTGTTGCCATAATTTGTCCCGCTGTTACCATCTCAGCTTGCGGGATACCCATTACGAATGCTAATGGTGAGAAAATATATCCTAAAATAGCTTGGAATGTAATACCGAACATTGAATCAAACAAGCTATTAATTGCTGTAATTAATGCTACGAAACCAAGTAACATAGCCGCTACTGTAATCGCAATCGTGAAACCAAGCATAATGTACTCGCTTAGCATTTCAAAGAATGATTGTTTTTTCTTATTTTCTAATTTCAGTGTATCTTCTTCTTCTGTAATATCGTACGGGTTAATAATATGAATGATAATGAAACCACTAAATAAATTTAATACAAGTGCTGTTACTACATATTTCGGTTCGATCATTTTCATATAAGAACCAACGATTGACATCGACACTGTCGACATAGAAGATGCACATAATGTATATAAACGATGTTTTGGGATTTTACTTAATTGATCTTTTACTGTAATAAATACTTCTGCTTGTCCAACAATGGCAGCTGCTACTGCATTATATGATTCTAGTTTTCCTAGACCATTTACTTTACTTAACAACGTACCAATAGCACGAATAAATATCGGTAAAATTTTAAAGTGTTGCAGAATTCCGATTAAAACCGCAAAGAATACGATTGGTAATAGCGCTGTTAAGAAGAATGAAACCTCTCCTTTATTAACAAGACCACCAAATACGAAAACGATTCCAGCTTCCGCATATCCAAGAAGTGCGCCAAATCCATCTGAAATTCCTTTTACTAAAATATAACCAACTTGCGTATTTAATAAGAAATAAGATAATGCTAGCTGAATAATAAGCATAATTGCGATTGGTTTATACTTAATCTTCTTTCGATCGGCACTTATAAGAAAACCGAGTACAAATACAACGAGTAATCCTACAAGGAACATAACAAACTTCATTAATAAAATCCTCCATTTAACTCTTCATTAACGTTGAACGTCTGACCATTCAAAACAAGAAATAATCCGAACTTTCCATTTCTCCTCCGTAACCTTCGATTGGATAGGAAATGTCATAAAAACTCTTGTTTCAAAGGCATTTTCCATTCTAACATAAATCACAACTCATATCCGCACTTTTCTTTAAAAAATTACATTTAATTATGAAATGCTCATAAATGTTCGTCTTTTACCATCTATAAACAACTGGATAAAACAAAAAATGAGCATCAAGTTTCACTTGATGCTCACCTCATTATACTGCTTTGTCTTTATCAGCTACTGCTGACTTATCCCAGCACTCTGTATTTTTCAAACCTGGAATAGAATCCGCATAGAATACCGGATCTTTCCCTTGTTTCTTTTGCTTTACGTAATCTGATAATGCCGCAAAAGCATACTTAGAGAGGAATACAATCGCCACTAAGTTAATAACAGCCATAATACCCATGAATAAATCTGCTACATCCCAAACGATTTGAATTGTCGCTACAGATCCTAACATAACCATACCAAGTACAGCAATGCGGTACGCTGTTAATAGCACTTTACTTCCATTTAAGAATTCAATATTTGTTTCACCATAGTAGTAGTTACCTACTAATGAACTAAATGCAAACAAGAAGATTGCAACTGCTACAAATATAGAAGCCCATGGACCGATATGTTGACTTAACGCCTGCTGCGTTAATTGAATTCCATTTAAATCAGCTGCATTATGCACATCTGATAAAAGAATAATAAATGCTGTACAACTACAAATTAATAATGTATCTGTAAATACCCCTAAAGTTTGAATGAAACCTTGTTTAACTGGGTGCGTTACGTTCGCAGTCGCTGCTGCGTTCGGCGCACTCCCCATACCTGCTTCATTTGAGAATAATCCGCGTTTTACCCCTAGTAAAATCGCGGCTCCTAATCCTCCACCTACTACTTCTTTAATTCCGAAAGCATGTAAGAAAATCTCTTTAAATACATACGGAATTGCCGTAATGTTTGTTACAACAACGAATAATGCCACTGCTACATAAATAATTGCCATTACTGGAACAATCATTTCAACCGCGCGAGCAATTCGTTTTACTCCGCCGAAAATGATAACGGCAAGTAAACCAGCCATAACAAGACCTACTAATCTACTATCTGTTTTGAATGCCCCATCAAAAGCTGCCGCTACAGTATTAGACTGTACAGCATTAAAAATCAATCCGAAACTTACTGTTATTAGAACAGAGAACACAACACCTAACCAGCGTTTATTTAAACCCTTTTCCATATAATACGCTGGGCCCCCACGGAATGCATTCCCATCTTTCACTTTATAAATTTGCGCTAATGTGCTCTCTACAAATGCAGAAGCACCCCCAATTACCGCGATTAACCACATCCAAAATACTGCTCCTGGACCACCCGCTGAAATTGCGATAGCTACACCAGCTAAGTTACCAGTACCTACACGAGAAGCTGTACTCATACAAAATGCTTGGAATGATGATACGCCGCTCTTCTCTTTTTGTGCTTTCCTCGTTTTCGAGCTTGCTCCATCCCCAAGTAATCGAATCATTTCACCGAAGTAACGAACTTGGACAAATTTCACACGAAATGAAAAATAGAGCCCTAACCCAATTAACATCGCAATAATGACATATGACCAAAGGATATTATTTACATCCCCAATTACCCTAGCTAAAAAATCCATATTTGCATTGCCCCCTCTTCCTAACAATAAGAAAATTATATTCTAAAAACTTTTAGTAATCAAGAACTTTATGTTAGGTTTTATGACATGAATACGTTAACTATCTTAACATACGTGTTTTTTTCATAAAAATATAGCTATTACATGCATTTATCCAATACTCAATCTCTTATCCTCTTCGACCAGCCATACTTTTAAAACAGTACGTTCCCCACAAATAACGAGAGGAACAAACAAAAAAGTTATATTAATAATTACCCCTCACCCTTTTCATCATTTACTACAACAAAAAAGGCGAGCATCAAATTTACCTCGATGCTCGCCTTTTCAATTACACTGCTTTTTCTTTATCTGTTACCACTGGCTTATCCCAGCACTCTGTATTCGTTAAACCAGGAATAGAATCTGCACTGAAGACTGGATCTTTCCCTTGTTTCTTTTGCCTTACATAGTCTGTTAATGCCGCGTACGCAAATCGGCCAAGAAGTGTAATCGCAATTAAGTTCGTTATTACCATTAGACCCATAAATAAGTCTGCCATATTCCATACAACTTGAAGCGTCGCAACAGAACCGAATAATACCATTCCAACTACCGCAACACGGTAAATTGTTAACCACGTTTTACTTTGCTTAATAAATTCAATATTTGTTTCACCATAGTAGTAGTTTCCTAGAAGTGAACTGAAAGCGAATAAGAAAATAATAATCGCTAAGAAACTGCTCGCCCACGGGCCAATTTGTGAACTTAATGCATTTTGTGTTAGTTCAATACCTTCTAAATTCGTTGCTTTATATGCACCAGAACATAGTACGATAAATGCTGTTGATGTACATACTAAGAATGTATCTACTAAAACCCCGATTGTTTGAATAAAACCTTGTTTGGCTGGATGCGTTACATCAGCTGTTGCTGCCGCGTTCGGCGCACTACCCATACCTGCTTCGTTCGCAAATAATCCGCGCTGAATACCATATTTCATCGCAGCACCGATACCACCGCCTACAGCTGAATCTAAACCAAATGCACCTTTAAAGATTTCTGTAAACACATCTGGTAGTAAATAGAAGTTTTTAATAACAACGAAAATCGCTACCGCAATATAAAGAATTGCCATTGGCGGAACAATCATTTCCGACATACGTGCAATACTTTTTACACCACCAAAAATAATAACCGCAACTAATACTGCTAATACAATCCCAACAACGTAACGCTCAATACCAAATGCATTTTTAAACGCTAATGTAACTGTGTTTGCTTGTACTGAGTTGAAAATTAAACCGTAACTAATTGTAATCAGAATAGAGAACCAAATCCCCATCCAACGTTTATTTAAACCTTTTTCCATATAATAAGCAGGACCACCACGGAAGCCACTGCCATCTTTTATTTTATAAATTTGTGCAAGCGTACTTTCTACGAAACTTGAAGAAGCCCCGATAATCGCAATAACCCACATCCAAAATACAGCTCCAGGTCCTCCCATAGAAATAGCTAACGCTACACCAGCTAAGTTCCCGATACCAATACGAGCTGCAGAACTCATACAAAATGCTTGGAACGATGATACGCTGCCCTTTTTACGTGTCTTTCCAGTTAGTCCATCACTCATTAAACGAACCATTTCCCCTAAATGAGTAATTTGTACGAATTTCAATTTAATAGAAAAATAAAGCCCTAAACCAATTAACATTGCAATAAGAATATATGACCAAAGAATTGTATTTGTTGATGAAATAAATTGCTCTAAAATATTCATACAATTAACCCCTCCTTTTCTCCATAAAACGAATTATATTTAAAAAACATTCAAAAATCAACATTTTTCGACAATTTGCAATTTCCAAATATTAGCCAGGTTCACAGTAACAATATCTTTATGACTGACTACCCTCCCTCTAACTGTGCATACTAAAACAAAAAATAAATTCACAAACAACCCTATTGACAAAAATACCAACCTGTAACTATAATGATTACAACAGGTTGTAACAAACCTAATTACAACAAATTCATTTACTTTCAGATATACACTTTAACAAAACACTTTGGAGGGATTTATTATGAAAATCGGAATTATCGGAGCAACTGGTAAAGCAGGAAGTCGTATTTTAAAAGAAGCATTGGATCGCGGACATGAAGTAACTGCAATCGTAAGAAACGCTGCAAAAATTACAGAAGAAAACGTAAAAGTTTTAGAGAAAGATGTATTCTCTCTTACATCTAACGACCTGCAGGCATTTGACGTAGTTGTAAATGCATTCGGTGCTCCAGCAGGCGAAGAACACCTTCACGTAGATGCAGGAAACGTACTTATTGAAGCTATGAAAGGCGCACCAAATACAAAATTACTTGTAGTTGGAGGCGCTGGAAGCTTATTTGTAGACGAAGAGAAAACAACACGTGTATTTGAGACACCAGGTTTCCCGAAAGAATATCTTGCAACAGCTCAAAACCAAGGTAAAAACTTAGAAATTTTACAACAAACAAATGATATCACTTGGACATTCATCAGCCCTTCTGCACTATTCGCATTAGGAAAACGCACTGGTTCTTACAAAGCTGGCAAAGACAATCTTCTTGTTAACTCAAAAGGTGATAGCTACGTAAGTTACGAAGACTTCGCAGTTGCAGCACTTGATGAGATTGAAAACCCAAAACATGTAAACGAACGCTTCACAGTAGTTTCTGAAGCTGAATAATAGAAAAAGCTCGTAAAACATAATGTTTTACGAGCTTTTTCTATTATTACACTTGTTCTAAACCATTTGGAGTAACCTTAAAGGAAATTTCTTTAAACTTTTTCTTATCTCCTTTTCCAACTAACTCACTCTTTTTATACCAACTTAAACGATCTGACTCGGCATGATACACTTTCCATACGTCACCATACTCGAACGCCATACCATTTACTTGTTCTGCAAAATTCTGCGAAGTTTCTTGTCCTTCTGCGGTTACATGCTTTTTCTCAGTTCCATTTTGATCATAAATCGTAAGGCCTATATACTGTTCATTTACAAAGCGATAATGAATCTCATCATTTGTAAATGTTGCATGTAATTTCTTTTCAGCGTGGTTTAACGTAATAATTGAACGTGTAACATCGGACACACCTTGATAGACTAGACTATCCCCATATGTCACTTCTACAGGAACTTCCGTCACTTTCTTATTTCCAAATCGATCTTTCGTTTCTACTTTCACTTTTTGCTGACCAATTTTTGTCGTATCTATTTCCCCTACAAAACCTACTACTTCTCCACCCTGTACTTCAACAAAGTTCTTCGCGTCTAGCGTTTCGCTATTTGTTCCGATTACTACTTGCTGCGGATTTGCTTTTACTGTTTGCTCACCGTCTAATCTTTCAAATCCATTTTCAGTTATTTTGAAGACTAATTCCTTTATCTCTTTACTTTTTCCTTCGCCCACATATACATCTTTTTGATACCAATGTAAACGAGAAGATTCCGCATGATATACTTTCACTACATCTCCATACTCAAATGCAATTCCATTTACTTCCTTAGCAAATTCTTGCGTATTCTCTAAACCTTTTACTGCTATATTTTTCTTCACTCTTCCTTCTTTATCGTACAATGTAAATTCAAAATACTTTTCATCTTTAAAGTAATCATGAATTAGGTTCTTTGTATCTGTCGCACTCAGTTTTTTCGTATCATGATGCAAAGTTACAATTGATTTTAAGTCACCATCTCTATAGCTTAGCCCATATACAAGTAGGCTATCTCCATATGTTACTATTAGAGGAACTTCTGTCACTTTCTTATTTCCAAATCGATCTTTCGTTTCTACTTTTACTTTTTGTTCTCCGATTTTTGATGTATTTGGTTTTTCTGCAAAACCAACCACTTCTCCATCTTTTACTTGTACAAATTCTTTCGGATCTAGTTTGTCTACATCCATTCCGACTACTACTTTTTGCGGTTTCGCCGTCACTTCTTGTAAACTATCTTTTAATTCGAACCCTTGCTCAGTGATTTGGAATAATTTCTCTTTTTTATTTTTAGCCTTCCCTTGATCTACAAGTGTATTATTTTGGTACCACTTCAGACGATCCGGTTCTGCATGGAATACTTTTACTACATCACCATATTCAAAATCCAATTCATTTAGTTCCATCGCAAATCTTTTTCCCGTTTCTTGTCCTTCTGCAGATACACGTTTCTTTTCAATCCCATTTCGATCATATAGCGTTAAGCCCATATATTCTTCTTTTTCAAAACGGTAATGTATTTCATTATTAGTAAAGTTTACATTTAATTTCTTCTTATTGTGGTGAAGTGTCACTGTCGACATTACATCATCTGAAAGTCCTTGAAAAACTATACTGTCATCATAAAATCCGTTAACTTGGACAGGAATTGAATTTTTATTTCCTTTCTCATCCCCAATTTCTACTAACACTTCCTGTTTACCATTCTCTAGTTTAGGCCATACAATCTTTCCTGTTACTTTTACATTCTCACCTAAATTTCGAACAAGTTTACTTGCCTCATTCTCGTCAGAATCTGTACCAACTAAAAGATTTTGTACTTCATTAGCAGGTTCACCATATGGAACCTTATACGGTTCAACTTGCTTCTCACGAATATCATTACTATCTGTAGCTTTCCAGATTTCCTTTTCTAATTTAGGTAACTTTGATTTTTCTATTTTCTCTCTAATATCATCATTTGATGTTAATCCCCATTCCTCAAAGAAAGGAATTAAATTTTGCCCTGCCACTTGCGATGTCATATAAATAAATAGCTGCTTTTTCTCTTCATCAGAATGAGGCATTTCACTCTGAGGTAACAAACGATAAGCTTGATGTAACCTAGGATAAAAATGTTCTCCATACACTACATTTAATTGCCAAAACATTGTAAGAGGATTAATGTCATCAATGAATCTTTCTGCTTTAGGCTTCTCTAAATACTCAAATGAGTTTTTATAGTGCTCATCCATTTCTAATTGATTCCCTAACGCCTTTTGAACAGCTAATGAGTAAATATTTACTGTTACTTCCCTTACTTTAGACCACTTCCACGGTTCTTGCTGATGTAAATGACCAACTTCATGCCACGGTCCCCATCCATCCTTCTCAAGTACCTCTATATCTAAAACTCTATTCATTGCAGTTGGAATATATCCTGTATGATAATGTTTTGCAAACATAAAGTCCCCTTTAGCAGGCTTCCGTTTTTCAACAAACTGAACATAATGAGTTGGAGATTTTGCAAACCCAACACTGTCCTCAGATAACCCTGCCACCGCGTTTTCTAAACGGATAATCTTATCATGCAATTTCATTAAATCTGTTGGATCCGTATTCTTCATATATTTCTGCACAGAATCGTAAGTAGTAGTAATTAAGCTTCTCTCACCTTTTAATTCAACTGCATAAGGATCCTTATATTTTTTTAACATTTCATCCCAATCTTTTTTTGTATGCTTACCTAAAATAAATAAAGGAAAGTGACTACCACCATTTGTAACGGAAGCTGTTACTTCTCCTTCGTTATTCATATTATAAAAATATAAAATACCGCCTCTTGAAGATGAAATAACATTTTTCCCTGGTTTTAAATCAAACTCCTCTGGGTCCTTTTCATCATAAGATCTCGTTCCAATAAAAGCTTGGATAGACTGCGTTCCTTTTATGTCAATTGTAATCTCTTCATTTGGCTCTGCATAAATTCCAGTCGGTTCATTAGCGGAAAGTTTCCAAGTAACTCTTAAACGATTATTTTCTTCTTCTACGCTACCTTTCCCCGGCAACTGAAATACTCTCTGCTCAAAATTATTCTCTTTTACCTCTTCTAATTTCCCACCTTTATTTTCTTCCAAAGGTGCTGCATATCCTTTCGATGCTTCGAAAGCTACTGGCGATAATAATGTAGATATACATATTCCAGCTACTAATACCCTACTCGTCTTTTTCTTCGACATAATCTGTGTCCCCTGTTCCTTTATTTAGATAAACTACCCTATATATTCATCTAATAAGTAATCCTATTATTTCTATAAAAAAATTTAATGAATGGACTAACACCTCGCGCACCTGTATCTATTACTACCGCATTTCTCTCCATGCATTCGCTTTCTTACATTGTAAAATTTATATGTAATATGCCCTCCTCACTTCTCTCTATTTGTGATGAGTTCTCTTGCTACATAAAAAAGAGAATAGTAAAAGATATTTTTCAGTATTGTCATCTATACATCTAAAAATAAAAATAACAATAAAAACTTACATTTTCTTCATATATGACCATCTATAGGTAGTTTTTCCAAATGAATTTTACACGCTTTACACTTTGTTTGATAGCCTCTCTAATTAGAATAATGTTACAATTTCGTGAATAAAATCTATTTATTGTAACGTTTAGATTTTGTCACATTTTATTATTTTTAAATACTTTTTAAAACGTTAAAATAGTGTTTAACTCGATTAATTATTATCTTGATATACCTTTAAAGAATTCATATGAAAAAGCATTGGCATACGCCAATGCTTTTTCATTATCTCTTTTGATTCGGTTTATGCGGTTCATTTGGAGTATATGGCTTATTTGGTTTATTTGGAGCCTCAGCCTTTTTCCAACTTACCGCTAACTCTGGACTTGTTTTTTCTTCACTACGCTCAAGTAATACTACTGCATTTTGAATAGTCGATGTACCTTTATGCGCAATCCCTTGTAATTTCGTTAAATTTCCTGATACTTTAAAGCTAAATCCACCAGCTGGTGTTTGTTTCGGAATTAAAATGCGGAACTTTTCTCCTACATTAAATTCTGTTTTTGTTTCGCCTTTTTCATTTGCAAATTTCACGCCCGCTGGTGCACCTGTTGCTTGCACTTTATACGTTCCGCTTTTTGCATTTGTTTCTACTGTATATAAACCTGTTTCAAAGAAATCATTTTTTAATACTGCTTCTTGTTCTTCTGTAGGAGTTACACTCATCGTAATTTCTTGTAACTCTTCACTAGCGCTTGCTTTTGCAACGATGTCTTTCGTTACTTTCTCTACATTTTTATTGCGGAAATCTAAATCATTAATATCGATTTGTTTTAACGCATTCCACACTGCAAGCTGCGTTGCGTAATGTGCTTCTCTCCAATCAGAAACACCTAATTCTTGTGGACTCTTTTGTGGATATCCATTCAATAGTACACGGTATACGTTAATATCCACTTTCCCCATTTCCGGTAAATCTTGACCGCTTGGAGATTTCAAATCTACATTTAAGCAAAAAGCAATTTTGCCATCTGCCGTTTTAATAAGCTCTGTTCGAATTGGTTTCTTCTTTGACTTACTATAACTCCAATTCATTTCATACTTTGTATGGTCCATAACTTCTGCAAATGCTTTTTGAAGCGGGAATAACACAAATAAAACACTTAAAAACATAGCTAAAATCTTGAACGATTGCTTTATATTCATGTTTACAGCCCCTTATCACAAACTTAATACTAAGTAGTATTTATTTAGAAACTATTTTTATGCACAAAAAAAGAGTGCTTTTACGCACTCTTCTTTCTTACTTTAATCTTAGAAATCGAAGTTATCAGGATCCGGACCAACGCGGTGATTTTGATTTAACGCATCGATTTTTTCCATATCTTCTTTCGTTAATTCGAAATTAAATATATCGGCATTTGCAATAATGCGGTGTTCTTTCGTTGATTTTGGAATAGTGATTACTCCATTTTGAAGATCCCAACGTAAAATAACTTGCGCTGTTGTTTTACCGTGTTTCTCAGCAATTTCTTGTAATGTTTCATTATCTAATAATTGACCTTGCATAAGTGGTGACCATGCTTCCATTTGAATACCTTGTTCTTTACAGAAAGCTTGTAATTCTTTTTGTGTTAAACGAGGGTGGTATTCTACTTGGTTAATCATTGGTTTAATTTCTGCATCTTTCATTACATCTTGTAAGTGATGAATTTGGAAATTACTTACCCCAATTGCACGTACGCGTTTTTCTTTATAAAGTGTTTCTAACGCTCTCCACGTATCTTTATATTTCCCTTCTACAGGCCAATGAACAAGGTATAAATCTAAATAATCCAGCTCTAATTTTTTTAAGCTTTCTTCATATGCAGCAAGTGTCGTTTCATATCCTTGATCCGAATTCCACACTTTTGAAGTAATGAATAAATCTTCACGAGAAATGCCTGCTTCTTTTATACCCGCGCGAATTCCTTCACCTACAGCTTTTTCATTTCCGTAAATTGCAGCTGTATCAATGCTGCGGTATCCTGCTTTAATCGCCGATTTCACTGCTTCTACAAGTTCTGGTCCATCCTCTACTTTAAATACACCTAAACCGAACCAAGGCATTTCTACACCATTATTTAATACTGTTTTACTTTGTAAGTTTTTCATTTTATTTTCTCTCCTTTTATTTTACTTGATCTCTTTTTTCTAATGTCATACTCCACGCAGTTAAAACAACAGCACCTACTACCATAATTCCACCTACCCAAGCCGTATGAATTAATCCTAACGAGTTCGTTACAATACCGCCCAAGTAAGCACCAAGAGCAATTCCTGCGTTAAATGCTGCAATGTTAATCGCCGATGCTACATCAACAGCGCTAGGTACAAACCTCTCAGCTAATATAACAACATACACTTGTAGCCCTGGAACATTCATAAATGCGAATAGTCCCATGAAAATAATTGTGATGAATCCAGCGACTTTAAATGGCGCTGTAAATGTTAAAACAAATAATACAATCGCTTGAATAAAGAACATGTAAAATAACGCTCGAATCGGATTATGATTTGATAATTTTCCCCCGACCATATTCCCAATCGCAATTGCAATTCCGTATACTAACAAAATAATTGTAACGGTACTTGCTTTAAATCCTGTTACTTCTTGTAATAACGGAGATAAATACGTAAATGTTACGAACGTTCCCCCGTATCCTAATGCAGTAATAATAAATAAAAGTAACAGTCTTCCATTCGTAATCAGCTTAAATTGATCGCGAAATGATACAGACGTACCTTTTTTTAAATTAGAAGGAATTAGCATACTATTGGCGATTAAAGCAACGATTCCAATGGCCACAATAACAATAAACGAGGCCCTCCAGCCAAATTGTTGACCGATAAATGTTCCAATTGGTACACCTGTAATAGTCGCAACAGTTAAACCAGTAAACATAAATGCTATTGCACTTGCACGTTTATTCTCAGGTACAAGCGCAGCCGCAATTGTAGATCCAATTGACATAAAAACACCATGCGCAAATGCAGATACAACCCTCGCAATAAGTAACACAGTAAAACTTGTTGCTACCGCCGCAATTCCATTACCAATAATGAAAATAATCATAATCCACATTAATAACGTCTTTCGCGACATACTAGCTGTTAATGACGTTAATACTGGAGCACCAAACGCTACTCCTAATGCATATAAAGAAACAGTTAACCCCGCTGTTGTAACAGAAACATGTAAATCCTCTGAGATAGATGGTAATAAGCCGACACTAATAAATTCAGTTGTACCAATTCCAAACGCACTAATTGCTAGTGCTAATAAAGCAAACATACTTCTCCGATTCGTCTGCATAACCGAAGAAGATACTGTATATGAATTCAATTGAACTCCTCCTTAATGCGAGAAATCCAATCATAATAGTATGATAAAAAGGCCTTTTTATCTTCTACAAAAATAACTTTACTGTTGATATACGCTATTATGAATGGCTTTACTCTTTTTTTGAAGAACGCACTTAAAAGTACGATAGGTACCTAAAAGTAACATAGGCACTTTTTAGTACCGTACTACTCATTTCCCTCTTACGTATGCTATTATGGAACATATTCAACATGATAAAAAGTACGTACTTTAAAGTGCTATAGGCACTTTTTAGTAACATTTAATTATTTAGCTTCTTTTGTTGGAGAACTTAAATCTACATTCATCAAAGGAGATTTTTATATGAAGAAATACAATATTCCCGTTGAAGCGACTTTAGAGGTTATCGGTGGAAAATGGAAGGTTGTTATCCTTTGTCATCTAACGAAAGGCACAAAAAGAACGAGTGAACTAAAACGTTTAATGCCTGGGATTACACAAAAAATGTTAACTCAGCAATTACGTGAATTAGAAGACGATGGGGTTATTCAAAGAAAGGTATACAATCAAGTACCACCAAAAGTAGAATATTCACTTACAGAATACGGTTGGTCTTTAGAGTCCATTCTTGATTCTCTTTGTACTTGGGGCGAATGCCATCTTGAAAAAAGCGGTAACACATCGATGCTAATTGTAGAAGGTGAATAATAGGAAAAAGGAAAAAACGAACATGAATTTGTTCATTTTTTCCTTTTTTTCTTTATATGTATATACATTTCTAACTGGAACAAAATATTTTATACGCTTTCATACCTTGTCAGCACTACGTTATACACTCAATATCAAATAATTAGGAATCATTTTTATGTTAACATAGGTGTATATAGTATATAATATAGGATATATATTATATACACTTTCCGGTAACGGAGCTTTTCCATTATGCGGACAAGCCATGTATCGGACAGTTCATAAATAATAAGTAAGACGTTATGGTTTTAGATTTATGTTTGCAGCTTACTTGCTGTCATAAATTTAAAGGCATTTTATTGTGTTTTGTGAAACTTTGTATAAAGTTTCGTAAACGTTTACTATCTTACTTATAAAAAATAAGAGTATTGCTATCGTAAAGGAGAATTGGAGATGCCAGAAACTATGACTCAAACAAAGCCAGAACAAGAAACTGTACAAATTTCTGCTAGCCAAGGACAACTTGATGTACTTGATCAGTTGTTAAAACCTGAGGTACAAGAATCATTAACAACACTAGTAGAACAGCTTCCAAAATTAACTGAGCTTGTTAACATTTTAACTAAGTCTTATGACTTCGCTCAAACTGTTGCTACTGATGAAGTATTAAAAAGCGACACTGTTGGTGCAATTACAGAGCTTGTAGAACCTGTAAAAGATACAGTGAAAAGCATGGCTGCAACTGCAATCGAAGCGAAAGATCGTGCTGAAGAAAGCAACGAAGTTATCGGCCTATTCGGCCTGTTAAAATTACTAAAAGATCCACAAGCACAAAAAATGTTCCGCTTTGTGAACGCATATCTTCAAATTAGTGCAGAACGTAACAATAAATAATTTAACTTATAACAACAATTAGTAAAGACGGGGGATATCATACTATGTCAAAACAAATTGTCATCTTAGGCGCTGGTTATGGCGGTCTTCTTGCCGCTTTAAACGTACGTAAATATTACAGCAAATCAGAAGCACAAGTTACAGTGATTAACCAATACCCAACACACCAAATCATCACTGAACTACACCGCCTTGCAGCTGGTAACGTGTCTGAGCAAGCAGTTGCAATGCCACTTACAAAGCTTTTCAAAGGGAAAGACATCGATCTTAAAATCGCAACAGTTGAGTCATTCTCAGTTGATAGCAAAGAAATCAAACTAGCTGGTGGCACTACTTTATCTTACGATGCACTTGTAGTTGCTTTAGGAAGTAAAACTGCTTACTTCGGTATTCCAGGACTAGAAGAAAACAGCATGGTATTAAAATCTGCTGCTGATGCAAACAAAATCTACAAACACGTTGAAGACCGTATTCGTGAATACGCGAAAACGAAAAACGAAGCTGATGCTACAATCGTAATCGGTGGTGGCGGATTAACTGGCGTTGAGCTAGTTGGTGAGCTTGCTGACATTATGCCTAAACTTGCAAAAAGCCACGGCGTAAATCCAAAAGAAGTGAAACTTCTTCTTGTTGAAGCAGGTCCAAAAATCCTTCCAGTATTACCAGACCACTTAATCGAACGTGCAACTACTAGCCTAGAAGCACGCGGTGTTACATTCTTAACTGGTCTTCCTGTAACAAACGTTGCTGGCAATGAAATCGACTTAAAAGACGGTCAAAAACTTGTTGCTAACACATTCGTTTGGACAGGCGGCGTACAAGGTAACCCATTAATCGGTGAATCAGGTCTTGAAGTTAACCGTGGACGTGCAACAGTTGATGCATACCTACAATCTACTTCTCACAAAGACGTATTCGTTGCTGGAGACAGCGCTGTTGTCTTCGCTCCAGACGGACGTCCATACCCACCAACTGCACAAATCGCTTGGCAAATGGGTGAGTTAATTGGATACAACTTATACGCAGCACTAGAAGGCAAAGCATTAGAAGAGTTCGCACCTGTAAACTCTGGAACACTTGCTAGTCTAGGACGTAAAGATGCGGTTGCTACAATTGGAGCAAGCAATACTCCACTTAAAGGCTTACCAGCATCATTAATGAAAGAAGCAAGTAACGTTCGTTACTTATCACACATTAAAGGTCTATTCAGCTTAGCTTACTAATCTGAATATAAGCCCGAATCATGCCCTGCATGGTTCGGGCTATTTTTTATCCGTAATTTTCTCTAACTTATTTATTCGTCAAAAAAATTATATACCCTTTAAATTTATCTAAATATACTGACTTTTTACAATAAAAGCTGTCCCGTTCGAACAGCTCTTATTGTCGCTTTTTGTCGGTAAATCGATATATTGGGAAAATCGCTGATATATTCGGATTTGCGCTGATATATTTCGAAAATCGTCGATATAATTCGAGTTACGGTCGATATATTCGAAAAATCGCCGATATATTTTCCAGCCTTACTTATTATCCTAATTTCACAAGACTGTAGTTCTTCTTCCCTTTACGAATAATAATAAATCTTCCATCAAATGAATTTTCTACAGTAACATCTGTACCCACATCTGTTACTTTCTCACCATTCATAGAAATCGCACCATTATTAATGTCCTCGCGTGCTTGTCGTCTAGATGGTTCAATCCCTAAATCGACTAGCCACTCTACGATGTTTTTCGTCTCTTTTGAAGACTGGAATGTTGGCATTTCTTTAAAGCCTTGTTCAATTTCATCAGCTGTTAACGATTTAATATCTCCGCTAAATAACGCTGCTGTAATTTTCTCAGCTTGCAGGAACGCCTCTTCTCCATGAACAAATTTCGTCATTTCTTCCGCTAACACTTTTTGCGCTTCACGTTTATGAGGTTCCGCTTCTACCTTCGTTGCTAATTCATCAATACGCTCTTTCGTTAAGAACGTAAAGTATTTCAAGTATTTAATTACGTCACGGTCATCTGTATTTACCCAGAACTGGTAAAATTCAAACGGTGTCGTTTTTTCAGGATCAAGCCAAACCGCACCACCCGCTGATTTACCAAACTTCGTACCGTCCGATTTTAATAATAACGGAATCGTTAATCCGAATACTTTCGCCTCATGACCTTCTAACTTACGAATTAAATCTAAACCACTCGTAATATTTCCCCATTGGTCACTGCCACCAATTTGAAGTTGAACATCCTCTTTCGTGTATAAATGATGGAAGTCCATCGCTTGCAAAATTTGGTACGTGAATTCTGTGAAAGAAATACCTGTATCTAAACGGCTTGCTACAATATCCTTCGCTAACATGCTATTGATGCTAAAGTTTTTCCCGTAATCACGTAAAAACTCAATAATATTTATTTTATGTGTCCAATCATAGTTATTTACCATCTTCACTTCGCTATTTCCACCAAAATCAAATAGCTTTTTCATTTGTGCTGTTAACGCATCTACATTATGCTGAACCACTTCTAACGTTTGAAGTTGACGCTCTGATTGTCGTCCACTCGGATCACCAATTGTTCCTGTTGCCCCGCCAATTAAAATAACAGGATGATGGCCAGCTAATTGGAATCTCTTCATCATCATAAACGGAATCAAATGTCCGATATGCATACTATCACCAGTTGGATCAACTCCGCAGTATAGTGAAATCTTTTTCTCTTCTACTAGCTTACGTAAGCCTTCTTCGTCAGTCTGCTGATTAACGGCGCCGCGCCATTCTAATTCATCAATAATATTCATCTTTTGTCATCCCCTTTATTTTTTAAAAACAAAAAAGCCCCTATGTCTACGATAGACATAGGGACGATTATTCACCGTGTTACCACCCAGTTTGCATAAATAGCATAGCTACTCATACCACTCTTAGCAATAATATCGATTGCTAGTCCGCTTAGCATTACCTAAGATACTCCAGAGTGTAATTCGCAAGTTTGTTTGTGCTAGGTTCCAGCAACCCCTAGCTCTCTCGTTAACAGTGACAAACTGCTACTGGGCTCTTTCAACGTATGTTATTTGTTAAATTATTAGCCATTATATTGAATTGAAAACAAATTGTCAACAATACCCAAATGTTATTTTAAAATAATTCATATCTTCATACGTATTTCGTTATTCTTTATCTTCTCCAATAATCCTTACTTCTCGCTCCAACTTCACGCCAAATTTCTCTTCAACTGTCTTTTGTACGAAGTGAATTAAATCGATGTAATCTTGTGCTGTTCCGTTATCAACATTCACCATAAATCCAGCGTGTTTTAAAGAAACTTCTACTCCACCAATTCGCTTACCTTGTAGTCCTGAGTCTTGAATTAACTTACCAGCAAAGTTATTTGGTGGGCGCTTAAATACGCTACCACATGAAGGATATTCTAGAGGCTGTTTTGACTCACGTTTAAACGTTAAATCATCCATTTTGGCTTTAATTTCTTCATGTACACCTTCTTCAAGTTCAAATCTCGCTTCAAGAATAATGTAATGGTTGTTCGCAAATACACTCTTACGATATCCAAATTCAAATGCTTCTTTCGTCAAAGTACGTAGCTCTCCATCACCTGTCATTACGACAGCTTCTGTTAATACAAACGAAATTTCACCGCCGTATGCACCAGCATTCATATATAATGCTCCGCCAACTGAACCTGGAATACCACAAGCAAACTCAAGACCCGTTAAGTTATGGTCTAAGGCAATACGTGATACGTCAATAATTGCTGCACCACACTGTGCTACAATCGTCGTTCCTGTTACAGTAACACCTGTAATATGAATTAAACTTACTGTAATCCCGCGAATTCCACCATCTTTAATAATGACATTCGATCCATTTCCTAAAAACGTAACTGGAATATTATATTCGTTCGCATATTTAATAACTTCTTGAATTTCATCATAATTTGTAGGCGCAACAAAAACATCTGCTTTTCCGCCAACTTTAATATGCGTATGATTCTTTAACATTTCATCTTGTTTAACATGTCCTTCAGGCAATACCGTACTTAAATATTTATAAACCTCTTGCATATTCATTTTACGATTCCTCTATTTCTATATTCATTTTATCCCGTTATACGGGCCCATAATATCCCCACGTACATGAAAGAACCTAAAGTGGTGGATACAGTGTACCCAAAATCAATTCGAGACACCTATAAACCTCTTAATTTATAAGAGGTGCCACTCATATTAAAATATATATTGCATAATAAAGCAACCCAAATGGACTACTAAACTTGACATGTCATCAGAAAGACAACAATTTGTAAAATATATGACTTTTTCAAAACACTATCCCTCAGTATCTTACTATACCACACAAAAAGAAAGTGGTATTTTTTTGTACTTTTTACTTTATTTACATCAATAAAAAAGAGCACATCCCACAGAATGTGCTCTTTCTATACTCTTTATATTACTTTTCGTTCTCTTCTTTTTCTTTATCAAACCATAACAGCTCATCGTTATCAACTTCACCATTATAATTGATTAAAATTTCTTCTCCTGCTTTTATATCTTTATAAGCATAGAAGTTAAATGTATGATTCTCAAAAACGATGTCATACGTTGCATTCGGTGTATATGAATGATTAAATAACATACCATATCCTAAAAGGATTGCCGTATGATTGATTCCATACTCAAATGCGTAATCAGCAAGTAACGTTTTCTCAATATGTTCATGCTGTTCATTCGGATAAGAGATAACTGGTGCTGCGTGTATCAACTCACCCTTTTTAATATCACGAGTTGCAAATACACCTCTATTAAATTCTCCATCACTAAGTTCAGAAGTCTTAACTTCGATCATATGCGTCACCTATATAATTCTTTCTTTGAAGTATTTTATTCCGCTATTTGCGGATAGCTTGATTGGTGAGGACTAATAATAAGTATGTACTAGTCTCACTTTATCTCCTTAAGCTTGGCAGAAAACGCGCAGAAAAGCAATTAAATTCCTATCAAGTATTCGTTTCAATGAAAAAAGAGCACATCATTCGTGCTCTTTCCAAGCAATATTACTTTTCTAAAATATCTTCTAACAACTTCACTTGCTCGCTAACAGTTTGTAACGTCTTCACTGACGTATCATTTCGATGTTTTTCTTCTTCCACACTCGCTAGCACTTCTTCTGTAGCTGTAGAAGTTTGCTGAATTACGTTAGAAGCATGCGTAACATCCTTTACGATATTCGTCGTTTTAACTTGGAAACTTTCTTGTTGAACAACAACCTCTCGCATTACTTCATTAATCGCATCAATAAACTTCCCTAAATCAGTTACATTTGTTAAAACCCTTGCTAACATCTCGTTACATTCTTCTTGTACTCTTTCTGACTTCTCTACTTGCACTTCTACCTTACTTGCTTGATTACTAAACTCCTTCAAAATCCCTTGAATTCTTCCCGCAGAACGATTTGATTCTTCAGCAAGCTTTAACACTTCACTCGCTACAATAGCAAAACCTTTTCCATGCTCGCCTGCCCTCGCAGCTTCAATATTTGCATTTAAAGCTAGCAAACTCGTCTGACTTGAAATATTCGTTATTACATCTACAATTTCATTAATTTGTTTCGATTGCATCATTAAATCTCTAAATATAATTCCAGACTGTGAAACAACATCATTTAAACTTCTCATGTTAGTTTCAAAATTTCTTAGAGTATGTACACTACCTTTTGAAATTTCTAAGCTTTCATCCACATGAGCCGATGCAGTTCTTACTTGAGAGATGATTTGCTCAATATTTCCCTCCATATCATTCAATACTTCTACCGAACGATACATCATCTCTGATTGTGATTGCGTACCAACTGCCACCTCTTCAAAGGCAAAATTAATTTCACTCATCGATTCCATCGACGTGTTCATATTTTGTCTTAAATGATTGAAATTACTATCTAGTTTCACAACTGTTTCTTCAATAAGTCTTTGCGTCTCTTCTAACTCCTGAGCTTTTCTCATTACTTCTTGCTTCTCATCACTTAAACGAAGGAGCAGATTAGAACCGATTTTCGTGACGCCCCACATAGCGATTGTTACAATCGCTAACAAACTTGCGAAATTAGCAGCTTCAGATGAGGCTGTATAAGCAAAAAATTGCTCCGGCCAATAGCTACAAAGGATAAATGTGATCACAACAGCTACCCCGCCAATAATTAAAATGAGGCGCTCGCTTAAATAAATAAGTGAAACAGCTAATGTAAAATAGACCATTTGAAATACAGCCGGGCTTTCATTAAAAGCTTGTACCATAATGTAAGACATTGTAAGCAACATAAATGTCATGATATATTTATACGCTGATTCCATACTTTTTATAAAAGTAAAAAGCGTTCCAAATGCAACGACAGAAATACCACAAATCCAAAATGCTATGGCTCTCTCTGTAAAAATATATCCATAATACCCAATTGCGATTACCCCAAGGAAGAAACTACAAATCGTTATAAACAGTAATAAATGATTTTTCTGTGATTCTTTCTCAAGGTTAGAAAAACAAGTCCTCTTTAACCACTCCATATGAAGCCCCACCTTCTACTTATACATATCAATTACTTCAGTTTAAATACCGCACTTACTGGGTTATGATCGCTATTTTCAAACTTTAAATCTTTCCCTTGTACATTTACAATCTCTACATTCGGTGAAACGATAAAGCCATCAATAATAGTGACGAAATTTTCACCTTCTACATATTTCTTTACATCATCTCTTACAGTCATAACAGACGGATCTACAGCCCATTTAAAGCCACCGTCTGTAAAGTCCTTCGGTAACTCTACTAACCACTCAGGACGCTCTTTCACGAACTTCGGATCACTTAATTGAGCGTTCGAAACCAATTGATTCCAATCTCCACCCATTATTACGTAATCACCATTTTCATAATGCTTGTTCATATATTCTTTTAAATACTCTACTTGCTGTTTTCTAATTTTCCCGCCTTCATCATAAGCAGACAAATGTAAATTTACGAGTCTAACATGTTTTCCATTATTAACAGGAATTTTATATTCCACAATTGCTCGATCTAAATCAAACAAACGCTTTGGCCAAGGCTCCATTCCAGGCAGCTGGAACCTCTTCGCTTCTTGAACAGTGTATTTAGAAAACGTACTTAATCCAGCCTCCGCATATCCCATTGGATTTGTTATTGGCACTGGAACCCATTTCGTATCGTAGTTCTTGCCAAATGACGAAACATAATCAGGTAATCCTTTTTTCAAAAATTCATGTTCATTTACATCAAATGAACGAAGTGACTTTATATCAACTTCTTGTAATAGTGCAAAATCACTATTCTCATTTTGTAAAAACGAAAGCATATTCTTTAAATTAGTTTCCGTTTGCTCTTTACTACTTGAACCAGATCCCTTTCCACCATCCATAAAGAAATCTTGATCCTTATCTAACCCAGCATATCCAATATTAAATGTTGTAACTTTAAACTCATTTCCAGTCGCTAATACGCGCTCCTTATTATTCTCTTCCTTCAAGCTTATAACATCAGCAGGCTGTTCTTTAGTAAGTGTTATATAAGCTAGAAATCCTCCTACAATGCCCGCTACTACTAAAACACATGTAAATACGATTTTTAAAAATTTCTTCAAATAAATGACTCCTTTTCACGCAAATTTATTTTTCTTTATTTTCAGTCAAATAAAACAAAACGACACACTTAAGAAACATTTTATCATAATTAAAACCGTATATCACTATATTTAGTTGATAAGTAATCGATCCCATTTTAATTACTTAAAAAGCCTTCAGACATCAAAAAAAGAAAAGTTACACCCTCCTCCTCACTGGAAATTAAACGGTATATTTAGTACACTATATGTAATAATCATAGGCGATGGAGTTCGCCATAAACGCTGCTTAGCTAATGACTCCTACCAGTATGGATACTGGTAGGAGTCTATTTTTTTGAGCAAGCTATTTAAAGAGGTGAGAAAATTGATTTATATTATCGTTGGCATTGCTGGTATATTAGGAGCTCTTTCTCGTTATTATTTAGGTCTTAATATCAACACATTTTGGCATCATTCATTTCCATTGGCAACATTACTCATTAACTTAATCGGTTGCTTTTTCTTAGCGTGGCTAACTACTTATATCGCTCGGCTAAACATCTTACCTTCAGAGGTTATCACAGGCATCGGAACTGGATTCATCGGTTCCTTTACGACTTTTTCAACATTTAGTGTAGAAACTGTGCAATTGATCAATCATTCTGAGTGGAGCATAGCCTTCTTATATGTATCATGCAGCATACTTGGTGGCCTCATTATGTCTGGCCTTGGCTATACACTTGGAGATTTCTTAATTAAGAAATCTCTTACAGAAGGTGATTACTCATGATAGAAGCTTTATTAGTCGCAACAGGAGGATTTTTCGGTGCGATTACACGATTTGCAATTAGCAATTGGTTTAAGAAAAGAAATAAAACACAATTTCCAATTGCTACATTCCTTATTAATATAACAGGGGCATTTTTACTTGGGTATATAATTGGCAACGGAGTCACTACAGGCTGGCAACTATTATTAGGTACTGGATTTATGGGCGCATTCACTACATTTTCTACGTTTAAATTAGAATCTGTTCAGCTTCTCACTCGTAAAAAACTATACATCTTCCTTTTATATTTAAGTGCTACTTACATAATTGGTATCGCCTTTGCCTTCCTTGGAATGAAGTTAGGCGGAATATAAAAAAGCGACTCTATTGAGTCGCTTTTTTTCATAAGAAATATGTCCCGCCATATGGAATGGAAAATAAACCAGCTGGATGTACATCGTAATGTATAATTTGCATCGGAAGTTGTGAATACGGCATATATTGACTTTGCATCATTTGTGCAAAATATGCTTGTTGCTGCATTTGAATAGCTTGATTCACAGCATGAATTGTCCCTTGTGCCCCAGCCAGCGTAATAGCAGCTCCTACTTGTCTACCATTATAAAAATAATGATTCATCATGATTCATCTCACTTATTCTTTTTCTTCCATATGGTATGTTTCTATTTCATAGTGAGTGTTTTGTCCCTATCTATTGCCCTTTTTCAGCTTTGAAGTAATAAATCCAAATAGCAATACACCAATACCACTAAGGAACAATATATAACTTATCGGTACTAGGAAAAAGAAAGGTTCTTCAAGAAATCCATCCGCTCCTACTTTACTGTTTGAAGCATGTATCGTTAAAGAAATAATCGCTAAAATCATGAAAGAAATAGCTACTACGTATTTATTTTTCATTTCACATTCTCCTCTACTTATGTAATTCCCCTTAGATTCTTACCATCATATTATCTAAAAAAGAATTAACAGTCAATAATTATTTATTGTTAAACAATAAATAATTATTGAATAAACAAACAACAAAAAGGTTTGCAAAGCATCTTAAATCACTTCGCAAACCTTCTAAATTATAAATATTTACACTTCAAACCTCTTGCTTAATACAATATACATTGCGCAAAATAGCACGAATATCCCAGCATAAATTAACAAAATCTCTACACTAAACATATCCGACAACGGACCAAATATTATCATTCCTAAAGGAAGCGCGCATGAATTCGCAATTTGTACAAGGCTAAACATCCGTCCGTGCATTGATGGTTCTACTTTCTCCTGCAATAACACAGTAACTGGTGTATTGAAGCACGGCATTGTTATACCAATTAAAAAATTAAAGACTAAATACATAATAAATATCGGTGCTATTCCGAGTCCAATCATAAGCAGTCCATATAATGCACAAGCTAGCGCTGTTGTATGCATACGATTACGAAAACCACCCCACGCTGCAATCAATACGCCACCAGCTGCCGCACCCGCACTAAAGGTCATCTCACTAGCAGTAAGTCTCCACATTTCGGCCCCGAAAGAACGAGTTACCATTAAAGGTGTTAAAAAAGCAGCTGGACTTATTAAAATCATGACGATAATCAATAAAACGATTAGCCTTTTAATAAATACATTTTCTTTTAAATAAGTGAACCCTTCTTTAATTCCTTGTAGATTAGATTTTTGCTTACTTTCTACATTCACATGTCCTTCCACATGAATGACAAACATAATACTAATTCCAATCATAGCTGTAATAACATCAATAAAAAATATTGTTTCAATGCTGGCAATAGAAAGAATCGCAGCACTTGCTGCTGGAGAAAGAAACATAATTAAAGATGTAATACTGCTATTTATTCCATTTACTTTCATAAGATACTCTTTCGGAACGATTTGCGGAATTAATGCATTCACAGCTGGCGTTTGTACTCCTGTTCCAGCTGAACGAATGAGTAACACAATAAAAAGTAACCAAATACTTTTATATCCTGTTAAAAATAAAATTGCTAAGACTAACGTCGCAATCGCTATAATTCCATCCGATAACATAATCATCTTTTTACGGTCATAACGATCAATCCAAACACCTGCAAACAAAGATATCGCAATTTGTGGTAGAAAACCGCAAACAGTTGAAATAGTCAACATCACTCCTGATGATGTTGTAAGGGTGATATACCATATAATCGCGTATTGCACGAGAGAGGAACCGAACAACGAAATAGTTTGAGCGGTCAAAAATAATATAATTTTCGTTTTCCAATTGTTTTCACTCATATGTTTCACACCCCCTTAACTAATCCCGTCTCTATATGAAAGATGCTATCTGCCCAATCAAGATAAAAACTTGCTTCGTGAGATACGAGTATAATGCTGCCCTTAAACTTAATTAACGCCTTTTGCAAAGCTTCCTTCGCTTCTGCATCCAAATGATTTGTCGGCTCATCTAAAATTAAGAAGTTACAAGGTGATAGTAATAATCCACACAGTTTCACCTTCGATTGTTCACCACCACTTAACGTACGAATTTCTTGCGAAACGTGCGTATCCTTCACTCCACACGCAGCTAAATGATGGCGTATTTCCTTCATATTCAGTTTAGGAAACTGTTCTGAAATAATTTGAAGCGGCGTTAAAGAATCATTGCTCCAATTTAAATCTTGCTCATAATATCCAATCTTTATTTGCTCTGAAAAGTGAAACTCTCCAGAAATACTAGCAATATTTCCAACGATTGTTTTTAATAAAGTAGATTTCCCTACTCCATTGAAACCTGTAATGACAAGTTTTTGCCCACCCATTACTGAAAAATTCAACTTTGGTAAGAGAGCGAAGTCGTAACCAACTTCAAGATTATTTACTTCAAGAACTGTCTGAACTGAAATGGGAAGTTCCTGAAAATGAATAGACGGTTTATGAGTAAAACTTGGTGGCGCAATTCTTTCCATACGCTGTAATTGTTTTCTACGACCTTGCGCTATTTTTGAATTCACCCCAGCAATATTTCTACGAATATACTCTTCCGTTTTTTCAATTTTCTTTTGCTGTGCATAATATTGGCGAATATAATCTTTTCGCAAATGCTCCTTTTGTCTTACAAAATCTGAGTATTTGCCGTAATACTTCTTAACTGTTCCGAACTCTACATCACATATGCAAGAAGTTACCTTTTCCAGAAAATCAAAATCATGTGATACGACAATAAACGCTCCTTCAAAATTCATTAAATAATTAGCAAGCCACTCCACATGCTCCTTATCGAGAAAATTCGTCGGTTCATCTAGCAATAAAATATTAGGCTCTTCTAATAAGAGCTTCGCTAAAATTACCTTTGCACGCTGCCCTCCGCTTAATTCACCAATCACACGATTCATCCCAATCACATCAATACCTAAACCGGCTGCCACCTTATTCGTAATACTATCTACTGAATAAAAATCACGAGCCTCGAGCAGTCCTTGAATTTCTGCCGCTTTCAATAGTTGATTTTCATCTCCAGTCATCGCACTTTCTTCATATAACTTGTTCATTCTCTTTTCCATTTCATACAAATCATAAAAGGCTCTCTTTAAATATTGTGAAATGGTATAACCCTCATCAATTTCTGCGTATTGATCAAGATGTCCAATTTGAATATTAGGTTGCCACTTTATGTCTCCCTTATCAGGAATAATTTCCCCCACCAATATTTTCATTAATGTGCTTTTTCCTGCACCATTCTGTCCAACAATTCCCATATGCTCCCCTTTATGCAAATCAAAAGAAGCATTTTCGTATAATACTTTATCTATAAAACTATGTGATAAACTTTCCACTTTAAGTAAACTCATTTTTATTCCTCTTTTCCTGAAATTAAAAAAAGCAGAGAGATAGCGTCATTCGACACTAGCCCTCTGCTTCGTGGTTTTTCCTATACTACTCCAATTTATAGTAAAGACTCATCGGAATAATATACACAAAGGGCCATAGACAAAGCATTGTCTATGGCCCCTTAATCTATTTTATACACCAGCTGAAAAACCATAACGAAATAAGCATAGATAAACTATACTTTTTTAGAAAAGTTATTCAGCCGATGAATATAGGGGATTTATGCCCCTTGATTAAGCTCCGTACAACGCTTCACCGTATACATTTGTGCGGAGCAAAGTTTTCTAATGAGTTTTACAAATTTTATATAAAGCATATTATGCACCTTCCTTAATACTTAAAAAGGATTTTAGCATACGGTTTTACGAAGCGTCAACATTACTTCCGAATCTTTCAACTACTTGTTTTCAAAATATTGCTTCTGAAACATACACATTCTTATTGCATTATGATAGTTACCATCAACGAAAAACTCATCGATAAGCTCACCTTCTACCATAAACCCAACTTTTTTATAAACATGTACTGCCTTTTCATTTTCCTTATCCACAACTAAATAAATCTTATGCATATTTAGTACGGAAAAAGCGTAATCCATTGCTAAACGCGTCGCATCCACTGCATAACCATATCCTTGATAATTCGGATCAATAATAATTTGGAATTCTGTTCTACGGTGAATATAATCGATTTCTACTAACTCAACTAATCCAACCATTTCATTGTCTTTCTCAACGATAAATCGGCGTTCGCTTTGATCATGTATATGTTTATCATATAAGTCTTGCAGCTCCACAAATGCCTCATACGGCTCTTCAAACCAATACGACATAATATGCGCATTATTATTCAGTTCGTGTACAAACTTTAAATCTTCTCGTTCTAATGGACGTAACTTCAATTCCTGATTCATTCCTATAACCTCCAAGTAAAAGAAACCTCTTCACTTAATTTCTCAATTTTTTTCGATTTCAAACGCCCTAATTTCATTGTAAACTTTCAAGCAACTTGAAGGTCAAGATGTAAAAAAGTAGTGCTGACTTATGTCTGCACTACTACTCTTTTCTCAAATCTCTCATATTTGATATGTATAAAGCAATAACTAAAACAAGAATTGCTCCTGCGTATAATAACGTCTCCATCGGTTCCTCATGAGACACAATAATTAATCGAATTAAGGCCGTAATTCCGATATAAATAAAATAGCGTAACGGGAAATGATAGTTCGATTTAAAATACTTAATAATTAATGCAATGAACTCGAAGTATAAGAAATAGACGATGATACTTTCAACCAATTTATAAGACGTATACTCTTTTGCCGAAAAAATATACTGCACGAACGTAATTGTCTCATTCACTAAGAAAATTGATAACACAATGGATAATATAATTAAGGCTATATTTAATATCCATTGCAAAACACTAGCTATAACATGATCGATATTAAATGACTTCATACTCTCTTTAGACTCCCCTTCGTATAAGTACTTATTTATTATAGCAAAATTACGATTGGAAAGAAGTTAAATCATATATTCGTCCTTTGTTATTGCCAGTGAAGGTGATGTTCATTGTTTGGAGGAGTCTTTTAACCGCAGAACTAGATTCCATATTAAGAAATTCCCTCAATTCGCTATTAGTAGTTATCACACTAAACAGAAGTGTGTAATCTTGTACAGCACGTAAATGAGCATGTTTAGACATACTATTGCAATTTGAACAACGCCATCCCTGTCTTTCTTTTAACATTGCCATTGTAAAACATTCCTCACACTGTACACCCTTTAGCAATTCCTCTTTTTTAATTTTATATTGCGCAAGAACATTTTGACGTTGCGGAATGTGCTCATTCATAATCTGGCCTATAAGTCCATTTATATTATCAATCACTTTTTCTTTATATTGATTTTTAATCTGTTTTATTCTATTAGGTAAATTTGCACTGTGGATAATTTTACTAGACAGTATTTCATCTGAAGTTTTAATAATTGTACGAGGGGAACTAATTACAACGAGGGATTCAATCGGAATATTATGTAAATCATGTAGATTCAGCCATTTTCTCAGTTGCATCTCTTGCCGTTTCAGTTGTAAAAGCGGATCTGGGAATCCTTCTTCCGTATTACCATCTACTATTCGAATAAGTTGATTGAACTTTGTATCAAAAATTAATGTACCAATAATATTTTTTATTTCAAGAAAAAGAAGAAAATAAGATGAAACTATGAGGGTATCAATTTGGAAATAATGTTTTTGATCAAATAACCTAATATCATGTAAAATACTGTATTCTGTTTCGGGTAAAAAACTAAGTGGATACTCAATCGCCTGCTCTCCTTTATAGCCGGCCATAAATTTCGCTAGACTTTCAACCACCACATTCCTTTTTGGATGATGAGCAGGCAATCTTCTAAGTAAAGCTTCTAATTGCAGCAAATATACGGGCATTTTCCGCTCTTTCACAATCATTTTTATCCCCCTCCAAAATATATCAGCGATTTTTCAAATATATCAGCGCAACTCCAAATATATCGGCGATTTTCGAAATATATCGACTTATCGACAAAAACCGACACAACATACACACATAAAATCTTATACACAGTATAACATCACATCTAAAATCGCAATGTAAGCATAATGTGTATACCCCAATGTGATTACGCCAGTTTCAAAATAAGAAATTCACATTCACCCCATGTAAAAAACCTTTTTATAAGTATGAAAAAAATTTAGGAATTAGTTTATCTTTTTTTAATGTTTTATTTAGAGGCAGTTTATAGTCGGGGATTAACATAAGAAACGTAGCAATTAAGTTTATATATGACGCACTGCTACTATAATCGCTAACCGTACTACTTGAAATCATAAAATAAGGAGACGATAAAACATGAACAAAAAAACAAAAGCACTATCATCCGTACTGCTCGGATTCACATTAGCATTAACAGGGTGTGCTGGTACTAAAGCTGAAGAAAATCATGGGAAACAAAAGCAAGAACAAGTTGCTAAAGAAACAAACAAGGAAAATAAATTAACTAAAGGGCAAAAAATGGCTAATATTCTTAGCAAGACAAATTGGCAAGGTACACGAGTGTATGACAAAGATAAGAATGACTTAACAAAAGAGAATGCAAACTTCATTGGTCTTGCAAAATATGATGCGAAGTCCGGCAGATATGAATTTTTTGATGCTAAAACAGGTGCAAGTCGTGGCGATAAAGGAACTTTCTTTATCACAAATGATGGGAAAAAGAGAATATTAATTTCAGAATCAATGAAGTATCAAGCTGTCGTTGACATGACAAAACTAAATAAAAATGTATTTACTTATAAACGAATAGGGAAAGACGCTAACGGTAAAGATGTAGAAGTTTTCGTTGAACATGTTCCATATAAAGAAAAAGAACTTTCTTTCACTGATCCGGACAAGCAGCTGAACACGACTACAGGAGATATTGTTAAAAACGTTGATGGAGATAAAATTTTAGGCGGTACCCTTTGGCACGGAACAAAGGTATTAGACGAAACTGGTAACGATGTAACACAGTTTAATTCGAATTTTATAAGTCTAGCAAAATTTGATGACAAATCTAATAAATATGAGTTCTTCAATAGCGAAACAGGTCAAAGCCGCGGTGATTATGGCTACTTCGATGTTGTACACGAAAATAAAATAAGAGCCCATGTTTCAATTGGAAATAACAAATACGGTGCTGCTCTTGAACTTACTGAACTAAATAAAAATAAATTTACGTATAAAAGAACTGGTAAAGACCAAGCTGGTAACGATATAACTATATTCGTTGAACATGAACCTTATAAAGGTGATATGAAACCACAATTTAGCTTTTAAAAACGTTTGATTCTCTTTAAAAAATCATCTCATATCCACCCTCAACACTTCAGCTTGATTGTTGAATATGAAAACTTTAAAAAGCCTTACTACACATAAATTGTAGTAAGGCTCTGACTATTTAAGATAAAAATTAAAAGACTTCATTCCATCTATACAAATAAAGTTTAACAACTGATATTATCATCCCCTCCAAGGAAAAGAAACCTTATTTCAACTTTCCTATTGATAAGTTAACACGATAATTCCCGTATTTTAATAGTCGTCCTAGAAAGTTATCTAAGTCTTCATTGGAAGCAAAATGTGTTTTTAATAAATAACACCCCTCACCACTTATACGGTGTACTTCAGAAACCCCTTCTTCTCCTTGAAAGAAATTCATAAACTCTTGGTGATTGGCTGTTGTTACGAACAAAGTAACAAATGCAGTCACTACTTGCCCTAATTTAATTCGGTTTATTGCAATTGTATACTGTTCAATAATCCCTAGATCCTCTAATCTTCGAATTCGATTTCCCACAGCTTGCCCCGTCATATGTATTTTTTGGCCAAGTTCTTTCCATTGTATTCTTGAGTTTTCTCCTAATAATTTCAGTATCTCAAAATCTGTTTGATCAATGATATAAACCAATCCTTTCACCGTGAAAGTAGAAAGCCCGAAAGTATTTCGCCAACTTATTCTGCTTATCGATACAATTCACTATACTTAGTTTATCCTCTTACATCACATTATTTATCAGCTATATTTACTTATAACACAGAGGACACAACAAAAAAATACATCTAGATTTAAAGGAGGTTACAAATATGTTATTACAAGAAATTCTAGCGTTCAATGAACACTTTGTAGAAAATAAGGAATACGCTCATCGTGAAGCGACAAAGATGCCTAAAAAACGTATGGTTGTTGTTTCTTGCATGGATGCTCGTTTAATTGAGCTACTTCCAAAAGCTTTAGATATACACGATGGTGATGCAAAAGTTATCAGAAATGCAGGTGGTAAAATTGCTTCTGCTTTTGATAGTGTTATGCAAGGTGTTGTAGCGTCAGTATACGATTTAAATGCAGATGAGATTTTCCTTATTGGACACCATAGATGTGGCGCGAGCCAAACGAATCCAAAAGGAACACTTCAAAAAATATTAGATCGCGGAGTAGTTTCACCAGAAATTTTATCAGCGATTGAATATGCTGGTATTGATCTTGAAAAATGGTTATTCGGATTTGATGATGTTTGCGACTCAACGCAAGCTAATGTTGATTTAGTAAGAAATCATCCACTTATCCCAAAAGATGTTCCTGTACATGGTTTAGTTATTGACCCTCACACAGGTAAATTAGATGTAGTGGTTGATGGCTATAAAGCGTTAAATAGTGAAACAAAATAATAATTATCACGTATATGAAAGGAAGTTATGAGATATGAAAAAACAAGTATTAGATATGAATAGACAAGAAGCTACGCAAAAAATTCTAGCGGCAAAAATTAAAAAAGGGTTAACTTGGGAAGAAATTGCAAAAGTAAGTGAAAACTCTGAGACTTGGGTTGTAACAGCATTATTAGGACAAGCTACAATGACACGTCCAGAAGCAGAAAAAATCGGTAAACTATTAGAATTAGATGAAGAAGTAGTTCAAGCATTAACAGTAGTTCCACTTCGTGGCCAAATAATGGAGATGCCTCCTACGGACCCGATTGCATATCGTTTATATGAAATGATGTTACAATATGCACCAACTATTAGAGAATTAATCTTAGAAAAAGCTGGCGAAGGTGTAATGAGTGCAATTAACTTCAACTTGGGTGTAGATACACAAGAAGATCCAAAAGGTGGCGATCCTCGTATCGTGATTACACTTAACGGTAAATTCTTACCATTCCGTGCATGGTAATTAATTTAAAATCTATCTATATAATTAAATTAATTTTATAGACTTACAAAATCCATCCTTTTTAATCTAACTGTGTAGAAAGGATGGATTTTTACTATGAAATTCTTTTTTCGGCAAAGGAGAATAATATGAATAAAAAATACTTTGATACGAGCTTTAATATTCTACAATGGTTTGTGTTTCTATTAGCAAATGCAATTGCATTACCTATAATTATTGGTGGTATATTTCATTTACCAATAGAAGATGTCTCAACATTAATGCAGCGAACTTTTTTAGTTGTAGGAGTAAGTTCATTTATACAATCATGGTTTGGGCATCGCTATCCCATTGCGGATGGGCCAGCCGGTTCATGGGTAAGTATATTTGTCATATTGGGGCAAGTCGCTATGCATCAGGGACAAAGTGCAAAAGACGTGTTGCAACTTTTAGAAGGTGGATTAATTATTTCAGGCATATTACTCTTCATTCTTGGTATAACAGGGCTTGTTCATCGAATCTTACGTTTATTTACCCCTTTAGTTACAGGAACTTTTCTTTTAATCTTAGCACTTCAGCTTAGTGGTGTGTTACTAAAAGGAATGATGGGATTACAAGGATCTGCAACTCATCCTGACTATACAACAGCTACTATTGCTCTCTTTATTTTTGCCCTTATTACTTTCTTATCAATTAAAGGGAAAGGGTGGATGAAAAGTTACGCTGTATTACTTGGAATTTCATGCGGTTGGCTTTTATATGCAGTATTAGGAAAATCATCTCATATGCCTTCGCACACAACGCTAGTTAAGTTACCAGAAATATTTGCTTGGGGCACACCTAGATTCGATATTGGAATGACTCTAACTGCAACTTTATTTACATTTCTTTTAGTTGCAAATACAATCGCTGCTATTTCGGCTGTAAAACAAGTAGCCCCATTATCTAAAGAAAATGAAAGGCAAACACTGAACCGTGGTGTATGGGTCGGAGGTATATCACATATTATCTCGTCGTTGTTCTCTACAATTGGAATTGTACCATTACCTGCATCAGCAGGATTTATCCAACTAACAGGACAAAGAAAAGTAAAGTCGTTCCTTATAGCAAGTCTTATATTAGCAGGAATTTCTTTTATTCCCTCAATTGTAAACTTTATATCCTTGCTACCAGGACCTATTGCTAATGCTGCACTTTTAGCAACACTTGTCCAAGTAATAGGAATTTCATTTCAATCCATTTTACGCGAAGAAGTAAATCAACGCCGATTAACTATATTAGGAATTTCATTACTAATCAGTTTAGGAATAATGTTTCTTCCAGAAAGTGCATTTAGCGGTATTACCTCTTCCTTACAATATTTTTTAAGTAATGGCTTACTTGTGGGTACCATACTTGTCATTCTATTAGAACAATTTTGGAAAGAGTAAAAAGCGCCCTACTTATAGGGCGCTTTTTTATACTTAATGACTAATACTAGCTGTTGGGTATAATGTTGTTCCTCCAATTGAAACTTTTATTTCATTT
The DNA here is from genome assembly GCF_004634455.1 of Bacillus sp. 007/AIA-02/001. Classification (NCBI taxonomy): domain Bacteria; kingdom Bacillati; phylum Bacillota; class Bacilli; order Caryophanales; family Bacillaceae; genus Bacillus; species Bacillus sp. 007/AIA-02/001. Next base: position 179,387 of record NZ_SEIY01000004.1, read on the forward strand.
GTTAATGGAACATTTTGTTCATTAATAATTGTTCTCCACCATTCCCATGCAAGACCTGTACATTCTCTTGCTACAATTTTTATATTTTTTGAATTTGGTGGGAGTGGGATAACTGTAGAGTAATGAGCCGTTTTGTCTTTTCCGCTACCATCCCATGTTTTATGTGTTAATACTTCGTTACCCTTTTGGTCAAATGTGAATTCATCCCAAGATACATCAAATTGAGCAACGTAAGCACCGTAATGATCAAGTGTCATTTTAGCACTTGAATATTCTGTAGTTGTCGTCTCAATATAATCTGTATTGTTATGAACAGCAGCAGTTGCATTATCTTTTAAGAAAGTACTTGTATATGAAATTGGGTATGCTGGATTTTTAAGACTTAATTCAGCATTATCTTTAATGATATTTCGGATTTCATTGAAATCTTTAGTAACAACCTTGTTATGCTCTTTCGCATCTCCGCCTAATACTACAGCAGTAAAGGTACTTTCTTCAAAAATATCTTTATACTGTCCACTTGTTTCAACGCTGTTATCCTTAAGTAAGGCTTTAAAAGCAGCTTGTACATCTTTGCTCTTAGATGTTGTTTCTAATTTTACATAAATCGTTCTACCATAAGCTACATTTGAAACCATAACAGGTGGAGCCGAATTACTTACGCCTTTTCGAGTTAACTCATCAAAAGTAACACTATTATCAAAAAGGTCGGATGGATTGTTAGGTAGTTCAGCACTTACTGTATAAAATATTTGCTTATATGCGGCAACCATCACTTTTTTCTCTCCGTTTGCAACCGCATTAAAATCAATGTTTAGACTGTTATCAAGATATTTAGCGTTAACATTAAGAGCACTTGCTATTTGTGATTTACTATAAACCATAGATTCCGTATACTGCATTCTTGCAGGTAACGTATGTGTTGTAGAATACTTTTCATTCCAAGTAGATACTAAATCGTCTACTGCTCCAGCTACATTACCATATGTCGGATTTTGGACAGTGATTGTATTTTCTTTTCTCATGCCCGGTAAGTCTATACTAATATTCAAAGGCTTTCTCTTAGCCACTAATAAACTTGGTTGATTGTCTGCAAAAGCTTTATTTGCAAGTTGTACAGCTCCTGGATACGTGCGATTCACTACAGAATCAATAATTGAAATATCGACTGGTGACGTTGTAAGTGATTTTTTCTCGCGTTCCACTACTACAAATTTACCATTTGAATTGATACTTTCTTTCGGAACAAAACTTTCTACTTTATCACCATTTACAGCTAAAACCTCTTGATTATTATATTTAAGATTTGCTATACCAGTATTAATGCCACTAGCATTTTTGGTTACATCAGTTACATTACTTGCTTGTGTTTCTGCGAAGGAAATAGATGAATAATTAATAGTGCATAAACTAACTAATAAACATGTAAGGAACTTTCTTCTTTTAGTGTTTTTCTTAATATTCAGAAAAATCACCCCGTTCTTTTTTTAGTAAAATATGATAATGATTGATAAATGATAGCTAACTGATAAACTTACATAAATGCTTTTAAAAGTTCTTGAATTAACGGGATTACGCCACCTACAAATTTTAAAACTGCCATTGCGATTTCCATATTATTTCCTCCTTTTTATTGCTACGAAAATGTGATTTATCTTTATGCCCTCATTATAGTGACCCCTTACACTTTTATCAATACACTCTGATATGCAATATTACATATACAAAAAACAAGCTGAATTCTTTTGAAAAATTATACAGAGATATTTTTTCGTTTGGTACATACTTGAAAAGGTGAAGCATTCTTTTGCATTTTATGAGTAATCACATAAAAAAAGCTGCTGCCTATAAAATATAGACAGCAACTTCAACTAGAGTAGCTTGCATAATCTACGCAAGACATTTTATAACTAATAAACTGCGATTGGCCCATAAGGACCATTAATAATTTCTATTTTTGTTTCAAAAATATCTGTCAAAAGTGTTGAGTCCATAACCTCTTCTACTGTTCCAAAAGCAGCAATTTGTCCATCTTTCATAGCACAAATTTTATCCGAGTATTTAGCTGCAAAATTTATGTCATGCATGACAGTCAAAATTGTTCTTCCAAATTCATTAGCTGCACGTCTTAAATGCTCCATCATTTGAACAGAACGAGCAACATCAAGGTTGTTTAAAGGTTCGTCCAAAAGTACATATTCCGTCTCTTGGCACAATACCATCGCTACATATGCCCTTTGTCTTTGACCACCAGAAAGCTCATCTAAATATCTATTCTCTAAACTAGTTAAATCTAAGAAATCGATATATTTAGAAATGATAACCTCATCTTCTTTAGTCAATCTTCCCTTTGAATAAGGAAAGCGCCCAAATCCAACTAATTGTCTAACTGTAAGCCTAGTTACAAAATGATTTTCTTGTCGCAATATAGTCAAAACTTTTGCTAAGTCTTTTGATTTGGATTCAGAAACATCCATATTTGCTACCTGAATTTGGCCTTCATCCATATCTAAAAGTCTGCCAATCATCAAAAGTGTCGTGGACTTTCCAGCGCCATTTGGTCCAATTAAAGAAGTAAAGCCTGCTTTTGGTATTTCAATATCCAAAGGTCCTATTTTTACCTTATCAGTATAGAACTTTTTAACATTATCAATTTTTATCATAAAGCCCTCTTCCTTAAAACTATAGTTAAGAATATAATTCCACCAAATAATTCAATAATAACTGAAACTACACCTTGAGCATGGAATACATGATACATTAAAAAGTATGCGCTCGTCATTATTAAAAATCCTATAGCAAAAGCCATCGGAAAAATATATCTATGATCATAAGTTGCCGCTGCCTGATAACTCAAAGTTGCTACTAAAAAGCCGTAGAAAGTAAGTGGCCCAATTAGAGCGGTTGAAATGGACATCAGAATAGCAACTAATACAAGCGTATAAATTACACTAGGTTGATATTTAACTCCAAAAGAAGTAGCAACATCCTTTCCTAGTGACAAAACATTCAAATTCTTAGAATGAGCAAAAATTAATACTGCTACAATTATGATCATCGGAATTACAATAGGAAAATATGCAGGATCTGCATGATTAACAGAACCAAATAATCTTGCTTGTAAAATATCAAATTCTGAAGGCGCAAGTAGTTTTCTCATGAAAGTTGACACAGAATTTAGCCCGGTACCAATAATAATTCCAACTAAAAGCATAAGTTGTAAATTCCCGTATTTACCGGAAAGTAACCATCCATAAAGTATCAAACTCATGAAGACCATAACAACAACTTGGAATAAAAATGATCCAATTCCATTAAAATTTATTAACGCACTAGCACCAAAGAAGAATACTGTACTCGTTTGAATTGCTGAATAAAGTGATTCGAAACCTAAAAGTGAAGGAGTAATAATTTTATTATTCGTAATAGATTGGAAAGCAACTGTCGACAAGCTATGGCAAACCGCAGCAATAATCATTGCAACAATAGCTACTATCCTTCTCTTAACGACTGGGATAAAAGAAGGTGAATCTATCGGAACTGGATTGTTATAAACTAAAAGTCCATATGAAGAAAGAAGACCTAAAGCAATCAATGTTATGAGTAAAATCCAATAACGTCTTGCTTCCTTCTTAGACCGAAAAGCGCTAGCTGATCTACTTTCATTATGAAGGCTAGAATCGATTTCGACATTTTCTTTTTTTCTATATTCTAATGTGATCATCGTAGCCTCCTTGGTTTTCTTTGTCTCAATAAAATAGTAATAAACACGACTGCTCCCACTGTTGCAAGTATTAAAGAAACAGGTAATTCAAAAGGCTGTATAATTGTTCGAGAAATGATGTCACAGGCAGTTATTGATCCCATTCCGATCACACAAACCCAAGGTAAATTACTCCTAAGATCATCACCTCTAAACATTGAAACGATATTTGGCACAATTAATCCTAAGAAAGGTAAGTGTCCAATAACAGCTGCAACAATTCCAACTGCAACAGAGATAAGAGCAGTCCCAAAAAGAACAATTCTATTGTAATTAACTCCAAGACTTGTTGCGACATCTTCTCCTAGTCCAGCTAAAGTCAATCTATTAGCATACATAAAAATAAGAAAAGTAATGATAACAATCAGCCATAAATATTCATATCTTCCCACCTGAATGTTAGCAAATGAACCTACAAACCAAGTTTCAATACTTTGCGTCTTTTGAAAAAGGAGTCCTAAAAAAGTAGACACTGCAGAAATTACTGCTCCAAGCATCAATCCGATAATCGGAACAATTAAAGACGAACGAAGCTTAACCCTTCTTAAAAATAGAAAGAAAATCATAGTTCCTATAAAAGAAAAAATGATTGCACCAGTCATTCTTTGAACTAAAGTCGGGGCAGGAAATAATAAATACACAAAAAGCAGGCCTAAGCCTGACCATTCAATCGTCCCCGTTGTAGTAGGTTCAACAAAACGATTCTGTGTAATTAATTGCATTACGAGTCCTGCCATCGCCATTGCAGCTCCAGTAAGCATTAATGCAACTGTTCTCGGAACACGAGTGATGAAAAACATCTCCATTCCGTCCTCTTGTCCACGTATATCATAAACTCCAGTAAACAGTGATATAATCCCTAAAATTATAACAACTATAACCGCTATTATAAAAGGTTTTGTCCATATTTTATTGTGATTATAAAACTGGGGTTGAGAAATATTCTCAACCCTAGAAATCATATTTTTTGACACTGTTTCGTACCCCTTTACACTACTTAGCTAAAGTTTTTGCAAGATTTCCAAATAACTCTATATAAGTTTGAATTGATTCATTTGTGTAAGTATCTTCTGGTGCATAAACAACTTGTTGTTTAGAAACAGCAGTTGTGTTTTGAAGAGCTGGTGATTTAGAAATAACATCCTTAGCAGGTGTTGACTTAGCTGCATCAGATGTTGCAGCATCACGATCTAATACGAAAAGCCAATCAGGATTTGTTTGTGCGATAGCTTCAACAGAAACATCATCACCTTTATGACCTGCAGTAGAATTCGAAACTTCTAATGCTGGAGTCCAACCGAAAATTTCATACATAGGTCCCCAAACGCGACCAGAGTGCGGCGCAGCAAAGCCAATATTTCCACCAGTAACGATAACACTCATAACTTTATCTTTTCCGTTATAAGCAGATTTTGCCTTTTCAATAGATTTATCGAAATCAGCTACTAATTGTTTAGCTTCTTTATCTTTAGCAAAGATTTTACCTAAAGTAGTTGTAGAATCTTTAAGTCCTTTTACTAAGTTTTCTCCAGGCTTAGTAGCCTTCTCAGAAACATCAAAATTAAGATCAATAACAGCTGCATTTGGCACTAATTTTTTGATTTCTTCATAATGATCAGCAAATCTTTGACCAACGATTACAAGATCAGGGTTTGCCGCTGCAATAATTTCTAGATTTGGTTCACGGTGATTCCCAATATTTTGAACTTTTTCATCCTTTTTATATGCTGAATCAGCAGGCATGATATCCTTTGGAGCAGCCGCTAATTTAATTCCCCAATCAGATAAAGTTTCAAAAGTTCTGTTATCCAAAGCAACTACATTCTTTGGGTTTACAGGTACTTTAACAGTTCCATGAGCATCAGTGATTTCAACCGTTTTTGGCTTATCACTACCATTATCTTTATTATTAGCCTTCGAAGTTTCTTTACTTGAATCTGAGCAAGCCACTAACATTAAAGTAAAAATTGCTAGAATACTCACTAATTTTAAAAGCATAGATTTTTTCATATGTATACTCCTTATAGTGTGATTTATTTCGAAAATGATGACATCCATAGATTGAATTAGAAGATAACTTTTATTCAATTGAATCGCTATTGATAATCATTTTCATTTGAACATCCTGTTAATTAGTATAGTCATTAATTCTGTGAAAATCTTGTGAATCGTATGAATTCATAAAATCAAGCATAAAAAGTAATATGTGCGGTCAGGACTGTTGATTAACCTTCATTAAATACTTTCTCAACAAATACGGGACAGAGACCTTCCCTTACAAAATACGCGCAGTAATAGCTAATATTTCACAGAAACTACTTTATTATCTTATTTTTATCATTCAACCATTGAATAGCCTCTGCCATGTATCGTTTGAATATATCTATCTTTCTTCTCGCACTTTAGCTTTTTTCTTACATACCCAATATATAAGTCTACTACATTCGGATTTACTACTACGTCATATCCCCAAACTTGATTCAAAAGCATTTCACGGCTTAATATCGTATTTTTATTCTTAATTAAAAATACAAGTAAATCGTACTCGCGCTTCGTAAGCGAGAGATTTTTGCCACCTTTTTTCACAATATTGCTAGATGCATCAACAAAGAGATCTTTAAACTGAAAAAAGTTTGTCTCATTTTGCTGGTTATAGTCACTTCTTCTTAAAATAGCTTGAACTCTCGCTACTAATTCTTCCTTCACAAATGGTTTTCTAATATAATCATCTGCTCCTGCTTGTAACCCTGCTATGCAATCCTCGCTAGAAATATTGTTGGTCACAATAATGATTGGTGTCGTTTTAACAAGTCGTATTTGTCTACAAATTTCTGGTCCCGATATACTTAATGAATCCCAATCCAATATGATAATATCCCAATCTTGCTCATATGCTATATTTAAACCTTGGTTTTCATTGTGAAGTTTTAAAATGAAATGGCCCTCTTGCGTTAAACCGCTTACGATTTTCTTTGCTGAAGACCGTTCATTTTTAATCACCAACACCTGCTTCACCGATGGTTCACCTCTACTTCAATATAAATTATTTAGATAAAAAAATTATCCCGAAAAAATAATTTAAGATTTATAAATTTAAAACCCCTAAATAATCCATTAAAACAGTTTATTAGGAGAACTCTATATAATCTTACAATAGGTATGGATAAAAACACAAAACATATGGAGATTCAAATAAAATGAAGTATTAATTAATCAAACAGAGATGTTCATCCCCACTAATTATCAGTCCTCACCAATCGGGCTTTGACGGGATAAAATTGTGATCATTAAGGGATAACACACAAGATACATTGAGGATGTAATTGAAAGAACCAAAGAATTAGATACATTCTATTTTTAGAACTATAACTTTTCCAGAAACAAAAAGAACCATAACCTCGCCAACCTGGCAAAGTTATGGTTCATATTATACAAAATAAAAAACCACCAAATATGTATTGGTGGAGACGGTGGGAGTCGAACCCACGTCCAAAAATATCGGCACTTAAGCTTCTACGAGTGTAGTCGATATATTAGCATTTCGCGAACTCTTCGGCCTATCGACAGGCTTCCAAGTTGCTAGTCTGGTTGTTCTCTTCCTTTGTCCTCAGACGGCGAACTCCGGCGTAGTCCACTTAGTTTGAGTCCCTTACCCTACCACATGGACGATGGAGGGAGGAACCTTTAGTGCAATTAAGCAGCTAAAGAAAGATTGTTTTGTTTGCCAATTATAGGCTTTGACGTTTTAACGAGGCCGATCCCCTCGACTCGCAACCTAAGCTCGAACTATCCCTGTCGAATCCGTAACGTCCCCATGATAAAAATGGAGCATACGAAGAAAATATCGTGATAGCTACTAAGAGCTGTTTTTCAATGTGCAACAACCTTACATAAGTTATTATAACATACGCGCGCCGTTTTACAAATGTAAATATCTGTATTACATCTTTTGGCGATCACGGAACGCGCGTGCAATTTCACGTTTAGCTTCTTTCTCTTTTAAATCGTGACGCTTATCGTATTGTTTCTTACCTTTTGCTAAACCAAGTGCCATCTTTGCAAATCCATTTTTCAAATAAATTCTAAGTGGAACTAATGCGTAACCTGTTTCTTTCGCAGCGCCCGCTAGTTTATCAATTTCTTTTTTATGCAGAAGTAATTTTCTCGTACGAAGTGGATCATGGTTGAAACGATTCCCTTGTTCGTATGTATTAATGTGCATATTATGAACCCATACTTCACCATTATGTACACGTGCAAACGCATCTTTCAAGTTTACGCGTCCAGCGCGAATCGACTTAATTTCCGTTCCTTGAAGGACAAGCCCTGCTTCGTATGTTTCTTCGATGAAATAATCATGAAATGCTTTTTTATTCTGTGCAATAACCTTACCTGTACCCTTTGGCATATAACGTCCCTCCTCTATTTTTACTATTGTAACAAATGTTAATAAAAAGCGAAAGTGGCTCACTCAGAATCTTTGGACATTGGAACTCCCGACAGAGAAGCGCTTTTTGCTTCGGCCGAGGGAGTGAAATGGCCAACAGATTCTAGCCACTGTAGCTGGATTCCATTAAAAGCGAAAGTGGCTCGCTCAGAATGTGAGGTGGATGGAGCTTCTGACCTTGAGGCGCTCTTTGCCTCTCGGGAAGAAGTGAAGCCGCCGAACATTCTAGCCACTGTAGCTGGATTCCATTAAAAGCGAAAGTGGCTCGCTCAGAATGTGAGGTGGATGGAGCTTCTGACCTTGAGGCGCTCTTTGCCTCTGGGGAAGAAGCGAAGCCGCCGAACATTCTAGCCACTGTAGCTGGATTCCATTAAAAGCGAAAGTGGCTCGCTCTCAAGCCACGAAGAAAAAAGAAAACGGCCCCGCTTTTCATCAAAGCGAAGCCACTCTTTTCTTACTTACGCTTTTTCTTTTTCTTCTTGAATCCTGGTACGTTTTCGAAGAATGCTTTTTTCTTCTTACCGTTACCATCTTTTTTTCCTGGCTGGCTAGCAGAAGCGGATGCAGATGCGGATCCTCTTCCTTTTCCTTTGCCACCACGGTCAAATTTTCTACCTGTGCCACGTTCACCGCCGCGCTCATTACTGCGCTCGCTACGTCCACCGCGTTTCTTTCTGCCTGTTCTTGGCTGTTCGATAACGACTGGACGATCTTTGAACTTACGGCGAGGTGTGCCTTTCATGCCAACGATTTCAAAGTCGATTGCACGCTCGTCTTTGTTTACGTTAATAACGCGAATTGTAATTTCATCACCGATGCGGAATACGTTTCCTGTACGTTCTCCGATCATAGCGAAATGTTGCTCGTCATAACGGTAGTAATCATCCGTTAAGTAGCTAACGTGTACAAGACCTTCAATTGTATTTGGAAGCTCTACGAATAAACCGAAGTTTGTTACAGAACTAATCATACCGTCATACTCTTCACCGATCTTATCAACCATATACTCTGCTTTTTTCATCTCATCTGTTTCACGCTCTGCTTCAACAGCACGGCGTTCCATATTAGAAGAGTGCTCTGCAATCTCAGGTAATTTTTCACGCCATTTTGCTTGCGTTTCGTTGTCGACTTTACCATTAATAATGTATTCACGAATTAATCTATGAACGATTGTATCTGGGTAACGACGAATTGGTGATGTGAAATGTGTGTAGAACTCAGTTGATAAACCGAAATGTCCTAAACTATCCGCATCGTAACGAGCTTGCTTCATAGAACGAAGCATAACTGTTGAAATAACTACTTCTTCTGGCTGTCCTTGAACCATTTCAAGAATTTGTTGCAGCGCACGAGGGTGCACTTCATTCGCACGTCCTTTTACCGCATATCCGAAGTTCGTTACAAACTCGAAGAAACGCTCAAGCTTATCTTCTTTCGGATCTTCATGGACACGGTACATAAACGGTACGTTCATCCAGTGGAAGTGCTCTGCTACTGTTTCATTCGCAACAAGCATAAATTCTTCAATTAACTTCTCTGAAACAGAACGATCGCGCATGACAACGTCTGTCGGTTTTCCTTCTTCATCTACTAATACTTTCGCTTCTTTAAAGTCAAAGTCAATTGCACCACGGCGCATACGTTTTTCACGTAAAATTTGTGCCAATTGACCCATCTCTTTAAACATCGGTACGAGCGGCTCATAACGCTTAATTAACTCTTCGTCCTCATCTTCTAAAATGCTTCTTACGTCAGCATACGTCATACGCTCTGTCGTTTTAATCACACTTTGGAAAATCTCGTGTTTAACAACATCACCTAAGTTGTTGATTTCCATTTCACAAGATAATGTCAGACGGTCTACTTTCGGATTTAATGAGCAAATACCGTTAGATAGACGATGCGGAATCATCGGGATTACACGGTCAACAAGATACACACTTGTCGCTCTTTCCGCTGCTTCAACATCAATTGGAGAGCCTTCTTGAACGTAATGACTTACATCCGCAATGTGAACGCCTAGCTTGTAGTTACCATTTTCAAGCTTCGTTACTGTAACAGCATCATCTAAGTCTTTCGCATCCGCACCATCAATCGTTACGATCATTTGATCACGCAGGTCGCGGCGATCTTTTAAATCTTCTTCTGAAATCGTTTCTGGTACACTGTTTGCATGCTCCATCACTTCCTCAGGGAATGCTAAAGGTAAATGATGTTTATGAATGACAGATAAAATATCTACTCCTGGATCATTTTTATGACCTAGAATTTGAATAACTTCACCTTCTGCACTTAAACGATTCTCTGGATAGCTCGTGATTTTCACAACTACTTTATGACCTTCTACAGCGCCCATAGATGCACTTTTCAATACGAAAATGTCACTCGTCCAGCGCTTATTGTCAGGTATAACGAATCCAAAGTTTTTCGATTCTGTATATGTACCAACTAGTTCTTTCGTTCCACGCTCTAAAATGCGTACAATTGAACCTTCTTGACGCGAGCCACTCGATTGAGAACTAAGACGTGCTAATACTGTATCACCATGAAGTGCACCGTTTAATTCTGTAGGCGGGATGAAAAGATCATCGTCTCCCGTTTTCTTCTCGTCTGGTACAACGAATGCAAAACCACGTGCATGTCCAATTAACTTACCTCTTACTAAATTCATCTTTTCAGGAAGACCGTAACGGTTGCTACGAGTACGAATAACAAGTCCCTTTTCTTCCATCGTTACAAGTGCCTTTACGAAATCTTTAAAGCCCTCAGAACCTTCAATCCCAAATGCCTCTTCTAACTCTTGTATCGTTAGCGGTTTATACGCTTCTTCTCTCATAAATAATAACAACTTATCAATATGTTCTTGTATGATTTCTTCCAAGCAAAAATACCTCCTTTAAAACCTTATATTATTTAGTGTATCCGAAAGATAGGGGATGTATAAAGTGAAACTTCAATACTCCCCTTATGATTTTTACAGTTTTCACAAAAAATTCCTTATGAAAAAAAGAGGCAACTAGATCTTACCAATCTAGTTGCTCCAAGAAGTTATATACATCCTCATGTAGCTCGTCACGTTGTTTATCAAGTGTAATGACATGCGTAGAGTCTTCATACCATTTAATGTCTTTTAACGTAGATTCTACACCGTTATAAATAATGTTAGCACTATCTGTATTAATCATTTCGTCATGACGTGCTTGTACAACAAATGTTGGTGCATAAATCATATCCACATTGTTACGTACGTCAGCAATTAATTGTTGTAATGCTTTTAATGTATTCATCGGTGTCTTTTGGAATTCCAACATTTCTTGTTCAATTTGTTCTGGTGATTTTTGCTCACGTTTTTTATATTCGCGGGCATATGCCAATATACCTTGGTACATCGTTTCTTCGCTCTTAATATACATCGGTGCACACATTGGTACTACACCTAAAACCGGTACTGTATAACCTAATTTTAAAGAAAATACGCCGCCAAGTGACAATCCAACAACAGCAATTTTCTCAAAACCTTTATCTTTTAAAAGCTGATATGCCTCCGTTACATCTTGCCACCAATCTGTAGGCCCTGTATGAACAAGCTCTTCTGGTGGTACACCGTGCCCTTTATAAATTGGTGCATGACAAGTATAGCCCTTCTTTTCTAAGAAACGCCCTAACATACGTACATCAGCTGAGTTCCCTGTGAATCCATGTAGTAATAAAACAGCGCGGTCTCCACCCTCAAATGTAAATGGTTTCGGAGATGCTAATTTCATCATGTATTTCTCCTCTTTCTCTTCTGTAATCTAGTCGTATTCTTTCTATATCTAGTGTACCATATTTGTATTTCTATAATCTAATTAGAAACATCTTTCAAATAGCAAAACAAAAAAAGAAGAACCATTAGTACCATTCACTAACGCTTCTTCTTTCAATTTTATAAATTGAAGTACGTAACACCAATTGTTAATACAAAGAACAATACAGCTAAAACAATTGTAATACGGTTTAATACCGCTTCAATTCCACGTGCCTTTTGCTTACCAAATAATTGCTCCGCACCGCCTGAAATTGCACCTGAAAGGCCTGAGCTATTACTAGATTGCATAAGTACCATAACAATCATTAAAATCGATACAATAATAAGTAAAACTGATAATAACGTATGCACTTGGCGTACCTCCTACAAAGATTCAGTTATTGTAACTGTAGCATAAATTCTATAGAAAAGCGAGAGCTATAGAGGCGCTCTCGCTTTTCTTCTATTACATAAACATCATCGCAAATAACGGTCCAAGTAAACATGTCAAAATTGCTGTTAATGTCATTGTTACCGATCCAATAACACCTTCATGTTCGTTATTTTTCATCGCTCTCATCACGCCCATAATATGAGAAGCACATCCAAATCCGATACCTTTACCAACTGAGTTTGTAACACGGCTCCATTTTAATAAAAGGGGTCCTGTAATCGTTCCAGTAATACCTGCGATAACAACGAAAGCTGCTGTTAAGGAAGGTACACCACCGACTTGCTCTGAAACACTCATCGCAACTGGCATTGTCACCGATTTTGGTAATGACGATAAGATTAAGCTTTTATCCGTTCCCATAAGTGAAGCAATCGCAAAATCACTAGCGATTGCAACTGTTGTACCTACTAATACCCCGCCAGCAATCGGTACAACATATTTTTGCAGAACATGACGTTGTTTATAAAGAGGAATTGCAAATGCTACAACACCGGGTCCAAGTAGCTTTGCAATCCAGCCACCACCACTTTCCATATAATGTTGATATGGTATATCAAGCACGATAAATAGGAAAGCCATTAATCCAGTTGCTACAAGCATTGGAATGGTGAATGGTGTTGGAAATAATTTATAGATTTTTTTAGATAATTGATATAATAGCACCGTAAAAAGAACCCAACCGACTCCGATTAATATTTGGCTCATCGCGACTCTCTTTCCTTCCTATTCGCAAGATATTGTCCTGTATGTCCTGCGACAATAATAATTAAAAATGTACTCGCTACAACTGTAATGAAAAGAGAAATTCCTTTACTCATAAAAAAAGCACCGTAATTCATTAGGCCAAGCGTTGGCGGAATTAATAAAAACGGCATAATAGCAACGAGTGTTTCTGCTCCTAAATCGAACCATTTCACTGGAAGAACTTTTAGGCTAAGTAAAACAAGTAAGAGGAACATTCCAATCAAACTTCCTGGAATCGGAATATTTAACATTTCTTGCACCCAAGTTCCAACCATATAAAACACGTAAAGAGCAGCAATTTGGACAAGAATCTTTGTAAATTTCATGTTCATCATCCCTCATGTTTATACGATCTTCTGTTAATATCTTTATCATAGTATAAATTGTAAAAAGCTGCAATTTATCAACTTGACAGCAAAAACAGCCTATGTTATACGCTTACAACCTTGATATGACTGCATTTTCAAACGGAAATTACGTCAAAAACCTTGACCTAATATAAAAAGTTTTTATTTTCTGAATTTAAAAGACTATTATTTCAATAAAATAATCTTTTTATCCTTAAACTTACATATATATAAAGTGAAACTTTAATCATTGAGGTTTTCCTCATCCCCATTAATTATTATCCCTCACCAAGCGGATTTGTACCGGATAAACAAGATAGGTGGTGAACATATGCCCAAAAAAGTTCTCATTTTTTGTGATCCTGGGATTGATGATACGATGGCTCTCCTCTTAGCATTCTTTATCGATGAAATAGAAATCGTCGGTATCGTTGCTGATTACGGCAATGTTCCAAAAAAAATGGCCGTAGAAAATGCTCATTTTTTTAATAACGAAACAAAGAATAGAAATATCAAGATATTCGGTGGTTCAGAACGTCCCCTTACAGGTGCCCCACCTGCGTTTTTTACGGATGTACATGGGAAACAGGGGCTCGGTCCAATTATTCCAAAGGTGAATGTGACTAACGGAGAAATGGAGAATTTTTTTGAAGTCATTCCTCTTATTGAACAGTATAAAGATGAATTAATCATTGTAAGTTTAGGAAGACTTACCTCCCTAGCAATTTTATTCATCGTATGTAAACAGTTAATGAAGCAAGTTAAATCTTACTACGTAATGGGCGGTGCCTTTTTACATCCTGGTAATGTTACCCCTATTTCCGAAGCAAACTTTTATGGCGATCCTACTGCTGCTAATATAGTCCTTCAATCTACAGCTAACATGTACATATACCCATTAAACGTTACCCAATATTCCGTCATTACACCAGAAATGGCAGAGTATATTGAAGCAAAAGGAAAAGCCCCACTTCTCAAACCTTTATTCGATCATTATTACTACGGATATTATAAAGACGCCCTACCACATTTAAAAGGCAGCCCTTTCCATGACACAATGCCAATACTCGCTTTATTTGATAACTCTATGTTCACGTATCATAAATCACCTATTGTTGTCATGACAGAATCCTCTGCACAAGGAGCAAGCATAGGGGAATTTCGCTCTTTAGTGAACCAGAAGCCATTTATTGATTGGCCGGTTCATCAAATCGCAATTGATTTTGACTATAACCGCTTCTTCAAACATTTCATGTCACTTATGACGGGTGAACAATTTTAGCATAAAAAAACAGACCGTGATTTCTCACGGTCTGTCGTTTATTTTCTACAATTATCGTTTGATGTTATAGAAAGATTTGATACCATCGTAAACAGCGATTTCGCCTAGTTCGTCTTCGATGCGTAATAATTGGTTGTACTTAGCAATACGGTCAGTACGGCTCATAGAACCAGTTTTGATTTGGCCAGCGTTAGTTGCAACTGCGATGTCAGCGATTGTAGCATCTTCAGTTTCACCAGAACGGTGAGATACAACTGCTGTGTAACCAGCACGTTTAGCCATTTCGATAGCTTCGAAAGTCTCAGTTAAAGTACCGATTTGGTTAACTTTAATTAAGATTGAGTTAGAGATACCTTTTTCGATACCTTCAGCAAGTTTTTGAGTGTTAGTTACGAATAAATCGTCACCAACTAATTGTACTTTATCACCGATACGCTCAGTTAATAATTTGTGACCATCCCAGTCGTTTTCGTCTAAACCATCTTCGATAGAGATGATTGGGAAGTCTTTGCAAAGCTCTTCATAGAAATCAACCATTTCTGCAGAAGTTAAGCCAGTACGGCCTTCGCCTGCAAGGTCATATTTACCAGTTTCTTTGTTGTAGAACTCAGAAGAAGCAACGTCCATTCCTAAGAATACGTTCTCGCCAGCTTTGTAACCAGCTTTTTCGATAGCTTCGATGATTACTTCTAAAGCTTCACGGTTAGAACCAAGGTTTGGAGCGAATCCACCTTCGTCACCTACTGCAGTGTTAAGACCTTTGTCATGTAATACAGCTTTAAGTGCATGGAATACTTCAGCACCCATACGGATTGATTCTTTGAATGTTGGAGCACCAACTGGTAAGATCATGAACTCTTGGAAGTCAACGTTGTTATCAGCGTGAGAACCACCGTTGATGATGTTCATCATTGGAGTTGGTAATTGTTTTGCATTGAATCCACCAAGGTAACGGTATAATGGAAGACCTACGAAGTCAGCTGCTGCGTGAGCTACTGCCATAGATACACCAAGGATAGCGTTAGCGCCTAGTTTACCTTTGTTTGGAGTGCCATCTAATTCGATCATAGCACGGTCGATACCAGCTTGGTCAGTTACATCGAAACCTTCGATTTCTGGAGCGATAATTTCGTTAACGTTGTTTACTGCGTTAATAACACCTTTACCAAGGTAACGCGATTTGTCACCGTCACGTAATTCTACTGCTTCGTGTTCACCAGTAGATGCACCACTTGGTACGATAGCGCGTCCGAAAGCGCCGCTTTCTGTATAAACTTCTACTTCTACAGTTGGGTTACCACGAGAGTCAAGGACTTCGCGAGCATAAACATCAATAATTGTTGGCATAATAAATTCTCTCCTTTTTATATAAGCAAATTATTTAATAATTGTTTTACCTGTCATTTCTTTCGGTTGTTCCACATTTAAAAGTGTAAGCATTGTTGGAGCGATATCTCCTAAAATACCACCTTCACGAAGCTCTACATCATTTTTTGTAACGATGAAAGGAACCGGGTTAGTTGTATGAGCTGTCATAGGACCACCATCAGCAGTTAACTCCTGATCAGCATTACCATGGTCAGCAGTAATAAGTGCTACACCATCTTTTGCAAGAATCGCTTCTACAACTTTTCCTAAACATTCGTCAGTTGCTTCTACTGCTTTAATTGTTGGTTCCATCATCCCAGAATGGCCAACCATATCACAGTTCGCAAAGTTAAGAATGATAACATCATGTTTATCATTTTCGATTTCATTTACTAAAGCGTCCGTTACTTCGTAAATGCTCATTTCAGGTTTCAAGTCATACGTTGCAACCTTCGGTGAGTTAATTAAGATACGCTCTTCTCCTGGGAATTCAGCCTCACGACCACCGCTAAAGAAGAATGTAACGTGCGGATACTTTTCAGTTTCCGCGATGCGAAGTTGCTTTAATCCCGCTTGCGCAACAACTTCACCTAAAGTGTTATCAAGGTTCATTGGCTTGAATGCCACGTAACCATCTACAGTTTCACTGAAGTGTGTCATACATACGAATTCTGGAATGTGAGGTACTTTTTCACCACGATCGAACTCACGGAAGTCTTCGTTTGTAAATACACGAGCAATTTGAATTGCACGGTCTGGACGGAAGTTATAGAAGATAACTGCATCATCATCATTGATTGTTGCAACTGGCGTGTTATCTTCGTTAACAATTACAGACGGCAATACGAATTCATCATAGATACCGTTCGCATAAGAGTCTTCTACACACTCTTCTGCTGATTTATAAGTAGGGCCTTCACCATTCACCATAGCACTGTAACATTTTTCTACGCGATCCCAACGCTTGTCACGGTCCATAGAGTAATAACGACCAGAGATAGTCGCGAATTGTCCTACTCCTGTTTCTTTAATTACTTCATTCGTTGCATCGATATAACCTTTTGCTGTTTGTGGTCCAACATCGCGGCCGTCTAAGAATGCATGGATATAAACTTTCTCCACGCCTTCTTTTGCTGCTAGGCGAAGAAGAGCAAACATATGGTTCATGTGACTGTGCACACCACCGTCAGAAAGTAAACCGAATAAATGAAGTGCAGTACCTTTTTCTTTTACACTTTTAATTGCATTTTGGAAAGTTTCGTTCTTATCGAACTCACCTTCACGAATTGCAACGTTAACGCGTGTTAAGCTTTGATATACTACGCGGCCAGCACCGATATTTAAGTGACCAACCTCAGAGTTACCCATTTGACCTTCTGGAAGACCTACCGCCTCACCACAAGCTGTAAGCGTTGTGTGAGGGAATTTGTTCCAGTAACCATCAAAATTAGGTTTCTTAGCTTGTGCTACAGCATTCCCGTAAGTTTCTTCACGAAGTCCGAAACCGTCAAGAATGATTAAAGCTGTTGGCTTTCTCATTTTACCGCCCCCAGAAGACCTAAGAACGAAGCAGGCTCTAAGCTAGCACCGCCAACTAAAGCGCCGTCGATGTCAGATTGTGCCATATACTCTTTAATGTTTTCTGGTTTTACGCTACCGCCGTATTGGATACGAACAGCTTCTGCAGCTTCTGGAGAAACAGCTTCTGCAACAACTTTACGGATGTGCGCACATACTTCGTTTGCATCTGCAGAAGAAGAAGATTTACCTGTACCGATAGCCCAGATTGGCTCATAAGCGATAACAGTTGCTTTAACTTGCTCTTCTGTTAAACCTGCAAGTGCTTTTGTCACTTGACCTGCTACTAGATCAAATGTTTTTCCGCTTTCGCGCTCTTCTAAAGTCTCACCACAACATACGATTGGTGTTAAACCATGTTCAAATGCTGCGATAGTCTTTTTGTTTACTGACTCATCTGTTTCAGCAAACATTTCACGACGCTCAGAGTGGCCAAGTACTACATAGCCAACTTTTAAGTCGCTAAGTGCTACTGGGCTAATTTCGCCAGTGAATGCACCATTTTTTTCGAAGTGCATGTTTTGTGCACCTACTTGTAAGTCAGTTCCTTCAGTTGCTGCTACAAGGCGCTCTAAGAATAGAGCTGGAGAGCAAACTACTGCATCAACAGCTGAAGCTGCTGGGATTTGACCTTTAACTTCCTCTACGAAGCTAACTGCTTCAGATAGAGTTTTATTCATTTTCCAGTTACCTGCGATAATTGGTTTACGCATGCTTTGCACCGTCCTTTTTCTTTGGCTGCTACTTATTTGTCGTTAAGACAAACTACACCTGGAAGCTCTTTACCTTCCATGAATTCTAATGACGCACCGCCGCCAGTAGAAATGTGGCTCATTTTATCAGCCATACCGAATTTTTCAACAGCTGCTGCAGAGTCACCACCGCCGATAACAGAGTATGTATCTTCTGCATCTGCTAATGCTTGTCCTACTGCTTTTGTACCTTCTGCGAATGGAGTCATTTCGAATACACCCATTGGTCCATTCCATACAACAAGCTTAGAATTTTTAATTACATCTGCATAAATTTCACGTGTTTTAGGACCGATGTCCACGCCTTCCCAGTTAGAAGGGATAGAGTCGATACCAACGATTTTAGTTGTTGCAGTTTCAGAGAATTCCTCAGTGATTACAACATCAACTGGCATGTAGAAGTTTACGCCTTTTTCTTTTGCAAGTTGCATAAATTCTTTAGCTAGTTCGATCTTGTCGTCTTCACATAGAGATAGACCAATTTCATGACCTAAAGCTTTAACGAATGTGTAAGCAAGTCCACCACCGATGATTAAGTTATCTACTTTGTCTAATAGATGACGAATTACACCGATTTTATCTTTTACTTTCGCACCACCGATGATAGCTGTAAATGGACGTTCTGGGTTAGAAAGTGCTTTACCAAGTACATCTAACTCTTTTTCCATTAATAGACCAGATACTGCTGGTAGGTAGTCTGCGATACCTGCTGTAGAAGCGTGAGCACGGTGAGCTGCACCGAATGCATCGTTTACGAAGATGTCAGCAAGTGCTGCAAATTCTTTCGCAAGTTCTGCATCGTTCTTTTCTTCGCCCGCATAGAAACGTACGTTTTCAAGAACTAATACGTCGCCTTCGTTCATTGCTGCAACCATTTCTTGTGCAACTGGTCCGAATGCTTCGTCCGCTTTTTTAACGTCTTTACCAAGAAGCTCGCCTAAACGTGCTGCTACTGGAGTTAAACGCATTTCTTCTACTACTTGACCTTTTGGACGGCCTAAGTGACTTGCTAAAATAACTTTCGCACCTTGCTCTACTAAATATTGAATTGTAGGAAGAGCTGCACGGATACGAGTTTCATCTGTAATTTTGCCTTCTTTCATAGGTACGTTGAAATCAACGCGGCAAAATACACGCTTACCTTTTAAATCTACGTCACGAATTGATTTTTTGTTCATTGGATTTCCCTCCGACTACTAGTTAGGATTGACAAAACCCACTCAAAAGCTTAACACATTTGCTTTTAAAACGAAAGAAGAGAGAGAGGGAACAAACCCTCTCCCTCGTTTTGTCATTGATAACTTATATAATTAAGAATTAAAGACCTTTTGAAGTCATGTAAGCTGCTAGGTCTACTACGCGGTTAGAGTAACCAGTTTCGTTATCGTACCAAGAAAGTACTTTAACCATGTTACCTTCCATTACCATTGTAGATAATGCATCGATTGTAGAAGAAGCTGTACATCCGTTATAGTCGATAGATACTAATGGCTCTTCGCTGTATCCAAGGATACCTTTTAATTCGCCTTCAGCTGCTGCTTTGAATGCTGCATTTACTTCTTCAACTGTTACTTCTTTGTCAAGTTCAACAACTAAGTCAACTAGAGAAACGTTAGCAGTTGGAACACGTACAGCGCCACCGTTTAATTTACCTTTAAGTTCTGGTAATACTAATGCTACAGCTTTAGCTGCACCAGTAGATGTTGGGATCATGTTTTCAGCTGCTGCACGAGCACGACGTAAATCTTTGTGTGGTAAGTCTAAGATTTGTTGGTCGTTAGTGTAAGAGTGAATTGTTGTCATCATTCCGCGTTTTACGCCGAATTTTTCGTTTAATACTTTAGCGAATGGAGCTAGACAGTTTGTAGTACAAGAAGCGTTAGATACTACGTTGTGGTTAGCTGCATCGTATTGTTCGTGGTTAACACCCATAACTACAGTGATATCTTCGTCAGAAGCTGGAGCTGAGATGATAACTTTCTTAACTGATCCACCTAAGTGTTTCTCAGCATCTGATTTTTTAGTGAAACGGCCAGTAGATTCTACTACTACTTCTACTCCGTAGTCGCTCCATGGTAATTGAGCTGGGTCACGCTCAGCGATAACTTTAATTTCTTTACCGTTAACAACGATGCTGTTTTCGTTAGCAGATACTTCTGCATTTAAAGTTCCGTGAACTGTGTCATATTTTAAAAGGTGAGCTAATGTTTTAGCATCTGTTAAGTCGTTGATTGCTACTACTTCTACCTCAGAGTTGTTAAGAGCTGCGCGGAATACGTTACGTCCGATACGTCCAAATCCATTAATACCAATTTTAGTCATTTGAATTTCCTCCTTGGGGGATTATATTAAAGGGTAAAACCCTTTGTTAACTGTTTTGCTGCACCTTCATCTGTAATTAGAATTGAAGTGTGCCCTTGTTTAATTACAGCCTGTATTGCTTTTGCCTTTGAAGAACCTCCAGCGACTGCAACAACATGAGATACATTTTGTAAGTCCTCTAGTTGCATACCAACTGTTCTTACTTTATGAACAACATTTCCTTCTTCATTAAAGTAGTAACCGAAAGCTTCGCCAACTGCTTCGCTTGCCTGAATCTTTAACCAATCTGCTTCTGAAGTACTTCTGCGACGTGCCATTGTTAACGCATCACCTATTCCATGAATGACGATATTGGAAGATCGAATCAACTCAAGAACTTCTTTCACGGAAGGCTCTGTCACAATAGACGCATATGCTTCGCTACTAACATGGTCTGGAACATACAATAAGCGATAATTACTCATCGTATTTTGCGCCATCTTGGCACAAATGGTATTGGCTTCTAATTCAACACCTTCTCCAATTCCACCACGTGCTGGGACAAACAGCATATGTAAATCTTTGCAATCAAGTTGCATCATGTCCGCAGCAGCAGCTAGCGTAGTTCCTCCAGCCACAGCAACGATATTATTCGCTGTCAGACGGTCTTTTATACAAGTCACACAAGCACGGCCCATCTCCAGTTTGACCCAAGGTGATTCATCACTATCACCAGGGACAACGAAAACTTCATCCAAGTCTAATGTTTCCTTAAGTTGCTTTTCTAAAACCTTTAACCCGGAAATTTCTTTCATAAAGTCTTCCAAAGCAAGAACTAAAGCTGTTCCTTCTTCTGTCAAAGTCATTCCAGAAGAAGCGACGTGAACTAAGTTTTGTTCTTTCAAAACTTGAACTTCACTTCGCAATACTCGTTCTGTCATACCGAGACTTGCTGATAAGTTTCTTCTTCCAATCGGCTGCATGAGCCTAATGTATTGAAGAATTTGCATTCTCGTTTGCATAACAGGTAGCAGATCAGGTAATAATTTTTTTGTGTTCTGAATCCATGAGCGCATATCTTTTCTCCTCACTACATCGGTTCATTTTCCCTCGTGGTCACTTTGCGTCCCGTAGTGACATTTTGTGTCCCACATAGGTTAAAAAAATAATCCCTGCTACGTGTATTATTGTAACAGGAGATAGAAACTTATTCAACTCTTAACTGCATTCTTTATATAGTTTATTATGACACCTTTGTGAATGTTACCATATTCTACTTGTTTTCCGTCCATTTCTACAACCGGAATCATTAAGTGATATTTTTCTAAAAGGTCATTATCTTCATATATATCTATTTCCTCGATTTGAAAAGAATATTCACATTGTACTTCCTGTAAAACTTGTTTTGCCTTCACGCAAAGGCCACAATCTTTTTTAGTATACAGTACAACTTTCATCTTCTTCACCTATCCGATCGTTTTTCGTAATGACGAAGCTGGGATATGCATTTGTTCTCTATACTTCGCCACTGTTCTTCGAGAAATAACAATTTCATGCTCTTCTTCTAATAATTTTGAAATCTTTTGATCTGAAAGTGGCTTTTTCTTATCCTCTGCCCCAATTAGCGTTTGAATAAATTGTTTTACACGTTTTGTAGAAACTGCTTCATCTTCAGTCGTCGAAACGGCATTGCTAAAGAACGATTTCATCTCAAATAAACCGTGTGGTGTTTGCACATATTTATTTCGCGTCGCACGACTAATTGTCGATTCATGCACACTTAACTCTTCCGCTACCTCTTTTAAAGCGAGAGGTCTTAAATACTCTGGACCTTTCCAGAAGAAATCACGTTGTTTTTCCATAATAATAGTCATTACTTGCAGCAATGTCTGTTTTCTCTGCTTCAAACTGCGCATAATCCACTGCACATGCTGATACTTTTCTGATACGTAAGATGCTACTTCACTTTCACTATTATTAAGAAGCGCACTATATTCAGAATGAATTTCAATTCTCGGCATATTTCTCTCATTCATTTGTAAAACGAGGCGATCGCCATCTTTTTTCACCGCCATATCAGGTACAATGTAAAGTGGTTTATCTGAAGAAAACGCAAGACCTGGTTTTGGTTGTAATGACGTTATACAATTTACCGCAATCTGCAATTCCTCATTACTACACTTCAACACTTGAACGAGCTTTCGCCAATCTTTCTTCACAAAATAAGCGAAATGATCTTCTACAACCTCTTCTGCTAATCCATTACGTCTTTGTAAGCGCTTCAATTGTAAGGTTAAACATTCCTGAATATTACGCGCCCCTACCCCTGCTGGCTCCAGTGATTGGACAAGCTCTACAGAACGGTCGACTACATGAATATGTGCAGAAAGGAGCTCTGCTAACTCTTCATTCGTTTCTTGTAAATATCCATTTCCATCCATGTTCATAATAATGAAAGAAGCTACTTTTCGCTCTTCTTCATCTATTTTATAATACTGTATTTGATTTAATAAATGTTGCTGAATCGTTGTAGAATCCACACTGTAGATCTCCATCTGATTCTCGACTTGTTTGCTGGTACTTTTACTGTTGTTAGAGCTCTTTTTCTTCTCCCTCTCAAAACCACCTAACTCAATAAGGGGATTCTCTAACGATTGCTCATACAAAAACTCCGATAATTCTTGTACATTATACTGGAGCATTGTAATCGCTTGCCTTAACTCTTGTGTCATTGCCAAACGTAAGCTTTGTTCTTGTAAAAGACTTGCCTTCAAACTAATCTCCCCCTTGTTTCTATTGTACAATAAGTTTGGTAAAAGGAGAATCCTCACGCAGACACCCATTCCAAAATATTATTAATTTATATGTATTAATGAGATTTACAACTTACAACCGAAATTTGAATAATATTGAAAGAAAATAATAAAATTAAAAATTATTATCAAGTACTAATAGTAAATCTTATTACTAGATATAACAAGAGGTAAATAAAAAAAGTCCTAACCTACAAAACGTAAGTTAGGACTTTTTGACGCGCCCAGAGGGATTCGAACCCCCGGCAGACGTGGTACCGGAAACCACCGCTCTATCCGACTGAGCTATGGGCGCATGATTATAGAAAACACTTCATTTTCTTCTCATAATAATAGCAATAAAATCCATCTAAATCAATAAAAATATCCCCGTAATACCTTATGCATCTTAGCTAAAAGCATATAAAATCCATTCCACCCCTAAATTTTCCAATCATAAATTCACCCCAACTCACAAATTATAACCTATGAATTGATATTCCAAAGGGGGCTTCATTCAATGACTGTAATTACAAAATTAAAGCAAACTGTTTCTGGATTAAAAAGTGCACAAGCTAGCTTAGAGGGATTCGCTCTTGATACGGATAACCAACAAGCTAAGCAACTTTTCCAAACAGCTGCGCAGCAAACACAAACGATTATCGATTCTTTAAACCCACGCGTTGAAGAAGTCCAACAAGAAGAACCACAATACTCACAGCAATAACGAATCAGATTTGCTGTGAAATAGAAAAAGGATGATATGCAGTCATCCTTTTTCTATCACATTACATATTGCAATAGAAATGGAATGATGATTATGCGAAAGATTGGACTTATAACCGCGTTATTTATACTTCTATTTAGTTCTTTTACCGGTTGTGATCATAGCCCATTAGATAAAAAGGTAAAGAAAGAAGAAACAAAACGAACAGAAAAAGAAAAGGGTCCAAAATTAACAAAGATGAGTACAGAATCCTTTAATCAATCTATATCGCAAGGAGCTAAGAAAAAGGCCCTTGCTATGGATGAAATTATAAAAAGCGCAGCAGTGAATTCAAATTTAGATCTCTACATAGCGGTTATACCTGAGCATCATGAAAGGTTTGGATTAAAACCTTTGCGCAAGAAACTTCAAAAGCAACTAAGTGATGAATATCCTACTTTCGATGTTCGTGTTAGTACAGATAAAAAAATCTTTATGTTACTCGAAAAGCTTGCAAACAAAATTAAGAAAAAAGAAGTATCTAAAGATGAGATCAAAAAACAGTTAAAGCTAATCGGATCAGAAATGGAATCTAACACTTAACGCTTTCGAATAGAAAAGGAAGGATTGCAATGTCAAGTAAGGATAAAAACTTAACCCCTGTACAACAGGAATACAAAAAATTTGAGCAAGAACGCGAACCGAAACGCCCTGTTCTAAAAAATTGTTTAAAGGCCTTTTTCGTTGGTGGTTTTATCTGCCTAATCGGGCAACTGATATCAACTTTTTATATTACGTATTTCGATTTTACCGAACGTTCAGCAGGAAATCCAACAGTCGCAACTCTCATTTTTATCTCAATGTTGCTAACCGGATTCGGTGTATACGATCGTCTCGGTCAGTTTGCAGGCGCTGGAACAGCTGTACCTGTCACTGGATTTGGTAACTCTGTTATCTCCGCGTGTATTGAACACCGAACGGAAGGTTTTGTACTTGGTGTCGGCGGTAATATGTTTAAACTAGCTGGTTCTGTTATTTTATTTGGTGTATTTTCCGCTTTCGTCATCGCACTTATTAAAACTATTCTCGTTCAATGGGGAGGGCTATAAATGTTACAAGGACACCGAACGTGGGTATTTGAAAACAAACCAGTCATTATTTCAACAGGGGTTGTCGGTGGACCATTTGAAGCAAAGGGGAACATCCCAGAAGACTTCGATATCCTTCATGAAGATTTATGGCTCGGACAAGATTCCTATGAAAAAGCACATAAGATTTTATTCGAAGAAGCTTGTAGTCGCGCTACTGAAAAAGCAGAGCTTCGTAAAGATGATATTCAATTCGTACTCGCAGGAGATTTAATTAATCAAATTACTCCAACAAGCTTTGCTTGCCGCACACTTGGGACTCCTTATCTCGGATTATTCGGGGCTTGCTCTACTTCTATGGAAGGTTTAGCACTTGGGGCAAGTATCGTAAATGCAAAAGGTGCAAAATATTTATTAACTGGAGCTTCAAGCCATAATACAGCTGTAGAAAAACAATTCCGCTACCCTACCGAATACGGTGGACAAAAGCCGCCTACTGCACAGTGGACAGTAACCGGAGCAGGAGCCGCTATTTTAAGCGATACTGGACACGGTCCAAGAGTAACCTCTGCAACAATCGGCCGAGTGGTTGATATGGGATTAACGGATCCGTTTAATATGGGAGGCGCAATGGCTCCAGCTGCAGTTGATACAATTGAAGCCCATTTACGTGAACGTCAAATTGATGCCTCTTACTACGATTTAATCGTAACAGGCGATCTCGGACATGTAGGACGCGAAATTGCTTATGACTTACTACATAAACACGGAACGAAAGTAACGAGCGAACAATTTCAAGATTGCGGAATTATCATTTATAGAGAAGGACAACCTGTCATAGCTGGTGCTAGCGGACCTGGATGTTCTGCAACAGTCGTGTACGGTCATTTATTAAACCGAATGAAAAGAGGAGAGTTCAAAAAAATACTTGTCGTTGCGACAGGCGCTTTACTATCTCCACTTACATTCCAACAAGAAGAAACGATTCCGTGTATCGCTCACGCCGTTTCGATTGAATTTGGAGGTGCAACGCAATGATTTTTTTCTGGGCTTTCGTCATTGGCGGACTCATATGTGTAATCGGCCAACTTATGTTTGATGTCGGCAAACTAACACCTGCTCATACAATGGCAACACTCGTTGTTGCTGGAGCTATATTAGATGGATTTAATTTGTATGAGCCATTAATTGATTTCGCTGGAGCCGGGGCAACTGTACCTATTACAAGCTTTGGTAATGCCCTCGTTCATGGCGCAATGGAAGAAGCTGCAAAACATGGCATCGTTGGCGTTATTACCGGCATGTTTAAAGTAACGAGCGCCGGTGTATCAGCGGCTATTATTTTCGGCTTCATTGGAGCATTGTTATTCAAACCGAAAGGATAAGAGGTGTTTATATGACTGTTATCGCTAGCGTAAAAACTTGCCTTGCTAGTGTAAGGGGCGCTCAAGCAAGTTTAAGCTCCCTTTCATTAAATTCACAAGACGAAGAATCAAAACGCGTATTTCATGAATGTATGTTAGAAATGGACAGCGTCATCGCTGATTTAAAGGATAGAATTTCATTATTAGAACGTGAAGAACCTCAATATAAAGGGTTTTAAGTAGACTGGAGGAAACGACTATGTCTCACCTGCCGGAATGGACACTTGTCATTCTTCGCTCTGTATTCATATTAATTATTTTATTCGCTATTACGAAATGGTTAGGGAAAAGACAAATCTCTCAGCTTTCCTTTTTTGAATACATAGCCGGAATGACGATTGGTGACATCGCTGCCCAAGTATCTACCGGGCTCGATTCAAAATTTTTTCACGGCGTCTTTGCGATACTCATTTTCGCTGTGGTACCTTTTTTAACAGGAATCCTCTCTTTAAAGAACAAAACAGCTCGGGACTTCTTTGAAGGGAAATCTACCGTATTAATAAAAGACGGAAAGATACTCGAAGATAACTTAAAGAAAGAAAAATATACGAGTGACGAATTACTGGAACTTCTCCGTGGAAAAAGTGCGTTCAGCGTAGCTGAAGTCGAATTTGCTGTCTTAGAACCGAGCGGAGAATTAAATGTATTATTAAAGAAAGATTCCCAGCCACTTACAGCAAAAGATATCGGTTTAAAAGTACCAAACGAGAAAGAACCACAAACTGTTATTATGGATGGAAATGTACTAGATGAACCTCTTTCAGCAAGCGGACATAACCGCGCTTGGCTACATTCAGAATTAGAAAAACTCGGTGTTGTTATTGAAAATGTCTTCCTCGGTCAAGTGGATTCATACGGACAACTTACTATCGACATTTACAATGACAAACTCCAAATGCCTTCTCCTCAAAATAAACCTTTATTATTAGCATCTTTAAAAAAATGTCATGCTGATCTTGAACTATTTTCCCTAGAAACAAAGTCGAAATCAGCAAGCGAAATGTATAGTAAAAACGCGAAACAAATCGAAAAGATTTTAAATAAAGTAACCTATCTTTTAAAAGACTAATTATCGAAAGAACGCTTCAGTTAAAAGGCGTTCTTTTCTTTTTTCTCCAGTTTTCATAACGTTTAAATTTATGTAATTCGGTTATGATGTTGAAGATACATAAGCAGGGAATTTCGAAAACATAGCGAATATTTCATGGTACAACTACATATTTTTTTGATTTAAAGTGGTTTCGTTTGACCTTTATTGACCATAATTGTATTATAAGACTAAGAAAGCTTTATAAGGAGGAAATAACAGATGAATTTAATTCCTACAGTAATTGAACAAACAAATCGTGGAGAACGCGCTTACGATATTTACTCTCGACTATTAAAAGACCGCATCATTATGCTTGGTAGTGCAATTGATGACAACGTAGCTAACTCAATCGTTTCCCAGCTTTTATTCTTGGAATCTCAAGATCCAGAAAAAGATATTCACATCTACATCAACAGCCCTGGTGGTTCTATCACAGCAGGTATGGCAATCTATGATACAATGCAGTTTATTAAACCACAAGTATCAACAATCTGTATCGGTATGGCAGCATCTATGGGTGCATTCTTACTTGCAGCAGGTGAAAAAGGAAAACGTTATGCACTTCCAAACAGTGAAGTAATGATTCACCAACCACTTGGAGGAGCACAAGGTCAAGCAACTGAAATCGAAATCGCTGCAAAACGTATCCTATTCTTACGTGAAAAACTAAACCAAATTCTTGCTGACCGCACTGGTCAACCACTTGAAGTACTACAACGCGACACAGACCGCGACAACTTCATGACAGCAGAAAAAGCTTTAGAATACGGTTTAATCGATAAGATCTTTACAAATCGTTAATACTTAAAAGCGAAAGCGGCTCGTTTAGAATCACAGGTCGCTGGAGCTGGATACAACTAAAAGTGGAAGCGCCCTATAATTGGGCGCTTCTTTTATATATTGTTCCCCGCTCACATACCCCATCCAGTATCTCTCTAAATATATCAGCGATTTTTCAAATATATCGACCGCAACTCCGATTATATCGGCGATTATTTTAATATATCGACGTTTCGACATAACTTATCGACTTACCGACAATTCTCGACAAGCACGTACCCCTTAAATACCCCTCCTCGCTAATTCGCACAGACAACAAAAAAGCTATCGCATATACGCGATAGCTTTTTATTGTACATATGCAGCTAATGCTTCTAAAGCCTCTTCTGCATCTGAACCTTCTGTTGTAATTGTTATCATGCTTCCAGTTCCAATTGCTAAGCTCATAATCCCCATTATGCTCTTTGCATTTACTGTCTTTCCATCTTTCTCGATGAAGATATCTGCATGAAAGCGATTTGCCTCTTGTACAAACAACGCAGCCGGACGTGCTTGTAAACCGTTTTTTAATGAAACCTGAACTCGTTTTTGAACCACAGCTCCATTTCCCCTTTAACCTCTTATTTTTTTGCTACCGTTTCCCCCGCGCGTAATTTCTCTGCAATTTCATCGATTTTACGCAAACGATGATTAATACCCGACTTACTAATCTTCCCCCCGGATACCATCTCACCTAACTCTTTCAATGTTACATCTTGATAATCTCTTCGTAATTGTGCAATCTCTTGTAGTTTATCCGGCAATATATCAAGACCAACTGTCTCATCAATGTAACGAATATTTTCAATCTGCCTTAGTGCTGCACCAATTGTTTTATTTAAATTAGCTGTTTCGCAGTTCACTAAACGATTTACAGAATTACGCATATCACGTACGATTCGAATATCTTCAAATCTTAAAAGTGCATTATGAGCACCTATAATATTTAAAAACTCTGTAATTTTTTCTGCTTCTTTCAAATACGTAATGTACCCTTTTCTTCTTTCCAACGTCTTACTATTTAAATCAAATCCGTTCATCAGTTCACATATAGCATCATTATGTTCCTTATATAACGAAAAGATCTCTAAATGATAAGATGATGTTTCTGGGTTATTTACTGAACCACCTGCTAAAAATGCGCCGCGTAAGTACGATCGTTTACAACACTTCTTCTCAATCAATTCTTGTGATATATTTCGAATAAATGAAAAGTCATCTCGAACGATATGAAGATCAGCTAATATTTCACGAGACTTCTCAACAAGCCGCACAATATATACATTATTTTTCTTCAAGCGCATTTTTTTACGAACAAGCAATTCTACCGTCACGTCATATCCTTTTTTCAAAAGCGTATAAATCCTTCTTGCAATTGCCGCATTTTCCGTTTGAATATCGATAGATAGACGACGGTTTGAAAAAGAAAGCGACCCGTTCATTCGAAGTAACGCTGATAATTCTGCTTTCTCACAGCATTCCTTCATCTCAAGATTCGTCAACTCTTTCTTTGTTTCTGATGCAAATGACACAGTCAACACCTCCTTATACGATTATTATGGAACAAAATTCTTGTCCTATATGAATGAGGAGCGCTACCTCAAACGAGGCAACGCATATTTATAACAATGAATATAAAATGGAAGCTAACTTTAACGTATCATGCCTTACAACATGATCATCATACTTCGCTAATCCCTCTTGAATAACATCAATATTATTTTCAACAAAACGTTCTTCATCCACTACAACTGGTGTAGACATTTCTTCATCATATAACTTACGTAATTCACAAGGAATCTCACGGTTATTTACAATTGCAGTATTGATAAATGGTTGCCCTAAATGATCGTGTAACGCCTGCACATGATCAAAAGCAGTATATCCCATCGTTTCACCCGCTTGTGTCATAACGTTACATACATATACCTTCTTCGCCTTTGCAGCAAGAACAGCGTCTCCAATTTTGTTAACAACTAAATTGGGCAATATACTCGTATACAAACTGCCAGGACCGAAAACAAGTAAATCAGCTCGTTTAATCTCAGCCAACGTTTCATGCAATGGCTCTACATCTTCTGGAGTTAAAAAGACACGATTAATCTTCTTTCCGTAATAAGGAATCTTTGATTCACCTGTTACAATTTCCCCATCTTCAAGTTCCGCATGAAGTACCGCACTTTGATTCGCTGCTGGTAATACACGTCCTCTGACATTTAATACTTTACTTGTTTCTGTAATTGCATGGAAAAAGTCTCCTGTAATCGAGGTCATACCTGCCAATAATAGATTTCCTAACGCATGACCTTTCAGTCCGTCTCCTGTTGTGAAACGGTGCTGAAATAAAGCTTCCACCAGTGGCTCTACATCCGATAACGCAACAAGTACGTTACGGATGTCACCTGGAGGTGGAATTTCTAGCTCATCACGTAATCGACCCGAACTGCCACCATCATCAGCGATTGTAACAACTGCTGTAATATCAACAGGATATTGCTTTAATCCTCTTAATAAAACTGAGAGTCCAGTTCCGCCTCCCATGATGACAATTTTAGGTTTTCTCTCTTTTTTCATCCCTTAATGGCCCTTTCTCTTCTCCACATCACGATGAGATACATGAACACTATACTCTGGTTTCAAATGTTTCCCAAGGTATTCTGTAAGCGTAACAGAACGATGCTGTCCACCTGTACATCCAATTGCAATTACAAGTTGACTTTTGCCTTCTCTTTTATAATGAGGCAGCATGAAAGTAATCAGATCCGTCAACTTCTCTAAAAACTTATGTGTCTCATTAAATTTCAGTACATACGAAGAAACTTCTTCATCTAGTCCTGTTAATGGCTTCATGTGTGGAATGTAATATGGATTTGGTAAAAAACGAACATCAAATACTAAATCTGCATCAATTGGAATACCGTACTTAAATCCAAATGACATAACATTTACACGAAATGCTTGCTCAGTTTCTGTTGAGAACAAGTGAACAATTTTTTCACGTAATTCTTTCGGTTTTAAATCCGATGTATCAAGCACAATATTCGCTCGTGCTTTCATATCTGTTAATAAATTGCGCTCTGCTTCGATTCCCTTTAACGGCAAACCAGTTGGTGCAAGTGGATGCGAACGTCTCGTTTCTTTATAACGAGTTACAAGCGTACTATCTTTCGCATCTAAAAATAAAATATGAGGAATAATCCATGTACGTTCTGATAAATCATCAAGTGCTCCCCATAAATGTTCGAAAAACTCGCGGCCACGTAAATCAATACCAAGTGCCACTTTATTCATTTTCCCTTTTGAATCCGCCATAAGCTCAATAAACTTTGGCAATAACATCGGTGGTAAATTATCTACACAAAAATATCCTAAATCTTCAAAACTTTGTAAAGCTACTGTTTTTCCAGCTCCAGACATCCCTGTAATAATTACCATTTTTATATCATTATTCTCTGTCATCGTATCCTCTCCTTGACGGTTTAACTCGGATCTAATCGATATGAAAGCAACTCAAAATCTGGGGTATATACAAATGTACCGTAGATTATGCCATTTCCTTTAATTAAATAATCAATAATGTGATAATCTCCTGGCGCCATTGCTAAATCATCAATTTTATCAAATGTATGCCAACCAATGATGCCTTCTTCGCTCTCTAGTTTGTTTTCTCCTGCAAAATCTGTCGCTAAAAAGGAGAACATCATCCATTCAGAAACAACTTTATCACCTTCTTGGATGACAAAGGTGAAGACCCCCTTTAACGCTGGGTTTTTCAAATAAATACCTGTTTCTTCGCGATATTCGCGAACAACGGAATCTCTTACAGTCTCACCACGCTCCATTTTCCCGCCTGGTGCAACCCACCAATTCCGGCGAGGTTTTTGGAGTAAGAGTACTTCATTATCTCTAATTAACACACAGTTTGTCACTCTTTGCATGTTTCTTCACCTCAGCTACTTGCAGTAAAATTCCTCACTGCATACTTCTTTCATTATACTATCAAAAACAGTTTGCTACAACGAAGGAGCCAGTCCTCTTTCGCTAAGCATATGCTACTCAGCAATTTTAAAAAAGCTTTCTATAACAAGCAATGTAAATGCTTAGACTTTTAATGAATAGCATGAAAAATCCCCTTAACGCTTTTTATCGCCAAGGGGATTAAAGTACTTATTTCTTACCGAAATAAGTAACAATCGCAAATCCTAAAATAAAGGTAATGATTGAACTTATAATTGAAAATCCACCAGTCGGAATCCCAGGGAATACAATTACAATCGAACCGATTACAAGTCCAATAATTGCCGCAAATGTCATACTTTTATAACGTTCTAATAAAAAACTAATGCCTTTACTACTTACAACAAATCCAACCATAACACCAGCACCGATAACCACGATTAAAGGTAAGTTAAGTGTAGTTAAAGCGTTAATTGCTGTTGGATACACACCAATAATTAATAAAATAAACGATCCACTAATCCCAGGAAGCAGCATTGCCATACTAGCCATCCATCCTGCGAAAAATAAACCAATTGCATTTAAAATTGTTAAAGTCGTAATTGGATCTGCTGCCTTATCTGGTTTAAAGAAAGCTGTAATCGCAACAAGAATTGCTGCAACTATTAATAAAACGATGTGCTTACCGTTAAACGACGACTTTGCATCAGCTTCCCTCATTAACATCGGTAATATACTAATAATTAAACCGAGGAAGAAAAATTGAGTCGGTTCATAATGATTTGCAAGTAAATATTTAATAACGTGACTTAACGTTAAAAATGCCGCTGCCACACCAGCTGCAAGGGGAATTAAAAATCCTAAATGTTTTTTCCATTCACGACTAAAGAATCCACTAATTGCCGCAAGCAATTGTTCATAAATCCCTAACACAACAGCGATTGTACCGCCGCTCACACCAGGAATTAAATCACTAACGCCCATACAAAATCCACGATATATATTACGCCATTCCATACTGAATAAATTCCTCATTTCTTATAGTGATTTTTTCCGTAAAGTCCAGTATATCAATAAGAAAGCTTATAATCCTTATATTTTTTGACAAAACTTTGACATTTTCACACAAAAAAAGAAGAAAGCTCCTGTCGGTAGCTTTCTTCTCAAAAGGTATATTATCCCTTATTTTTCTGATACAGTTTTTAATTCCTCTAATAATTCTTCTACGTAATGTTGTGCACTTTGCGCTGCAATACTACCGTCACCTGTTGCAGTTACAATTTGACGAAGCATTTTTTCACGAACATCACCAGCTGCGAAAATACCAGGGATTTTCGTTTCCATACGCTCGTTCGTTTCAAGGTAACCATTTTCATTTGTAATACCTAGTTCAACAAATGGTTTTGATAAAGGTAACATACCGATGTATACGAATACGCCGTCAGTTTTGACTTCTTTCTCTTCTCCACTATTTACGTCCACAAGTGTTACACTTCCTACTTTACCACTTGCTTCGTTGATTTCTTTTATAGTGTGATTCCAAATGAAATCTACTTTTTCGTTTTGGAAAGCACGGTCTTGTAAAATTTTCTGTGCACGAAGCGTGTCACGACGGTGAACGATCGTTACTTTTGATGCGAAGCGTGTTAAGAACACACCCTCTTCAACAGCAGAATCTCCGCCACCAATTACGATAAGCTCTTTTCCTTTAAAGAATGCTCCGTCACATACTGCACAATATGATACACCGCGGCCGCCAAGTTCTGTTTCACCCGGTACACCAATTTTTTTATACTCTGCACCGCTTGCAACGATAATTGCACGTGCTTTATATTCTTTTTTACCAGCAATAATTGTTTTGTATTCTTTACCATCGATGACTTCTTTCACATCACCGTATGCATATTCAGCACCAAATTTCTTCGCATGCTCAAACATTTTATTTGATAAATCTGGTCCTAAAATAGACTCATAACCTGGGTAGTTTTCTACATCTTCCGTGTTTGCCATTTGGCCACCTGGAATACCACGCTCAAGCATTAATGTGCTTAAATTTGCACGAGATGTATATACTGCAGCTGTCATACCAGCTGGTCCTGCACCAATAATAACGACATCATAAATTTTTTCTTCTGACACACTATTCACTCCTATCCATTCCTACACAATTAAGTTACCCTCATTATACTGTTAGCATCATTTTTTTCCCAATGATTTGCTTATCTTATGTGTGCGTACGCTTAACAGCTTGCACATACTTTCGGACAGTCGCTACAGATACATTATATACATCTCCAAGCTCCGACTGTGTCATTTTATTTCCTTGTTCGCCGCGTACAATGTATTCAATCGCAGCTGACCAGCCGTACACATTTGTAAATATGTCTCCAGATGTATATAAACGTATGAACGTACAAAACCAAAAGTGTAAACACTCTTCAATTAATTCATCATCTTTTTTCGTATAATTGTATAATGCATCCGCAATTCTCGCGCACTGCTCAAATTGCTGTAAATCAGCTGGAATACTCTTATGACTATTAAGTAAAAAGAAGTACTTTGCAAGTTGCGATACGATGGGAACACCGTTCTTCGCTTGCGTTATATCAAAGAAGAATCCAACCTTCTCCGGCGTTGACAATTCATTCATTAAATATAAAGCTAGCATTTGTTCTTCTAGCGTCGCACTTTGCTGAAATGATTTTCGTAATTCTTCAAATAACACATTTTGCCCTTCATCTGCTAAATTCAGCGCATTCCACGGTTCTTTTCCCTTTTTATCAGGATGTAATTCCACGACATATTGCCACATTTTTTCAGCTAGTTGCTGGTCTTTCACCATATACGCAGAATATGCAAACCAATAATAAAAACTAACGTCTCCCTCATATCCTTGACGCTTTAATAGTTTGAACCACTTATATGCATGCTCGAAATAACCAATTGTTGCGAGTGTAGTTCCCAGTTTCAAACGATGTTCAAATGAAATCGGATATACCGAAACTAGCTGTCCCGCTAATGCCTCTACTTGTTTATGCTCTCCAATTGAATATAGAAAAATAAGCGTATTACAAAGCGCATGTATATTACCAGGGTTTTTCTCTAAAATCATTTCTGTTAACTTCAGTGCTTTGTCTACATTACCAGATTGAAAATGTGCAATGGCTAAATTATTATGACCTGACCAAAATTCCGGATAATCTTTCGTAACAATTTCTAATGTAGCAATTGCTTCTTCCAATTGTCCATTACGAATATAGCGATTCGCTTCTTCCTGCATAACAATTAAATCATCTTCATCTTCAATCTCTTCCGCACCCATTGCTTCTTCTTCCATAATCTCAAGAAGTTCTAATGTATCTTCTACGAATTCCTTCTCTTTTGCAACTTCTAAATAACGATCTGCATATTTCTTCGCCTGTTGAAATAACCCCATATATGCATAATTATTTGCAATAAAATAATAGCACTGTTCAAGTTCTGGATTAGATCTAACTAACTTTAAGAAGATTTGATTCGATTCTTGATATTCACCAGCCTCAGATAATACTGATGCTAATTGACATAAAATAAACGGCTCCTTCTCACTTTGTGCCGCTCTTCGAAAATATTTAATTGCATCTTGCAATTTTTGTCCTTTGTAAGCTCTCATCCCTTTTTTATAAAAGAAGTCCGCTAATTGATTAAAAGAGATAACTTGTCCGTTCTCCTTATATATCCTTTGATTTTTCCCCATATATCCTCCAGTTTTTTGTTTTCTTCGTTCACACATTCTTCTATCTATAAGTATAAACGATTCCGTAAAAAACAAAACAGTATATTATACTCAATTATTTCCTTTTTATTCATAAAAAAAGAGGAGAAATGTTACATTTTCACCATGAACCTTCTCTTGCGGTCATTTGCTCTTTCGTATAAATAATACGCATTGGATTTCCACCTACGAAAGCACCGCTCGGTACATCTCTATGAACAAGTGTGCCAGCTGAGACAGTCGCACCGTCTCCAATGTTCACACCTGGTAATATTGTTACATTCGCTCCAATCATTACTTCATTTCCAATGACGATTTCGCCAAGTCGATATTCACGAATTAAATATTCATGTGCTAAAAGCGTTGTGTTATAGCCAATAATCGAATTCTCTCCCACAGTTATCTTTTCTGGGAACATAATATCCGGCATTACCATAAGCGCAAATGATGTTTTCTTTCCTACTTTCATCCGTAAAAAAGTGCGGTACAACCAATTTTTTACGGATAAAAATGGCGTGTAACGCGCAATTTGGATAATAATAAAGTTTTTCATTACCTTCCAAAAAGACACTGTTTTATACACATTCCATAACGAATTTTCTCCTGAAACAGGATAGCGCGTTGTCCGTCGCACTTAGCTCGCTCCTCTACTAACTTACTTGGACCTTTATGAACGGTTCATGTTAGACAAAATCGGTAGCAAATCACTCATTTTATCTAGCATAAAGTCCGGCTTGTAAGCCTCTAAATACGCTCTACCTTTCAACGTCCATGAAACCGCAGCTGTTTTCGTCCCCGCATTTTGACCACCGACAATATCATGATGATTATCCCCAACCATCAATGCCTCTTCTGGTTTTGCATCTAATAATTCAAGCGCTTTTTGAAGTGGCTCCGGATGTGGTTTCACATGCTCTACATCATCAATTGTCACGACAACATCAAAAAATTCATCAAGCTTTGACAACTGTAATCCCATCTCAACGGTTTGTCTCGCTTTCGTTGTAACAATACCAACTTTATAACCTTGCTTCTTCAACTCTCGAACTGTTTCATATACAGTTTCATATTCTTCTACTAATTCATCATGATGATCATGGTTAAATTTCCGATAGCTAGTAATCATCTCTTCAACCTTACTTTCATCAATCTTGCTGAAAGTATCATGCAAAGATGGACCGATAAATGGCAACACATCTTCACGCTTATATTGATTTGGATAATATGTATTTAAAGTATGTAAAAACGAAGAAATAATAAGTTCATTTGTATTAATTAAAGTTCCATCTAAATCAAATAACACGGTATTTATTCTCATCGCCTTAGTCCTTTCGCCTTCCTGAATATGAAAGAAGCAGCATCTTATAATAAGATGCTACTTGTCTCTAATTTTCTAAATATCTTTTATCAGCTTGCCCCATTTTTCGTCTCACAATAATGAAAATAATAGAAATAACAACAAGTCCAATTGACATTACTTGTGCAATACGAAGTGGTCCTAGCATTAAACTATCTGTACGTAAGCCTTCTACGAAGAAGCGTCCTACTGAATACCAAATTAAATATGTGAAGAATAACTCCCCGCGACGTAAATTCACTTTTCTTAATGCAAGTAGTAAAATTACGCCTGCAAAATTCCATAATGATTCATATAAAAACGTCGGATGATAGTACACACCCTCAATATACATTTGATTAATAATGAAATCCGGTAAATGAAGACCTTCTAAAAACTGTCTCGTTACTTCATCACCATGCGCCTCTTGGTTCATAAAGTTTCCCCATCGGCCAATTGCTTGTCCTAGTAAAATACTTGGTGCAGCAATATCAGCCAACTTCCAGAAGGAAACCCCGCGTCGCTTCGCAAAAAGAATTCCGGTAATAACAGCTCCGATTAAACCACCATGAATCGCCAAACCGCCTTGACGAATATTAATAATTTGACTCGGATTTTGTGCGTAATATTCCCATTCAAAAATAACATAGTACATTCTCGCAAAAAGAATAGCGATCGGTACTGCAATTAATACAAGGTCAACAAATGTATCTTTTGGAATACCTAGCCTTTCTCCCTCGCGAGTTGCCAGCCAAAGACCTAATAGCACACCTGTACCGATAATAATCCCGTACCAATACACAGGAAACGGCCCAAGTTGGATAGCTACACGGTCAAGCTGTGGTACAGAAGCTAACAGCATATGTATATGACCTCCCTCTCCAAAGTTTACTCCTGATTTCCTAACTCAATTGCACTCATTAATCGTTCAGAGAACTGCTGTGCTGCATTGACTCCCATACGTTTTAAACGGAAGTTCATCGCTGCTACTTCAATAATAACAGCCAAGTTTCGACCAGGACGAACTGGAAGTGTAATCTTCGTAAGCTCTGTATCAATAATTTTCATCTTCTCTTCATCAAGACCTAAGCGATCGTAATTTTTCTTTTGATCCCAAATTTCAAGATTAATAACAAGTGTAATACGCTTATAATTTCGTACTGCCCCTGCACCGAATAACGTCATAACGTTAATAATACCTAGACCACGAATTTCTAATAAATGCTCGATTAAATCTGGTGAACTTCCGACTAACATATCTTCATCTTCTTGACGAATTTCTACACTATCATCCGCAACAAGACGGTGACCACGCTTTACAAGCTCAAGAGCTGTCTCACTTTTACCAACACCACTTTGACCTGTAATTAAAACACCAACGCCGTAAATATCTACTAACACACCATGAACAGCTGTTGTTGGTGCTAACTTACCTTCTAAATAGTTTGTTAAACGACTTGATAATCTCGTTGTCGTTTGAGAAGAACGTAATAAAGGCATACCTGATTCACGTGATGCTTGTAATAACTCATCTGGTACATCTTGATTACGAGTTACAATAATACATGGCGTCTCCTCAGTACAAAGCGCTTTCATTCTCTCTTGTTTTTGCTCTGACGTTAACGTGTCAAAGAAAGTAAGCTCCGTTTTACCAAGAAGCTGCACACGATCTGCTGGATAGTATGTAAAAAATCCTGCCATTTCAATTCCAGGTCGTGATAAATCACTTGTATCAATTGGACGATGAATACCTTCTTCACCACTGATTAACTCCAATTGAAATTGTTCAATTAAATCTTTTGTCCTTACTTTCGGCATATGTATAAACCTCCACTCCGCTGCGGGTTCAGTCTCGTTTGATGTAAAATTCCATTCTATCGGATATTGTACCATTTTTTTCTGAAAACAAGAAATACGGTTTCTAATAAATAGAAAAAAACATTTCATACGAATAATGAAATGTTTTTCTTTTTGTCACTTTCTCTTTTTTTCATATAGAGGCTCAACAATTGCCTTTTCAATTATCATATTAAAAATTGAAATACAAATTGCCGCAACAATCGCTACACCAAATCCTGATATATTAAAAGCATCTCCTAATAATGAATCTGCTATTTTTAACGTAATCGCATTAATAACAATTAAGAAGAAGCCGAAAGTTACAACAGTAATTGGTAGCGTAATTAAAATTAAAAACGGCTTTACGAACACATTTAAAACCGCCAATATAATACTCGCAATAATTGCAGTTTGTATATTTGCTACGTAAAATGCATCTGGTGCAATCCCTTTTAAAAGTCCCGATACAGCGATTAACACAACGCTATTTACAAGAAGTGATACAATCCATCTCATTTCGTCACACATCCTTTTAAACATATATATTTCATCATACGCTAATAGATAATAAACGCAAGTATGATACGAACACTTATATCAACTTATTCTATCTTTCATGCTTGTATACCTACTAACATTTCTTAGTAAAATAAGGGCCGCACCATCTATGTTCATGAGTTTTTACAAAAGTCCAAGTGAACTCCTTATCTACAATATAGATATCACCCTTATACATATCGTCCCTCTCACACAATATATCATCCATATGTAACAAACTCGCATCCTTTATTAACAGTACCTCATCACAGTGTTGGTAGAAAATGTAGCAATCCTTTTTCACTTCATTATGAAACGCGTTCTTTGCTTCTTTACCCTCTAAACACTTCTTTTTCTCATAACTAAATATGTGCCAAAGATACCCACATTCATACTTATCTCCATAAAGAAAAATGTCTTCTTTTTCTTCATCACTTAAATGATTTGCAAAGTGATCCTCCCAGCGCTTTCGAAAATATACACCCCAACTTTGAAACTCTCTTACTTTCATATTTTTCTTCCTTAACACCTCTAAAAACTTCATCTTCTCCCCCTATACAATAAAA
Organism: Bacillus sp. 007/AIA-02/001; assembly: GCF_004634455.1. Taxonomy (NCBI): domain Bacteria; kingdom Bacillati; phylum Bacillota; class Bacilli; order Caryophanales; family Bacillaceae; genus Bacillus; species Bacillus sp. 007/AIA-02/001. Next base: position 220,118 of record NZ_SEIY01000004.1, read on the forward strand.
ACCGAGCGTCATTTCCACCCGGTTTTCATCAATAAACTTATTGCGATAATTCTACTTCTTTTATTTTCTCTTTCATTCTTGCTTTATCACGATTTAAAATCTCTTTTAAATATTTACCTGTGTACGAGCGCTCTTCTTTCACTACTTGCTCTGGCGTTCCGGAAGCAACGATTTGTCCACCTTTATCTCCACCCTCTGGTCCAAGGTCAACTATATAATCAGCTGTTTTTATCACATCTAAATTATGTTCAATTACAAGTACCGTCTCACCGCTCTCAACAAGACGTTGCAACACTTCTAGAAGACGTGCAATATCATGCGCATGCAAACCAGTCGTTGGTTCATCTAAAATGTATAACGTACGTCCTGTAGAGCGACGGTGTAATTCAGAAGCTAATTTCACACGCTGTGCTTCCCCACCAGATAATGTTGTTGCTGGTTGACCTAATTTCATATAACCAAGCCCAACGTCTACAAGCGTTTGAAGTTTACGCTTAATTTTTGGGATATTAGCAAAGAACTCTACTCCATCTTCAATTGTCATCCCTAACACTTCAGAAATATTCTTATCTTTATATTTCACTTCTAACGTTTCACGGTTGTAACGTTTACCATGACAAACTTCACACGGAACGTATACGTCTGGTAAGAAGTGCATTTCGATTTTAATAATTCCATCACCACGGCACGCTTCACAACGTCCACCTTTTACATTAAAGCTGAAACGTCCTTTTTGATATCCGCGCACTTTCGCTTCATTCGTTTGTGCAAACACATCACGAATATCATCGAATACACCTGTATACGTCGCTGGATTAGAACGTGGTGTACGACCGATTGGTGATTGATCAATATCAATTACCTTATCTAAATGTTCAAGACCTTTAATCTCTTTATGAGTACCTGGCTTCGCTTTCGCTTTATATAACTTTTGAGCTAGCGATTTATATAGTACTTCATTAATCATCGTACTTTTACCAGAACCAGATACCCCTGTTACCGCTACAAACGTACCGAGTGGGAATGACATTTTCGCATTCTTTAAGTTATTCTCTTTTGCGCCGACAATCTCTACTTTACGTCCATCACCTTTACGTCTTTCAAGTGGAACTGGAATAAACTCTTTACCGCTTAAATACTTCCCTGTTAATGAATTATCATCTTGCATCACTTCAGCCGGCGTCCCTGCTGAAACGACCTGTCCACCGTGAATACCTGCACCAGGCCCTATATCAAGTAAATAGTCAGCAGCCATCATCGTATCTTCATCATGTTCAACAACAATTAACGTATTACCTAAATCGCGCATTTCTTGCAATGTACGAATAAGACGATCGTTATCACGCTGGTGTAAACCAATTGAAGGTTCATCAAGAATATAAAGTACGCCAGTTAGACGAGAACCAATTTGCGTCGCTAAACGAATACGCTGCGCCTCACCACCTGATAAAGTTCCTGCGGCACGACTTAACGTTAAATAATCTAAACCAACGTTCACTAAGAACCCAACGCGCTCCTGAATTTCTCTTAAAATTAAATGAGCTATTTTTTGTTGCTTCTCCGTTAGCTCTACATTCGAGAAGAATTCTTGTACTTCTTGAACTGAATACTTCGTTACGTCAGCAATCGTTTTTCCGCCAACGAAAACAGCTAAACTCTCAGGCTTTAAGCGTCCACCTTTACACTTCGGACAAGCTTGTTCTGCCATATACTTTTCCATTTGCTCACGAATGTAATCGGAGCTCGTTTCACGATAACGACGTTCAATGTTTGGAATAACACCTTCAAATAAAATCTCATTTTCCTTTACTTGACCAAATTCATTTACATAGCGGAAATAAACCTTCTCTTCCCCGCTTCCGTACAACACTTTATCAAATAAATCTTTCGGTATATTTTTCACAGGCACATCCATATCAACGCCGTAGTGATTACATACAGATTGTAAAAGTTGCGGGTAATATTGTGAACTTGTCGGTTCCCAAGGTGCAATTGCATGTTCATTTAATGATAAATCCCAGTTCGGGATAACAAGCTCTAAATCTACCTCTAGCTTTGAACCAAGTCCATCACAAGAAGGACATGCTCCGAACGGACTGTTGAATGAGAACATACGCGGCTCTAATTCTCCGATTGAAAAACCACAATGCGGACAAGCATGATGTTCACTAAATAGAAGTTCCTCTTCTCCCATTACATCAATTAACACTCGGCCTCCGCCAAGCTTTAATGCACTTTCAAGTGAATCAGCAAGACGGCTTGCGATTCCTTCTTTTACAACAATACGGTCAATTACAACTTCAATGGAATGCTTCTTATTTTTATCTAACGTAATATCCTCAGATACATCAAGCATTTCACCATCAACACGTACACGAACATATCCTTCCTTCTTAATATCTTCAAGTACTTTCACATGTGCACCTTTACGCCCAGACACGATAGGAGCTAACACTTGTAATTTCGTACGTTCAGGATATTCAAGAACACGGTCTACCATCTGCTCTACTGTTTGTGATGTAATTTCAATCCCATGATTTGGACAAATTGGCGTACCAATTCGCGCAAATAATAAACGTAAATAATCATAAATCTCCGTTACCGTTCCGACAGTTGAACGTGGATTACGACTCGTCGTTTTTTGATCGATTGAAATCGCTGGTGACAATCCTTCAATCGTGTCCACATCCGGCTTATCCATTTGTCCTAAAAACTGGCGCGCATACGCAGATAATGATTCTACGTATCTGCGCTGCCCTTCTGCATAAATCGTATCAAATGCTAATGATGATTTCCCCGAACCAGACAATCCCGTTACAACGACAAGCTGATTTCTCGGAATGGTTACATCAATATTTTTTAAGTTATGTGCTCTAGCACCTTTTACAACGATAAAATCCTTGCTCTTACTCACTTTTTTCACCCTTCCGCTTTTAATTCTAATAGTAAATCTCTTAGTTCAGCTGCACGCTCGAAGTCTAACGCTTTTGCTGCTTCTTTCATCTCTGCTTCCATCTTCGCAATTGTCTTTTCGCGCTCTTTTTTCGTCATTTTCTTAGAAGGAGTTGCTTCGTATGTTTCTGTCTCTTCAGCAGCTGTCGTTGCACGGATAACATCACGAACGCCTTTTTGAATCGTTTTCGGTGTAATACCATGCTCTTCATTGTAAGCTTCTTGTATACTACGACGACGCTTCGTTTCTTCAATCGCAATCCCCATAGATTTCGTTATACGATCTGCATACATAATAACGCGGCCGTTTTCATTACGCGCGGCACGACCAATTGTTTGAATTAATGAACGTTCTGAACGCAAAAATCCTTCCTTATCAGCATCTAAAATAGCGACAAGTGATACTTCCGGAATATCTAATCCTTCTCGCAATAAGTTAATGCCGACAAGTACATCAAATTTACCGAGGCGAAGATCACGGATAATTTCAATACGTTCTAACGTTTTAATTTCAGAGTGAAGATAGTTAACTTTAATTCCTACATCTTTTAAGTAATCCGTTAAATCCTCTGACATTTTCTTCGTTAAAGTCGTAATTAATACACGTTCATTTTTTGCAATGCGATCTTGAATCTCTCCTAATAAATCGTCAATTTGCCCTTCAATTGGTCGTATATCAATTGGCGGATCTAAAAGTCCTGTTGGACGAATAATTTGTTCTATTACTTCTGGTGACTGCTCTAACTCGTACGGTCCTGGCGTTGCCGAAACATAAATAACTTGATTCGTTTTCTCTTCAAACTCATCAAACGTAAGCGGCCTATTATCTAAAGCCGATGGCAGACGGAATCCATGATCCACAAGCACTTGTTTACGTGCTTGGTCACCGTTATACATCGCTCTTACTTGCGGTACTGATACGTGCGACTCATCCATAACGATTAAGAAATCTTTCGGGAAATAGTCTAATAACGTATACGGCGTTGCCCCCGCTGGACGAAGTGTTAAATGACGGGAGTAGTTTTCAATACCTGAACAAAAGCCCATCTCGCGCATCATTTCTAAATCATAACGTGTACGTTGCTCTATACGCTGCGCTTCTAACAACTTACCGTTATCATTTAACTCCTTTAAACGCTCTTCTAATTCTTTTTCGATATTTTCAATAGCGACCTTCATTTTCTCTTCACGTGTAACGAAGTGAGATGCTGGGAAGATTGCTACATGATCACGTTCTGCTAATACTTCACCTGTTAACGCATTTACTTCACGAATACGATCGATTTCATCACCGAAAAATTCAATTCGAATACAATGCTCATCAAGTGATGCCGGGAAGATTTCAACTACATCTCCGCGTACACGGAATGTACCACGCTTGAAATCAATATCATTACGTCCATACTGTACATCAACAAGTTCACGAAGCAATTGATTGCGGTCTTTTTCCATACCAACTCGAAGCGAAACAACTAGCTCGCGGTATTCTTCTGGAGAACCTAAGCCATATATACACGAAACACTCGCAACGATAATTACATCGTCCCGTTCAAATAATGCAGACGTTGCCGAGTGACGCAATTTATCAATTTCATCATTAATCTGCGCATCTTTTTCAATAAACGTATCTGTTTGCGGCACATACGCTTCTGGCTGATAATAATCGTAGTAACTAACAAAATATTCAACTGCATTATTCGGGAAAAAGTCTTTCAACTCACTATACAACTGCCCTGCTAACGTTTTATTATGAGCCATAACAAGTGTTGGCTTTTGCACTTCTTTAATGACATTTGAAATCGTAAATGTCTTACCCGTTCCTGTCGCTCCAAGCAACACTTGCTTTTTCTTTCCACTATTAATTCCCTCTACAAGCTTCTCTATAGCTACCGGCTGATCACCTTGCGGGGAATACGCTGAGACAATTTCAAATTGACGTTCCAAGAAAATCCGACCTCCTCATAAAAATCTGTATTATTATTTTACCACGAATACCTATAAAAAACCTAAAAAAACGAACAGATATTCGGTAAAGTTTTCGACAATATACACATAGAAAAAGGAAGGAGTAAATACTTCCTTCCTCTACTAATTCTATTTTTTAGGTACATATACTAAGTCATATCCATTGCGCCCAGCTTCATTCATACAATCTATTAACCGATAAGTACTTTCTGATTCGCGCTGCTCTTTAACAATACCTTTACAACTATCTTTATGTAACCCTTTATCCTTCCCAGCAAATTTGTCTTTTCTATTATCTGACACATAAAATATATCGTTCCCACTATACTCTAACGTTTGAAAAATCGGGTCCCCTTCAAGGGTATACTGTACAATTCTTATTTTATCAACTTCCCTTTGCTCGACATTCAAAACGAACTTTTCAAATTTATCTAGATTGAGAATTCCTGCTCCCTTTACAATGACATCATTCTTCTTATCAATTGTAGTGCTAGATGGTGAACATGCTACTAAACTAAAGAGAAATAGACTTATAAAACTGGTTCTTTTTCCTATTGTCATCCTCTCCTATAAAAATTATTTGTATACCAGAAAAGCTACTTTCAATTATGAAAGTAGCTATTCTTTTCCTTTCTCCTTCTTCGGAAAAATCACATATGAAAATGAAATCGCTGTATCAACTAAAAATATAATCGCCCACACTTGACTCACGCGACTTGCAGCTTTATTTAAAACGATTCCCGATTCTAACCAATTACCCCATTGTTCAAATGGAATAAATCCATACGCGAAGAAAAAGAATATGTGCACACCAACGAATAAAACAAGATGTAATACCCAATTTTTTATTTCCTGCTTTGCATAGGCCATACCTGTTAATTCTACCTGTTCTTCAATAATAGGCGCCGGTTCATTACGCCATTTCGCAACTGATTTTTGTACAAATATATCAAGCTTCTTTAAATCCTTTTTCCCGTAGAAAACTGCATATAATAAAATGATTACAGTAATAATCTGAAAGTTAGAGAACTTTCCTGTTTGATAATAGTCCACTACCCCTAAAGTTAAAATAAATACTTCATTTACGAGGAGTACAATCCCCATAATAAAACTCGCTCTTTTCAAACGGAATCCGTAGCGAAGTAAAAAGAAACCGATAGCTGATAACCAAAATACAATTTCTGCCCCAATTAAAAAATACCAACGATATTCTGCGAGTATACTCATTTATCCTTCTCCCTTTCATCATAAATACGAAAAGCCTCATCCATATATGCTAAAAGTTCTTCTTCAATTGGATACATGCTCATTTTCTGTGAATCTTCCTTCGATTTTCTAACTTCCCATAACTTATCTAAAAACGCTTCGTCACCATTAGCCATTTCTAAACATTTCTGCATTAATTTCTTCGTTGCCTCTTGTACTTCATCACTTGCGACTTCTTTACCGTCTTTCATAAAAGTACGTAATTGCTTTAATAAATCTACCCATTCTAAAACATTCGGATCTTCCTCACTCATATTTGGCAAATTCTGAAGCAATTTTTGTTCTTCCTTTGAAAATACTTCATTTTGAAATATTTCACGTATACGAGGAGACTGTTTTGAAAGCTGAATAAGTTCAAACATAACTTTCCAATCAAGTTCTCCCTCTACATCTACCGAATAAACAACTGCTTGTAAAACACGCTCCATTCGATTAAATTTCTTTTGTTCTTCCTGTACAAACCGAAGTTGTTTTTCAAGCGAATTTTTTAAATCCAGCTCACCTTTTACTAACATATTCGCAGCTTCTTTTAATGAAAATCCCATTTCTTTCAAAAATAAAATTTGTTGCAAACGAATAACGTCATTTTCACTATATAACCGATGTCCACCCTCTGTTTTTCCGCTCGGCTTTAATAAATCTATTTGATCATAATAACGTAGTGTACGTACTGTAACCCCTGTTTCTTTCGTCAATTCTTGTATTGAAATCACTACCATCACCTCTTCCCTCTCATTATAAAAGATGACGTTACGTAACTTTCAAGCGTTTTGTAAAAAAAATACAAAAAGCTGTTTATACAAAGTGTATAAACAGCTTTTATGGAAATAACCCCTTTTGTATGGCGCGCCCACAAAATAAAATAAGTGCTCCAACAACAACACTCGTTGCCGTTTTATGATAATGGGCTAATAATAATAAATAATACGATAAACCTACAGTACCAATCATAATACAAATGCTCGGCACTGGATTACGAGAAAAGTTTTGCATTCCCCAAAGAAGCGAAAATATAGCTGTAGCGACACATAACACCGGTAATCCCATCCCAGTTCCCCTTTTTCTATCTATTATTCCTTGTTGCTAACACGCTCGTTGATGCGATACTAATTAATAAATCAAAACCAATCCTTATATATTTAAACGTTTACTCTAATTGAAATCTCTCAAACTTATCGTTCATTTTCTCTCCCCTTACTCCAGCGTAAAGATTTCCTCCACCTTCACTCCAAAATACTTGGCGATTTTTAAAGATAACTCTAGACTCGGATTGTAATGATGGTTTTCAATCGCCACTATCGTCTGCCGCGTCACTTGCATCGCCTTTGCCATTTCAACTTGCGTTATATGATTTTGCTTTCTTAACTCTTTTATTTTATTTTTCACACCCATAGGCTCCACCTTCAAAAGTAAAGATATCTTTACTTAAATTATAAATATTTTCCAGTTATAAGTAAAGATATCTTTACAAATTTTAGAAAAACGTTTCACTGAACACCTACTCTAATAAAGTACAAGAGTAATTCAATTTATATCAGCGCAACTTAAATTATATCGGCGATTTCCCAAATATATCAGCGCAACTCCATTTATATCGGCGATTTTTCAAATATATCGACATCCGTAGCGCTACTATAATCATAAGAAAAAGCTGTCCCCAAATACCTTCGGGAACAGCTTTCTCCTCTACTACATAAATCCTAGCGCATATACAAGAACGTATCCAAGAACCGATAAGCAAACCGAGCCAATCAGCCCCGCCACGAACGCTTTGCTTCCTAACTTACGGAACGTTTTAAACTCTACATTTAAACCAAGTCCTGCCATCGCCATTGCGATTAGCATATAAGCAATGACAACAATGTATCCCGCAACAACTTCTGGAATAATCCCGAGCGAATGCACGGCACTCATCGCTAAAAATCCGAAAATGAACCATGGAATTGGAAGGTCGCGCCACGATCTTTTTTCCTTGCTTCCTTCACTCTTTCCAAACCATAATCCAATTAAAATTGCTACTGGTACGAGCATTGCAACGCGCGTTAGCTTCACGATAACTGCGATGTCTATAGCCGTACTTCCTCCTGGCGCCGCGGCTGCGATAACATGAGCAATTTCATGCAGCGTGGCCCCTGAGAATACACCGTAACCATATGGAGATAGGCCAAGCACTGGATATAATAACGTATAAATAAGCGTAAATATCGTACCTAAAATAGCAATAATTGCAGCCCCAACTGCCGTTTCATCATCTTTTGCTTTCACTTGCGGCGCAATTGCCACGACCGCTGCCGCCCCGCAAATTGCTGTACCACATGCTGTTAAAATCCCAAGTTTCTTTTCTACCTTAAATACTTTCGTTAGTCCATATACAACGAAAATCGTAAATGTAATAACAACCGCTGCGATGACCAATACTTTCGGCCCTGCCTTCGCAATATCAACAAGATTTAATCGCATTCCAAGTAAGATGATTCCAAAGCGCAGCAACTTCTTACTCGCAAAGTTCGTCCCTGCAATCGCATCTTGAGGGACTCCAATTGCCGCACGCCAAACCATCCCAATTAGAATAGCAATTACTAATTGTCCCATAATATTTAAAAATGGAAGCTCTGCTAAATATTTCGCGGCAATTGCGATTAATAATGTAATCCCAATTCCTTGCGAAAATCCAAAACGCTTCTTCTTTTGTATAACAAGTGTTTGTTCCATTTTGAACCACTCCAATAATCGTATTGGAACATGCATGTTCTTTCTACTTACATTATAAGAGAGTTTCTATAATAAGTTTAATACCAATACCAAATCTCTATCATTAGAAATACTTATGATAAGATAATAGAAAAAGAAAGGAGCCCATTATATGAACGTAGACATTTTAAAAATTTTTGTTACTGTCGTTGAACAGAAACACTTCTCCCGTGCAGCAGAATTATTAAACCTTTCACAGCCTGGAGTAAGTATGCATATACGCAACTTAGAAAACGAATTTGGCACTACACTTATTCAACGCTCCCCGAAGCACGTCCAAGTTACTGAAGCTGGAAACATATTATATATACATGCAAAGCAAATGCTCTCTCTTTACGAAGATGCTAAACAAGAAATTAATGAACTACATAACGTTGTAACAGGAACACTGCGCATTGGTGCTAGTTTTACAATTGGCGAATACTTACTTCCAAAAATACTGGCTAACTATGCGAATGAAAATCCACACGTCGAAGTTCATACTTTCATCTCAAATACAGAAGACGTTTTGCAAAGCCTTCGCTCTAATCAAATTGATATCGGCCTAGTGGAAGGACAAGTCGTATACGCCGACGTAGATGTTGAAACATTTATGCAAGATGAAATGAAGCTCGTCGTCCCGCCAAATCATCCATTACTCCGCACAAATGAAATAAATGAAAGTACACTCCAAGATCAAGTATGGGTATTAAGAGAAAGTGGTTCTGGTACACGCGCTTATAGTGACCGCTTTATTCATCAACACCATTTAAAAATGAAACGATTCTTTACATTCAGTAGTATCCAAAGCGTAAAGGAAGCTGTTAGTGCCGGGCTTGGCATCGCTATCCTTTCTGATTGGACTGTACGGAAAGAGCTACTAGCAAAAGAACTATTCCACGTCGAAGTTCCAAATGAACAACTCATCCGTCCATTCTCCATCGTGCGCGGCAAATATTTTATTCCGTCTAAAGCTATTCAAGTGTTTTTAAATCATGTAGATTCCTTTGCGAAAAAACAGCATTGACCTTCACATTAGTGTGAAGGTTTACAATACATGTAAAAGGAGTGAAACACATTGCGAATTGGAGAGTTATCAAAAGAAACTGGCATTAGCGAAAGATCTCTAAGACATTATGAAGAAAAGGGGTTACTCCCTTCGAAACGCCTCGCAAATGGTTACCGTGATTTTGATGAAAGTGCCATCGAAAAAGTGGAGCTTATTCAAATGTACTTACAAATTGGCTTAAATTTAGAAGAGACGGCAAGGATGCTGCGCTGCCTTGAAATTGAACCGCACCTGTACGACAATCCGTGCAGCAGTATCCTTACGCTTTACGAAGATAAACTCAATGAAGTAACAAAGCAAATCTCATTGCTTTCCAACATCCAAACGAATTTGCAAAAACACGTTTCACTCCTAAAACATGCAAAAGAAAAGGGATGATTACATGTTTGTTATACATGGCAGTTCAAGACAAAACGGAAATACAGAAGCTTTAACACATATGATGATAGAGGACATTGAAACAGAACAAATTTATTTGCGTGATCATACCGTCTATCCTATTACAGACCAACGTCATGATGCAGAAGGATTCCAATCCGTAAATGATGACTATGAGCAGTTAACGAAACGCATGCTAGAACACGACACGATTATCTTTGCTACACCATTATATTGGTACGGAATGAGTGGACATATGAAAAATTTTGTTGATCGCTGGTCACAAAGCTTGCGCGATACATCCCTTCATTTCAAAGAAAAAATGAAAGGCAAAAAAATGTATGTTGTCATCGTTGGCGGGGACAACCCAAAGGTAAAAGCATTACCGCTTATTACTCAATTCCAATATATCTTTGATTTTGTTGGCTCTTCATTTGAAGGTTATGTTATTGGGAATGCGAATGGACTGGATGAAATTAAAAACGATGCTGAGGCGCTGGCAAAAGCACAATTGTATAATGATACATTCAAAAATAGCGAACAGAAATAAGTTTGACAAACCCTTTTGTATGCGCATACAATAAAAGTAATATTATGAAAGGAAGGTACTTTGACCAATGAAGTTCTAATTCTCTTATTTATTTCATCCATCACAAATAGTGAACAAAAATGATGAAAACTAGCAGGGGATTAGTCTGTCCATTTGTCGATACTTTCTTTCGAAACGATCATGTAAAAAATCGTTTATTTATGTACGATTTTTTACATACAAGGGCGACGTTTATCCTCTCTAGTGAAACTAGGGAGGTTTTTTTATGACTATTTTATTCGCAAGTAATATTGAAAAGAGCTTTGGTGATCGCACACTATTTACATTACCATCACTGGAAATTCAAGCACAGGATCGCATAGGAATTGTCGGAGTCAACGGAGCTGGTAAATCTACGTTATTACAAATATTAAGTAAAGAAATAGAAGCTGACAGAGGCATAGTAACTCATCATAGTTCTATCAGCATCATTCCTCAGCTTAGCAAAGAACTACCGGAAACTGCTTCTTCTCTTGCAAAAGGAAAATGGAGTATTTCAAACGTTACCGACGCAATGAGCGGCGGTGAACGAATGCGGCTAAAGATCGCCCATGCTCTCGAACAAAATGCAGGCATTTTATTCGCTGATGAACCAACAAGCCACTTAGATATGGTCGGTACAGAGCAATTAGAAAAGGCACTTTCATCTTATAAAGGAGCACTTGTTTTAATATCGCATGATCGTGAATTTCTAGATAATATATGTACCAAAATTATTGAAATTGAAGACGGTACTATTCAAGAGTACAAAGGGAATTATTCAAACTATCGAAAACAAAAAGAACGTGAACGAATACAAAAACAAGCAGAATATGAGCAATATGTACAAGAAAAAAATCGTTTAGAACAGTCCATTCTACAAAGAAAGCAACGTGCTTCTAACATGACAAAAATCCCAACGCGGTTCAGTTCATCTGAATCTAGACTTTATAGGTTAAGTGGGGCTCATGGCCAAGAACAGGTTAGCAAAGCAGCGAAGGCATTAGAGACACGTCTCGAAAAACTAGAAAAGAAGGAAAAGCCAAAGGATCTTTCTCAAGCTCAATTTGACGTGCAATACCATACTCCCATTCATAGTAAGGTGGCAGTACAATTCAATAAAGCAACAAAGAAAATAGGCGACCGCACACTATTTAAAAATATGAATGGAACTATTGCCCCTGGTGCAAAGCTTGCCGTTTTAGGGGCAAATGGAAGCGGCAAAACCACTTTGTTCAACATGCTTCTCACAAACGAGCGTGGCATGCAGCTATCGAAAAGTTGTAAAATTGGATACTTCGAACAAACATTATCTATTTTAAAAACAGATAAAACCATTTTAGAAAATGTTCTAGAAGAAACAAACTATACAGAAGCATTCGTTCGCACAATACTTGCACGACTTCTATTCCGCCGTGAGGATGTTCATAAACCTGTGCACGTTCTAAGCGGGGGTGAACGAATGAAGGTTGCACTCGCAAAAGTATTTTTAGGAAACTATAATATGCTTCTGCTAGATGAACCGACAAACTATTTAGACTTAGCAACGCAAGAAGAATTAGAAACCATGTTACAAGAATATCCTGGCACAATACTTTTCATTAGCCATGACCGTGCCTTTATTCGCTCTGTTGCAGACCATATTCTACAAGTAGATGAGAGTGAACCAAGAATCTTCCACGGTAATTACGAGCAATACACAAAAAGAACCACCGGAGCTTCTGTAAACGTTACTGAGCAAGAATTGTTACGATTACAAACAAAATTAACAGAAGACATCGGCCGGATTTCCATTCCAAATCATCACGATGACATCACATCTCTCGAACAAGAATACGCAAAATTATTAACTCAAATTCAAAAATGTAAAGAAGCGCTCTAATGTCTTCCCTATATATCGACGGGGCCTTCCACATTTCCCAAGAAATATTGAAACTTCGACATACAAAGTAAAAAGCCGTGCATCAGCACGGCTTTTTACTTTATATGCGGACAGCAGTCCCGCTCACCGCAACCATTAACATACCTTCGCGAACTACTTCGTAATCCACGTCGATACCAACAATTGCATTTGCATTTTTTTGTCTTGCGAAAGTTTTCATCTCTTCCATTGCGATGTCGCGTGCTTCTTTTAATTTACTTTCATAAGCGCCAGCACGACCACCGACAACGTCACGAACAGAAGCGAAAAGGTCACGAACGATATTCGCACCCATAATCGCTTCTCCATTGACGATATCGATATACTCAATAATTTCTTTTCCTTGAATTGTAGACGTTGTTGTTACAATCATACTTTATAGCCTCCCATATGAGATTTTTACCTACTTATGGTGCACTAATTCTGTACAAATTATATTTACGAACTAAACTGAGCTTCGTATAACCTACTGTATCCTCCGCCTTGCTCAATTAATTCATTATGTGAACCTTGTTCTGCAATGCCATCTTTATTTACAACGACGATGCGATCTGCATTTTTAATCGTTGCAAGTCTGTGAGCGATAACTAGCGTTGTGCGACCGACAGCTAATTCAGCAAGCGATTTTTGAATCGCAAGTTCTGTCTCTGTATCTAGTGCAGAAGTTGCTTCATCCAATATTAAAATTGGCGGGTTTTTCAAGAACATACGAGCAATAGCTAGACGCTGCTTTTGTCCACCTGAAAGTTTCACGCCGCGCTCACCGATAACAGTATCTAAACCTCCCGGCTGTGAGTAAATTAAATCTTCTAACTGCGCACATTTTACTGCCTGCCAAATTTCAGGCTCTGATGCCTTTAAATTTCCGTAAGCGATATTTTCACGAATTGTTCCTGAAAATAAGAACACGTCTTGCTGCACAATTCCAATTTGCTTACGAAGTGAAGATAATGTCATATCTTTCGTATCAATCCCATCAATTTGAATTGATCCAGATGATTGCTCATAAAAACGTGGTAATAGGCTACATAACGTCGTTTTCCCAGCTCCTGATGGTCCAACGAACGCAACCGTTTCACCTGCATGTATTTTCAAACTAATGTCATTTAAAATTGGTTCTTTATTTTCATATCCGAACGTAATGTTGTTATATTGAATATCACCATGTACATGTTTAACTTCCATTGCATCTTTAGAGTCTACAATGTCAGGCTCTGTTTCAAGAAGCTCTACATATCTTTTAAAACCGGCGATTCCCTTCGGATAGCTTTCGATTACCGCGTTAATTTTTTCAATTGGGCGGAAGAAAATATTCGTTAATAGAACGAATCCGATAAATCCACCGTACGTTAATTCTCCTTGCAGAACAAACCATGTACCGCATATTAAGACGAAGAGCGTTACGAGCCGCATGAGCATATAACTAATCGATGAATTTAACGCCATAATTTTATACGCCATTAATTTCGTTGTACGGAAACGAGCGTTGTTGACAGCAAATTGCTCTTTCTCAAACTTTTCATTTCCGAATGCTTGTACAACACGAATTCCCCCAACATTGTTCTCAATGCATGCATTAAAATCAGCAACGTCTGAGAATAAACGTCTAAATGTACCTGTCATTTTTTTATTAAAGTAAAGTGCTAACCATAATAGGAATGGAATGACGAAGAACGTTAATAACGCTAACTTCCAGTTGATCATCATCATAAATGAGAATGCCCCAACTAAAGTCATTACGGCGATAAATAGATCTTCTGGTCCATGGTGAGCAATTTCCCCAATTTCCATTAAATCGTTTGTAAGGCGTGAAATTAAATGACCAGTTTTATTATTATCAAAAAATCTGAATGATAGCTTTTGAATATGATCAAATAATTTCTGCCTCATATCTGTTTCAATGTTAACACCAAGCATATGTCCCCAATATGTAACGACATATTGTAAGCCTGCATTTAACATATAAACTGCGAGTAAACCGAAACAAGCCCATAAAATAAGCGTCCAGTTTTGCCCTGGCAATAACTTATCAATAAATTGATTTACGATAAGCGGGAAGCCGAGTTCTAATAATCCTGCGACAACCGCACAAGAAAAGTCGAGTATAAATAAACCTTTATACGGTTTATAGTACGAGAAAAATTTACGCAGCATATCTTACCTCCATTTTCCAAAATTAAAAAGACTCCCTAAATGATAACCATTATCAAATAATTATTCAAGTTATCCGTCTATGAAACTGAAAATAAGCTTTGCAATAGTTGTCGTTTTTTGCTGGAAAGTCGATATATTCGAATAATCGCCGATATATTTCGAGTTGCGCTGATATATTTGCAAAATCGCCGATATATTTCAAGTTGCGCTGATATATTCGGATAATCGCCGATATAAATTTCATTTACTAACTACTCCCCCCTCCCCCAAAAACAAAAAAGGTACCACCACAAGGTGATACCTTTCCTCCTATTACATCGCTTCCGAATCCCACTCGTGCTCCTGCTCAACGAATACAATACCTAATTCGTGATGCCCACCAGCATATAATGCAGTTTGTGCAAGACGAAGCTCACCATTTGTATCTAATACTTCTAATTTACAAAATGCTCCGGTCGTCTTCGTTTGAAGCGCATCATAAAATTCCTCAGCGCTTTTTGGAATAACTCCATTTACTTTCGTAATAATTTCTCCAGGCAGTAACTTTAGCTCTGCTCCAATTGTATTTGGAATTGTATCTAGTACAACGAGCCCATCATTGCGTGCAGCAAAATATGCTGGTCTTGTTTCATCGGCAATTTTCTCTTGCATCGAGATTGTGAAACGCCCAAGCATTGCGACTCCCATCGCGATAATTGCAAGTACGTGCCACCAATAACTTGCGATTCCTAAAACGAGCACAAGTCCTGCTAATCCATAAACACGTCTTCCTGTAAATAATAAAGCTTCCGTCGGCTCATAACTTTTAATCTTTCTCATAAATCCAATTAAAAATGGAACGAGGAATAGAGAATATGTATTTGACCCTATTGAAACGACAGGCCACCATGAAATAAACTGAGTTACCGCATCACCCGGTACAAGAATAAAAATAGGAACGATCCATAAACGCTTTGATTCGTGTAAACCAATCTTTAATCCACGCTTCCCCTTCCTAATCCTCGGCGTCGAATATCCTACTGCGTTTTTAGAAATCAATAAGCCTTCTACAATAAGCATAACGCCTAGTAAAATAACAAGGGATACAATGGTACTCTCTTCACCTTCTCGAAGCTGTAAAAAGGAAACTGGTAGCTTAGAAGATAATAGAACACATACAATCGCAATGCTAAATGTATAAGCTGCCGATAAATATCGATACATAGCCGTTAATCCAAATAGTAACGTCCAAATTAAAATGGCCCATAAGCTTGCTTTAGAAACAACAAGTCCAAGCCCAATCATAACAATAGATACTACTAATCCGTATCCAATCCCTGCAAATAGAGAGGTTCGCAGTTCAAACCAAATATCATAAACTTTAAAAGAAAAATCTTTTCGTTCTCTTAACATACGTAAGTATCCAACGAAGATACTACTTATTACAAATATATAGACAGCAGGGTGTAAGAAAAAACGTCCAACTGCCCGCATTATTTCAAAAATCCACGCCTCCATGAACTCATTCACCACCATTTATATCATTCTTTCTTTTTATATTATCATAACTAAACAAACGTTTGTTTAACACAAAAAAATACAGGCAGCAAACTGCCTGTATTTCTTCTTATTTTGCCATTAATTTTAATGCTGACTGTAATTGTAGATCATTTTCTCCAGAACGAATTTTTTCGATAATTTTAGTTTGAATCGCTTCAGCTGTCTTTTTATCAAGCTGTCCTGTCGCTTCCATCTCATTTGCATTTTGGAATGCTTTCAGAGCCGATTCTGTCTCTTTACTAAAGTATCCATCTTCACGACCTGGTACATACCCTAAGCTCTTAAGCATTTCTTGAGCATGTTTTACTTGTACATCATTTGAATTGTATGAAAGTGTTTTTTCAATTTGAATTGGTGTCGCATGATAATAATTTGGTTGCTTCACTTCTACTGTTGGCGCGATTCCTTTTTTATGAATCCAGTTCCCATCCGGTGTTAACCATTTAAACATCGTTAATTTAATGTTGCTGCCGTCTTTAAATGGAACAGCTTGCTGGACAGTACCTTTACCAAATGTCTTTTCACCAATTAAATCGTATCCTTCTCCTTCTTTTAGCGCACCCGCTAAAATCTCTGAAGCAGAAGCACTTCCATTATCAATTAATACTGAAATTGGATATGGTTTTCTCTCTTTCAGTTCCGTAGAGAATTTCTTCTTCTCACCATTTCGCTGCTCTACTTGTAGCATCGGCTTTTTATTCGTCATAATTTCCCCTAGTATATCTTCTACACTATTTAAATAGCCACCAGGATTACCACGTACGTCAATAACTAAGCCTTTTATATTTTTCTTCTCTAACTCTTTTAACTGATCCTTAAATTCTTTCGCTGTATTTTCAGCAAAAGAAGTGATTTGCATATAACCGATATCTTTTCCACTCTCTTGCTTCACAGAACTAAATACTGTAAAGATTGGAATCTTTTCACGCTTAATTTTAAATACGATCGGATCAGTTACTCCCGCACGTTTAATTTCAATTGCGACAGTCGTTCCCTTTTTACCACGAATTTTTAATACTGCTTCTTCACGTGATAAGTCTTTCACACTGTTTCCATCTACAGATAAAATTTGGTCATTCGGTTTAATTCCTATCTTTTCTGCTGGTGAACCTTTAATTGGCGATACGATAATAAGCTTACCGTCCGTCTTGTTCACCTCAGCCCCAATCCCCTCTAATTCGGGATCAAGCGATTCACTAAACTGTTTGGCTGTTTCTTTATCCATATACGTGGAATAAGGGTCCTTCAGCGTAGACAACATACCTTGTATTGCACCTTCAACTAACTTTTCATCTTTCACGTCTTCCACATAACGTGAATCAATTAGTGCATACGCCTCATTAATTTTTGCCAAATTCCCTTGCGCAGTGCTAGCATTCCCACTCGAAATTGTTTGCGTTACTTCTGATGGGTTAACCCCAAATACAGACATGCCTGCAAACATTCCGCCAGCACCAATTAAAAATGCAACAACCATTCCAATAATTGCAACTCTACGTTTCAATGCGGAATTCCCCTTTCCAAAACACACAGGTGGTGTAGCAAAAGGCATCACACAGTGTGTGATGCCTTTACCTATTTCTACTATATGATAAGCTTGTACGAATTATGTTTGCAACTTTTTATACTTTTAAGAAGCGACGAATTGACATTACACTTCCCCACATACCGATTAAAGCACCGATTAACACTAGTAAACCAGCTAATTGGAATACGAACGGACTGTATGGTAGAAGCTCGAAAATTGTTCCGCCAAGTTTTTCATTAAACACACCTTGCAACGAATTATACGTAATTAGAATTAGGCCAATTGGAATAATTGATCCTAATACTCCTAAGAATAATCCCTCTAGCAAGAATGGCCAACGAATAAACCAGTTTGTTGCACCAACAAGTTTCATAATTTCAATTTCTGTACTACGAGCATAAATTGTAATTTTAATTGTATTAGAGATTAAGAACATCGCTGTGAATAAAAGACCAGCAATTAACGCAATCCCAATGTTACGACCAGTTTTTACAGTATCAAATAATCGTTCAACTTGTCCTTTTCCGTACTGAACATTACTAACAAACTGCATTTTTTCAACCTTCTTCGCGATTGTCGCTGTATCGGTTGGTTCTTTTGCTTTTACAACGAATACGTTTTTAAGTGGGTTATCTTGTTCAAATAACTCAAACGTTTTTCCACTATCACCTAAGCTTTTAATTAAACGTTTTAACTCTTCTTCTTTAGAAGAATATTTAATAGAATCTACTTTTGCAATCTTACTCATATCTTCTTCTAATTTCTTTTGATCCGCTTCTTTTGCAGCTGGATCAATGTGTACACGAATCTCTACATCTTGCTCTACTTTCGTCGCAAAATGGTTCATATTCATAATCGCTGTTAAAAAGACACCTACAAGTAATAATGTAACTGTTACTGCACTAACAGAAGCAAATGTCATCCATCCGTTACGTGATAGATTCTTTACACCTTCTCGCAAATGTCGACTAAGGGTCTTAGCCTTCATATCCGTATCCTCCCTCAATCTCATCTCGAACAATTTTTCCGCCTTCAATCGCGATTACACGATGACGGATTGTATTTACGATATCTGCATTATGCGTCGCCATAACGATTGTTGTGCCGCGCTCATTAATGCGAGTAAAAATATTCATAATATCAAGAGCTGTTTCAATATCTAAGTTACCTGTTGGCTCATCGGCAATTACAACCTTTGGTCTATTTACAATTGCTCTTGCAATAGCCACACGTTGTTGCTCCCCACCTGAAAGCTCACTTGGAAGTGCGTCTGCACGATCTTCAAGGCCTACAAGACCTAGCACTTCTGTTACACGCTCACGAATTGCATCCGGTTCTTCTTCAATTACTTCTAAAGCAAACGAAACATTCTCATATACCGTTAATTTAGGTAGCAATTTAAAATCTTGGAAAATTACGCCTAATTGACGACGAAAATACGGAACGTCTCTTTCTGCCAATGTTTCGATAGTAAGTCCATTTACATTAATAGATCCTGTAGATGGTTTCTCTTCACGATACATCATTTTAATAAATGTAGATTTCCCGGCTCCACTCGGTCCAACTACGTATACGAATTCACCTTGTTTAATGTTAACTGTAAGACCAGCAATGGCTTTCATACCATTCGGGTACTCCTTATAAACATTCGTCATTTTTATCATTATTTATCACCCAATACTTAATGATTTTTTTCGAAATACTTTTCTGTACATCTGAAAATAAAAGACATCCTTCATTTTCATTTAGTCATCCTTGTTGAAGGTAGTTTACTTATGCTTTCTCATAAGCAATACCACTCTATGTAATATATTTCAGCAAAATTCTACAAACCCCATTGTAACATCAAACGGTTTCCAATTTGGATACATTTTTGTTACAGTTATGTTACATACCAGAAAAAAGGAAAACGAGCTGACTATATTATCAACTCGCCCATTTCACCTTTTTATTTATGTTCAGCTAACCATTCAGATACTTTTTTCGCCTCTTCACCTTGAATAAGTCCTGGTGACATTGAACCACGGCCTTTTTTAATAATCTCTTCGATATCTGCAGCGTCGTACTTACCGCCTACTTTTCTTAAATCAGGTCCAGTTGCCCCTGATAAATCTGTTGCGTGACATCCCGCACAACTTCTTTGGAAAATTTGTTCTGCGCTGTCTGTGCTTGCAGACTGTTTCGAAGACTTACTCTCTTCTTTATTTCCGCATGCTCCTAAAGCAAAAACAACCGATGTCCCTAGCGCAATAGCCAACAATTTCTTTTTCACTTCTATCGCTCCCCATTGTTGATATTCTTTTTATTCCTAACACACTCATTTTCATTATAAGCATTATCTTTATATAGAAAAACTAAGGTGTATTTCATATTCCTCTAAAATACAGTGAGAACCTTGATAAAATAAAGCTTTCATAAGTTGTTTCAATTCTGTGAACAACTTAAAAAACTTCTATAAAGTATCCTTTTTAAAAGGAAAATTAGAAAAGTTCTATATAAATCTTTACCCTATTACCGCTCTATTTTACTATTCTCTACTTTTTACAAAACAATATACAGCATTGTAATCTACATATAATCCCATCAAAAAGAGAAGTTGTCGTTTCCAACTTCTCTTCCTCTTTACTTCATCTATAAAAATAGAATCAAATTCTTTATATCCTCTATTGTCCTCAGCATGCGCCAACAATTTCGTTGGCTTTTTTTCGCTTATTAGATACGAGAACGTAAGTAAGCATCAATAAATGGATCAATCTCTCCATCCATAACAGCTTGTACGTTACCAACCTCCGTATTTGTACGATGGTCTTTTACAAGAGAATACGGGTGGAATACGTAAGAACGGATTTGGCTACCCCATCCGATTTCTTTTTGCTCTCCGCGAATTTCATCTAATTCTGCTTGTTGCTCTTCTAGTTTCTTTTGATATAATTTCGCTTTTAACATTTTCATCGCATGCTCACGGTTTTTAATTTGAGAACGCTCCGACTGACATGTTACAACCGTATTTGTCGGTGTATGTGTAATACGAACTGCTGAATCTGTCGTATTTACGTGCTGCCCACCAGCTCCACTTGCTCGGTACGTATCAATTTTTAAGTCTTCTGTACGTACTTCGATTTCAACTTCATCATTGAACTCTGGTACAACTTCACAAGATACGAACGATGTATGACGGCGCCCTGAAGAATCGAATGGTGAAATACGTACAAGACGATGTACACCTTTCTCTGCTTTTAAGTAACCGTAAGCGTTATGACCTTTAATTAATAAAGTTACACTCTTAATACCAGCTTCATCACCTGGTAAATAATCAACCGTTTCTACTTTGAATCCGCGTTTTTCAGCCCAGCGTGTGTACATACGTAATAACATAGAACCCCAGTCTTGTGACTCAGTTCCACCTGCACCTGGATGTAATTCTAAAATCGCATTATTTTTATCATAAGGATCACTTAATAGTAACTGAAGCTCATACTCATTCATTTCTTGAATTAAGCCTTTTACTTCTGATTCTAATTCCTCATGTAAATCTTCATCATACTCTTCTTTTAAAAGCTCATGCGTGATTTCTAAATTTTCAAACGTCTCATCTAACTGACGGAACTTTCCAACCATATCTTTTAACGCATTCGCTTCATTAATTACAGCTTGTGCGCCTTGTTGGTCATCCCAAAATCCTGCGCCCATCATTTTTTCTTCTAATTCTGCAATTTGTTTCTCCTTAGTAGGGAGGTCAAAGAGACCCCCTAAAAGCCGCTAATCGCTTAGCCATTTTCTCTAATTCCTGTCTAATTTCTACTAATTCCATTTCCTTCACCTCTATGTAATTGCTGTTACTTTCGTATGAAAACAAGGGAAACTCTCTCCACTTATTACGGAGAGAGTTTAATCCTTCTTAATTATACATTTTTGATATAAAAGTTTGCAAAACAGCCAAAGCTACCGTCCTATATTACTGAACGATACCACAGCAGTTTTTATATTTTTTACCGCTACCACATTTACATAAATCGTTGCGGCCCACTTGGTCACCTTTTACAACTGGCTTTTTCTTTGCTTCTTCGCCATCGCTAGAAGGATGAACAGCTTCACCTTGAACAACTTCTTGACGTTCTAAGTTTTGTTCAATTTCAGCTTTCATAATGTAACGAGAAATTTCCTCTTCAATAGAAGCAACCATTGACTCGAACATCGCGAACCCTTCCATTTGGTACTCACGAAGTGGATCGATTTGACCGTAAGCACGTAAATGAATACCTTCACGAAGGTGATCCATTGCATCAATATGCTCTGTCCATTTCGTATCTACAACGCGGAATACAACAACCTTCTCAAACTCACGCATTTGCTCTTCTGGCATAAGCTTTTCTTTTTCATTGTATCGCTCTATTAATTTCGCGATAATCGGTTCGCTCATTTCCTCAGGAGCAAGGCGACGTAATTCTTCTTCTTTTACATCTCCGTCTTGAAGAAGGTTTGTATTTAAGTAGTCAACAAGACCTTTAATGTTCCAATCTTCTTCAATTTCCTCTTGCGTATGAAGGGCAACAGCACGTTCTACTGTAGATTTCATCATACCTTCAATAATGCCGCGTAAGTTGTCAGACTCCATTACCTCTTGACGCTGTTTGTAAATAACTTCACGTTGTTGACGAAGTACATCATCATATTGCAGTAACTGCTTACGTGCATCATAGTTATTTCCTTCAACACGTTTTTGTGCAGATTCTACCGCACGAGAAACCATTTTACTTTCAATCGGCTGAGAATCATCCATACCAAGGCGGTCCATCATTGCTTTCATATTATCTGAACCAAATCGGCGCATTAATTCATCTTCCATCGATAAGTAGAACTGCGTAACACCAGGGTCCCCTTGACGACCAGCACGACCACGTAACTGATTATCAATACGACGACTTTCGTGACGCTCTGTACCGATAACTGCTAAACCAACGTTTTTCACATCGTCCCCAAGCTTAATATCTGTACCACGACCTGCCATGTTCGTCGCGATTGTTACAGCACCTTTCATACCAGCCTCTGCAATGATATCTGCTTCACGAGCATGGTTTTTCGCATTTAAGATGTTATGACGTACACCTTTACGCGTTAACATTTTTGAAATAAGCTCTGAAGTTTCAATTGCAACTGTACCTACAAGAACAGGTTGCCCTTGTTTATGACGATTTACAATATCCTCAACAACAGCATTGAACTTACCTTCCATTGATTTAAAGATTAAATCGGCACGATCATCACGAATAATCGGTTTGTTTGTCGGAATTACAATAACGTTCATATTGTAAATGTTACGGAATTCCTCTTCCTCTGTTTTCGCTGTACCAGTCATACCAGATAATTTTTCATACATACGGAAGTAGTTCTGGAATGTAATTGTTGCAAGCGTCATGCTTTCATTTTGAATTTCTACACCTTCTTTTGCTTCAATCGCTTGGTGTAATCCTTCGCTATAACGACGACCTTTCATAAGACGACCAGTGAATTGGTCTACAATTACGATTTCGCCTTCTTGTACAACATAATCTGTATCACGGTGCATAACAACGTGTGCACGAAGTCCCTGATTAATATGGTGAAGAAGTGCTACATGTTTTAAATCGAATAAGTTTTCAATATGGAAAGCTTTCTCCGCTTTCGTAATACCATCTTCTGTTAGCATTACATTTTTCGTTTTCACATCAAATGAATAATCTTTTTCATTTTCTAACGTACGAACAAATGCATTTGCAAACATGTATAGCTCTGTTGATTTTTGAGCTTGTCCTGAAATAATAAGCGGCGTACGTGCTTCATCGACTAAAATAGAATCGACTTCATCGATAATAGCAAAGTGAAGTGGACGTTGAACGCACTGCTCTTTATATAAAACCATGTTATCACGTAAGTAATCGAATCCAAGCTCATTATTTGTGCTATACGTAATATCAGCAGCATAAGCCTCTTGTTTCTCTTCGCGTGACATACTATTTAAGTTAATTCCTACCGTTAAGCCAAGGAACTCATGAAGTTGTCCCATTTCGCTCGCATCACGTTGTGCTAAATATTCATTGACTGTAACAACATGAACACCTTTTCCTGTTAAAGCATTTAAATATACAGGTAATGTAGATGTTAACGTTTTACCTTCACCCGTTTTCATCTCAGAAATATTCCCTTCATGTAAGGCAATACCACCCATTAACTGTACGCCATATGGACGCATTCCAAGAACACGAGTTGCCGCTTCGCGAACAACCGCGAAAGCTTCAGGTAGTAGATCATCTACTGTTTCACCTTTTGTTAGACGTTCTTTAAATTCAAGCGTCTTTCCTTTTAATTGTTCATCAGTTAGTGGCTTAATAGATGACTCTAATGCATCAATTTGCTCAACTGTCTTTTGCATACGTTTAATTTGGCGTTGATTTACATCAAACACCTTTTTTAAAATACCGATCATAGGAAATACGCTCCTCTTTTTATTAAAATAAAACTTCCGATTGTTTTTCTTTTTCTCTATTACAATCAGTCGTTATAAAAATCAAATGTATGTTATGCCAATTTTTCTCCTAATTAAAAAAACTAAAATGTATATACCTAATGATAATTGTAACACTTGTCTTATAACTATGACAACAATCGGCAAGATGTCGGGCCTTATATTCAAAAAAAGTTTTTATTTCATTTGTTACGTTCCTTTTCTCTGTCTCGCTATTTCAATTTCACGTTACAAATTTCGTATTAAATCTAAGTCATATTCTTTCAAGTTTCCTTTTAAAGAATATGACTACCAGAAATTCCTTAATAAAATCTAAATCGACAATTACAAAAAGCCGGAAACTTTGCAGGTGCAGCATCCATAGATACTTACACCTACAAAAAAACTCCGACTTTAAAAGATATTGTTATGTTGCAAGATCTACAAACACCATTAAAATATAGCTGTATCAATCATAAATTTTATTAATTTATCGGTATTTCTAATTCATGATATTTCCCTTTCTTATCCTTTATACAAGAAATGAATTTCACTTTAGTTGATTCATTTGAAAAGTTTTTATAATTTTTATAAGGGTCATCTCCTATAAAATAATTTGCCCCTATATACCCTCGTACTGTTTTACCAGCAGGTATTACAGGATCAAACTGATATTTTTTAGGTAATTCCATTGAATAAGGGATTAAATTATAAAACTCACCTATTTTAGAATAAAACATTGTATCGGAAATAGACTTATTACTAAGCAAGTTAATATCTCGATTTGTTGTATTTGTAATATCTAAAGGTAAAACATACGTCACTACTTCACGGTCTTCATAGGGATCATAAACTTTTGTAGGATCAAGAGGATTGAGTGCATGAAACGTAACTCCTTGCCCATCTTCAAAAGTTCTATTAGATAAAAACTCATCTTTTACCACTTTATAAGATTCATTATTAAGATTTAATGTTTTAAATCTTAATAAACTAGCAAATATACATAGCAACAGACACAATCCAATACTTATTAAGATATGTTTTCTCGTCACTCTTAATCTACCAACTTTCCATTATTAACATGTACAATACGATCTACCATTTCATTATCTAGAACATGCACATCATGACTGGCTACAACAATAGTCGTTCCCTTGGCTTTTTCTACTTTCAAAATATCTAAAACACCTTTTATCCCATCACTATCTAAAGCATTAGTTGGCTCGTCTAATAACAGTAATTTTGGTTGTTCCATTAAAGCTTGCGCTATCCCTAAACGTTGTTTCATACCTAAAGAGTATCTTTTATACTTTCTCTTATCTGTTTTATCAAGTCCAACCCTTTGAATAATATTATAAATCTCCTCATCGGAGATTTTATTGTTAATCGATGATAAAAATTTCAAATTCTGAAAACCAGTATACCCTGGAATAAAACTTGGATATTCAATCAATATTCCCATAGAATCAGGAAATTGCTTTTGTTTTCCAATTATTTCATTATCTATATAAACAACTCCAGAATTCAAGCGCATTAACCCTGATATAGCGCGTAAAATCATCGTTTTACCAGAGCCATTATGCCCCTTCAAAACTAAAAATTCGCCTTTTTTTACTGACAAACTAATATTATCTAACACAATATTTCCTTTTAATCTTTTCGTCATACATTCACATTTAATATAATTGTCCATAAATTATTCACCTATCACATCTAGTTTTTTAAAACAAAAACTACCTAATAAAATCATTACAACAACAATTACTACTCCTATTAAAAGTAAATCATTATATTGAATAGATTGATTATTACCTAAAGTCAATTGAATTGAACTGTGATCAACAAAATACCAACGATTTGGCATAACAAAAGAGCCTAAAAAATAAATACTATGAAAGAAAATAGACAAAAATAGGTACAACAACATTAGTACAAAAACAATAGTTATCGGTATATAAAAAGTTAAAAACTCAAAAATCAAAGCTAATAAAAAGCTTATAATTATTTGAATTAGCATAGTACCTAATATCTTATAAGGAAATTGACTATATAAATTTAAAAAATTATACTCGCCTAAAGAAAGCAAATAGTAAGCGCTAAACCAAATAAAATACATACCAATCCAAATAATAATTATATAAAAAAACAAAGATAATATTTTCGTTAACCACAGAAAATGCTTCTTCTTAACACGAGGAAATAAATAAACACCATTCTGTTGAATATCTGAAAAAGCAAAATTCCCTACAAGCAACAAAGGAGTGATTTGAAAGAATATCCAATAAAAAGGGATAGAAAATCGCCCCTCCTTATAAAAATAAGATAAATCCACAAAATCTACTCCATGAAAAAATCGATAAAAGGTAACATCTACTAATACAGATTCTTTACCATTACTAAGAGGCTGATTGTATAAAAAGGCAATTGCAATAATAGCGTAAATTAAGAATAAAAAAACCATTATCTTGATGGAATCTCGAAACCTTACATATAAATCTCTTTTTAACAAATAATATAAGATCATAATGTAAACTAGACCACCTCTGTCTCATCATTCATAGAAATATAACTTTTTTTAGATAAAATCCATACACTTATAAAAAAGATAAAAAAACAGCCAAATAAGCGTATAAATAAACCAGTAGCATCTTCAAAGACATTTATATAAAAAGCATTTGTAAATAAAAATCCATGTAATATAAATCTATCTAATAAAACAGCAGTAATCATACATATTATTACAAGTAAACTAGGTAAAAATAATTGCAATAAAGCACTTATCATACATATAAAAACACTCGCAAATAATTGAATGCAAAATAATAATGGATAATTTACATCAACACTAGTTACAGCCATCATAGTTGACATCAAAAACAACTGTAAAATCATACTCCCAGCAAAAAAGTAAACAAAAACGAATAATTTTAAATAATATATAGAAACTAATTTCAATGCATTATTCACTCTGTAAACAACATAAATACTAAAAAAGTTCGACATAGAATATACAGAAAAAACAATTGTTAAAGGAATAAATATAGTGGACAAATTATACAACGACATAACCTTATACAAAGCTTCCAATTCGTTCATTTTCTCTTTTACAATTCCGGGTTCAAAATAATTGAACAAGCAACCAATGATACTAACATTAAGTACAAAAAGAATACTTAACCAAACATATTTCATCCTTATAGTTTCTTTCATAACATTATAAAAGAACATGCTTCCTACTCCCCCGTAAATAAAGAACTACAGAACAAAAGCAAATACATAACAGTACACTAAGAAAAATTTGTAATTCAAAAAAGCCAAAATCTTTAATTAAATAATCTTTAGGATTGAGAATCCCTTTTCCAATACCAAGCCAAAAAATATGTAAAATAAATGGAACTAAATAAATAAAATAAACTCGTTTTATAAAAAACGAAACTGATAAAGCTAAACTCGAAAAAACCGCACCGTATAAACCATTTAAAAATAGATACATTAGAAAATATAAAGTAGGGTACTTATAATAAACTATATGAAATTGAGCTGTTGGCGAAACAGTAGAAGCCATATAATTTAATATTGGATGCGGAGCAACTGTTGGATAAGTCATCACATATAAATAAAAATTAAATAGTAAAGGGACACTTATAATAAAAAAAGATACAATAAAATTAATAAAATAAAGCAGCTTAAAATAATAACATGTTCCCATCTTAGAAATAACAGGATAAATAAATCCATAATTTTTATCAATTCTATAAATCCCTGCTACAGCCATTGCGGAAAGCATAGGAAATATAAGTAAATAAAACTCACTATAAAACGATAATCTATTAAAATATAAAATATTAGATAAATATGGGGATACCTTTATAATCCCAGCATCGTTAAATCCTTTAGTTGTCACAAACATAGCAATATATTGAGCAATAACAATTACTAACATAATAAATAAAGACAACCAAAACATCCTACCTTTTAAAATCCTTCCTAAAAAGTAACTCATCTATAGCTCCTCCATAAACCATTAAATTTAAATCTTTTTTAATATGAACAATTGATCCGCAACACCATAACATTTCTTTTCTTTATTTAACCAAATGTAACGAAAAGAAACATTTGCTCTCTCTCCTTCAAATTTAGGAAACTCAACTTCATACTGATAAACATCATTTGCGCCTTTTCTTTTTACACTCTTAACTTCTTGTTTCCACTGAATTACTTCTCCATCAGTTTGTTCAATCCGTCCCAAGAGATACGTTGGTTTTTTCTTATTCGTAACACCCGTCAAAAAAACATAATAATTTTCTGGTATAACTCCTAATTTCAATTTTTTATTTGAAAGCTTATCCTCTATTAAACTATCATTTTTTTCTATTTGTCCTTGAAAGAAATCATCACCATTTTCACTTTCCAAAAACACTTGTTCAAAAATAGTATTTTTGTTAATCCCTTTTAATTCAATACTTTTCAAATTATCTTTTTCCGTTAAAGTATCTTCAATATGTACAATAGGTTCATCTACTTTCTTTTGACAAGAAACTAAGAAACTAATACTCAATATAAAAAAACAAACTAAAATATATTTTGAAATAAACCTCATTACAGCTCCTCCTATTTTAAAAATGAAATAGCAGGAAAAGTCGTATAATCCGGATTTGAAACTATACCACTTTTTCTAGCACTATAAAATAAATAATTTCAATTTATAATTTCTAAATCAATATTCAATGTAAGGTCCACTAGGTCTTACACTATCAGGACTCCAAGCAGTAGGATAAGCATTATTTTCTCTAGAATAACCACCAAATCTCACAGGCACATTTTTCCCATGGTTTTCATATGCATAATTTTGAAAAAGATATGTTCTACCTGGTATCACTGTTCCTTCATGCTTACCTGAAACATTTACCCATTTTCTATCTTCTGCATTTTTATTTTTATCTGCTTCTGTCCAAACATTGAAAGAACCTCCGCCCTTCTCACTGCTCTTCACACGCATATACATAGAGGTAGGCGTCTCTTTAGGACGTGCATTAGTATAATCATATGGACTCCAAAGTCTAAAGGTAAAATTCACATGGTCATCCCTTGTACTAGCCTTAGCCGGTTCGGTTAAAGCGAAAGTACTAGCTAAAATACCTAACGATAAAACAGATCCAAACATAAAACGACTTTTTTTCTTAATGCCCACTAAAAGCACCTCCGATAATTTGTAGCATTATATTGATTGTATTTTTCGACTGAAGGAACAAAATCAATATAATACAATATTATGGTAACAACACCTCAACACACCTTCAATGGATTTCAGAATATTTAATATTACTTTTACACTTGCGAACATTTCGTTAAATTTTTAAAAACAATACTATATCCCTAGCAAAGAATTACTTGTAAAGGTAGCTACATTCCTATGCCTGTTCCAAATAATAAAGAGTAACTCACCTCTCTAAGTTTCGAATTTTCTCCTGCTGTTTTGAGGAAATACCGCCTAAAAATCACTTCTTAATGAAATCGGCTACTTATAAAACTTTTTTAACCTTGCTGCGAAAAATACAAAAAAAGCGCAGCCATTTCGGCTGCGCTTTCGAATTATTATTTAGTTTCGATTAAACCGTATTTCCCATCTTTACGGCCATATACAACATTAGTTTCGTTTGTATCAGCATTTGTGAAGACGAAGAAATTATGTCCTAGCATATCCATTTGTAGGATTGCCTCTTCAACGTCCATCGGTTTTAAATCGAATCGTTTTGTACGTACAAGTTCTAATTCATCTTCTTCTACCTCATCCAAAACAGCTACTGCTTCTGGAAGGATAAAGTTCGTTTTCATAGAACCTTTCTCACGTAACTTACGATTTACTTTTGTTTTATGTTTACGAATTTGTCGCTCAATTTTATCAACTACTAAATCGATAGCAGCGTACATATCGCTATTAGTTTCTTCTGCACGAAGTAATAAATCAGTAAATGGTATTGTTACCTCGACACGTTGCTTGTCAGAGTATACTTTTAAATTAACTTTAATCTCTGGGAATGTATCAAAATAACGCTCTAACTTACTTAGTTTTTTCTCTACATATTCCTTTAATGCTGGAGTTACTTCAATATTTTCACCACGAATGTTGAATTTCATAGATGAATTCCTCCTTTCAAGCCTATGTATTATAATTTCGACATTGGCTTAAAAACTCCTTCTAACTTTTTTAAAAAAATTAGTGGAATTGCAATTTTTTTATCGTTTTTTGTTGAAATGAAAAGATGCATCGTTTCTATCTTTATTTTATCCTATTAACATCGTGAATAACGAATGTTTCTGTGGACAATTCGTTACAGAAAAGAAACAACTTTTTGACAACTTACCCTATAACAAAAACCCCTTGCGAAAAACAAGAGGTTCTACTACATATATATAACGTTGCCACAAACGCAGCTTTCTCTTCCAAAAACAATATACCCTACAGTTTCACAACATTAGCTGCTTGTGGTCCACGTGCTCCATCTACAATGTCAAACTCTACTTGTTGCCCTTCTTCTAATGACTTATATCCATCTTGTTGAATAGCAGAAAAATGGACAAATACATCGTCACCATCTTCACGCTCAATAAACCCAAATCCCTTTTCTGCATTGAACCATTTCACTCTTCCTTGCATGTTCATTCCATTCCCTTCACTCTAAAAATCAGGGCATTCGCCCCATATTTTGACTATAACGAATGACAACATATGAAGTCAAAGAAGACTTATCGCCTTTTTATTATCCCTTTCGACACTGCCATATTAACTTCTACAAAGTGTCAAACTAGATACTTCTCTTGCCCCTCTTTCATATAACAAACTTCCGATTTGCCTAACTGTAATCCCTGTCGTATACACGTCATCAACGAGTAAAATATGTTGCTCAGAAAACATCTCTTCTCCCTGAAAATAAAAAGGATTGCTTCCTGACACCCTTTCTTTACGTGTCTTCTTACTTTGCTTTTCTGTTTCC
The DNA here is from genome assembly GCF_004634455.1 of Bacillus sp. 007/AIA-02/001. Lineage (NCBI taxonomy): Bacteria > Bacillati > Bacillota > Bacilli > Caryophanales > Bacillaceae > Bacillus > Bacillus sp. 007/AIA-02/001. The sequence continues at coordinate 251,664 of NZ_SEIY01000004.1, forward strand.
CTTCTTCTTAATGATGGATAAGAAATTTTGACAGGCAAACAAGTTGCTAATAACTCAGCTTGATTAAAACCACGTTCAATTTCCCTTTCCTTACTAAGCGGAACAGCGATAACGGTTGAAACATTGGCAAAATACTTTTGAAATAAACTTCGAAAAGGACGATAAAAAATGTGCACTAACTCCGCATCCCCCCGAAACTTAAACTGTGCTACTATTTCTTTCATCTCATCATCATACATATATAACGAACGGTTTTTAAAAGAACGATACTTCTCCTCTTTCGTCCACCTTATACAATCTATACAAATACCGTCTTCTTGAAATGAGGCAGGAACAAATTCTAAAGGTCGCCCGCATTCCATGCAAATTTCTCCTATAATATAGGAAAGTTTCTGCTCACATCTATCACATATATATTTTCTATGACACTTTACAAAAAAAGTGTACCAACTAATCTTTTCTACAAAACACTCATCACAAAGTAAACAATGCATTAATCGATCAATCCTTGTTCTTTCGCATTTTTATTCATACCTTGAATATGTTTTTTCGCGCGCACCATCGCCTCTGTCTTGCCATAGTGAAAATAAATGACCTCTCCATACGGTGCTTCAAAGCTCCGCCCTGCTCGGCCCGCAATTTGTACGAGCGCACTTTCTGAAAATATTTCTTCTTCCGCCCCTAAAACTGCAACTTGCAAATTTTTCACCGTTACGCCTCGCTCTAAAATTGTCGTTGTAACTAATAATGGGATTTCTCCCTTTCTGAAAGCCGCTACTTTTTCTTTTCTCCCTGGATCTTCTGCATGTACACCTTCAATTCGATTGTTTAATGGTTTTAACAACAAGCTTATTTCTTCTATATATCGCACATGGGGGACGAATAAAAAAATAGGGAATTTTTTATTTAAGTATGTTTGTAACCACTGTAGTAAAACTCGAGGAATTCTTTTATGAATGAGGTTTTTTTTCCAATTCCCGCACCAACAAAATAAAGGAACTGGCAAAGGATGACGATGATATCGTCCAGAAACAATAACACCTTTTTGTTTACCTTGTTTAAGTTTTCGCTTCCACGTTTCATCTGGAGTCGCAGTTAAATAAATACGCGCCGCTTTTTCTTTCATCGCTTGTTTTACCGCGTACTGTAACATTTGATCTGCACAATATGGAAACGCATCTATCTCATCTACAACCATGACATGAAACGCCCTATAATAACGTAATAATTGATGCGTAGTCGCAACGACTAGTACTGCATCTTTTTCTTTATCCACACTCTCTCCATATAAAGCCGCTACCTTTATATATGGAAATACTTCTTGCAATCTCGGTGCTAATTCCAGAACAACATCCGTTCTCGGCGTTGCGATACAAACTCTTTCTCCTTTTTGAAGTGCTTCGTTAATTCCGTAAAACAACATCTCTGTTTTCCCAGCCCCGCATACAGCCCAAATAAAAAATGATTCTTTTTGCCTAATAGCCTCTATAACTCCTTGCGCCGCCAAATTCTGGCCAGTAGACAACGTACCGTTCCACTGTAACAAGTTTAAATTCTTTTCTCTCTTTCTTTCAGCAATCCCGCGAACAAGTACAGCACATTCACTTACCCTCCCCATCGTTATACACTTCCGGCAATATGCGCACACTTTACTGCACCTTTTACATAAAAACGACGCAAATAGCCGCCGATCTACATTTCCGCAGCGTTGGCACATATATTTAGAATTCTTCTTTTTTACACCTTGTACACATACGATCTCTCCCCTCTTTTTCAAATCGTTTAATTCCCTCTGTAAATCTGAAGAAAGTTCTTCTAATAGCAACTGTTTCCCCGCTAGCATCAACAATCACCTCCAGCACTACTATAAACCTTTCTCATCATCTCGTAAAAACTCAAAAAAGCCGATAACCTACTTATAAAATAGTAAGCTATCGACTTTATACACGTTTTTTATTCTTTTATAAATCCTAGAATCGACCGTATCCTAAGAAATGTTTTTGGTTATACGAACTGTTAATATCACCGTACGCAATTCCTTTATCACTAGCATGAATCATTTGGCCATTACCAACGTAAATACCGATGTGAGATGGACCTGCTTTATAAGTACCTTGGAAGAATACTAAATCTCCTGGTTGTGGGCTACTTACTTTTGAAACAGAATTCCAGTAACCATTAACGTCTTGACGACCTACACCAAAGATGTAAGAAATGAATCCACTACAATCAAAACCACCGTTTGATGGAGATGCACTTCCCCAAACATATGGCATACCTAAGTATTGCTTTGCCTTACCAATTACGCCCGGAGTCGGATTTGAATCTGGTGTTGGAGCTGGCTTTTTCTCTTCTTGTTTAGGTGCTTCTTTCTTAGGCTCTTCTTTTTTTGGTTCCTCTTTTTTAGGTTCTTCTTTTTGAGCTTGTCCACCATTGTTTGCTGGTGCAGCTTGCTCTGCAGGTGCTTGTGCTGGTTGAGCTTGCGCAGCTTTAGCAGCTTGCTCTGCTTGTTTTTGAGCAGCAGCTTCTTGTGCAGCTTTTGCTTGTGCTTCTTCTTCTGCAATGCGTTGTAATTGTAACGCTTGTTTCTCAAGCTCTTTCAATTGACCTTCCGTACTTGTCATTGAAGTTACAACTGTATCCATTTTACCGCTTAAATCGTTTACCGCTGTTGCTTTTTTCTCTTTTTCAGCGTCAAGTTCTTTCTTAGCAGTTTCAATTTGAGCTTGTGCTTCTTTTAATTCTTTTTGTTTCTCTTTTACCGTTGCAACATCTTTTTTCACACTAGCTTGATCTTCTTGTTGTGTTTTCATGATATCTTCATCAGACTCAAGAATTTTAGAAACAGAAGTTAAACGATCAACTAAATCTGCAACGTTTTTAGAGTTTACAAGAACTTCTGTTACAACGTTCGTATTTGGTTGTTCTTGAAGTGCAACTAAACGCTTTCTTAATAGCTCTTCACGTTTTGCAATCTTTGTTTGTAATTCTGCAATATCTTTATTTTTCTTTTCAATTAATTGCTCAGTATCAGCAACTTTTTTCATTGTTTCATCAAGCTTTGCAGCATTCTCTTGAACAGATTTATCTAAACCTTGAATTGTTTTGTTTAAGTCATTCATTTGCTTTTGTAATTCATCACGTTCTTGTTGTTGTTTATGTAAAGTGTCATTTTGTGTGTTAATTTGTGATTTCACGTCAGAAATTTTATCTTCTGCAAATACATTTGGTGTTAGCCCAGAAAACATTAATCCTGCAACTAATGCACAAGATGCCATTTTTAGCTTTTTCATTTTATTTTTTACACCGCTTTCTTTTTTCTTTTTCCGTATATAACCTATAAAATTTATACCATAATTCGGGATTTTTTTTGCTAATGTTACGTTTTTGTAAAACAAATGTAATATTATATGTAGCTCTAGCGCAAAATGCGTATATTTTTGTATGTATGTGTAGAAATTTATATACTTTTCTCACTTCTATAAACAAAGAAAAAACGTAAGGAATTCCTTACGTTTTATTAAATATACGAATACAGATGAAATGCTACTTCATCCATTTCTCAGCCCAATTTTGGACCTCATCCATAACACTTTCTAACGCTTTTCCCTTGTCAGTTAAGCCATACTCGATTCGAACTGGTACTTCTGGATAGACATTACGAACTACAATGCCCTCGCTTTCCAATTCCTTCAAACGCTCTGACAACATACGATCGCTCATATTTGGGATAATATCTGCGATTTCTCTAAAACGTTTCGACTCTTCAAGCAAAGATTTAATAATTAAGCCAGTCCACTTCTTACTAAGCAGAGTAAAAGCTGACTCAAACTTTGGACATAAACAAGAATTATGCTCCATATGTTTCACCTCTCTTCCATTATAATATAGTTTCTTGTAAAAAGTAAGTTATAAAACTTTCCTCATTATTTTATTTTACGTACATTTTACCATTTCCAAATATTAACTTGTCAACTAAACGTAACATACCCGTAAAAAAACCCTCTTAAAAAGAGAGCTTTTTATATCTTTATTACTTCGTATACCATCCAAGACCTAATGCACCTTCACCTAAGTGCGTACCAATTACAGCTCCAAAATAACCTGTACGAATTGTGACGTGAGGATATTTTGCTTCTAATTCTTTCTTCCATTCATGCGCTTCCTCTTCACGTTGCGCATGAATGATAACTGCTTCCATAGGTACACCTTTACTTGCTTGCTCATCAAAAATTTCAATGATACGTTTTAATGCTTTTTTACGTGTACGAATCTTTTCAAACGGAATAATGATTTTATCTCTAAAATATAAAACTGGCTTCACTTGTAACAGACTGCCGATGAAAGCTTGCGCGCTATTTAATCGACCACCACGTTGTAAATGATGTAAATCATCAACTACAAAATAGGCGTCCATCGTTTTCTTCATTTCATCAAAACGAGCGATAATTTCTTTTGGGTTCTTTCCTTCACTTGCTAACTTTGCACCTTCACGCACATAAAATCCTTGTACTTCACAACTAATTTCAGAGTCATACGTGTATACATCAATACCTTCTACCATCTGTCCAGCTGTTGTTGATGTTTGATATGTACCACTAATTCCACTTGATAGGTGAATACTAATAACTGCATCATAATCTTTAGCTAGTTCTTCATATAGCTCAACAAACTTTCCGATTGCTGGTTGAGAAGTTTTTGGAAGTTCCTCTTGTTCACGTACTTTCACATAAAAATCATCTGCTGAAATTTCAGCTTCTTCTTGATAAGATTCTGTTCCAAACACAACGTTTAATGGAATCATATATATATTGAGTTCATCACGAATTTGCTTCGGTATATATGCCGTACTATCAGTAACAATAGCTATTTTCATTTTCGTACCTGCCTTATAAAAAGTTTTATTTCCTAATTTTACACGAAAACTACAAATGGTGCATCCATACATGAAAATGCCGGTTGAAATTATACCTACCATCTCGACAAATTACAACAAAAAGATTAAATACTCACCAAAAACTTCAGCATATTTAGAAAAAATGTTTGAATATAAAAAGGCTCGCTTTTAAAATGGAAAGTACTAGTCATTTTGATAGATAGGGGCGTACACAAGTGCTATTACAATATTTTACAATCAAAGACTACGGCGAACACGAAATCGTCATTCAAAAATCAAGATTTATTTGTTATATTAGCCGAGCAACAACTGAGGAAGAGGCTCAAGAATTTATACAAAAAATAAAAAAACAACATTGGAATGCAACACATAATTGTTCCGCTTATTTAATTGGCGAACAAGATCATATTCAAAAGGCAAATGATGACGGTGAGCCTAGCGGTACAGCTGGCGTACCAATGTTAGAGGTACTAAAAAAACGCGGACTAAAAGATACCGTCGTCGTCGTAACACGCTATTTTGGTGGCATTAAACTTGGCGCAGGTGGATTAATTCGTGCATATGGAAAGTGTACAAGCGAAGGCATTAATCATGTCGGTGTTGTTCAGCGAAAACTAATGCGTGTGATGCAAACCGAGATTGATTACACATTACTTGGCAAAGTGGAAAATGAATTACGCAATTCAAAATATGTCATTAAAGATATTCATTATCTAGAAAATGTCACATTTGATACGTATGTAGAAGAAGACGGCAAACAAGCATTTACAGATTGGATGATTGAATTAACAAACGGGAAATGTACAATTACAGAAGGAGATATGTTGTACTTAGAACAAGATGTTATCTAAGAATAACCCATTTATCACCTTCAAAGATTAATGTAGTGAATTACTTCCCTACAAATGAACTAACGAACTAAGGAGATTATATATGGAAGAACGTTATTATCATCTCCAAAATAGCAGAATAAAAAAGAAGCGAAGAAGGAAACTTTTCTTCTTCCTTATTTTCGCATTTTTATTTGGCAGCATAGGAGTTTATGTGTTAAATTCTTACTCTTCTCTTATGGGGATGTATAGTGGTTTTACTCGTGAAAAATCGGATTTAAGAAACGAAGATGTAGAAATTACAAAGGAACCTTTTACAATTCTCATTATGGGTATAGAAGATTATGCGACAGATGGTCAAAATGGTCGTACAGACTCATTAATGTTTGCAACAGTCAATCCGAAAACTAAAAAGATTTCGCTTATGAGCATTCCTCGTGATAGCCGCGTTCCGATTGTCGGAAAGGGAAAAGAAGACAAAATTAATGCCGCCCATGCTTACGGTGGAGAGGAAATGGCAATCAAAACTGTAGAAGGTTTTCTAAAAGTTCCTGTAGACCATTATATTAAAATTGATTTCCAAGGCTTTAAAGGTATCGTTGATGCTGTTGGCGGTGTTACCGTTGACGTACCCTTCGATTTCTGGGAGCGCTCTGACGTGGATTACTACAAAAAAATTCAGTTTAAGCAAGGACAGCAAAACTTAAACGGTGAAGAAGCACTTGCTTATGTCCGTATGCGAAAGCAAGATCCAAATGGCGATTATGGTCGAGCTGCTAGACAAAGACAATTACTGGCCGCTGTTGCCCAAAAGCTAAACTCCACCTCTACTGTATTTAAAATTAAAGATTTAACAGCTGTCGTTGGAAAATATATAAAAACCGACATTCCTATTTCAGACGGACTTGCTCTTTACAATAAACTTTCTGGATTTGATCCTTCTACAATGCAAACGTTAAAGCTTGAAGGCGAAGACAAAAAGATAGGCGGTATTTATTACTTCCTTCCAGATCCAATCAGTGTAGAAACGGTGCGTAACGAAATTGAAAAAGAATTAGGAGAAAAAGCAAAAAAACCCACTACAAAAAACAACTCAAGTCCTGATTCAAATTCTAATTCTAACGAACAAACAAAAAAAGCAACAAACCAAAATAAAACACCAACTGATCCGCCACCTTCTACAAATGCTCATGCAGAGTGGATTATGCGCAATCAGCCGTAACAAAAAGGCCCAATCTATGCGATTGGGCCTTTTTTATTTACTTATTAAAGTGCTGTAAAATTGCTTCTACAATACGCTCTGATGCACGACCATCACCGTAAGGGTTAGATGCTTTCGCCATCTTATCATGAGCTTCTTTATCTGATAACAGCTCATCAGCAAGACCAAAGATTGTCTCTTCGTCTGTTCCTGCTAATTTCAGCGTACCTGCTTCAATACCTTCAGGGCGCTCTGTTGTATCACGAAGAACAAGAACTGGTACACCAAGTGATGGAGCTTCTTCTTGTACACCACCAGAATCCGTTAACATTAAGTATGAACGAGCTGCAACATTGTGGAAATCAATTACATCTAGCGGCTCAATTAAATGAATACGGTTATGTTCACCTAAAATTTCATTTGCTATTTCACGAACAACAGGGTTCATATGAACAGGGTACACAACTTGTACATCTTCATGTTTGTCAACAAGACGCTTAATTGCACGGAACATATTACGCATCGGTTCACCTAAGTTTTCACGGCGGTGAGCTGTCATAAGTACAAGACGATCATTTCCAAGTTTCTCTAGTACAGGATGACTATATGTTTCTTTTACAGTCGTTTGTAGCGCGTCAATCGCTGTATTTCCTGTGATGAAAATACGTGACTCATCTTTATTTTCCTTCTGTAAGTTCGTTGCTGATTTTGCTGTCGGTGAGAAATGAAGATCCGCCATTACACCTGTTAATTGACGATTCATCTCTTCTGGGTATGGAGAATACTTATCCCACGTACGAAGGCCCGCCTCAACATGACCTACTGGAATTTGATTATAAAAAGCAGCTAAACTTGCAATAAATGTTGTTGTTGTATCACCATGTACAAGTACAATATCCGGCTTCGCTTCTTTCATTACTTTATCCAAACCTTCTAAACCACGCGTTGTAACATCAATTAAAGTTTGGCGGTCTTTCATAATATTTAAATCGAAATCTGGCGTAATTCCAAAGATACTTAATACTTGATCTAACATTTGGCGATGTTGTGCTGTTACAGTCACAATCGATTCAATTTTTTCTGGGTGTTTTTGCAACTCTAATACAAGAGGTGCCATTTTAATTGCTTCTGGACGTGTCCCGAAAATTGTCATTACTTTTAAACGTTCAGTCATGTGATTGCCTCTTTTCTTTCACTAATTACAGCTTCTATTATGACATATAAAAATATGCATGAGTACATCCCTTTTTAACGCATAACAGAAACTTTTCTATTACAAATACTTTTTCTTCCCACCGAGTAATAATCTATCTTTTGTTTCTTAACATCTTCATCAGTATAACAATTTCTCCCATCAAATAAAATAGGCTCCCTCATAAGTTGTACGTACTTTTCTAACGGATAAGTTTGAATATCTCCCCATTCTGTTACGATAAAAACCGCACTCGCATCTCTAATCGATTCATCTATACATCTACTATATTGTATAGCATCTCCAAATATATTCTTTACATATTGAATTGCTTTTGGGTCATAAAGAACAATATCTGCACCTATATTAATTAATGCTTCTATTATAATAAGAGATGATGCCTCTCTAATATCATCCGTATTCGGTTTAAAGGATGCGCCAAGAACTGCAATCCGCTTTTTATTCATGTTCATAACTTTTTTCGCTTTTTCAATCAATAGCAGCTGTTGCTTATTATTTACTTCAATAACTGCTTTTAACAAACGAAAATCATGAGCAACATTTCCCGCAATTTGTACCAGTGCTTTCGTATCTTTCGGAAAACACGACCCTCCGTAGCCAATGCCCGCATTTAAAAAAGATGCACCGATTCTCTTATCCATTCCCATCCCTTTGGCAACATCCAATACATTCGCGCCTACCTTCTCACATATATTTGAAATTTCATTAATGAAACTAATCTTTGTAGCTAAAAAGGCGTTCGACGCGTATTTAATCATCTCCGCACTTTTAATATCTGTAACATACGTTTCTAAGCATAATTGACTATACAAACTCTCTACTCTTCTTGCTACTTCCTTACTATCCGCTCCAATTACAATACGATCTCCATGAAAGAAATCATAAATACCTGAACCCTCACGCAAAAACTCTGGATTCGATACGATATGTACTGTATGCCTCCCTTTTAACTTCTCCTCAATCCATCCCTTCATTACATCATTTGTGCCTACTGGAACTGTACTTTTCGTAACAACAATAATATCGTTCGTCGCATATAATCCAATATCGTCACAAGCACTCTGAATATACGTTAAATCTGCCGTCCCATCTAATAACGGTGGTGTTCCAACTGCAATAAATATAAACTCTACATCATCAAATGCCTCTTCTTTATTTGATGTAAAAGTTAAAGCATTATTCTCATATGCATAATTTATTAATTCATGTAATCTGGCCTCATAAATAGGTAAATCCCCTTGTTTTATCCGTTCAATTTTTTCATCATCTATATCAAAACATGTAACTGAATGCCCTAATTTTGCCAATCCTACTCCTGTAATCAATCCAACATATCCAGTACCTACTATCGTAATTTTCATTTCCTTTTCGCACAGGAATTTACAATAGAAAAGATATGAAATATAGAACTCTCCCTGCGCTTCCCCCTCTCATATTAAAAATGAGAAAACCCTTTTCCTTCTTCATTATATGAATTACTTCCCTTACTTTTTTTAAAGTTTTTGTAAAATTAAATGCACTATAAAGTAAAACTTAATCAGTGAGAATCAGGCTGCCAGGTCACGCGTGATAAATTCCCACATTTTAACACGAAACTTACTCATTTCTACGTGCAACACTTATAATACTGAAATAAAAGTATTCACTATTGAAGAAAAAGAGGAAATGTTACATTCCAAAGCCCAGTACGATTAACCTTCTTATATGATTCAACATTCTATATACAATTGTCATATATTCTATCCGCTTCCATTAACCGTAAAAAGAAAAAAAGATTGAATTCTAATCTTTTTGTGATACCATATGTTATGAGCCTGTAAATAAACATCATAATTTTCAGATAAATATATTTTCAAAAAAAAATTACGTTAGACTATAAAGGGTGGGGTATTAATGGACTCACAAGTGATTTATGCCATTTTGGCATCTTTCATCACTGTACTCGTCGTTACTCCTTTAGTTATTAAATTAGCTTTTAAAATAGGAGCGACAGATAAGCCAAACGCACGTAAAGTGCACCAAAAGATTATGCCACGTCTTGGCGGGTTGGCAATATTTATTGGTGTAGCTGTAGGATTTGTTGTCGGCGGCTTATATGAACAAAGAATGTTATCGATAACGCTAGGTGCGATTATCATTGTAATCATCGGAATTTTAGATGATATGTACGAGTTATCTGCGAGAGTAAAATTCGGTGGACAACTGTTAGTTGCCATTATGATTGTAAAAAGTGGATTATTAGTGCAAGTATTATATATCCCATTCCTTGGGGATACTGAACTTGGATGGCTTGCTTATCCAATTACAGTATTTTGGCTTGTAGGTATTACGAATGCAATCAACTTAATTGACGGCTTAGATGGATTATCTGCTGGGATTTCATCTATCGTACTTGCAACGCTAGCATATATGGCCTTCACTAGCCCATGGGGTACTGGAACAGCTATTATCTTGCCACTTGCATTAATTATATTAGCAAGTACAATTGGATTTTTATTCTACAACTTCCATCCAGCAAAAATTTTCATGGGAGATACAGGAGCACTATTTTTAGGATACTGTATTTCTGTTATATCGTTACTTGGATTATACAAAAGTGTAACGTTATTCAGTTTTATCGTTCCAATTATCATTTTAGGTGTACCTATATTTGATACGATATTTGCAATCATCCGTCGTATCGTAAATAAAAAACCTATTTCAGCACCAGATAAATCGCATTTACATCACCGCTTACTTGCAATGGGATTCTCTCATCGCAAAACGGTACTAATTATATACGCATTCGGTATTTTCTTTAGTGTAAATGCCATTATTTTCACTAGTGCAACGTTATGGTTATCCATTATTCTTCTTTTCGCTTTGATTTTCTTCACAGAAATCATCGCTGAAATAATCGGGCTTGTACATGAACGCTACAAACCAATCATTTCCTTTTATAAAAAAGTGAAAAAACGCGAAGACTAATTGTAGTATAGCCTTTTCAATTATGAAATATTCAAATAGCATCCTCTTTCTTATAAGAGGATGCTATTTTTTATTCTCATTTTATATTTCCAAAATATAGATTGTTTGAGAGTTCCTCTATTGGAGAAAGATATACATAATAAGAAAAGTATCAAGTTTTCTTTTTTACATCTTGATTGTCAAACTGAGGGTGAATGTTATGATCAAGCGAGTATTTCAATGTATTATTTTATTTTTAACGATTACTATGTACGTATCATCTAATACTGAAGCAACAACTGTTATTCCTGCTGAATATCATCCAAATACTGAAACAACTTCTCCTACACAAAAAATTGCGTACTTAACATTTGATGACGGGCCAAACAAATATACTACACAAATTTTAAACATCTTAAAAGAAAAGAACGGAAAAGCAACTTTCTTTGTTATTGGCGGAAAAGTGCCACATTACACAAAAACGATGCAACGATTAATTAAAGAAGGACATTATATCGGGCTCCACAGCATGTCACATGATGTAAAACGCCTTTACACTGGTGACCCTTCCACTTTAATTGCAGAAATGGAGCAAACACAAAGCATTGTCCAGCAAGTTACGAAATTAAATACACATCTCGTTCGCGTTCCATATGGTAGTATGCCTTACTTAAAAAAGAATTACCGTGACGCACTTGTATCGGCCCAGTATAAAATGTGGGATTGGACGATCGATACATACGACTGGAAAAGCTATGACAATCCTTCTGCCATACTCGAAAGAGTACGTAACCAAAGTGATGAACAAGTCGAAGTCATTTTAATGCATGATTCGAGTGTAACCGTACAAATACTGCCAAAAGTAATTGATTATTTACAGTCACAAGGATACAAACTTCTTCCCTATAATCCTTCTTCTCATCTCAAGGTGAATTTTTGGAAAGACACAAGATTGTAACAGCTTTAGTGCCTATGTGCTAAAGCTGTTTTATTTTTCTCTTCCCACCCTTCCCATTTTTGTGTAAAATTTTAAATAGTGATGAAGTTTCGAGGTGAATAGAAATGAAACGAATAGATCTCATTTTTAACGCAATACAAAAAGGCAATTATACAGAAGGTGTAACCGCATCAGAACTCGCTACATTTCTGCAACTAGATCGCGCCAATGTAAGTAGCGATTTAAACAAACTTGTAAAAGATAAACGTTTATTAAAAACAAATACGCGACCTGTTCGTTTTTACATAGAAACGAACACTTCGTTGGAAACGCATTCAAAAGACATAACTTCATTAGATACATTTGCAATTGAAAATACGAGCCTTAAAATTGCAATTGAAAAAGCGAAAGCTTCTATTCTCTATCCTCCAAACGGTATGCATACTTTACTACTGGGAGAAACAGGGGTCGGAAAGTCTATGTTTGCTTCTTTAATGCACGAATATGCAATTGAAGTTGAACAGCTTCCAAAAGATGCACCATTTATCGTATTTAACTGTGCTGATTATGCAAATAATCCACAGTTACTACTCGGGCAATTATTTGGGATTAAAAAAGGAGCTTATACAGGAGCAAGTGATCAAAAAGGGTTAATTGAAAAAGCACATGAAGGAATTCTTTTCTTAGATGAAGTACATCGCCTGCCTCCAGAGGGACAAGAAATGCTTTTCACCTTTATTGACCGCGGAGTATACCGCCGCCTTGGAGAAACAGAGAACGAACGTAAAGCACAAGTATTAATCATTACTGCAACAACAGAAGAACCAAATTCATTTTTATTAAAAACATTTACAAGACGTATACCAATGACTGTTACGCTGCCACCACTTCGTGAGCGTACACATAAAGAGCGCTTTGCTTTACTACAGCTATTTTTCACAAATGAAGCAATTCGTCTGCGAAAAGACATTCACGTTAGCCCAAATGCAATGCGTGCTTTCGTCTTTTACAATTGTCCCAATAACATTGGTCAATTAAAAACAGATGTTCAAATTGCCTGTGCGAAAGCCTATTCTGATTTGGTCACAAAGAAACGTGATTCTGTCTATGTTTCAAGTACAGATTTACCTTGGTATATGAAAGAAGGATTGTTCATTGAAAGGAAGAGCCGTCACTTATACCAAATACCAAATGAAACATTTGTATTTACAGGTGAGGAAGGTTGGAGTAATCATAAAACAGAAGATGAAAAACGCTCTTCTATTTACGATTATATTGATTATAAATACGAAGAACTTCAAGCACGTGGTATTGAAGAGGAAGAATTAGAATTACTAATAGAAAATGATGTTCAAAGCTTTTTCGTACAATATTTTAACCAAATATCAAAAAAAACAAGCCATGAAAATGTTTTTAAAATTGTGGATCGTAATATCGTTTCCGTATGTGAAAAAATAGCGGAACTTGCTGAAAAGCATTTATCTAAGACATTTGATGAAAAAGTATTTCTCGCTTTAAGTTTACATGTACAGACAACTCTACAACGTTTACAAAGCGGAAAACAAATACATCACCCACAATTAAATCAAATTCGTACGAAATATAAAGAAGCTTTTTCCGTAGCTATGCAATGCATTCAACTACTGGAGGAAGAATTACAAATAACAATGCCTATTGATGAAGCTGGCTTTTTAACAATGTTCTTCGTTGTTGATCCAATTCCTGCCTCACAAACAGAAGTAAAAGTATTAATATTAGCACACGGTAATGGCATCGCAACTGAAATGGCAAACGTCGCAAACGAACTTCTCGGCATTGAGGAAGTAACCGGTATTGATATGCCGTTACACGAATCACCGAAAGATTTCTTGGAACGTGTGAAAGTGTATATGAAAACACTACAAAATGTAAATGGGCTTCTCTTACTTGTCGATATGGGGTCACTTGCTTATATCGGTGACATATTAGAAACGGAGTTCAAAATCCCTGTACGTGTTCTCTCGATGACGAGCACACCACACGCACTAGAAGCAGCTCGAAAAGCTCAGCTCGGTTATTCATTAGATGCGCTGTATGAAACAGTAAAAAATTTAACACCATTTTACTTAAACGTACAAGAAGAAAAGAAAAAACCTCTCTCTCCAATGAAATCTGTTATTTTAACAGCTTGCTTAACTGGTGAAGGAAGTGCTTTAGCTATTCAAAAAATGTTAGAGAACTATTTACGATTTGATAAAGACTTAATTGAAATTATTCCGATTAGTATCGTCCATGAAAAAGATTTAACGAAAATGATTGAGAACATAAAAAAAGAGCGTAACATCATTTGTATCGTCACGAATTTCGATGTGCAAGTACCATGCTTAACATATCATTTCCAAGACATCGTAAACTACACAGCGATTCAGCCAATTCAAGAATTAATTACGTATGAAGAAACATATGCAAAAATGGCGGATATTCTTGAACAACAAATGCAGCGTAACGATGGAGCATTACTTATCAAAACAATTCGTTACGCATTAAATACAATTCAGGAATTAATTTCCTTACAGCTAACTCCTGATAGCTTAATGGGTGTTATTCTGCATATGAGCTGTATGGTTGACCGTCTTCAAAAAGGAGAAAGCCTTCTTCCTCACCCTGATAAAGAGAAAAGAAGACAAGATGAGTACTGGATGTATATGAAAGTAAAAAAAGCGTTGCAACCAATTGAAAATACATTTGAAATACAAATACCTGATGACGAAGTATTTTATGTTATGGACTTCTTTATTAAAAATCAGCCTGTGAAAAATTAATCGAGGCCGTTTTTAAAAATATCGACCGTAACGTGAGTTATATCAGCGATTATTGAAATATATCGGCGCAACTCAGATTATATCAGCGATTTTCAAAATATATCGATTTACCGACAATAATTGCTAAAACTAGCACCTTATATAATGAGAAAAGGCTGTTCCAACATATGGACAGCCTTTGCCTCTATTTCTTTACTTTTCTAACTCGCCCTCTTATTTCTCCTCTTTTTTGTGATTTCGTATGGACATTAACATATACATTTGCTTGAATAATTTCTTGAAGTAAATGTACGAATGATTTCCCTTGTAAAGGTCCCTCAAAATCCTCTACATTCACTACACCAGTAATACTTCCCTCGTTCAAGCTAATCCCTTGCTCCAGTGGACCATACAAATATAAAACAACAGGACCAATTTGAGTAGACTTCCCTAAATGAATTTGACACGATGTAACCTTTTCTATATTTTTTAGTATTACTCTGTAATGCAATTTCGTTAAATCATCACTAAAAATAAACTCTGCTACCCCAAAAGCTTCTGTATTTACAGGAGGCACTTCCCTCTTACCTGTTAACCTGGCAAAGAAATGTGTTGTCATAAGGCATTCTCCTTATATAAATTTCCCAGCACTACTTCTACTACTTTATGGTTTAAACATAATCATTTATGACTTTTTCAATTTTAATTACAAAGAAAAGATTCACAAAATCTTTACATTGTGATTGTTCCTGTAGATTGAAAGTCTCTTGTATAATGCACATAGAAAAACATTATAGGAGGTTCCATTGAAAACTAACAAATACACTTTTCATACATTATTAGAGATTTTTCTCGTCTCATTTAAATTAGGACTTACTTCATTCGGCGGTCCTGTCGCTCATCTCGGCTATTTCCACCAAGAATACGTGCAAAAAAGAAAATGGATGGATGAACGAAGCTATGGAGATTTAGTAGCACTATGTCAATTCCTTCCCGGTCCTGCCAGCAGTCAAGTCGGTATGGGGGTTGGATTATTACGGGGCGGTCTATTAGGAGCTATTATTTCATGGATTGGATTCACTTTACCGTCTGTGCTTGTTTTGGTTTTCTTCGCCTCATTCCTTAATCAGTTCGATCTTGGAAGTGCTGGCTGGATTCATGGACTAAAACTTGTAGCAGTCGCTATTGTCGCTCATGCCATATGGGGAATGGCGCGAAAGTTAACTCCAGATCGAAATCGTGCAACGATTGCGATTGTAACTGCCGCAATCGCCTTATTATGGCCAAGTAGTTGGACACAAGTCATCCTTATTATAATATGTGGCTTTATCGGTTGGTTTTTATATCGCAACCAACCAATTAGCCAATCTCAAAATATAAGAGTACCTATTTCAAAAAAGATAGCAGTTTCTTGCCTCGTCTTATTCTTTGGACTATTACTACTGCTACCAATATTAAGACCGTTCTCTTATTACATCGCTTTATTTGACAGTTTCTATCGCTCTGGCGCACTTGTATTTGGAGGAGGACACGTCGTGCTGCCCCTTCTTGAAGGTGAGTTCGTACAAAACGGAATGATGACGAAAGAACAGTTCCTAGCTGGATACGGATTAACACAAGCAGTACCAGGACCACTATTTACATTCGCCTCTTATATAGGAGCAGTGTTAAACGGGACGCTTGGGGCAATAATCGCAACAATTGCGATTTTCCTCCCTGCTTTCTTACTCGTTATTGGTGTTTTACCATTTTGGAACAATGTGAGAAAAATATCATTCATACAAGGCGCACTACTTGGTGTTAACGCCGCAGTTGTTGGTATTTTAATTGCCGCTTTTTACGATCCCATTTGGACGAGTACAATTATAAATGCTTCAGATTTCGTTTTCGCTTCGCTTCTTTTTTGCTTACTAGCTTTTTGGAAAGCACCGCCTTGGGTTATCGTTATACTTGGAGCTTTTGGCGGATATATTCTATCCATTTTGTAAATAAAAAACGACGGCATGATGTAGCCGTCGTTTTTCTATTAAAACTTCACAAGTTCTATCCCTTCAGGCAACTCACTCTCTGTTAAAATACGCAATTCCTTCACACGATCCATTACGTAAGAAGAACGCTTCACAAGCTCTGGATCAATATAAGCTGGATGAACCATAATTTCTACCGTTTGTTCACCTTGTACTTTTTCTTTTAACTTCACAAAGTAATCTTCCGTCACACCATCCGCATAAAAGTCACTGTAAAATACATCAGAAAATGGATGCACCGCTCTATCTTCCCCACAACGACGAATTGGAACATTATATTTAGCTGCTAATCTCTCAAGAACATCGTGTAAGATCGGTAATCCGTGTACATGATGATGACTATCTAAATGAGTTGGTGTTAATCCGTAAGATAGGAATTTCTCAATTTGAGCAGTCCACTCTCTCTCAACTTCTTCTGGATTTATATTCCCTTCCCTTACAACACTTTGTTTATGAAACAATCCGTCGCTACCTACAAGTGATGGTACGTTTCCAAGAAGTGGTTCCCCTGCTGTTAATACGAGATGTACGCCTACTCCGAGTAGGTTATACTCTTTCGCTAAGCGTACCGCATGCTCTGTTCCTGGCATATTCATCATCATCGTCGTTGAATTTACAAGTCCATTTATATGCCCATCAATAATGCCGTAATTTGTACCTTCTGTAAGACCGAAATCATCTGCATTTACAATTAACTTAATCATCATAATACCTCCTAATAGAATAAAAAAAGCGGGCTAAATAGCGCCGCTTTTACTTCTCTACCTTTTTAAAGAACTGTGGAAGATACTCTTTATGTGCTTCCAACATTTCATCTAAAATTTGTTTTGCAACTTTATCTGATGGTACAAGTGGATTGATTGTCATAGCAAGCAGCGCCTTATGATAATCCCCTGTAACAGCAGCTTCAATTGTTGTGCGCTCGAATGATTTAATTTGTTGTACTAAACCGCGAACTGGTACTGGAAGATCTCCAACTGCAATTGGTTTTGGGCCTTCTTTCGTAATAATACAGTTCACTTCAACAGCTGAATCATGTGGTAAGCTTGCAATTGTTCCGTTGTTTCGTGTATTAACAGGCTGGATATCACCTTTATTATTGTAAATAGACGTAATTAAGCTACATGCTGCATCACTATAATAAGCTCCGCCACGTTTTTCTAATTGTGGTGGTTTAATATCTAAGTTCGGGTCTTTATATAACTCAAATAAATCATTTTCTAATTGTTTTACTACTTCTGCACGTGTACCTTTTTCAACAGAAGCCTCTTTCTCTTCTTCTAACATTTCACGTGTTTTGTAGTAGTAACGATGGTATGGACATGGAATTGCACGAAGGCCGCGAATAAAGTCTGGTTCCCAGTTAAGCGCTGCGATATTTTCCATCGTAATTTGCTTTTCTGGATCTGTCACAAGCTCTAACACACGATCCATTACACTTACGCCATCTAAGTATACATCTAGTCCGTATACCATATGATTTAAACCTGCGAAATCAACGTGGACACGACTTGCATCTACTTCAAGTAATCTTGCAAGACCCATGCGGATTCCGATTGGAACGTTACATAGACCAACTACTCTTTGAATATTTGTATAACGAAGGACAGCCTCTGTTACCATACCAGCTGGATTTGCAAAGTTAATTAACCATGCATTCGGACAGAGCTCCTCCATATCTTTACAAATATCTAAAATAACAGGAATCGTTCTCAACGCTTTGAATAGACCACCAGGACCATTTGTTTCCTGACCGATTACATCATATTTTAACGGGATTGCTTCATCTTTTGCACGTGCTTCTAATAAACCAACGCGAAGTTGTGTTGTTACGAAGTCAGCATCTTTTAATGCCTCACGGCGATCAAGTGTTAAATGTACCTCGATTGGTAAACCTGATTTTTTCACCATACGTTTTGCTAAGTTACCAACGATTTCTAACTTTTCTTTTCCTGCCTCAATATCTACTAACCAAATTTCACGAACAGGAAGCTCATCATAACGCTTAATAAATCCTTCAATTAACTCTGGTGTATAACTAGATCCACCGCCGATTGTAGCAATTTTAATTCCAGTCATGCTTTATTCCCCTTTCGCTTCAAGCTTTTTATAAAGATCGATAAACTCTGCTGCTAATTCTTTCACTGTAATCGCATTCATTAAATGATCTTGTGCGTGAATTAAAAGAACACTAACCTCTGTTTTTTCTCCTCTTGCTTCTGATTGTATGAGCTCTGTTTGGAAATGATGCGCTTCATTAATCGCTTCTTTTGCCTTTACCATCGCTTCATCTGCTTCTACCATTTTCCCCTGTTTGGCAAATTGAAGTGCCTCCATCGCAAAGCTTCGTGCGTTACCACTATTTAAAATCAATTGGAATGGAATTTGTTCTGCTGTAGTCATCATAATTACCGCCCTCTCTATTATGGTTCAACCGATTTACATACCCCTTCAGTTTGAACATTTCTATTACATTATTATTTTATGAATGATAGTTTGGTGTTCTTGTAGATGGATTTCATCTTTTTGAACATGATATAAAGGTGATTGTTCTCACAGATAGTGTTATCTGTGAGAACAATTACTATGTTACATAGGTACAGAGTTATTATTTCCTTGTGCTGCTGCTTTTTCAGTACGAACAACTGAACGGTCACATAACACAACGAATGGATAATAAATTACCATTGCAATTACAAAGTTGAATAACTGTAGAATTGCACCAGAAATATGTCCACCTGTTACAAGATAACCACTAATAATTGGTGGTGTTGCCCATGGAATCATCACAACTGTTTTTGGTACCCACCCCATAGATATAGCTGTATAAGAAGTAATTACTAATACAATTGGTGTTAGGATAAAAGGTAAGAATAAAATTGGATTTAAAATAATTGGTGTACCAAATATTACTGGTTCGTTAATGTTAAATGCACCAGGTCCAATTGATAAGCGAGATACACCACGTAATTGTGCACTTTTTGCTACGAGTAATACCACTACTAAGAATGCTAATGTCGCACCAGAACCACCAAGGTATACGAAAGTATCAAAGAATGGTTTTGTAATAATATTTGGAACATCAAATGCAGATGTACCACCTTTAAATAAATTCATATTTTTCTCTAATGCCGGTAAGTATAATGGCTCAATAATACCACCAACGATATTTGGCCCATGTAAACCGAAGAACCAAAGAAGATGAACAAGGATTACAATGATAATTGCACTTGGTAATGTCCCTGCTAAACTTTGCAGTGGTGATTGAATCGTATTAAAAATAAATTCATGAACACTTGTACCAGATAATTTCACTGCTAATTGAATACCTGCAACTACTGTTAAGATAACAAATGCTGGAACTATAGCTGCGAAAGATCTTAAAACTGCTGGTGGTACTCCATCAGGCATTTTAAAAGTAATGTTTCTTTGTACAAAGAAACGGAATACTTCAGTAACAAGGAGTGCCACAATAATTGCTACGAATAACCCTTGTGCACCTGTCCAAGCTAAGTTCAATCCGCCTTCTTTCGGTGTTGTTGGTGTAAGAATAATTAACGCACCAAATGAAATAATACCTGCTGACAAACCATCAACGCCGTAAGATTTTGCTAAGTTATAACTTGTTGTAAATGCTATGATTAGTGCTAGAATCGCGAAAGAACCAGTCCACATTCCGCCGCCGACTTGTTTCCACGTTTCACCAAACAAACCTTTCATGAAATCTTGGAAAACTTCAGATGGAAAACCATTAATTAGTGATGCCAGTGCACCAACTAAAATAAGTGGCATAACTGCAATAAATCCGTCACGGATCGCAGCTAAGTGACGTTGCGATCCGATTTTACCAGCGACAGGAACAATATATTTCTCCATAAATGCAATAAACTTTTGCATTTCGCTTCCCCCCTAATTATTTTTTAAGTGTTAATGCGTGATCTAAAACTGCTTCTCCATTCATCATGCCGTAGTGCATTGGATTGATAACGTCGATTCCAACATTTTTCTCGTCAGCAAGCGTTTTCATTGAAGAGAGCATGTAACGAACCTGTGGTCCTAGTAATAACACATCTGCTTGGTCGATATTGTTTTTTACTGCATCCCCAGATACAGCCCAAATCTTTCCTTCTAGACCGCGAGCTTTTGCAGCCGCTTCCATTTTTGTAACTAGTAAACTTGTAGACATCCCTGCTGAACAACATAATAAAATATTCATTTGAAAATCCCCCTTGTGTAGTATAAAAAATTTATGTTTATTTATTTTTCTTTACGCTATTTATTAATGCAATTAGCGTGCCAACTTTTTAAAACCACTAAAATCAGTGCTTTTTCGAGCATTTTCTTTGTGTGTTAACGCTTTCAATTAGTGTGTCGTCCAAAAAACACACAGTGTGTTATAAAACAACACGCTTTTAACACATAACTGTATAAAAATAGATTAGTGTTTAGTCGTCTAGTTGTGTTTAATATGAAAAAACACTAAAAAAACTTTTTCAATGAAAAATAATTCATTATTTTAACCCACTATTTAGTGAAATAAAAAAACCTTGCATAAGCAAGGTTCATTCATCCACCGACATCTTCCTATATAACTCTACAAACTCACTCGCTAATTCTTTCACCGTAATTGCATTCATTAAATGGTCTTGCGCGTGTACCATTAAAAGAGTAACTTCGGTCTTTTCACCACCAGCTTCTTTCTGGATAAGCTCCGTTTGTACACGGTGCGCCTCTTTTAATTCATCTAGTGCTTCTTGTAATTTAGCTTCAGCCTCTGTAAACTCCCCACGCTTCGCACAATCAATTGCTTCCATTGAACAACTTCTCGCGTTTCCCCCATGCAAGATTAAATGAAAAGCTTTCGTCTCTATCGTATCCATTTTAGTTCTTTACTCCCCCTTTTCTTCTGCCAGTTTTTGTTTATCCCATATTTTTAAGAACGGTAAATAAATGAAGAATGCTAGCGCAAAGTTAACAAGTTGCAAAATAACACCTGAAATTTTCCCGCCCGATCCTAAATATCCACTAAAAAGAATAGGTGTCGTCCAAGGTACAGCGGCCCCACTCGGACGTGCGACCCATCCCCATTCCATTGCAAAGTAAGAAACAATCGTTAGGACGACTGGAACTAATATAAATGGAATTAGTAAAAGTGGGTTCATCACAATCGGCATACCAAAAGTTACCATCTCATTAATATTAAATATACCAGGTGCAATTGACAATCTCCCTAAACTTTTTAATTGTTGACTTCGTGCAAATAGTAACATTCCGACAACTAGAGCAAGCGTTGCACCAGAACCGCCCATATAAATCCATAAATCAAAAAACTGTGCCGTAATCGTATTTGGTACATCTTGCCCAGCTTGAAAAGCAACTCGGTTTTGATCCATTAACGACAACCAAACGGGGCTCATTACACCACCAACAATAGTAGCACCATGAATTCCACAAGACCAAAGAACATGAACGAGAATAACTGCTATGATTGCGCCCCAAAGACTAGCACCAAGTACACTAAGCGGTTCCTGTAAAATTTGTCCTACAATATTATGGATACTGCCAAAAGAAGTATTTTCTATAATTAAGCGCAAAATCCAAATAACTGTGACAACAATAAATCCTGGAACAAGTGCTGCAAATGAACGCGTGACAGCTGGTGGAACTGTCTCTGGCATCTTTATAATTATCTTTTTTTGTACAATAAACCGATAAAGTTCAGTAGATATAAGTGCAATAATCATTGCTACAAATAACCCTTGGCTTCCCATTAATGCAGCTGGGATAGCGCCTTCTACAAGTACACTTTCTTTTGTACTTGGTATAATATATGCAACTTGAAATGGAGTCGCAAGTAAAAACGTCACAAGCGACAATGCCCCGGATGCTAAAGCATCTACTTTATAATACTCTCCAAGTCTGTAAGCGATTCCAAAAACAGCTATTAAAGCCATTATATTAAAAGTTGCACTAACTGGATACCCTAAAGCTCGCTGCCAATTCTCCCCAAACAAACCTGCCATAAAATCGTTATATCCCGGTATCGGCAGTGCACTAATAATGAGGAAAAACGATCCAATAATTAAGAAAGGCATCGTTAAAATAATTCCATCTCGAATTGCTTGTAAATGCCTCTGCTCTGCAACCTTCCCTGCTACCGGCATCACATACTTCTCTAAAAACCGTATCATCTATCCCACTCTCCTCATGGTTTCATTAACAAAGCTGCTTGCAAGATAGCTTCTCCATTACAAAGTCCGTAATGAACAGATTGAATGACATCAACAGGTATCCCTTTATCCTTACATAGTTCTTTCATTTTCGGTAATAAATAACGTACTTGCGGTCCAAGTAAAAGGACATCAGCTTTATCAATATGACTATTCACTTCAGAACCTGATACTGCCCAGATTGTTACTTCTATCCCTCTTGCCTCTGCTGCTTTCTCCATCTTTGTAACAATCAAACTGGAAGACATTCCCGCTGCACAGCAAAGTAAAATATTCATCCCGCTTCCCTCCCCCTTTTTCTCTACCTAAGTTAT
Source organism: Bacillus sp. 007/AIA-02/001 (assembly GCF_004634455.1). Lineage (NCBI taxonomy): Bacteria > Bacillati > Bacillota > Bacilli > Caryophanales > Bacillaceae > Bacillus > Bacillus sp. 007/AIA-02/001. The sequence goes on from NZ_SEIY01000004.1 coordinate 275,039, forward strand.
GGTGCACTCCTTGCCACCACTAGGTTACAAATATATATGTCTAGATTTCCTGCTGTATGCCGAGCTTAAAAACAAAAATTTCTTGATTTTCACGCTATTCCATTTATCCGTATTCTCCTAGTAAAGGGGCCCCTAACTCGCTATAATGATTCAGTATGATTTTTTTAATTGATAGGAGGATATATTTATGAAGGCATATCGCTTTCCACTTATTTTATTATCTTCTATCCTAATTGGTGGTTTCATTGGTTATTTCATGGGTGCCGATGCAGTTGCTTTAAAGCCGCTTGGTGACATTTTCTTAAACTTAATGTTTACGATTGTTGTACCTCTAGTGTTCTTTAGCATCGCATCGTCTATTGCTAATATGGATGGATTAAAACGTTTCGGTAAAATTATGTCTAGTATGGCTGGGACTTTCTTATTTACAAGTATTTTAGCTGCTATTTTTATGATTATTGTCGTGAAAGTATTCCCGCCAGCACAAGGTGTTGTACTAGAACTAACACAACCTGACAAAGCCGGCAAAGCTGTTAGTGTTGCAGATCAAATCGTCGGTATTTTAACAGTATCTGACTTCTCGAAGTTACTATCTCGTGAAAATATGTTAGCTCTTATTTTCTTCTCTATCTTAATGGGGATTGCAACTTCAGCAGTTGGCGAAAAAGGAAAGCCATTTGCTACATTCCTACAAGCTGGTGCAGAGATTTCAATGAAGGTTGTATCTTTCATTATGTACTACGCTCCAATCGGACTTGCTGCTTACTTCGCAGCATTAGTTGGCGAATTCGGACCACAACTTCTTGGAACTTACTTCCGAGCAGCAATGGTATACTATCCTGCTTCTCTCATTTATTTCTTTGTATTCTTCACATTCTATGCATACCTTGCAGGTCGCAAACAAGGTGTACAAGTATTTTGGAAGAACATGGTCTCTCCTACAGTTACATCACTTGCAACTTGTAGTAGTGCCGCAAGTATTCCAGCAAACTTAGAAGCAACAAAGAAAATGGGTATTTCTTCAGACGTTCGTGAAACAGTTGTCCTTCTTGGTTCTACTCTTCATAAAGATGGCTCTGTTTTAGGCGGCGTATTAAAAATTGCTTTCTTATTCGGTATTTTCAACATGGAATTCGAAGGACCGAAAACATTAGCAATCGCACTTGTTGTTTCTCTATTAGTAGGGACAGTAATGGGCGCTATTCCAGGCGGCGGTATGATTGGTGAAATGTTAATCGTTTCTTTATATGGCTTCCCGCCAGAAGCATTGCCAATTATCGCAGCAATCAGTACAATCATTGATCCTCCTGCAACGATGTTAAACGTAACAGCAGATAACGCTTGTGCCGTAATGACAGCTCGCCTTGTAGAAGGTAAGAACTGGATTAAAAACAAATTTGCTTAATAAATAGAAAGAGGATGCTCGTTTTGAGCATCCTCTTTCTTTGTTGTTAATCCATTCCGCCACAAATTTGTTAAAACCTTCACAAATATTCCACACCTCTTATCCATTCTCCGTACTATAATCATGTATGGAAAAGGAGATGGATCTAATGACTCAAAGCGCACCAGAATTTAAAGTTTTGCAAAGCATTGCATTTCTCGCTGTCGTTTTGCAAAGTTCTTTATTATATACAATGAATCAAGGAAATGTCTTACTTGAGCAATCCCTCATTATGGGCATGCTATTTAATCTTGCAAAATTCTCAGCACCAGCATTCATATTTATCGTTGGATTTCACTTAATTCGTCACTATACAAAGCAATTAGTATATAAAGAATATATTTCCGAAAAAGCGATACACTTACTCATTCCTTATTTCTTTTGGTCTATTCTTTACTTATTAACAACAAATGATCTTATTACGTTACAAAGTGGAATAAAAAGTTTATTACTCGGAACAGCCGCTCCCCATCTTTGGTACGTTATTATGATGTTCCAAATTCACTTATTGTTCCCTTTACTATGCACACTTTTTTATTGGTTTCAAAAACGAACAGAAAATAAAAAAGACATATATAAATATATGACCTTTTTCGCTTGCCTATATTTTCTATTAATGTGGTTCTCTTCTCACTATATTTTTAATGGAGAAAAATTAACAAGTTCAACAATTTTACATTATACAGATCGATCATTTCTATTCTACTCATTCTATTTCGTTATGGGCGGCATTGCCGCTGTAGCACTAAAAACTTGGCGTCTATTCGTCATGAAACATATCCCGCTTATAACAATATTATTTTTCATCTTATTTTTATTCATCAATTATGAGTTGTTTAGTTTTTACGGAGCAAACTCTATTCATTTAACTGTTTCTACCTATTTAAAACCATCTATGTTTTTATATATCGTATGCGAAATTATCATACTGTATGTGTTATCTATTATGATAGTACAGCGTCGTGGTTTCTTATATAAAACGTTACGTTTCATTGGTAATTACACGTATGGTGCTTATTTAGCTCATTTATTCTTCTTGCAACTATGCACAAAACTTCTTTCCTTATTCACACTGCAAGAAAATACTATATTATATAGCCTATTACTATTTGTGTTAACGGCCATTATCTCTATTTCAACAATGGTCATTTGTAGCACAATACCATTTCATACTTGGATTACAGGGCCTTCTCCTACAACAAAGATGAAATGGACGAAGGTTGTATTACGAAAAAATCATAAAAAACTATTCAAGCCATATATTTGATATAATAATACGCATATAAAAAGAAAGCGAGAGACACCTATGATTAATCAAGTTGGACAAATTATGCTATATGTAAATAACCAAGACGAAACAGTACAATTTTGGACAGAAAAAGTAGGGTTCCAAATCATTGCGGAAGAAAATAACGGAAACGGATTCCGCTGGATTGAAATTGCACCGGCGAAAGAAGCAGGAACAAGCATCGTCCTTCACGATAAAGCGTTAATCGCGAAGATGCAACCTGAACTAAACCTAAATACGCCTTCACTTATGTTCTTCTCAAATGACTTAGACCGTCTATATAAAGATCTTTCTGAGAAAAATGTCACAGTTGGACAGGTTGTAGATTTACCTACTGGTAGAGCATTCAACTTTGCTGATAATGAAAATAATTACTTTGCAGTAATGGAACGCAAATAAAAAATAAGCTATCCGAAAAAATCGGATAGCTTATTTCATTTTAAGAAACTTGTTCTGCATTCGTTTCTCTATGCTGTATATGGCTCGTGACCCAAGCAATTCCACCGGCAACAACGAGATAACATAACAATATTAAAATTTGCATTTGTAATTGCGACCAATCTCCTAAAGAAATAACATCTTGTAATCCTCTAAGAGAATGAGACATTGGGAGAAACTGTCCAATTTTGCTAAGAACAGCTATGTTTAATTCTCCTGGGAAAGTACCTCCGCTCGTCGCTAATTGCAGGACAAGAAGCGTTACCGCTAAGAACTTTCCAACAAGACCAAATACTGTTACTAGCATAAGAATAAATGTCATAAACGTAAAGGAAATAACAATACTTGATAAAACAAAGAGTGGCACACTTGCGACTTCTAATTTCATAACACCTAGCACAACTACATCTACGAGTAGAGCTTGAATAAGTCCAATTAAATATACCAATCCTAGTTTATTAATAAAATGTACCGTTCCGCTTACCTTCATGTTTTGTCTGCGGCCAAGAGGTAAAATATTCGATGCCATAATTCCGCCAACATAAAATGCAAGTGATAAGAAATATGGTGCAATGCCTGAACCGTAGTTAGGAACGTCAGAAACTGTTGACTTCACTAACTGAACTGGCTCTGAGAACATCGTATTGCGTGCATCATCATTACGAACATCCGCTATCTTCTCTGCGCCCTCTCCTAATTTCGTAGAAAGTTCTTTCGCACCATCATCAAGTTTAACAAGTCCATTTGTTAATTTACTAGCACCGTTATTCAGTTCCGTTCCACCACTCGCAAGCTGATTTACACCTTCTTGCAGGGATGTAAATCCATTTCCCCACTTCATAAATCCATCAGCCAAATTCGATGCACCATCTGCTATCTTTTTCGTTCCAGCAGTAGCTTCATTTAACTTAAATCCGAATGTATTCATGCCTTCTTCAATCTTATGTTGACCATCAGTTAGCTTCTTCGCACCTTGTGTCAATTGTTGTTGGCTATTATTTAAAGTACTTGTTGCTTTAGCTAGTCCATTAGACGTAGCAACAATTTTTTGAAAAGCGGGATCTTGCTGCACTTCTGGATGATTTTTCACGTACTCTTCTAATTGTTGTTTCACACTATTAGCCGCCCCATCCGCTTTTACTTGCCCTTCAGCAAGCTTCTCACTTCCGCTCACCCATTCATTTGTACCAGCACTTAATTCACTAACTCCTGATTGTAACGTTTTTTCACCTTGTGCTAATAACTCCATACCACTATGAAGTGATGTCGCTCCTTGACTCAGCTCATTTGCTCCCCCCGTTAAGGCAGATTGGCTAGACGCAAGCTTGTCACTTCCTTCTTTCAATTTCGATGTCCCGTCACTTAAACGATCAATACCATTCGCAAGCTGATTCGCTCCATTTTTTGCATCGGTCGTTCCTTCATGTAACTTCTCAGCACCATTACTTGCATCACTCAACCCTTGTGCCAAATCTTGAAACTTTGAAAAAACACCTTCTGTATATGATTTCGTAATACTGTTTGAGATTTTTGTTTTCATATTTTCAACAGCTGTCGTTCCAATTTGAGCCGCTACAAAGTTTTTACCTGGATTTACTTTGTACTGCAACTTTGCTGGCTCTGGTTTCTCATCCATAAGTGTACTTACCTTTTTAGAGAAATCTTCCGGAATCGTAACAACCATATAATATTTATCTTCTTTTAACCCTTCATCCGCACTTTTTTCTGATACGAAATGAAAAGCCAATTCCTTATTCTCTTTTAAATTTTTAACAAAATCGTCTCCTGCATGAATTGTTTTTTCATCCATCGCAGCACCCTTATCTAAATTCACAACCGCAACAGGTAATTTATCTAATTTTCCGTACGGATCCCAATATCCAGCTAAAAAGAATCCTGAATAAATTAACGGAACGATTAATAAAAAAATTAAAGCGATACGTCCATGTTTATGGTGCCACATCGCTTTCCAATCTTTAAATATAAGTTTAATTCCCTTCATGAAACATACTCCTCTTCTAATTTAACACCCTTCGAATGGTTTAACAGATTTACTATACACGTCACTTTACATACTGTATAATACATCTTTAATTATTAATTCATTCCTTTTGGTCTATAGAAAGGAGACTCGAAATGGAACTGCTCCAGTTAAAATACTTTCAGACAGTTGCACGACTAGAACACATGACAAAGGCAGCTGAAGAATTGCATATCGCGCAACCTTCACTCAGCAAAACAATTGCTAGACTCGAAAAGGATTTAGGAGTCCCTTTATTTGATCGCCAAGGCCGACAGATTACTTTAAATTCTTTCGGAAAAGTATTTTTAAAACGAGTAGAACGTATTTTTCATGAATTAAGTGAAGGGCAACGAGAAATTAAAGATTTAGCCGAATTACAACAAAGCTCTATTACACTGGCCGTTTCTATTCCAAGAATATTACCAGAACTACTTGGCTCTTTTTTACTAGAACATCCTAACGTTCGATTCCAACAATTTCTTGCATCCACTCCTTCTATGAAACGACAACTAGATAATATAGAAATTGACTTTTGTATCTCCTCTGTGCCAATTGAAGGTGAGGAGATTGTTTGGGAACCACTTATTACAGAAGAAATTTTCTTAGTCGTCCCTTCAGGCCATCGTTTATCAGGCCGAAAAAATATCCACCTGCATGAAGTAAAAAACGAACCGTTTATTAGTATGAACACTGGCTATGGATTTCGACACTTAACGGATGAATTTTGCAAAGAAGCTGGTTTCACTCCGCATATTGCTTTTGAAGTAGATGAACCGACCGTGATTAGCGACCTCATTAAGCAAGGTCTCGGCATCGCTTTTGTTCCAAGTTTAACTTTATTAAAAAACTCTACTTTAGCATCAAGCAAGTTGCGTATTATTGAACCCAATTGTCAGCGAACCATCGGATTAAGTTGGTCAAAAAAACGCTACTTATCAAAAACAGCTCAGCAATTCCGTGAATTCGTGATTGATTACTTCTCCAACATTAGGACGTAAAATTATATCAACAAATAAAAGTTGCCACCCTCATATGGTGGCAACTTTTATTGTTCACTCTTTTTTAATTCCATTTCAGCTAAAAGTGGTAGTACATTATCAAAAATATGCGTATTATTATTTTCACCTGTTACATATCCACCATAATATCTACTAAATACGTTATCATTTCGGAATGTGGCCATATGATCATACAATTCTTTCGCAAACTTTTTATCACCTGTTTGTAGTACGTACAAAATCGTTAATCCGTATGCGGCTGGCGATTCATAATTCACAGTTTGTTTTCCCGTTTCTAAATTGTAACGACCGTATAGCTTTCCATCCTCCTGGAATTTCTTCTTTATAAATTCCAAATAAGCAGTTGATGAAAGACCACCTAAACTTCGATGATATGCAACGTATGATTGGTCAATAAGATTCACTTCTTTATCGTACGTAAATGTACCATCTTCTTTATACTCTTTCGGGAATGCCCAGCCATGCCTTGGATAGTCCGCTAAAAATTGAACGACTTCCTGATATTGCTGAGCAGAAACTTTGTCGTACTTCTTCATATAGGAGAATGCACGTGGATTTATGTATGATGTTGTTACAAAATTATTTTGTTTCCCTGCATCTGCATCATAATAATCAACATAATAATTATCTTTTTTATTATAACGAAGTACAGCATCACTTAATTGATCGGCAAGGTTTTTATAACGCTCTTCCTTATACATTTCATAAGCACGATATAATTGTTCTATAATACGAAGATCATCTATAAGTGCATTTGTAGCTGACTGCCTCTCTCCCTTTTCAGAGAGTTTCCATAAAACGATATGATTCTTATATACGAAATTATCTTGAATAACCTTTACTTGCTCATCAAATAACGCCTGATCATCTTTATCAAGTGTATATTGTAACCATAATCCCGCTGATTCTGATAAAGCTTCACGTCCCTTGGCTTCACCCGTACCTGCCTTAGTATCTACTAAACGATACGTGGCAAGAGTTCCATTGTCATTCACCATATGTCTTAAAATAAAATTTTCTGTACGGTTTCCTTGTAAAGCTGACCAAAATACAATTCCACCTAAAGCGATTAAGAAGATAACTCCAATCCCTATATATAAACGTTTCCGCAATCTTTTCACCTCCCTAGTAAGGCTAACCTTAATTTTATCAGAACATACATAAATTTAAAAAAGACAATCCACTAGATTGTCTCCCCCATTTCTATCCCTCGTAAACCTCTTTAGAAGGTTTATATAGCGATTGTACAAGCCGATCATATTCACGACGTGTAATCTCTTTATTATATAGCTTCAATAATAAATCTCTATGCTCTTTTGAAAATGCCATCTTTTTAATGACTTCAGGATACATAAAACACCCTCTCCATTTCACATAAACTTCTTCTTTTCTAAAAATAGAACTTATGTTCGCATAAAAGATTATAAAAGATTCCTGTAAAAAAAACAAACAAAACATGAGAAACTATTTATTTCTTTCTATTCAAAATATTACAACATTATATTATCATATTCACTTTTTAAATACATATATATTTTTGGTAGTTTTTTTGAATAAATCTTCCAATTCAATCAGAAAATAATGGCAAAAAGAAGAGGAGTTTACATATGGATACGGTAACATTAGCAAGAGCATTTTTTGGTTCTTCATTAGCATTCCACATTATTTTTGCAACACTTGGCGTCGGACTTTCATTGATGATTTTTATAAGCGAAATACTCTATCACTGGAAGAAAGACTCCGACTATGCCATTATGGCGAAAAGATGGACAAAGGCGTTTGCTATTCTTCTCGGTGTAGCAATTCCAACTGGAACAATTGTTGGTGTGCAAATCTCACTTCTTTGGCCTGGTTTCGCCAAAATTGTTGGGCAAGTTATTTCTGTTCCCTTCCAAATTGAGATTTTCGCCTTCTTTTTGGAGGCTTTATTCATGTCGATTTACGTATATGCAGCTGATAAACTTCCTCCATTTATGAGATTAATCTCGCTATTTTTCGTCATGCTTGGTGCCACGGCATCCGCCGTGCTTATTACATCAGCAAATACATGGATGAATACACCAGCAGGCTTTTCAATGAATCCAGATGGATCTGTTTTTAACGTTGATCCGTGGAAAGCTTTCTTTAATCCAAGTTTTGGCACAAGTGCATTTCATGTCGTTATTACGGCTTATGCAACCGGTGCGGCTGTCATTGCTTCTATTGCTGGATTTAAATTATTGAAGAAAAATTTAAGTACACGTGAAATTGCTTATCATAAAAAAGGGCTGCTATTAGGGCTTGTCGTTACATTTATTACAGGCGCTACGATGTGGCTTTCAGGACATGAATCAGCGATTGCCTTACATAAACACTCACCTGAAAAACTTGCATCTGCTGAAGCTTTATTTGAAACGACATCACACGCACCGCTATCCATTGGCGGAGTTGTGGATCCTAATACACTTGAACTAAACTATGCACTTGAAATTCCAAACATGCTTAGCTTATTAGTGGGACTAGACCCTAGCACTGTCGTAAAAGGACTAAACGAATTCCCACAAGAAACATGGCCACCATTTTATACACATACACTATTCAACTTAATGGTAGGAACTGCTGCGTTTACCTTTGCTGTTGCAACAATTGCACTCTTATATTGGTATTTCGTGTACCGAAAAAAGGGAACAGAACTACCGAAGTGGCTACTTTGGGGGGCTGCCGCATGCGGACCAATTATGATGCTCGGTATTGAATTCGGATGGATTTTCAGTTGTAGCGGTCGTCAACCATGGACAATTTATGGTATGCAACGTACCGTCGATGCATCTACACGCGCTGATTTCGTCGGTCCTTTATTTGTTTTGTTCATCATTTTGTATATTGGACTCGCTATTTTAACAGTCATTGTTCTACGGACATTCTTTAGAAGACATCCATTAAAGAATGATTTACAACACCAAGGAGGCGATTCTCATGTATGAGGAAAGTATTGCAATCATCATCTTATGGGCCCTTATTTTCGTATACAGTATACTAGGGTCCATTGATTTTGGCGCTGGTTTTTGGGGCATGGTATACGCAAAACATCCGACGCTCGCTGCTAAACTTGCGAATCGGTACTTATCACCAACTTGGGAAGTAACAAATACGTTTCTCGTTTTCGTCGTTGTCGCATTTCTCGGCTTCTTTCCGAAAGCGGCCTTTACTCTTGCGACAGTAATGTTCGTACCAGTTATGTTAATTTTAGTGCTCATTGCAGTACGTAGTACATTTATGGTATTTGCTTACTCCTTGCCAAAATACCAATACCTTCTTCGGGTTATTTCAGGTATTACTGGTCTATTAATTCCAGCACTATTAATTACCGTTTTACCCGTTACAGAGGGAGCCTATATTACAATGTCTGAAGGAAAGGAAGTACTCCTATATGGAAAACTTCTTTCTAGCCCAGTTATCTACTGTTATATGCTCTTCGGACTAACTTCTGAACTATTTCTCTCCTCTCTCTTTCTTGCTGATTTTTCGAGAGAACAAAGTTCAGAAGATACGTATAGAATTTATAGAAGAAATGCTATCATCCTTGGTCCTGCAACGCTCGTTACGGCAATTATTGCCCTCGTTGTAATGGATCCAGAAACACATTGGGTTATGCAAGGATTAATAAAGCAATTCCCGTGGTTTACAGTTTCTATTGTTTTATTCGTTATCGGATACTCGTCCCTTTGGTGGACAAACAAAAAGTACAATACACTAGGATACCCTCGCATTGCCGTTTTAGCTGTCGTCGCTCAATATGCATTTGCAAGCTATGCTTACGGGGTCGCGCATTTACCGTATATTATTTATCCTGACGTAACTGTATTTACAAGCTTTACAACGAAAGAAACGTTCTATGCACTGCTCATTCTATACGCAATTGGGATTGCAATTTTATTACCAGGATTTATTTTCTTCTGGAACTTATTCTTGAAGGATCGTACTTTTTTGAAGGAAAAATAATATAGCATTGGAGTCTGTTCCAAAAGGCATTTTGGGATAGACTCCTTTTGTCGTGTTTTGTCGATAAGTCGATATATTTTAAAAATCGCTGATATATTTTGAGTTGCGCCGATATATTTCAATAATCGCTGATATATTTTAACTTGCGCCGATATATCTCAATAATCGCTGATATATTTTAACTTGCGCCAATATATCTCAATAATCGCCCATATAAATTTCATTTACTATCTTACTGCCCAATAATTTATAGACTCCTCTCATAATAGTTATTTCACTATTCGTGACACTTGTCCTTTAGCATGAAAAACACATATTCGGTTCATCTCGTTATACGTCTAGTTCTTCTTATTTTTTGCTGAATATACTACCAATATAAACTTGAGACAAGCTACATCTGTTCAAGGGAAAATAGAAAGGTAGGCAAAATATGAGCATTGAAATATGGATTACTATTATTGTATTTTTCTTAACGATGATCGTTATCTTTTGGCGACCTCGCGGCTTAAATGAGGCATGGCCAGCAGCAATCGGAGCTGGTATCATCATAATTACTGGACTTGTATCAAAACCAGACATCATGGATATTATAAGTAAAATTGGCGGTGCTTCCATAACAATATTAGCAACTATTGTTATGGCAGTTATATTAGAAAGCTTCGGCTTCTTCCATTGGTCCGCAGCGAAACTGGCAAATCTAGCGAAAGGTTCTGGACGCCGTCTATACTGGTATATTCAATTATTATGTTTTCTTATGACTCTTTTATTTAATAACGACGGTAGTATTTTAATTACAACTCCCATTTTAATTCTTCTTCTAAAAAACCTTCAATTAAAACCACATCAACAAATTCCTTATTTATTAAGTGGTGCTTTAATCGCTACGGCATCTAGTGCACCAATTGGTGTAAGTAATATCGTAAATTTAATTGCATTAAACATCGTCCATATGACTCTTTATATGCATACTGCTATGATGTTTGTACCTGCAACATTAGGCTTATTATTTATGTCATGGCTCATGTATACAGTTTTGAAGAAAAAACTTCCGAAAAAATTACCTGTTTCTTCATATGATATTGAAGAAATTTTCTTCACGAAAAACTTCCATCCATTAAAAGGAAATAATTCTGTTGATACGAAACAAAAACGGACAAGATTCATGTTAAAAGTATTAGGTTTCGTCTTCCTTATGCGCTGTCTTCTATTCGTTGCATCCTTCTTATCCATCCCAATTGAAATCGTTGCGGTACTTGGTTCACTCGTTCTGCTCATTTGGAGATGGTACTACTTACGAACAAATCCTGTCGACATTTTGAAAAAGACACCGTGGCACATTTTAATTTTCGCCTTCTCTATGTACGTCATTATTTACGGACTACACAACGCAGGATTAACAGCTGCACTTGTACAATGGCTCGAGCCAGTTGTGAATCAGCATCTACTCTATGCTAGCTTTGCAATGGGCGGACTTGTATCCATCCTCTCTAACGTCTTCAATAACCATCCTGCCCTTATGATTGGTACAATCACATTAACAGAAATGGGACTAGATCCAGTCACATTAAAAACTATCTATCTTGCAAACATCATTGGTAGTGACATCGGTTCACTATTACTACCAATTGGTACGCTAGCTTCACTCATTTGGATGTATATTCTGAAACAAAACAAAATTAAAGTAAAATGGAAAGACTATTTAAGTGTATCCCTTATCGTTATCCCGCTCACAACAGTCGTCACACTATTCCTCTTATTCTACTGGGTACATCTCTTCTTCGCCTTATAAACAACAGAAGCCCCATTTGCTACCGTCTTAGCAAATGGGGCTTCTTCTATAATAAAGTTAGGTACTACAGTGTGATCAATCAAGTAAAGAGGTGTAACATGTTATTGATATAAATGACTACCAGCTTCTTTAAATTCTTCTGCTTTCTCTTTCATTCCTTTTTCAATTGCTTCTGTCGTTTCTAAATCATTTTCTTTTGCATATTCACGAATATCATGTGAAATTCTCATACTACAAAACTTCGGTCCACACATTGAACAGAAGTGAGCTGTCTTTGCCCCTTCTGCAGGCAACGTTTCATCATGATATTCCATCGCACGTTCAGGATCTAAAGATAAATTAAATTGATCGCGCCAACGGAATTCGAAGCGTGCTTTTGAAAGTGCATCATCACGCTGATGAGCCGTTTTATGTCCTTTCGCAAGATCAGCCGCATGCGCTGCAATTTTGTACGTAATAACACCCGTGCGTACATCATCTTTGTTTGGCAAACCTAAATGTTCTTTCGGCGTTACATAACAAAGCATCGCTGTTCCAAACCAGCCAATCATCGCAGCTCCAATTGCAGATGTAATATGGTCATAACCTGGTGCAATATCTGTCGTTAGTGGCCCAAGTGTGTAAAACGGCGCGCCCTGACAAATATCAAGCTCTTTCTCCATATTCTCTTTAATTAAGTGCATCGGTACGTGTCCAGGTCCTTCAATCATAACTTGCACATCATGTTTCCAAGCAATTTTTGTTAATTCACCAAGTGTTTCAAGCTCAGAAAACTGTGCTTCGTCATTTGCATCTGCAATAGACCCTGGACGTAATCCATCTCCAAGAGAGAACGAAACATCGTACTGCTTCATAATTTCACAAATCTCTTCAAAGTGAGTATATAGGAAGTTTTCTTTATGATGGAATAAACACCACTGCGCCATAATCGAACCACCGCGCGAAACGATACCTGTCGTACGCTTTGCCGTGATTGGAATATAACGAAGCAATACACCAGCGTGAATCGTAAAGTAATCAACGCCTTGCTCCGCCTGCTCAATTAACGTATCACGATATACTTCCCACGTTAAATCTTCTGCAATTCCGTTTACTTTTTCCAGCGCTTGATAGATCGGTACAGTTCCAACTGGTACAGGCGCGTTACGAATAATCCACTCACGCGTCGTATGAATATTTTTACCTGTAGATAAATCCATAATCGTATCCGCACCCCAGCGCGTTGCCCATGTCATCTTCTCTACTTCTTCTGCAATCGAAGAAGATACAGCTGAGTTTCCGATATTCGCGTTTACCTTCACATGAAAATTACGCCCGATGATCATCGGTTCAGCTTCTGGATGATTAATATTCGCTGGTAAAATAGCGCGGCCTTCTGCGATTTCCTTACGAACAAACTCCGGCTCTACCCCTTCACGAATCGCAACGTATTCCATCTCAGACGTAATAATGCCATTACGTGCATAGTGCATTTGCGTAACATTTGCACCTTGCTTTGCTCTAAGTGGCTGGCGATCCATTTGCGGGAAAACAGGTGTATGCTTCGAAGCTACTTTCACACCGTCATCCTCTGGTTTCACTTCACGCCCTTCGTATGCTTCTACATCACCACGCCCCATAATCCAAGAATGGCGCGGCGTCGGAATTCCTTTTTCCAACTCGACCTTATACGCAGGATCTGTATAAGGACCGCTCGTATCATACACACGGATTGGTGGATTTGGAACGCCATTCGTTTCGCTTTGTTCAATCTCACGCATCGGCACTTTCATACCTTCTCGTGGTCCATCCACATATACTTTCTTACTCCCTGGTAAACTCGACTTCAATTCAATTTGCTCAGCTGAAACAGATTGTTTCATAAATTTTGTTGCCCCCCTGTTCGTGACAAGGACAAGATATGGCCAGCGCATGCCAAAATAAAAAGAGCCAGGTCCATAAAAAAATAAGGACCTGGCTCATAAAGACATCATTATGTAAAGCCGTTAACTTCCCTACGCTGGTACGAGCCAGATCAGGTCCAAAGGGTTAAGAAGTTCACGCGCTTCTCTCTCAGCCTACGCATACGTTAGGCACCCCTAGTTTATCACTGATTTAATTTTCAATACTTTCCCATCATACACGATAATCTGAAAAATGAAAAGTTTATTTCTTTTGCTCTTTACGGAATCATCCACGTTAAATAATACGCCTGCACATACGTCATAATACCAACAATAATTACGAAGAATAAGCTATGCTTCAATGTAAAACGGAACAAATCCGATTCTTTTCCAGCAAGACCAACCGCCGCACAAGCGATCGCAATCGACTGCGGGGAAATCATTTTCCCTGTTACACCGCCTGTTGTATTTGCTGCAACAAGAAGCACTTCAGATACGCCGACTTGCTGCGCTGTAATGGCTTGTAAATTTGAGAACAGTGCATTCGCAGACGTATCAGACCCTGTTAGGAATACGCCAATCCAGCCTAAGAATGGCGAGAAGAACGGGAATAGTCCGCCAGTTCCGGCTAATGCTAACGCTAACGTAGAAGATAGACCAGAATAGTTTGCGATAAATGCAAACCCTAGTACAAATCCGATAGATAGAATTGGCATTTTTAATTCGCTTAACGTTTCTTTAAATGTCACTGCTGCATCTTTTACATTCATTTTCAAAATAAACATGGAAATGATACAAGCAATTAAAATCGCTGTTCCAGTTGCCGATAATACATCAAACTTCAGAATTGCCTCGTAAGGCGTTGGTTTATTTACAATTGGCTCTGCTTTCATTACTAGATTATGCAGACCTGGAATTTCAAACTTAAATACAAGACTTTCTAAAGCCCCTCCTGGAGCGAATAATGCCTTAAAGAAACTTTGGCTCCAAATGACTACCATAACCGTTAATACGATAAATGGGGACCATGCCTTCACTACTTTTCCAAACGTTAATTTGGGCATCGATGCTACTGTCGTTGTTGCTGCTACTTCACTATTTGCTTGCCCAGATTGATAAGTTTCTTTCGGCTGCCAAACTTTTAAGAACAGCGATAAACTAATTAAACTTACAAGTGCCGATGTAATATCCGGAAGTTCCGGCCCTAAAAATGTCGCTGTAATGAACTGCGTAATCGCAAATGAACTACCCGCTACAAGTAACGCAGGCCACGTTTGTTTTATACCTTTAAATCCATCCATTAAAAATACGATAAAGAATGGAACAAATAATGATAGGAACGGTAATTGATGCCCAGCCATTTGTCCAATTTTATGTGGATCAATACCTGTTACTTGTCCAGCAACTGTAATCGGAATTCCCATCGCTCCGAACGCCACTGGTGCAGTATTTGCAATCAAACAAAGACCTGCTGCGTATAAAGGATTTAACCCAAGACCCGCAAGAAGCGCTGCTGTAATCGCTACTGGTGCCCCAAATCCTGCCGCTCCTTCTAAAAATGCTCCAAATGAAAATCCAATTAAAATAACGAGTAGACGATGATCGTTCGTAATCGATAATACCGATGCACGAATCACATCAAATTGACCTGTTTTCACAGAAATTTTATATAAAAATACGGACATAATGATAATCCAAGCAATTGGCCATAACCCATACAAAAAACCGTACCCGGTTGCTGCCATTGCCATCGTGAACGGCATTTTATAAGCGAATAACGCTACTAAAACTGTAAGTACAACTGTAATAAATCCTGCCACATACCCCTTCATGCGGAAAACTGCTAAAGCTAAGAAAAAAAAGATAATCGGAATAAGTGCGACCGCTGCCGAAATCCAAATGTTTCCGAATGGATCATAAACTTGTGTCCATGTGTTCATTGTTCTCTCCCCCTAAAGAATCCCCTTTTAAATAGAATAACCTCATCAATAGACTATCAGGTCATCATACCTTTAAGCCTAAAATAAAAAAACGTTTAAGAAAACGTTTTCAACAACTTTCATTTATACTGTACCATAACAATTTCTATTAAAAAAGATTTTTTTGAAAATTTTATTATTTAACAGAAAATCTTACAAAATCGTCACGTTCTTGTAATGTTCATCGATAGGAAGTTTGCCAAAATTATTGCATAATAATAGTATAACAACAGAAATTATTCATGAGGTGATATATATGAACGGAAATAAAATATTAGCTGCGTTATCATACTTTAGTGTACTATTTGCCCCTATCTTATTCCCTATTATCGTTTGGATCGTGGGAGACGCTGAAACAAAACCACATGCAAAACGTGCTCTATGGACACACATCATTCCAAGTATCGCTACATTCATTGGCGTAACTATTCTAGGAATTATGGGTCTTGGATCTGATCAACCAGATGTAACACTTGGAATTGGATCAATGATTGTCTTAGCTATTTGCGGAATCATCAGCTTATACTACTTCATCTGGAACATTGTAAAAGGAATTAAAGTGCTGAAAGCTTAATTTTAAACAAATGTTTGTTTAAAAAGGGCCCCTTGCAATTTGCAAGGGGCCCTTTTCCTAATTCGTTCACTTTATCTTCTGCGTTTCTTCTTTTTTCTCATCATTTTCTTTCGGCGCGTATTCACTTTATCCGCTATAATGTGGAGCGTACTTGCCACAACAATTCCCATTAAGAACGTTACAATTTCAACCTCATGCTTCTTCGCAATTTCTATTAAATTACCATCCAGTGCGATTACATTTAATAGTAACAAAAATGGAGAAAAGACGATTAACATGTACGCAATACGAATTACATCACCAAGTATAATCGTATGTGTAAAGAAAGATCGATGCGGCATTACTTTCTTATAAGGATACCAAAATATACGTAAGAAACCCCATTTGTTATAAGCATTACTGTACGTATCTAAATCTGGTGTTAAAAATGAAGTACCTACTAAAAAACCAATCGCAAAAGTTAATAAAAAATCAAAATTTGTTAATCCATACGAAAAGAGCAAAAACAAAACAACCGGAAGGGATATTAAGTTTATTTTCGTATGCGTTCTTCCTGATGGCATAATGCACTTCCTCGCTTACGTTCGTCCTGTCACCTTATGACAGGTTTCACCTATTGACCTAATTTCTGATCGATAAATGTTGTGTCTATATCCGAACCAAACCATTCTGCCAACTTCACTCGTGCCTTATCTTTCACATCTTCATTGACGTATAACGACACCTGTATTAGTGCGGCCGTTAACGCCCCCAAATCATCCGTATAGCCAATTCCAGCAATGAAATCTGGAATCGCATCAATCGGTGCAATAAAATAAGCAAGTGCTCCAATTACAATAATTTTCACTCGTTTTGGAACATCGGGTCTTTGCAAAACGTAAAACAGTAATAAACTTGCATAAATGACCGATTGCCCTGCTTGCTTTGCAACATGTTTTACTTTCTTCCAAAACGCTTCAACTGAAAATTTTTGTTTCATGTAAAAAGCCTCCCTATTTTTAAAAAGAAATAAGCTACAATATGTTATCAGTAAAAGTTCATGGAAATTACACAAAACCTATCAATGAACTTTTATTGTAACAAACAAACCAAAAAAGAACAAGTGTTCGTTAATTTTCACACTATTTCCTTCATATAATAGATTTCTAGATAACCCTTACCCATATTCATTTCTTATTTCTCAACAAAGAAAATTTTCACTTCCACTTAACATTCTGCTCTACCTTTGTTATATTTTCTAGTTGACGGACATATAAACGAATGTTAAAGTTTTCTCTGGTAGTGACAAATCTTATACAAAAAATGTAAAATGTTATAGTGTTTCTCAGAAATGAATTTTGTTGTATAATACAGAAATGACGTTATGCTTATGAGCAACAAAAGAAACCAAAAGGGTATGCATAGTTATAGTCGTATATGGGTGAATATAGAACCTTTAATTATGGCCAAGAAAACTATGTATTTTTTATTTTAGCATTTTTCGCTCCAAAATCGACCAAGCCTGATAGAGAAAGGGTGGAAATGAATGAAAGAAACCTTGAAATCACAATTTCAAAATGTGCGTTTCACTGTATTCGTAGCTTTAGCCTTATGGCTGAAAACTTACCTTATTACACGCACAAGCTTTGATTTAAAACTTGAATCTTTCATGCAAGAATTCATTTTATTCCTTAGCCCATTAGCAGCATCATTACTGCTTGTTGGTCTTGCATTATTTGCAAAAGGGAAAAAACGTAACTATATAGCACTTGGAATTAATTTTGTCTTAACAATCGTTCTTGTTGGTAACGTAATGTTCTACGGATTCTACAATGACTTCGTTACATTACCGGTGCTAGGACAAACATCTAACTTCGGAAGTTTAGGTTCTAGTGTGAAAGAATTATTTAACTACAAAATTATTCTTGCATTTGCAGACATTATCGTTTTCTTCGTTCTATTAAAGAAAATGAAGAACTTTGCACCTACAGAGCGTGTAGCACGCCCGATGCGTTCTCTATACTTCGTATCAACAGTTGCTATTTTCTTCGCAAACTTAGGACTTGCAGAAGCTGAACGCCCAGAACTATTAACACGTTCATTCGACCGCGTTATGCTTGTTAAAAACTTAGGATTATATGTACATCAAGTATACGATCTTGGCTTACAAGCAAAATCAAGTTCACAAAAAGCGTTCGCTGACGGTAGTAAATTACAAGAAACAGAAAACTACGTAAAAACAACACAAAGTAAACCAGATCCAAATATGTTCGGTACTGCAAAAGGGAAAAACGTAATTGTTGTCTCTCTTGAGTCATTACAAACATTCTTAATTGGTGCAACAGTTAATGGACAAGAAGTTACACCATTCTTAAACCAATTTACGAAAGAAAGTTATTACTTTGATAACTTCTTCCATCAAACTGGTCAAGGTAAAACATCTGATGCTGAATTCCTAGTAGATACTTCGTTATATCCACTAGACCGCGGTGCTGTATTCTTCACACACGGTAACAATGAATATACAGCAACTCCAGAAATTTTACGTCAGCAAGGGTATCACACGTCGGTATTCCACGCAAACAACGCAACATTCTGGAACCGTAACATTATGTATCCAGCACTTGGTTATGATCGTTACTACAACGAGCTTGACTACAAGATTACGCCAGAAACAAAATTAAACTGGGGATTAAAAGATATCGAGTACTTCGATCAATCTATTGATATGCTAAAACAAGTGAAGCAACCATTCTATACTCGCTTCCTTACTTTAACGAATCATTACCCATTCACTTACGATGACAGTACAAAATTAATCGATGAATACAATTCTGGTGATGGAGTATTTGACCGTTACATGGTAACTGCTCGTTACTTAGACGAAGCAATGAAACACTTTATTGAGCGTCTAAAAGCAGAAGGTATTTACGACAACTCAGTAATCGTATTCTACGGTGACCACTACGGTATTTCTGAAAACCATAACCGTGCAATGGCACAGTTCTTAGGAAAAGAAGAAATCACTGCATTTGACCATATGAACTTACAAAAAACACCGATGTTTATTCACGTTCCAGGTCAAAAAGAAGGTAAAACAATTTCGAAACCAACTGGTGAAATTGACATTAAACCAACTATTCTAAACTTACTTGGTGTAGATTCTACAAATGACGTTCGATTCGGTCATGATGTATTCTCACCTGATAATAAAGG
Organism: Bacillus sp. 007/AIA-02/001; assembly: GCF_004634455.1. NCBI lineage: Bacteria > Bacillati > Bacillota > Bacilli > Caryophanales > Bacillaceae > Bacillus > Bacillus sp. 007/AIA-02/001. The sequence goes on from NZ_SEIY01000004.1 coordinate 294,652, forward strand.
ATTCGTTGTTCTTCGTGACGGTAGCTTCGTTACAGATAAATACATGTACACAAACAGTACATTCTATGACCGTGCTACTGGCGAAGTTGTACAATTACCGAAAGAAGAATCCCAGCCACTAATTGATCGTGCCCAAAATGAATTGAACATGTCTGATAAAATCATTGAAGGTGACTTACTTCGCTTCTCTGAAAGTAATAAGATCAAAACTGGTGAAGTAAAAACAGTTATTAAAGAAGAAAAGAAGAGCGCTGAGTAATCTCAGCCTCTTTTTTATTTTCTTCCATACAACTACTTATATTCATTAACTTTAAAATTACATAACCTTTACCAAATATTCACATAGTGTTAATGAAGAATCTCTATAATAAAATATGTAAACGAGGTTCTACATATTTCTTATCTCTCATCTTTCGTAAGATCCCTTAAAGAAATGTGTAAATCTTTTGTTTCTACTTTCTTATAATTGTCTTTCAACTTGTTTTGTTTCCATACACAAAGCATTCAACGAGACAATGTCCCTATGAAAGGTAGCTACCCTCCTTGTGCAGCATTCCATAAGAATGTTGCTTTTTTTTATTTAAAAGCAGGATTCTCATTTCTTATTTTCGAATTTGTATATACAAAATGCTGTAAAGTGAAACTTTAATCAGCCCTCATCAATCGGGCATTTACGGGCAGTGATTCGCCCACTTCACTTCTTTGCTCTACCCGAATTTGTAAGTAGGGGCTTTACTGCCGTTAATGCGGGGTAGATCATCCTTATTTCTCTATGATTTACAAATACATATATGGTCATATGTAGAGAATTGCTCACATAAAAATTACTATAGTGATTTTTATCTCGCATGAATGAAAGTTTCACGTTACTTACGTACTTACGAAAGGATGGGACGGAAATTGGCATACGAAAAATTTGTACTTTGGAATGATGAAGTTATTGATACAACAAAACAACAAACGTACATAGAACTTGAAGAGAGAGGTTCGCAGTTCGGAGATGGTGTCTATGAGGTTATTCGCCTATATAAAGGGAACTTTCATTTATTAGATCCGCACATAACGAGATTATATCGATCCATGGAAGAAGTAGAATTATCGCTCCCTTTCTCAAAAGCTGAGCTCATCACTTTACTTTACAAATTAATTGAACGAAACCATTTCCACGAAGATGGCACCATTTATTTGCAAGTATCTCGTGGTGTACAAGCTCGCACACATGTATTTTCATATGACAACCCTCCGACAATTTATGCCTATATTACAAAAAAAGAACGACCAGCTTTATGGATTGAATATGGTATACGCGCTATATCAGAACCCGATACTCGATGGCTACGCTGTGACATTAAATCATTAAATTTATTACCAAACGTACTAGCTGCTACGAAAGCTGAACGGAAAGGCTGTAAAGAGGCACTTCTCGTAAGGAACGGTATTGTAACGGAAGGAAGCCATTCCAACTTCTTTTTAATTAAAAACGGAACGCTTTACACACATCCAGCCAATCACCTTATTTTAAATGGCATTATTCGTCAATATGTCCTTTCTTTAGCGAATACTCTTCACATTCCTGTGCAGGAAGAACTTTTCAGCGTTCGTGACGTTTATCAAGCAGATGAATGCTTTTTTACAGGCACAACGATTGAAATTTTACCAATGACCCACCTTGATGGGACCGCGATTCAAGATGGGCAAGTTGGGCCTATCACCAAAAAACTGCAAAAATCTTTTAATCAAATCTTATTACAATCCAATATGGCATCTTCTTAAACACGAATAATTTCTGTCCTTTCATATTCAATATATGCATTTAAATGGAAATCAAGGTGCAATTTTATGCCTTGATTTTTTTCTTGTAATCTTTTTGTCATATTCAGATTCCTATATAAGTCTTGACAGTAATCGACATGCTCTTTAGAATTTTTAACAGTTGGTAAATATTTCTTCACTACATTACAGACAGAAAGGAATCGACAAATTATGAAAAAGTATCTTGCCGGTCTTGCGGCAGTGTCTGTAGCAGGAGGAGCAGCACCTACACTTGATAGTGTTCAAGCTGCACCTGAACAAAATACACAAAAAGCTGCTACAACTGTCCAAGCTTCTGCGTCAAACAACTCATCTTATACGGTAAACGCGAGCGTCTTACATGTTCGTGCGGGATCAAGTACTTCTCACGACATCATCTCACGTGTTTATAACGGTCAATCACTAAACGTGATTGGCGAAGAAAATGGTTGGTTCAAAATTAACATTAACGGAAAAACAGGCTTTGTTAGTGGCGAATTTGTATCAAAAAGTGGAGCAGCAAACAACAATGTAAGCACAGGTGGAAACAATAAAGTTACTGCTGATGTATTACGTGTACGTACAGCTCCTAACACTTCTAGTTCTGTTTCTGGACGTGTATATGCAGGACAAACATTAAACGTAATTGGACAAGAAAATGGTTGGGTGAAAATTAACCATAATGGACAAGTAGGTTATGTAAGTGGCGAATTCGTATCTGGCGTTTCTTCTAATGCAGGTTCTTCAAACAACAATACGAATAATAACAACCAAGAAGTAAAACCAGCAAGCGGAAACTATACAGTAAATGTATCTTCCCTTCGCGTTCGTACAGGTCCTAGCACTTCTCACACAACTGTAGGTTCTGTTACAAAAGGACAAGTAGTACAAGTTGTTGGAGAAGTTCAAGATTGGTTCAAAATCAATTACGCAGGACAAACTGCTTATGTAAGCAAAGACTATGTAACAAAAGGCGGTTCTAACGAAAACGTTACAGAAGGCAACAAACAAGAGCAAAACAATAATAATGGAACTATTCAAACTGGTGGTTCTTACGTGGTTAACGCTACATCTCTACGTGTTCGTACAGGCCCTGCCGCTTACCATAGTGTAATTGGTGGCGTTTTAAATGGTACAACATTAAACGTAGTTGGATCTGAAAACGGTTGGTTTAAAGTAAATTACCAAGGAAAAACAGGCTTTGTTAGTAGCGAATTTGTAAAATTCGTTAAAGGTGGCACTACTACTCCTGAGCAACCAAAACAACCTGAAAAACCTAACCAAGGTGCAATTGGCGACTACTACATTAATGCTTCTGCACTAAATGTACGTAGCGGCGAAGGTACAAATTACAGAATCATAGGCGCACTTCCACAAGGTCAGAAGGTTCAAGTAATCTCTGAAAACTCTGGATGGAGCAAAATTAACTACAACGGTCAAACTGGTTATATCGGAACACGTTACCTATCTAAAACACCAGTTGGAGGCGCAGTAGATAATAAGCCTAACAATAACCAAAATAACAATCAAAACAATAGCAACAATAATAATACAGGCAACAATAGCGGCGACAGTTCTTCCGTACTTGCATATGCAAAATCAATGCAAGGTGTACCGTACGTTTGGGGCGGAACTTCTGCTAACGGCGTAGACTGCAGTGGCTACATCTACCACGTATTTAAGAAATTTGGTCATAACATTAGCCGCCAAAGTGTTGCAGGATATTGGAGTAGCCTACCACAAACTTCAAGTCCACAACCTGGTGACTTAATTTATTTCCAAAACACTTATAAATCTGGTCCTTCTCACATGGGTATTTACCTTGGGGGCGGATCATTTATCCAAGCTGGAGATAAAGGTGTAGCAATCGCTTCATTAAGTAACTCTTATTGGAAGAGCCACTTCTTAGGATACACGAAAGCACCTTAATTAATAGTTTCAAAGCCTTCTAGTTTACTAGAAGGCTTTTTTGCTATGAGTTCAACATATTACTCCCTTTCTCCTACCTTCTCTCTACAAAAATAATGTATCCATTCTTCCATTTCATACACTTTATTCTACAAAAACAATGCATAACGTTATCATAATGTATATATTTTCATAAAAAACATAACCTATTTCATGTCTATTTATTTTATATGTGTTTTTTTGAAGAATTTTCTTTTTATTTAAACTTTTCATTAGACGTTTGACCTCCGATGTCCATTATGATAAGTTACTAAAGATGTTATATTCGCAAACGTATAGACAACTGGTTTATACACTGTTTTTACTATGAGGAAGGAGCATACACTGCATGAATCTTTTATGGGGAATTGGCGGCGTGATTGGAGTATTAGCAATTGCTTTCTTACTATCTTCCAACCGCAAAGCTATTAATTGGCGCACAATTTTAATTGCGCTAGCATTACAAATGTCATTTTCATTTATCGTATTACGATGGGACGCTGGTAAAGCAGGTTTAAAACACGCTGCTGACGGTGTTCAAGGATTAATTAATTTTTCTTACGAGGGAATTAAGTTCGTTACTGGGGATTTAGTCAACGCAAAGGGACCTTGGGGATTTGTATTCTTTATTCAAGCACTACTTCCAATCGTATTTATTAGTTCATTAGTAGCAATCTTATATTATTTCGGTATTATGCAGAAATTTGTTAGCATCGTTGGTGGTGCATTAAGTAAACTTCTTGGAACTTCTAAAGCAGAAAGCCTAAACTCAGTAACGACTGTATTTTTAGGACAAACTGAAGCTCCAATTTTAATTAAACCTTACTTAGCACGCTTAACAAATAGTGAATTCTTCACTATTATGGTAAGCGGTATGACAGCTGTTGCTGGATCCGTTCTTGTCGGTTATGCAGCAATGGGTATTCCGTTAGAGCACTTATTAGCAGCTGCAATTATGGCGGCTCCATCGAGCTTATTAATTGCGAAACTAATCATGCCAGAGACAGAAAAAGTAGATAATAACGTTGAACTTTCTACAGAACGTGAAGACGCAAATGTTATTGATGCAGCTGCACGCGGCGCATCTGAAGGTATGCAACTTGTTATTAACGTAGCAGCAATGTTAATGGCTTTCATCGCATTAATCGCTTTATTAAATGGATTATTAGGATGGGTTGGTTCTCTGTTCGATATTAAACTTAGTCTTGATTTAATCTTTGGTTACTTATTATCACCCTTCGCAATCTTAATCGGGGTTTCTCCTGGTGAAGCGATACAAGCAGCAAGCTTTATCGGTCAAAAACTTGCAATCAACGAATTCGTTGCATACGCAAACTTAGGACCACACATGGCAGAGTTCTCTGACAAAACAAATCTAATTTTAACATTTGCAATCTGTGGATTTGCAAACTTCTCTTCTATCGCAATTCAATTAGGTGTAACAGGAACGTTAGCTCCTACTCGCCGTAAACAAATTGCACAATTAGGGATTAAAGCAGTTATCGCTGGTACATTAGCGAACTTCTTAAACGCAGCAGTTGCAGGTATGATGTTCCTATAAACTTATATAGAGTCTTCTCTTTCTACAAGAGGAGACTTTTTTCATGCAATCCAAACGTCTTTTATGTATCTATTAATCAATTTATCCTAAATATAGGCACATTATGATACAATAATGTTTAAGTCTTTTTATTTTTCTTATGAAAATAGAGATACTACTTGTTGTTACCCTTCAAAAGAGTTTAACGACATGGTCAATTTCTTAATAATTGCGCATACTACAAGTATCTATTGATGAAATAGCTTTAAGGAGGAAAGTTTTGTGAAAGATAAGTTCTATAAAATCCTCTCTATGTGGATTTTACAAATTGTATTTTATTTTACTACTGTACATGTGACGAAATATGAGCATGCTCTCATTTTTACACTAATATACGTAATCGTAAATGTACTATTCTTATTTTTAGCTGACAAAACAGCATTTATTTTCTTCATACTAGGAACCATTATTTCCGTATTTTATTTGTTCTATCAAGCATGGCTTCACTTATGGAGTACATCAGATCAATGGCAATATATGATTACCCACTTCCTGATGGCAGCTAACTTCTTCATTGTATATATAACAACTCACCTATTGAAAAAAGTGATTCATGAAAATAAAGCTTTAACTGAGCGTGTGAGAACATTGGAACAATATATTGGAGAATCCAAATTACTAACAAGACAAGAATTCGAGAGACGCCAAGCGTTATTAACGACTGCAATGAATCGTCGTAATGAAACAGGCATTATTGTTTACTTTGATTTCACTTCCTTTAGTAAATATACAAAGGAAAGTGTTATGGACCGTGTAGCTTCTTTATTAGTTGAAACGGTAAGGAATGATTTTGACCTTGCTGCTGAATATGATAATAATACGCTAGTTATTTTATTACAAAACACAAATGAAGCTGGTGCTGACATTGTAATGAACCGCCTAAAACCAAAAATGGAGCAATGGCTTGCTGCTGAAGCAATCAAAGATATAAAAATTTCACGCGAGCAAATTGGAAACAAAGGACAGACACTGTTATGATGACTCTCGTTATACTTCTTTTATTCCTTCTGTTTTGCGTACTCGTTTTTTGGATTAGTATCACATTTTCAATTAAATATGTACTTATTTTTACGGCCTTTCTATTCTCTGGCTTACTCGTTTACTACTCTTTCTTAACAATCGCGGGCTTAATTCACCGAAATAGTAAACGAAAAGATCGTACGCTAGAACATTATCCGAGCGTCGATATTTTCATACCTGCCCATAATGAAGGCGTCGTTATTAAAGATACTTTAGAGGCGATGGCAAAGATTGAATATCCAGGAAAGCTAACTATTTATTTATTAAATGATAACTCTCAAGATGAAACACCTGAAATCGGAGATGATTTCGACAAAGCTTATGCTCATATTCGTCATATTCGTGTTCCTCCCGGTGAACCGAAGGGTAAATCACGTGTACTAAACTATGGGCTTAGTATTTCAGATGGTGAGTACTTCTGTGTTTACGATGCAGATAACCAACCTGAACCACACGCACTGCGAATGCTTGTAGAACACGCTGAAACAACTGAAGATGCTGTTGGAGCTGTTGGACACGTTCGTACAGTAAACGAAAAAAGAAACTGGTTAACGCGAATGATTTCGCTAGAATTCCAAATCTTCCAGCTCCTTATGCAATCTGGACGCTGGTTACTATTCCAAACGGGCTCGCTGACAGGAACAAACATGCTTCTTCGTCGCTCCGCACTAGAAGAGCTTGGTGGCTATGACCCTTACGCAATTGCAGAAGATGCTGAATTAACATTACGAATTACACAAAAAGGTTATCTCTTACCAATCGTCCCAGAATCAGTTACTTGGGAACAAGAACCAGAGCATTTAAAAATTCTTATTAAACAACGTACACGTTGGCTCCAGGGAAATTTATATATTTTAGAAAAAATGTTCTCATCATTAAGTTTCTTTAAAGGAAAGCTGCTTGTTCATTCCTTACAACAAGTTCTAGTGTATGTTGTATTTTGGCTATTCCTAATCATTTCGAACGTTTGGTTTGTAATTGGGCTACTCGGGATATTCCAAATTCAATATAGCATTCCGCTACTATTTATGTGGTATGTCGCATATATTACATATGTTTCTCAATTATTTAGTGCCCAGAGTGTCGAACGAACCTTTACACCGACTAATATTTTTATTAGCGTTATTATGTACTTTACGTACGCACAGCTCTTTACGTACTTATTTATTCGTAGCTTAATCTTATACTTACGTGCAAAGAGCAAGAAACAAGTCATTGGCTGGGATAAAACAGTTCGATTCAAAAAAGATAAATAATAAAAATAAGCACAGAGCGCCGTATGCTCTGTGCTTATTTATTGCCGTATAAATTATATATCAGACAATACCCCTTAGCTGAAAGTAATTTCACGTCCATCCCCCAACGAACGATCGACCTTCATTTATATACGAAAAAGTGATTGCTATTTTTGTAGAACCAATTGCTTCTCTTGCTGTTCTTTGCGCGTTTCAGTCTTAGGTTCCGTGCTTTCTTGGACACTACGATGTGCCACACGTTTCAAACAAATATGCTTCCACTTTCTTTCGTAACGTTTCATTATTCTAGATGTCCCCCTTGAATGCGCTTTAAAACTATTTGAAATCGCTTACAGGAAATAATATAGCACATATATATAAACGTGACAACACATTTCCGACAATTTTTTGTCAAAAATATGAATAGAATTCGCAAGGGATCGAATATTGTCGAAACCTATCGTTTTTTCTTCGTATAAAAGGCATACTACTTATATGGTAAAGTATTTTATTTCCCCTACCCGCATTTCAAATTCCTTCTATATAAAGTGAAACTTTCATTAGCCATCACCAATCGGGCTTTTACAAGCAGCTCGATTTATTTGCGTTTGCTGAATTTTGAGGTGGGGTTCTTACTGCTCAGCAAATAGAGGGATAAAAAAAGAGCTGATATGAAATCAGCTCTTTTCCTTCTATTATTAATGACGCTTCATACGTCCTTCTTTTTGTAACTCTTTAAATAATGCTGCCATCATAAAGAAAATAACAAAGACGAACGGGAATGCTGCAATGATAGCTGCCGTTTGTAATGCTTCTAATCCGCCAATATATAATAGCGTAGAAGCTATCGCGGCTAAAACGATACCCCAAATCATTTTAATACGATTTGGTGGGTTTAAACTACCATGTGTCGTTAACATCCCTAAAACGAATGTTGCAGAGTCTGCAGATGTAATAAAGAATGTTGCAATAAGTAAAATACCTAAAACTGATAAAGCTGATCCAAAGCTGCCCATCTGATCGAACATAGCGAATAATCCTACTTCTGTTCCCATCTCTTTCACTTTTTCGAAGATATGTGCATCACCAAACAGCTCCATATGAATACCTGTTCCGCCGAAAACGGAGAACCACAGTGCACCAATTACGGTCGGTACGAGTAACACACCGATAACAAACTCACGAATTGTACGGCCTCGTGAAACACGAGCAATAAACGTACCTACGAATGGTGACCATGCAATCCACCATGCCCAATAGAAAATTGTCCACGATTGAATCCATTGGTTTCCACCTTCGTCTAATGGACTTAAACGGAAGCTCATGCTTGGTAATTCCTGAATATAAGAACCGATTGTTGAAGTGAAGTAATTCATAATAAAGTTTGTTGGACCCGCAAATAATACAATGATCATAAGTGCAAACGCAAAAATAATATTCGTATTACTTAAATATTTAATTCCCTTATCAAGACCTGTTTGTGCAGATAACATGAAAAGAACCGTTACGATTGCAATAATAACTAACTGTGTCGTTAATGAGTTCGGGATAGATGTTAAATAACTAACACCACCCGCAATTTGTTTTGCACCGAGACCTAATGACGTTGCAACACCAAACACAGTTGCAAAAACAGCTAACACATCAAATGAATGAGCAATACGCCCGTGTTCCCCGCCCTTAAATAACGGACCTACTGTCGCACTAATCGTACTTGCTTTTCCTTTTCTAAAGGTAAAGTAAGCAATACATAACGCTACAAACGCATATAGTCCCCAAGGATGTAATCCCCAATGGAAAAATGAAAAACGCAGTGCAAGACGCGCACTTTCCTCAGTTGCACCTTCTCCAAACGGAGGTGCGTATAAATGGTTTAATGGTTCGGCAACGCCCCAGAAAACTAACCCGATACCCATACCAGCACTAAATAGCATAGCAAACCATGTCATATAACTATAATCAGGTTCGTCATCATCTTTGCCTAAACGAATAGAACCGTATTTCGAAACAATTAAAAAGATAGACACACCTAAAATAATAGAAACGGAAATAATATAAAACCAGCCGAACTTACTAACTAATGCAGTTTGAATTGCGGTTGTTACATTTCCTAAACTACCTTTTCCAATAATAGATTCGGGAATAATCCCCCAAATTGTAAATGCAATACATAATGTTAATGAAACGATGAATGTTTTTGTCAGTTTCCTCATCAAATCCCCCTTCGTAGGTTTCGCTTTTGTAAATAACATAAATTCCGATATGTAAAATCGGATAGAAAACTATAATTTTGCGGTGATTTTCTTACTTTCACCTTCACCAATTCGAATTCTTATGGACAGCCTTACCTTTCGTATAACCTTTTCACTCTGCAAGAGCTACAAGTTAGAAATACTGCTGTCAAATTGTGTGAGAAAAACGCGGATAGGAATGTATTTTCCTAAAAAAGGATGTGTTACATATGTAAAAAAGGGCAAATTTCTTCCTTGCAACCCTTTCGTTTTGTAACAATTATGCGGTTTTTTTGCTAGTATATAGCACGTGTTTATAGCTTCACAAACAAAATGTTTATGTTTATATAACTATATTACCCATAAAACGGTAAAATACTCAAGGAATGTAATCGTTTAGTAAACATCATGTAACATCCCTGTAATATTTTTATTTACGTCGAAAAAAACATGTTGTATTAAATATTTTGAATATAACTAGAAACCTATGAGTCATATAGAATGAAAAACGCTTTCCTATATTTTTTGTTATATTACAGGATATTAACGACTTATTACGAATGGTTTGTAATTGTGTGTTTTCCCCAAATCCGAAAAAATCTGTTGCTATAATGAGGACACGAAAACAAACGCAATGGAGGCTATCATGAAAAAATTAATTGGTATAGCAACAGCAGCAGTTTTTGGTCTTGGGATTTTCACATCATCTGCTAATGCAGAAACTGTTGTAACAACAGATGTACTAAACGTACGCGAAAACCCTACTACGGAATCAAAAGTTGTCGGTAAATTACTAAACGGTAATAAAATAGATGTACAAAATACAGAGAACGGATGGTCAAAAGTTACTTTAGACGGTAAAGACGCATTCGTAAGTGCAGAGTTCACAAAAAGCATCTACTACGTAACAGCTAACGTATTAAACGTACGTGCTGAAGCGAACACAAACTCAGAGGTTCTTGGAAAGTTGAAGAAAGACGATGTAATCGAAACAACGAACCAAGTACAAAATGAGTGGTTACAATTTGAATATAACGGGAAAACAGCTTATGTTCATGTTCCTTTCTTAACAGGTACAGCACCTGTAATTGAGAAACAAGAAACAACGGCTCCTGCTAAAGCTGAAGCACCAGCTAAGGCTCAAACAACTGTAGCACAAGCAAAACCAGCTGCTAAGCCTGCTGTGAAAGCTGCTGAAACTAGCGAACCATCTGGTGGTCGTGAGTTAACAGTTGTAGCTACAGCATATACAGCTCACCCGAGCGAAAACGGTGGCACATATGGCGGCCGTGTATTAACTGCAATGGGTCATGATTTAACTGCGAATCCAAGCATGAAAATGATCGCTGTTGACCCGAAAGTAATCCCATTAGGATCTAAAGTATGGGTAGAAGGTTACGGAGAAGCTATCGCTGGAGATACTGGTGGTGCAATTAAAGGTAACCGTATCGATATCTTACTTGGATCAGATAGCGCTGCTCAAAAATGGGGACGCAAAACTGTTAAAGTGAAAATTTTAAAATAACCAATAACTGCTAAATTACAAGCCGGTTCTCTTTATTGAGAGCTGGCTTTTATTTATTTATAATACATATAAGGAGGCTATGCCCATGAATGTACAAGCAAAAGTAGACTGGATTGGTACGCCAAAACCGTACATATATAAAGATGAAGTAACATATAACGCTACTTCTATTGATTTCTCACTCGCTGGCGATGATAACCGCTATAAGTTAATTGTGCTCAAGTCTGAAAACAATACACATTACAAAATTGTGCAATATGGAGTAAAACCAGGCTCTCAAAAGCCATTTCCTATCGATATTCCATTTGAACAAAACATGTTACCAATTATAGAGCAGATATTACATGATCCATATGTACAAGAAATATTAAAGGAAACACACTCATAATTGTAAAAAAATATATCAGCGATTTTTCAATTATATCTATCATAACTTACGATATATCAACGGTTGGACACGAAATATCGATTTAGCTACAAAAAAGAAGCTGTTCAAATATTGAACAGCTTCTCTCATATTAACGAGTTGGACCAGATACATCTTCTGATTTCAACGTATTATTTGCACCAAGAGAATGATACAACATCTTTCCATTTCCATTCACAGTTACAATATGTTCGTTATTAAAACTTTTGAACTTCACAGATCCATCACCGTAACGAATATGATACTCTTCATATGTCGTTACTTTATATTTCGTATCACTTTGACGCTCTACATTACGAACTTCCATCGTTAATAAGTCTTCTGTAATTCCTTTCTTGTGTAAATACTGTATATAATCACGGTCTTCCTTATACGATTTCCCGCTCTTATCATAATTCTTTTCAATTAAACTAAAATCATTTAATGAAATTGCACGTACGTTATCATAAATATGATTTCTTACAAATTCGCCCACTGCTGAACTTGATGTTTCTTTCGGGAATTTTAAGTAATACGTGCTTTGGTCTCCAATTTTAACACTTTCAGATTTCATCACACCAAAATCAGTAGTTTTCTCTAAATGTACTTCTACTGTTTCATCTATGGATACAGGGCCAAGCTTATAACTTCCATAATTTAATTTTCCACGTTTTTTCCCATTCACAAATACAGTTGCATCACTTTCATCAGAAGAAATGCTTACATACTTACCTTCAAGCGATAAATCCACTTTCACCTTCTCGCTCTGTTCATCCGCTAAATCTACTTCTTTCTCTGTTTCTAATTCAGTCAGTTCTGTCTTCGCCGTTGCCTTTACAACATATGTACCTGGGAAGTATGGCCCCAACTCTTTCGAAGTTTTATCACTAGAAAGCTCTGTTTCTTTTTTGTTATTCACATGTATTTCTGCATTTTTTGCAGTTGTACTAATGCTCATATAATAAGATTTCATGCTGAACTTATACTTTGGATATAAGAACCACTCTTTTCCCTCTTCTACTATTTCCCCGTCCTTAAATGAAGATTTATCTTTAGTTAACTTTTGATCTACTGTCTCTTTCTGTAAATAAGACAGTAATTGTTTGTTGTAAGAAGGATTCTCTTTTAAATAACGCATGTACGCTTTAATATCCTCTGTCTTAATCTTTAAGCTTGAATCATTCGCTTTTACAAACTCATCAATTGCATTAATATCTTTCTTTTGGAATGCTTCAATCATTACATTTACTTGCTTTTCTTTTGAAAACTTATATGCTCCAAATTTATATGCCCCAAATAATAATGCAGCAATAACAGCAAAACCAATGATCAAAAATAAATTTTTCTTACTTTTCACTGATTTTGTCTCGCTTTGTAATTCTGTATATGAAGCAGCAGTGTTATCAACGATTACTTCTACTTTACTCCCACACTCAGGACAAAAGTTCAAATGGTCTGCAACATTCTTTTTACATGTTCCACAAAACTTCAACGTGCTCTCCTCCTATTTTTTAGCTAATTTCATTCCAGCAAATGCCGCTACATATGTCACAATCAAGCTAAACAAAGTTAAATATATAAATGAATTTTGCATAGATAATACCGTTCCACTTGTTCCAAATAAACCTGTTACCGTTCCTGAAACATTAATTTGGAACTTAGAAATCATATTCATTACAATCATCATAATTGTGTAAGAACCACTACATACCGCTAATGTAATATATATATTGGCGGTCGGTAATTTAGCTAACTTTCTTCCCGCTCTAAACATAAAGAACAATGGAATAATAAGCAGTAATAAACCATAATGGAATACATTATTCACTTTATCAAATTCTGCAAGGCTTTCCTCATTTGCTCCTTTTGAAATCAATATCTCCCTAAGCTCTACGCCATTTACAGAGACGCCTGATATAAATGAAAACGATAGCGTGCTCTCATATGTATTTGATTTCTTACCAATTCTAGTAAATTCTTTACTAAGTGCTGGACTTGATACTTCTAACGGCGCAAAATGAGCCATACTCCATAATTGAGGTGTTAACTCTAATGCTAATAATGTACTTTCAGATTTTAAAGTTGTTATTTCTTTTAATGGTTCAATACCGTCTTCCTTACTTACTAACGCCATAATACAAACCGCTACCGCTGTTACTAAAAGTCCTTTTATCATAGCTGAAACACCGTAATACACAGACGCTCCATATGGCATTAACTCTTGAAATGCTACTGCCATATTGTTTTTGCTTGTATGAGCAATAAATCCTAATAAGGTAAATAATGTCCCACATACAACACCACTCAATAAACTCTTAATCGCTGAATAGCCAACCGTAATCTTACCTGCTTCTGAGAATGGAATTGCAAAAGATTGTGATGCTATAAAACTTATAATGAATAAAAAGACGCCATAAATAATACCAACTGTTGCTGCCATAAAGATTTGATCTTTAATCGTTTTCGCAACATGCTGTTTCCCTAACCAAATTCCTGTACCAGCGAAAATAATAAATGGAATGATTAATAATAATGTAAATGGAGTATGCCAAGATAAAGAAAATATCAATCCACTATCATCGTTAGCTGTAAAACCAAGTAAATGGTAACTTAACATCGTAGAAGTTGCACTCGAATAAAAACTTGGCAACATTTCTAATTCTTTCGCAAATTTGCTAAACATCTCACTTAACATAGAAGCAAATAATAAACTACCAATCCAACCAGCAATTAACATGAGAATACTTGCAACAGCCCCACCAATAAAACCTTTTTGTAACACGGCTTTATCTGCTTTAAATTCAACTTTAGGAGCACCATCCATTGTAGGCAATTTTACAGATTGTTCTTTTTTCTTCACAACAGATAAAGAATACCCGCACTTTTGACAATATAAATTTTTTTGAGCATTTTCACTGCCACAACCTTTGCAGTATTTTGCAGTATCTTTTTCTAATGTTACTGCATCTATAGCTCCTGCAATCTCCATACTACCTTCATTTGGGCAATAATTTACTTCTTCACCATGTTGTTTTCCACATGTGCGACAATACATTTAATTCACTCCCCACTTTGCTTAATTCCACAAACTGGACAGTAAGTAGAGTTTTTATCGATATGCTCATTACATGAAATACAATTTACCGTTTCACCTTCATTTTCTACCGCTAACATCGGGTTAGATTTTCCACACGAACCACAAAACTTATCATTTATTGATAAAGGTCCACCACATTCACATGTAGCTTTTTCACCTTGTTGTTTTTGCAATTCAACAATGCGCTTTCTTGCTTGATAAATAGCTACATCAAATTCTTGAACTGGAGCAATCATTTCTTTTAAGCTCGCTTCATTTACTCCACTTCCTCTTAATTGAACATACACTTGCTGCCCAACCTCTAATAGAACCTCTGCTTTTTTCTGCATTTGCACTTGCATTCCCTTTTTCAATTGAGCAATTTCTTGTGCAACTTGCAACTTCATTTTCCCTTGTTCTATTCCTTCTTGTAACTTATTCATTCCACTACCTAACTTCGTCTGTAAATCTGACAAATTATTTCTCCTCCTATACGTATATATTCATATATGAAATTAACATTTTATATATTACCATGATTTTCAAGTTATGTAATCCAAATTTCATTTTTTCTGTTTTGAGCATTTTTTGTTTATAATGGTAAAGGAAAGAAATATGTGTACGGAGGAATATTATGCTGCAACACTCAATTACGAAAGATGAAATTATGATGATTGCGAATGAGTTCGTTCAAGGACTAGATCCACAGCAAACAGCTGATCAGGAACATGTCGCTACAGCTCGGCACCTATATCGTAGTGGTGTTGTCTACAACGTTGACTTTGATGGTTATACACTATCAGGAACTGTAGATGCGGAAGGCAACGTATATAGCGTTCATATTCCGATTCGTAATGTCGCTGAAAGTTATTGTGATTGCTTCGCACCAACACAATGTGAGCATATGCTCGCTGTATTACTATCTGCAGCGTCTAGTTTCGGGCAAGTAGGAGATGTATTAACTTTATTTAAAAATAATACGAAACCTTCCCTTCCTCCTATTAGAACTGCAAGACAAGTATTGCAATCATCAGCTTTTGAAGAAACGGATTATAAAAGTTGGGAATCATATTTTGAAAAAGAATATGATTCATTTAAAAAAGAACAAGCTCGCCTTACTTATAAACAAATGTATTTTCTTATGAGTATCTTTACAGATTTCTATACGAAGCTTGAGCGGAAAGCTCCGCGCGTCATCGCCATACATGAATTATTCAGGTTACATGCAGCAATTTACTGCTTTCAAAAATTATTAGAAGAAATTCAGGCATTCGAAGCAAACAAAACGTATTCTTATCACCAACCTGTTAATGTCATTCGCCTATTTGTAGATAAAGTGGAATCCATCGTTCGGGACTTACAATCAGAAGCGATTCCTTCAGAGTCTGAAATAATTTTGCAAGAAACAGCTCGTCTCGTTCATGAAGTATTCTTCTCTACCGACGCTTATACGCAAGAGCGATTTTTCATTTATCGTCACATATGGAGTGAACTTTTAAACAATAAAGAGAACATACAAGAGGAAGAAAAACGAATCGATACGAAAATCAATCCACTATCCAAAGCATTAGCGTCTTCTCATCTTCTCTTTTTAAATGATGAAGATTTACTAGCGATGGACTTACTAAAGAAACAACCTGCTTCTGTTGTGAGTCTATACTTCTATTGGTTAGAAGAACTATTAAGTGCCATGCAATGGGATCGTGCAAAAAACTGGCTTTCCTTTACGTATAAACAAGTAAAGAAAACGATCCAAGATCACGAAAATACGATTTTCATAAAAGATATCGTTCGGCTATTTGTAATCATGTATGAAACATACGCAACACATACAAATGAACAAGCTGGTTTTGAAATGATTTTACAAGAACTATTACCGTATAGTTTCACAAACTACGAACAGTACGTACTTGCGAAAAAACAGTATCGCACATGGGCAGAGCTTCATCTCTTATATGGATTTGAGGCAATTGAACTGTTGAAAGAGCCACTGAAAGATATTGAAAAAGAAGCGCCAGAAGTGGCACTTCCTCTTTACCATCTTGCTGCTGTAGAGGCGATTGAAGAACGAAATCGTAAATCATATAAACGTGCAGTTCGTTACTTAAAGAAATTACGTACATTATATAAACGATTAAAACGCACCGATGAATGGGATGCTTTCATTATTCACATCGCTAATCTCCATTCACGTCTGCGTGCACTACAAGAGGAATTACGGAAAGGAAAATTAATCGATGATCAATCAAACTGAAGTAACAATTAGGCTCCAGCATGTTAGTCAAGGTTGGTTCCTTTGGGGAGAAGATGACAGCGGTACTCCATTATCCGTAACAAGTTGGAAACGAAATGCATTCACATGGCACTCCACTTCTTTCTATGGTACGTTTCTAAAAGAAGCAACCTTCGAAGGAAAACAAGGTGTGTTGCTAACAAATGCACAAGCCTTTGAATACATTGCAAACAAACCGATGAATTCCTTTGCACATATTCAAATAAACGGCACGATTACAGCACTTACGAAAGATGCAAATGAACTATGGGATGCCTTTACGAGTGGTAGTTTCGTACCAGATATGAATCATTGGCCTAAACAACCATCTTGGAAAGTTCAAAATACACCAATTGAAGATGACACATTAGCATCGCTTTTCTCAGCAGCAGTAAATGAAAGCATATTACAAGACAACCGCTCAAATGACGGCTGGGAAGATGCTAAAAGACTATATGAACATTATGACTTTACGAAAAGACAACTGGAAACAGCACTACATGAAGAAGATTGGCTTCGGAAAATTGGTTATATCGAAGATGATCTTCCGTTTACAATCGGACTAAGACTACAAGAACCACAAGAAGAATTTGAAATGTGGAAGCTTGAAACAATTGTGACACCAAAGCGCGGGGCGCATCGCATATATGTATATGAAAACATCGATTCCTTACCGAAAAGATGGCACGATTACGAAGAACGGATTACAGAAACACAAGAAGGTTTTAGTAAACTCATACCGTGGTTAAAAGAAGGAGATACGTTCCGAAATGAACTCTTTGAAACAGAAGCTTGGAACTTCTTAACAGAAGCAAGCAATGAATTACTTGCAGCCGGTATTACAATTTTACTACCATCATGGTGGCAAAATTTAAAAGCAACAAAACCGAAATTACGTGTCCAGCTGAAGCAAAATACAGCACAAACACAATCGTTCTTCGGTATGAATACGCTCGTTAATTTTGATTGGCGCATTTCGACGAACGGCATTGATTTATCAGAAAGCGAATTTTTCGAACTCGTTGAACAAAATAAACGTCTATTCAATATAAACGGTCAATGGATGCGACTAGATCCAGCCTTTATCGAAGAAGTAAGGAAACTCATGAACCGTGCCGATAAATACGGACTAGAGATGAAAGATGTCCTGCAGCAACATTTATCAAATACGGCTGAAACAGAAATTGTAGAAGATGATAGTCCGTTTACTGATATTGAAATCGAACTAGATGGATATTATGAGGAACTATTCCAAAAGCTGCTTCATATTGGAGATATTCCAAAAGTAGATGTCCCTACTTCACTAAACGCAACACTTCGTCCGTATCAACAACACGGCATTGAATGGTTATTATATTTACGAAAGCTTGGATTTGGAGCATTGCTAGCTGACGATATGGGACTCGGGAAAAGTATTCAAACAATCTCTTACTTACTATATATAAAAGAAAACAATCTCAAAACAGGCCCTGCATTAATCGTAGCGCCGACATCTGTTCTTGGAAATTGGCAAAAAGAATTTGAGCGTTTCGCACCGAATTTACGTGTTCAATTACATTACGGAAGTAATAGAGATAAGGGCAATTCTTTTGAAGATTTCCTTCAATCAGCAGATGTTGTATTAACATCTTATGCATTGGCTCAACTCGATGAGGAAGAACTAACTTCATTATGCTGGGATGCTGTTATTTTGGATGAAGCACAAAATATTAAGAACCCACATACGAAACAGTCGAAAGCAGTACGAAACTTGCAAGCAAATCACAAAATCGCTTTAACTGGTACACCGATGGAAAATCGCCTCGCTGAACTTTGGTCCATTTTCGACTTTATTAATCATGGATATCTCGGAAGCTTAGGGCAATTCCAACGCCGCTTCGTCACACCAATTGAAAAAGATCGTGACGAAGGAAAAATCCAGCAAGTTCAACGGTTTATCTCACCATTTTTACTGCGCCGAACGAAGAAAGATCAAACAGTCGCATTAAATTTACCAGATAAACAAGAACAAAAAGCTTACTGTCCTCTTACTGGTGAACAAGCTTCCTTATATGAACAACTTGTTCAAGATACACTGCAAAATGTCGAAGGATTAAGTGGAATTGAAAGACGCGGCTTTATATTACTTATGCTGAACAAGCTAAAACAAATTTGTAATCATCCAGCTCTTTATTTAAAAGAAGAAGAGCCACAAAATGTCGTTGAACGCTCTATGAAAACAAAAACGTTAATGGAACTCATAGAAAATATAAAAGATCAAAATGAAAGTTGCCTCATCTTCACTCAATACATTGGCATGGGGAACATGCTAAAACGTGTGCTAGAAGAAAAATTCGGCCAACGTGTCCTCTTCTTAAACGGTAGTGTACCGAAAAAAGATCGTGACAAGATGATTGAGGAGTTCCAAAACGGAACGTATGACATTTTCATCTTATCCTTAAAAGCTGGCGGAACAGGATTAAACTTAACCGCTGCCAACCATGTCATTCACTACGATCGTTGGTGGAATCCAGCTGTGGAAAATCAAGCAACAGACCGCGCATATCGCATTGGTCAAAAACGATTTGTTCATGTTCACAAACTCATTACAACAGGAACATTAGAAGAAAAAATTGATGAAATGCTAGAAAGAAAACAATCTCTAAACAATGCAGTCATCACAAGCGATAGTTGGATGACTGAACTATCAACAGACGAACTAAAAGAATTACTTGGTGTATAAAGTGAAACTTTAATTAGGCCATTTACGGGGAGTTTTACTACCCACAAAAAAAGCGCTAATCTCAAAATGAGATTAGCGCTTTTTTCTATTCCAAAACCAATTACTTATTATAATCCCCGTTAACCCGCCGCACGTATCAAGCAATGAATCTTGCCACATTGGTGTACGGTCTCCCGTATACCATTGGTGAATTTCATCAAATGTTGCATAACCCGCAACGAAAAGAAGGGCATATATAAAACATCTTTTCCTCGAATAACCTGATCGATGAAAAGCGTAATAAATCAATGAACCTAGCATAAAGAACACCATAAAATGAGCACCTTTACGAAGGAAAAACTCAATAAATCCGCCTACACCTTTATTCGCAATACTAACAGGGGTTCCTCCACCATAATCGATAGATACCCATGAAAAATGCTCTTTCACAAATTCAACATTTACATATTGTTCAATATCTGAACGCATATCCTGCTTTTTATATGGTTGTGCCGAAGAATAGAAAATCAGCCCCATCCATAGTAATACAGGAATCCAAAATAACCATTTACGATTCATTATCCAGAATTCTCCTCTCTTAATCTTTTAAGGGTACCAAAAAAAAGAAAAAATTTCACGCCAAAACATGACATTTGCATCCTATTTATAAAGTGAAAGGAGGTGATACACATGGCAATTGAAACAATCGTAATGGATTTAACTTTACGTCTTGTCTTAAACAACGGATTAGATAAGAACGGCAAAACAGTTTTCAAGAGCAAACAATTTAAACGTGTTAAAACAAATGCGAGCTTAGATCAAGTACACAATGTAGCTCATGCTCTAGCTTCCTTACAAGCATCACCGCTTCACGCTGTACAACTTGTAAGCACATCAGATCTTTCTAAACTATAAAGTAAAACTCGGATCAGTGGGGATTTTATTCATCCCCGCTGATTATTAGCCCGCAATTTAACCGGCAGACCCAAATCCCGTAAATAGCGGGATAAATACAAAGGAGGGAATAACACATGCAAGTACTAGAGTTGATTTTCGCGAAGGAAGATGGAAAAACAGTCGTTTTTTCTATCGATACGCCCATCACACCAATCGATGCACAAGTCGTAAATCAAGTAATGGATACAATCCTTGCCTCATCTGTATTTTCATCCATTGATGAAAATACAAGAAAAAAGGGAGCTCGCCTTGTAGAAAAAAATGTATCTGAAGTTCCCATTACTCTATAAAATGAAAAAGACGAATCTGCATCATTTTGCAGATTCGTCTTTTTTCTTCGGCATTTCAATCGGGATAAAAATCTTTGAAAAACCGACGCATACATACTTATAATGTTCTTCCCCTATATCAAACTCAGTCGTATATGTTGAGAAGAATATATAATCATTTCGCTTCGTATAATGATCAATTAATAACCCAACTTGTGGCTCAACATACTTTTTCGCTAACTTTTTACCGGCCGATGCCAAGTCGCCAAGGAGACCCTCTTCATTCTCTTTTTGAACTTCATCTAGCTTCTTACTCACATCATTACGCTTCATAAACTGCTTCGCTGCCCATTCTGTATATTCGCCCTTACTCGGATTACTGTTTGCTAAATATACTAGGAGAACGACAACTAAAGCCATAATAATATACTTTTTCTTCATACTATATCACCGCCTACTCTTTTCTATTTTCATATATATGTACAAGCGATGCAAATTAGAAAGACTATCACCTATTGATTGTAAACGAATAGACAAAATTTACAATATGAAATAGAATATTAACAGTAAATTTACTTAATTTATATATAATTATATTCGGAATAAAAATTATAAGGGAGGATATAGAATTATGGATAATGAAAACAACATTTTTATTTCTAGTTCTACAATGATGCTTGAACCATGTAAACACCCTTATTACCGCACAAAAATTATCGACAGTAGCGGGAACCATCTTTACTCCTGTCAAACTGCTCTCCAACTTATACAGAAATCTTGTCTAACAAATATTCATTCTACTTATCAAGGGAGACGTAATGCCGTAAAAACAAAATTTAAATTCAAACAAAACGTTCCAATTCCGATCAATCATAGAGAATATATTTGTGCTTTCCCAACAGAATCTCCTGCTTCTCCAAATTGCATTTGGCTTTTCTTCAAACATGTTCATACAATAGAGTTTTTCAAAAAAGCTAAACAAGCTAAAATTCATTTTTCAAATGGAGCTACCGTAACGATACAAATTAGTCCTCATAAGTTAAGCCAGCAATTATGGAAAGCTGGATATGTATTATCCCAAATGAACATGCAAGATTCATCACCTTAATAACAAATAGAATGGAAGGTAGTATTTCCTTATCTTCCATTCTATTTTCTATTTTTATCCTTTTACACTATCCCGTATTTTCTCGATTGCTTGCCGATACATCCATCTTACTTGATAATATGTCATTTCCGTCTCTAAAGCGATTTCTCCCATCGTCTTCCCTACAAAAAAACGTTCAAAAATAATATACTTCTCCTTCTCGTCTAACACACTCATAAAATCCTTCACTCTTATTTCAACATCTTCAAAATGAAAGATATCCTCATACTCTCCTACACATACACACCTCTCCTGCACTGCGAACTCTTTCTTCAATCTCTCTAATATATAACCTCGCACCGTTACAACTGCATATGCGGGAAAACTCCCTTTCTCTGCATCATACCTTTCATACGCATACCAAAGACCAATTAAACCACATTGATAATACTCTTCATAATCTTTACGAATACCTAATTTCTTTATTTGATTTACAATCATACCTTCATACAAAACAACTGCCTCTTTAAAAGTCGCTGGCTTCACACAGTACCCGTTTCTAAAAGGTATACCTTTCTAGTATTCCGCGGTACCTTCACAATATAAAAATAAAGAAAAGATTTCATTGTGAGTAATTTTAAATACTACCGACGGAATTTGAAATTACACTAGATAGTATTTGAAATTTTGTTGGTGGCATTTGAAATAGGGGTAAAAATAAAAAAAGGTGACTCCTTTAAAGAGCCACCTTTCTATTTTATTTCCTTATTGGAACATACCTTGTAAAGCGCCCATTCCAAGAGTTAAAACAAAGAAAACAATAGTAATAATTGTTGCCTGCTTTTTAGTTAAACCTGCTGTAATTTGAAGACCTAGCCATGTAACTGCATATCCCCAAATTGTAAACACTTCAAATTTACTTACAATGCCTTTTACAACACCACTACTTGAAGCAAAAATTGGCTCTAGGCCAGTGTACATTTCTTGACCTGATCCACCTAAAATATATGCTAAAATCGTATTTATTAATAAACCTAGTAATGAAATAACACTTGAATATACAGTAATCGCTAATAATTTTTTATAAGAAGTATCATTGCTTATAAATACCATTAACACTTTATACACCACGGCACTAAGTAGAAAGACAAATGCCATACTAATAGCAATTACCCCAAATCCCATACCATATGTCATTGCAGCTGAAACAGTAACACCTAATTCCTTATTAAGCTTAATTGCTTCAGGTGTTAGAGAATATACATAAGCAGCAAATCCCCCAACAAGCCCAGCTATTAAAACAAGTAGCCAAAATGCACCCCAAACTGCATTACTCGTCTTCATTCTCTCAAACTGCTCACTTGGAGAAGTAATCATTCCTAATAATGATGGCTTCTTCGCACCTACATCTTGCGTATTAATATTAGCTTCCATTATAACGCCTCCTTCTATTTATATAACCCGTTCTAACGGGCGGTTCACTTCCTCATATAGAGGCTACGAACCGCCCACTAGAATGGTAATGTGTATTGTTACTACACTATTAATTACTCATAACGCAATGCTTCAATTGGATCTAATTTCGCAGCTTTATTTGCTGGAATTAATCCGAAAATAATACCGAGTGTCATCGAGAACAGTACGCCTCCAACGACAACTTCCCACGAGACGAGTGGTGGCCATTTTGCGAATGTAGAAACGATATATGCTCCGCCATACCCAAGACCAATTCCGATTAAACCACCTAGAAGTGTTAACATAACAGCTTCAATTAAAAACTGTAATAAAATTTTACTACGCGTTGCTCCAAGCGCTTTACGTATCCCAATTTCGCGCGTACGCTCCGTTACAGATACAAGCATAATATTCATAACACCAATACCACCAACGACTAATGAAATACCCGCGATACCACCGATAATCATCGTCATGATGCTAGTTACTTTAGAAACATTTTCTTGGAGTTCTTTTAAATTCACCAGTTCATATTTACCTGGGATTTCACTTGGCTTACGACTATTTAATACATCAACAGCTCGTTTCCCTGCTGCTTCTAAATTGTCTACACTTTTAGCTTGAATTGCGATATTTTGAATATCATCTGTCCCGTATAAAACAGGCCATAACGTAAGAGGAATTAACGCTTCTTCCATTTCAAATCCCATAAATTCATTATCTGATGTATACACACCAATAATTTGCATTGGCTGTCCCTTCATCTCGATAATTTGTCCAACTGGGTTTACGCCCTTAAATAACGTTTCCTCTGTTTTTGTGCTAATCATCACAACGTTATTCGCGTGAGAAATATCTGATTCATTTAAGGAGCGGCCCTTTACAACCTTTACTTTATTAACCGCAAAATATTCATTATCAAGTCCAATAACATTCAGCCTTGCTTTTTTATCATTTACATCAAGTGTCTCTGTTGTCGAATTTGTTGTAATAACGTGTGAAACATCTTTCACTTGTTTTACTTCCAAAATATCCTCTTCCGTTAACTTCGGTATTTCAAATCCACCTATAGCAAATTCATCATTAATATCTGCTTTAAATTGAATTGGCATAAGGTTATTACCACCAGAACCTGCGAATTTTGATTTCAACATCGCTTCCCCGCCTTGCCCAATTGCAACGACAGTAATAATCGAACCTACCCCGATAATAATACCCAGCATCGTAAGAGCTGAACGCAGTTTATGAGCTAAAATAGAAGATAAGGCAATTTTTATACTATCTAGTAAACTCATACCGCACACCTTCTATCTTCTGTAACTTTCCCGTCTCGCAGTACAATGCGGCGGGAAGAATACGCTGCCACTTCCTCTTCATGCGTAACCATAACAATCGTCGTACCTTCTGCATTAAGCTTCGTGAAAATATTCATAACTTGCTCACCAGACTTCGTATCAAGTGCACCAGTCGGTTCATCGGCCATAATAAACGTTGGATTATTTGCAATCGCTCTTGCAATCGCTACACGCTGCTTCTGTCCACCTGATAACTCATTTGGTAAATGATGCACGCGATCTGCCAATCCAACTTTACCTAGCGCCTCCAAAGCACGCTTGCGACGCTCTGCTTTCTTCACGCCACCGTATACGAGCGGAAGCTCAACATTTTCCACTGCTGAAAGACGAGGCAGTAAATTAAAATGCTGGAATACAAAGCCAATATATTCATTACGAATTAAAGCAAGCTTTGACTCGTCTGCTGTTAAGATATTCACGTCATTCAGCATATATTCGCCTTCTGTTGGACGATCTAAACAACCGATAATATTCATAAGCGTCGACTTACCAGAGCCAGACGGTCCCATAATCGAAACGAACTCACCGCTCTGAATCGTTAAACTAATACCGTGCAAAATCGGCACTGCCAACTTTCCTTGATAATACGTTTTAGCAATATTATTTAACGTAATCATTTCTCTTTCACTTCCATTCCGTCATACACATCGTCGGAAGGATTTTTAACCACCTTTTGCCCCACTGTTACGCCTTCTACAACCTCTGTCCAGTCCCCATCAGTAGAACCTTTTTTCACATTTTGTTTACGAAGCTTACCTTTATCCTCAACATAAACAAATGCATCATCGCCTTTTGCTACAATACTCTTACTTGGGACAGCAATCATCTTCTTATTCTCTAAGTTTACTTGCAGAGAAACGTGGTAACCTGGAGATAAACCGTCTTGGCTATCAAGACTTGCTTTATATGTATATTGAGACATATTTTGAGTTGCTTCACCCATGCCGCCAGCTTGCGCCATCTCTGCACTTGTTGGGAACTCACTTACCTCTGTAATCTTACCTGTCCACTTCTTCTTATTATTTGCTTTCGCCGTTACAGTGAATGTTTGATCTTTTTGAATTTGTGACTTCTGAAGCTCAGTTAACGTACCTTGAACTTGGAATGGATCTTTAGAAGCTACTTGTAAAAACGCTTTTCCTTGACCACCTAACGCTTGAGATGAGCTTTGTGCCGCATCTTTATCTAACTTTTGAACAACACCAGCGAAATTACTATAAATCGTAAGTTCTTTCTGCTTCTTACTTAACTCTTCTTTCTGCAACTTTCCTTTTTCTTTCTCAAGGTCAATTGTTTTTTGCCCTATCTCTAACTCGTTTACTTGCTCGTCCATCGGATCTGTTACTTCTTTCCCAGCTCCGCTATCTTTCGCCTTCTTAATTTCTTTCTTCAACGAATCAATCTTCTTTTTCCCTTGATCGTAACGCATATCCGCCATCTTCTGATCAAGCTCAGCTTGCTTCATTTGAAGATTAATCTCTTCATTATCATAAGAGAATAACTTCGTACCTTTTTCTACCTCTTGCCCTTCTTTTACCTCAATATCTTTCACTTTCCCTTTGGCCGGATCTGCATAGAAGCTTTCAATATTACCAGGCTTCACCTGACCAGAAATTAACTTCGTATTATTCAGCTTACGCTCTGTCACTTTCTCAAAACTTACAGCATCAGCATTTGTTGATGCACCCTTCTTCTTACCTTGCATAACAAAAATATTAATTGCCGCTACAATAACAATTAGTGCAATAACCCCAATAATAATCCATTTCTTCTTCTTGTTTGGAGTACGAACCGTATTTGGTAACATATTCTCGCTCCCTTTTATAACTTAATAGTTTAATATAAAAATTGTATAAAACTTTCTGAAAATAGATTACATATTATTACATTATTTTTACAAAGTTTTACACATCCATTTATATTGTAACAAAAATTCCAATGATTAGAAATATGACATTATATCTTTTAAGATAGATTTAAGGAAAGGAAAAAGAGCAATTTTAATTGAATGGAAGCCATTCTTTATTAACAAACTTCTTGCCAAAATGAATCATTAAAATCATTTTCCTAATTGCACCATCGCTATTTTGTCATATATATTTGACATTTCATCTATTCAATTATAAAATGTCACATATAAATGACATTTTGGCACACGAGGTCTACAACCATCAATGGGAGGTTTATATTTGAATAACGTTAAACAATATCGAAAATCTGAAGGTCTATCGCAACTAGAGTTAGCTAAAAAAGTTAACGTGGCGAGACAGACAATAAATTTAATTGAAAACAATAAATATAATCCCTCTTTAGCCTTGTGTATCGAATTAGCAAAAGCACTAAAAACAGATTTAAATAGTCTATTTTGGTAGGGAGATTAAATGATGAAAATTGAATGGAAAGAAAGAGTTTATAATAGTTTTGTTGGAACACTAAGTGAGAGAGATGAATATCAAAAACAAGAAATCAATAAAGAGTTATCTGTAGCTGGAATTGGTTTATGGTGGTTAAATATGTTGGTAATGCTTATTATGTTACTTGTTGATACTATGAACCACACAATATCTATAGGAACTATATTTATTTTTCTATCTAATATGATTTACGCTAATTATTTAGCCTTTAAATTCAAGAAAAAAGGTTTAAGTGATACTGAATGTGCAACAAAAGAAGAATATTTACAACACAAGAAAAAATTAAGAAAAGCTGGCTTAAAAGCAGGTGTGCTTTGGGGCTTTCAAATGTTTGTTTTTATGAATTATATCCTTCCCTATGTAGGTTCAGAGGAAATCTCTATTTCTTTATTTAAGGTTGTAATTTTCATCTGTGGCGGCGGATTTTTCGGTATAACCATGTATCTATTTGGTTTATGGAATCTAAAAAAATTATATTAATTAACAAAAATCATTTATATATTAAACTGCAATTTTTCATACTGTTTGTTTTTTCTAAATAAAAATATAAAAGCTATCCAATATAACAATTGGATAGCTTTTTCAAATAAAATATTATGCTACCTTAGAAGCTTTTCTCTCATGTCCCATTTGAACAATCAGTAAGAATATCGTTGCTAATATGCCGCCTGCTAACAGTAACATGAAGCAACCATCCCAGCCAGAACGGTCAACAATGATACCAATTGCTGCGTTTGCTATGAAACTACCTCCAACATAACCGAACAGACCACACATACCAACTGTCGTACCTACTGCAAATTTCGGTACTAATTCCATTGCACTTAAACCGATTAAGAACTGTGGTACATAAATTAAACAACCGATAATAGAAACTGCAACACTCACAACAATAATATTAGTTGCTTGCCAATAGACGATTGTTCCAACAACAACCCCAGCCATACTCATAACACATAATGGCATACGTTTTCCTTTGAATAATTTATCGCTTAAAAGGCCGACAATTAAAGAACTTGGAATCGCTGCCGTTTCAAATATTGAATACGCAAAATGCGCTTCTGTTTTTGTAAAACCTTTCACTGTTGTTAAGTAAATTGGTACCCAGTTAATAACACCGAAGCGAATTAAGTAAACAAATGCATTTGCGATACATAAGAACCAAACAAATTTATTTTTCACTACATATTTCATTAAAATTTCTTTTGGTGACATTTTGTTAGCATTATCTACTTTTTCAAGTTCTTCATAGTCATTACGATATTCATCAATTGGTGGAAGACCCTCAGATTCTGGTGTATCCTTCGCATTAATCCATACTAGAACTGAAATTACCATAGCGATTATCGCTGGAAAAATAAATACGCCGCCTTGCCAATGGCTTTCACCGAAAATACCTACCCCAATCCCAATGAATGGTGGAACAAGTAGTGCACCAACGTTATGTGAAATATTCCAAAGACCTGTTTTCGTACCACGCTCTTTCTTTGAAAACCATTTCGTCATAACAATACTACAAGGTGGTGCTCCCATACCTTGTACAATACCGTTTAGAACAAGTAATGTTAAAATCATCCCAAAGGAAGATGCATAACCGAAACAAATATTAACAAGCCCAGATAAAAATAAACCTACTGCAATAAATCGTTGAGCAAATGCCTTATCCGATAAATTACCCATAAAGAATTTACTAAGTCCGTAAACAACAGCCATTACTGCACCTAATAATCCGATTTGTGTAGTGCTAAATCCGAACTCGTCTACTAAATACGTAGTAGATAAATTAAAGTTACTACGAACTAAATAATAAGCAGCATATCCA
Organism: Bacillus sp. 007/AIA-02/001; assembly: GCF_004634455.1. Lineage (NCBI taxonomy): Bacteria > Bacillati > Bacillota > Bacilli > Caryophanales > Bacillaceae > Bacillus > Bacillus sp. 007/AIA-02/001. The sequence continues at coordinate 323,815 of NZ_SEIY01000004.1, forward strand.
ACTGAAATTCCGATTAACACACGAATACGTAGTAATCGATATACACGGTCGATCATATCCGCTGGCAATCTTTCAATTGCAGGTGCTGGCTTGAGCCATTTAAACATATATTTCCGTCTCCTTTTCTCACTTCAGAGAGAGACGCTGTCTATTCCATATCTCGATTATTCCGCTATTTGATATATTTTGGTTCGTCCTTCTAACCGGCTGTCCTTCTATTTCTTTCTCATTCTTCGCAAACATCGTTGGTACGCCAAACGACACTTTTTCTAAAATATGCCCCGCTTCTTCTGATAAACAATAATCAATAAATAAATCCGCAATAATACCACTCGGTGCACGTTTTAGTTTCGAAATCGCATTAACAGATAACCCTGTTTGCTCAGGTTCGTTACTTAAAATCGGAAAGCCTTGTTTTTGAAGCATTCTCTGATCTCCCATAAAGTTGATGCCTATCATATATTCACCGCTCGCAACAAGTTCTGCTGGGATGTAACCATTCACTGTTACTTCTCCAACTTGTTCTGCCAGATTCTTCACATATCCCTTCGCTTCCTCTTCACCTAACGTATCAATCAGTGATTGGAAAAACGTATATGCTGTACCTGAAACATTTGGATCGGGCATGACAATCTTTCCTTTATATACTGGATTCAATAAATCTTTCCATCTTAACGGATACGAGAGACCGAGCGGCGCTATTTCCTCGTTCCACCGCTCTTTATTAATCGCAATTGCCAGCTTCTCCACTTCATAACCGTACCAATAACCATCTTTATCTTTAACAGTTTTTGAAATACGATTTGCATGTTGGCTTATCACAGGAATAGAAAGATTTTTTTGCTTCATCATTTGATGCGCATCTACTGTACCGCCAATAATAATATCCGCCTTCGGATTTCCAGCTTCTTCTTCCACTCTACGAAGAAGTTCTTCTGTTGAAAGACGAATAAATTCATACGTACATCCACGTGGCTTACAAAATGATGAAAGTAACGCTTCTCCAACTTCCTCACGAGCCGCCACATACGCAACAATATGACGATCATCCAAAATAGGGAGACCATTTTTACTATATTTAATAGAGGTTGTATCTCGAGAGCAACTAGACATCGCTCCTCCAATTACTAGCAAAAAGAAGAAAAAGGCTATCTTTCTCATGACGCATTCTCCTTTACGAATAACTCTGCTAGAGAGCCTTTCATATACATGACATTTCCGTTATTATCACCGAGATATTGCACAACAAAGTACGATGGATACACAGAAATCGTAAGAATATCTTCACGATCATTTTTTACGCGCTTACCTGTTTTATAAGCTGTAATATAAGCAATCGGTTCATTCTGCGATTGTAATAACTTCTGAATTTCTCCGTAATCTGTAATTTGCTTTGCGTACCGAATAGAATCAAGTATGTGCGTAAGATTGATAGTACGTACCACATCGCCTTGACGTGCTACGACATCCTTTGCTGAAGCAAAGAAATCACTAATACGCTCTGGCGTGTAATACAGGCTTAATAAATACGTTTGAAGTGCTGAAATCATCGGATCCATGCCATTCTTTCCGTATACATTTTCCCCATACTGGAACAAGTCACCTACTGCAAAAGTACGCTTATGTCCATTCAAGTACGTTACTTCTCCAGTAAATACTTGTTCTTGGCTCTTAACGTCCCCTGGCTCTATTCGAATTCGGTCAAAGAATGAAACAATCGTATGCAAACGAACTTCATCCGTTACAACGATTTCTCCCCACTTTTCATGTCTTACTTTCACTTCAATTGGAAGAGATTCATTCACCCTTTGTAAAACGGCTTGTTTATCATTTACAATGTTGATTCGATTATAGATTTGCTTCTCCATAACATAAAACAAAACAAGAGAAACAATCATACAAATGACAAACATAAGAATTTGAAATGATAGCCTTTTCATTTCTGCCTACCTCCAAGATAAAAAAACGTTGTTTCGAAAATACCGCATAATTGTTTCATAAATGTATCATTTAACCGCTTTCAAGTTTTTTATGTCTTCCATCCTTCTCGGAAGCAAAAATGTAATGAATATTGTAGTACCTATTTCTTCACTACTCTCAATCCGCATGCTTCCGCCCTGCTTATTCATAATCTCCTGACAAATATACAAACCATAACCATTCCCGTAACTAGAAGGAAGTGCCTTTCCTTTCGGAGACTCATTCCACTCTGCAAGCACCACTTCATCTATACCGATCCCATCATCATGAACAAAAACCTTCGCCTCATGCTCATTTACAATTACATTCATACGAATGTGCGAAGCATCACTATACTTAATTGCATTATCAAGCACATTTAAGAAAATTTGCTTCGTCTTATCAAAATCCGCAACAACATGTACATCCGTTAACTCATTTACCACTTCAATTTCAAACTGATTTAGACGAGGTTTTACAATTGAAACTGCTTCTTCTGCCAATTCCTTTATGTTCACAACTGTAGGAGACACTTCAAACGTACTCGTCCCATATTTCGAGGACTTAAGCAGTTCCTCTACAAGTGATAATAAGCGCTCACTTTCCACAGCCACATAACGGAGACTTTCCTGTACATCTTCTTTCGATTGTAACTTCGGGATTAAATCAACATAACCGATAATTGCCGTTAGCGGTGTTTTTAGCTCATGCGTAATACGGTCTAGGAAATCTTTCTGCTTCTCTTTCTCCTCCTGCAATTGCTTAATATGCAGCTCAATTCCATCGGCCATCGCATTAAAAGATGCTGAAAGCTGAGCGATTTCCACATACTCATTTAACTCAATCTTACTCTTATAATCACCATTCGCGAGCCGCTGTGCCATTTGTCTCAACTGATCAATTGGTTTATGAAGAGACTTCGCCAAACGAATTGCAAAGAAAATACCGGTAGCTACTAAACAAAGAGATGTCATTAAGAACGTCCAGCTCACATTTGTTAAAACTTCATTCTCACCCGTTAACTCATTTATAAAACGAATACTTCCAATGACATCGTTTCCATAATAAACCGGGCTTGAAAACAAAAGAATAGGAGCTGGATCCGCCTCCTCAAAAACGTAAGACTTCTTTCCCTTCAAAGAACTCTCAATGTCGATGTTACGGTGAAGCAATGCTCCTTTTTGTGTATCTGCAACAACATCGCCATTCTTCCCAATCATCTGCACACGGACATCCATACGCTTCGCTAAATACGACGCAATTAAAAGTGAATTCGGACCAAGCGTATCCACTTCTGCTTCCTTCTCTAAATAATTCATCGTATAAATTTGTGCTTCTACACTTAACTTTTCTAAAGAATCTGCTGCGTTATGATACATATTCTTTTCTAACGTAATATAAACAACTGCATATAAAAGAACAAAAATCGGAATTAACAGCCCAACTATTCCAAACACCATATTTCGCTTTAAAGACATACCATCACCACTTAACAATCCAGTTTATAGCCAACGCCATAAATTGTCTTAATATATTCCCCGCTCGTCCCAAGCTTCTTTCGAAGTCTCTGCACCATAATATCAACTGCTCTCGTATTTCCGATATACTCAAATCCCCATACTTTCTCAAGCAACTCATCCCTCATAAACACACGCTGCGGATTTGAAACAAATAACTGACATAAATTAAACTCTCGGTACGTTAACTGAATCTCTTGTCCACTCACATGTACCTTTCTTTCCTTAGGACAAATCACTATCTCTCCAGCCTCAATTACTTCATGACTTACAGCCGCCTCCGTCTTCTTTACACGCCGCGCCATATTCTTAACCCGAAGAATAAGCTCCGCATAATTAAACGGCTTCGTCACATAATCATCAGCACCAAGCTGCAAGCCAAGCAACTTATCATTCATCTGACTCTTTGCCGTTAACATCAGCACCGGAATATCCCTATCCCTCTCACGGAACAAACGAAGCAACTCATACCCATCCGTATCCGGAAGCATAACATCCAAAATCAATACATCCGGCCCTTCATTCCATCTCTCTAAAGCTTCTCTCCCATCAGCCGCTGCCAATACTTCATAACCTTCCATCTCCAACTGCATCCGAATCAAATTACGAATACTCGATTCATCATCCACCACAAGTATTTTCATCATTCTCCTCCTTCCACCACGTATTATAGTACAGTTTAGTATAGCAAAAATCCTATAAAAAAAGAGAGGGTATTGTCGAACATATTTTGTCGACGATACCCTCTCTTTCACTTATTATATTTATTTAGCATATCCATTCGGTTGCTTTTGATGCCAATTCCAAGCATGCTCAATAATTGTTTTAACATTTACATAATTAGGATCCCATCCTAACTTCTCTTTCGCTTTCTTAGAAGAAGCAACTAAACGTGCTGGATCGCCCGCACGGCGCGGTGCTAACTCGGCAGGAATTTCATGATTTGTAACTTCGCGAACTGCATCAACGATTTCTTTTACACTGAAACCATTACCATTTCCTAAGTTATAGAAATCACTCTTTCCGCCGTTCTGCAAGTCTTTAAGCCCTAAGAAATGAGCCGCTACTAAATCTTCAACATGAATATAATCACGGATACAAGTACCGTCTGGCGTATTATAATCATCACCAAACATCATAATCTTCTCACGTTGACCTAAAGCCACTTGCAGCACAAGAGGAATTAAATGTGTCTCTGGACGGTGATCTTCCCCAATAATACCATTTGGAGTTGCACCAGCCACATTAAAGTATCTGAAAATCTTATAACGTAAATTTGAAGCTTGGCTATACCAATGAAGCATCTTCTCAATTGCTAACTTCGTTTCTCCATACGTATTCGTTGGATTCGTCATCGTTTCTTCAGTAATAAGATCAACATCTACCTCACCATACGTTGCCGCAGTAGAAGAGAAAATGAACTTATCTACCTTAAACTCATCCATTACCTCTAATAAACAAAGTGCACCATACACATTGTTATTATAATATTGAAGGGGCTTTTCCATACTAACTCCAACTAAAGAATCAGCTGCAAAGTGCATAACCGCCTCAATATTTTCTTGTTTAAAAACATCCCTTAAAAAGGATTTATCACGAAGGTCGCCATTATAAAACTTCGCGCCTTCCGTAATTGCATCTTCATGACCAGTCTGCAAGTTATCTACTACTACTACAGATAAACCTTCGTCTATTAATTTTTTCACAGCGTGAGAACCGATGTAGCCAGCTCCGCCACAGATTAGGATTGAGTTCATTTTCTTCCTACTTTCTATACATCTAACCTTGTAAATTAAGAGTCATTAACTCTAATGGATTAAATCATAAGCATTTAGCTCAACATTTTTTATAATTCACTATCCATGTATCCATTTTTATTATTTGATTGCCATTTCCAAGAGTCAGCACACATTTCTTCTAATCCGCGTGTTGCCTCCCAGCCTAA
>NZ_SEIY01000050.1:0-1006 GCF_004634455.1 Bacillus sp. 007/AIA-02/001
CCATTTTTATTATTTGATTGCCATTTCCAAGAGTCAGCACACATTTCTTCTAATCCGCGTGTTGCCTCCCAGCCTAATTCACGCTTTGCTTTCGATGCATCAGCAAAACATACTGCCACATCACCTGGGCGACGCTCTGTAATTTTATAAGGAACTTTCTTGCCCGAAACTTTTTCAAATGCTTCAACCATCTCTAGTACACTATAGCCCATGCCTGTGCCCAGGTTGTAAGCATCTACTCCTGTTGTACTCAGTACTTTCTCAAGCGCCTTTACGTGACCATTTGCTAAGTCCACAACATGGATGTAATCACGGACTCCTGTTCCATCTTTCGTTGGATAGTCATTTCCGAATACGCTTAATTCTTTTAACTTACCTACCGCTACTTGCGTTACATATGGCATTAAGTTATTTGGGATTCCATTTGGATCTTCTCCGATACGCCCACTTTCGTGTGCACCAAATGGATTGAAATAACGAAGTAATGCAATACTCCATTCTGCATCTGCAAATGCTACATCACGCATAATTTGCTCAATCATTAATTTCGTTTGACCATATGGATTTGTTGCACTTAATGGAAACTCCTCCGTAATCGGTGACGTTTCCGGGATACCATATACAGTTGCAGATGAACTAAAGATTATCTTCTTTACATTATGTTTCTGCATTACTTCACATAGCACTAACGTGCTTGTAATGTTGTTGTGATAATATGTTAATGGAATCGCTACTGACTCCCCTACAGCTTTAAATCCTGCAAAGTGAATAACTGCTTCAATTGAATTTTCTTCAAAAATTGCGTCAAGCGCTTCGCGATTTAAAACATCTTCTTTATAAAACTTAAATTGTTTTCCTGTTATTTCTTTCACTCGATTTATAGATTCTACCGAGCTATTCGAAAGATTATCCACTACTATAACTTCGTAACCGCTATTTAGTAATTCTACACATGTATGACTACCAATATATCCTGCTCCACCTGTTACAAGTATTGCCATAATTA
>NZ_SEIY01000005.1:0-127869 GCF_004634455.1 Bacillus sp. 007/AIA-02/001
ATATGCTTGACCAATTTTGATGATTCCTTGAATTTCATAATGCGAATAACCATTTTTGAAATACTGCTCAACTATTTGCTTCAACTCATCTTTGCTTTTTGCTAATCCCAAAAATTTATTAGGTAATAGCACCTGATATTCAATTAAATTCATGTACTATTTCCCTACTTTCCATGGTATACTTATAGAAATTTGTTTTTCTAACGGACCCACTGCCATGGGTCTTTTTATTTTGTTCTACATTACTCCAAGCCCATTTTCTTATTGGCTCATAAGTAACATAAAGTAGCCATAAACCACCTGTGATTGACAATCCAAATATAGCTAATGATATTGTATCTTCCACTAGTCCGCCTCCTTTTGTGTTTCAAGCCAAGCTTCTAAATCCTTTTGCAAGAAAAGAAGTTTACGCCCTTCCCTTATTACTGGAAACCTAGGGTGATTTGCTAATTCGTACATTCTACAAACAGCAATGTTGAGGTAAGCTGCCGCTTCTTTTACTCGCATAACCTTATTTGGTTGTGATTGTAGTTGTAAGTCAGCTATTGCTGATCTAATTTCCTCTCTTACAACTTCACGGATAGATTCTTTAATAAATTGATCTAATCCCATTTTTTTCGCTCCTTTATATCTGTAATTTACTTATGAAATTTTGATTAAAGGTAAAAATATTTTATGAAGTATAACATCTAGTTTGCTTCAAGCAAACATTTAGGTAAAAAAATAAGTCGTCTTATACTGACTCCTTTAAAATTTCCTCTGTTGTCACATTTAAAAATTTTGCTAACTTAACCAATTTAGTTATACTTGGCTGTCTGTTACCTAATTCTAAATTACAGTAGATCGATTTGTTTCGATAACCTATCTTTTCAGCAACATAACTTTGACTATATCCAAGATTCGTCCTTAAGATTTTAACTTTTTCTGTATCAAGTACCATCATTTTATCACCTTCATCTTGTTTGTTAATTTGAGTATATACCAAAGGTTTGCTTCAAGCAACCCTTTTTATTCAAAAAATTTTAGTTGTCTTGTAGCAAACCTTTTTGATACATTCTATATAGGGAATTCATTGACTATAATCAATGAATTTTAAGGGGAGGATTTACTAATGAGTAAAAATATAATTGGTGTTAGAATTAAAGAAATACGGGTAGAACTTCTTAAAATGAGTCAACTTGAATTCGCAGAAGCTATAAATGCTAAAAAAACCATGATTTCTTTATACGAAAATGGCCATAGAAACCCATCTAGAGAGACCGTTGAAAAAATATCTCGTTTATCTGGAGTGTCAGCAGACTATATCATGGGACTCTCTGAATATAAAAGTTTAAATTCAACAGAGTCAAAATCATTAAAAGATGATCTCAAAGAAATTATGCTTCAAATTAATGAACTCAATCCAAAAAAGCGTGAAGAGATAATTAATTTGATCAAAAAAGAGTTATAACGAAAAAGCGATAACTAGCTTAATTGCTAACCATCGCTTTTTTTATTTTATTCAGCTTTTCAATAGCTTCCTTATCACCTTTATATATTTTTTCTAATAATACTTCCATTTTATTTTCAACTACATCCCTATCTGATTTTTCTTTTATTAAATTCCCCATATAACCCATCCTCCATCACCCTTAATTATTCAAAAATCCCAAAATGAAGAAAATGAATAACCCCTTAAACGTACGAAATGCCATCACATCCTTAGATGCAATGGCATTTTAAATCATTTATTATCCTAAAGTTCCCGGATCCATTTTCATTATTTGTACTTCTTTTACTTTTTCAGCGGCTTTATTATCATTAGTTGATACCAAACCAACAGATAACAACGATAACGTAATTGTACATGTAATAACTAAACTAGCTACTATTTTTTTCATTCTCATTGTCCCTCACTTTAAGATATCAAAGATTTTTATGTAGAATAAATTACCGTCTTTTAAGAATCGATGATATGCTTTCCTACGCAGTTTCTCATCATTTGTTGCTATCGATAAATAAAAGTCTTGAATCGCGGTTCGATTATCAATCTGATTTAATATTGCAGAAGCTTCACTTTTCTTATTTTGACGTATATACTTTAACGCCCTTTCAGCATCATGATGTATATATCCAGATTTTACATGAATATTATGAATAATACAACAAAAAGAGAGGGTGTTTTCCACTAACTTTCTTTTAAGTAATGATTTGTTATTTCTTATTTTCTTCAACTCTACAAGTGAAAGCTCAAAATAATAAAATGCTTTATCTGGATTACAGAAAATATAACTTTCCGCGACTATACTTAATGCCGTAGCTTTTAATAAACCCGGAGCACTTGCTTCTTCTAGTACTTTTTGCAATAAATCTCTAGCCATTTTCACCTCATCTTGCATTAAATATGCATATGAGCATATTATGTTTAACTCCACCTCATTTAAAGTTTTTTCTAAACCTTTTGGCATATGATTTATTTTTTCTTGTATCATCCTTTGTAGCACTGTTAAAACATTGTATGCCCCTAAATCAAAATAACCATAGATACTCAAAGTGTTCACAAGTATATTTACTCCTGGTTTATTTAAATTGACCTTTGTACGTAACACTTCTATTTCTTTAAGGAATTCCCCTGATCTTAATGAACGAGTTTGTCTATCTAAACAAACACGAAAAATCTCTCTATAATTATTTGTTACTGATTGTTTATACTCTTTTCCAACAAGATCACTAAGTAGGTCCGAATAACCTGCTAAATATAAATAATACATAGCAAGTCGTATATCCGATTCTTTATTGGTACCCTTCAAAAACTCTTGAACTACTTCCATTTTCTTTTCTTCAGAATCAAATCCATCCAAAATTTTCATTAGTTTTGTAAAAGTCATAGGTACTTTCCCATTCAATGTTTTCCATAAATTCGACTGCGATAAATTTGTTATTTTTGACAATTTCGCCGAATTCATATCATCACTTGAAACAATACCTCCAAGACCTATCACCTTATTCATATTGAAGCCTCCTTGAACGCGAGACACCCTCCCGAATTTTTTCAATAGAAAAACTGTACCATAGAGGATTTTATTTGAAATATCATGTTATACTTGGGCTGACTCATGGCAATAGTTTCCCCTATCCAAATTAGGGAACAGCATAAGAGTGGCTGCACACTACTTTTGCTGCGCTATGGGTCTTTTTGTTCCTTTAAATTATATTATTAAGAATATTCTATCACAAATAACCCAAACATCTATTCTCTTATATTCTGAAAATACTTGAGAAAGTTAAAAATACTAATATAAGTCTAGTTTTTTGACAGTTAAAAATATGAAATATTGCATTTGATAATCGGTTTATATGTAACTATAGTGATAGCAAAAGTTCAATTATTCTTTTAGAGATGTAAAGTTAATAAATACCTATTGAGATTTTATATTAAAATTACTATCCTGAACCAAAATAGTACAAGTTTAACTATTTTCAATTATGTAATCACTTAGTTTTAACTGTATATGCCATAATTTAATAATAAGAAAAGCCACTCATCTAAGTGGCTTTTCTTATTCTTAATAGACAAACTCAATCTAAATTCATCATTTTCTTTAGGGTATTTTAAAAATGAACATAATTATGATTTTCTACTAAATGGCCTTTTACTCCAATCTGCAGATAAATTATTTAATAAGAAAAGTGTATTGGGAACTGGTGATGGAAACCTCGCAGCTTGAAAATTTGTAAGAAGTGGAGATGCAATAGCGCCATCTATGGTACTACCAGCTTGAACTTGCACCATATCCCCTGCATTCAATTGTACAATCGTAGAAACTGTTACCGCATTTAAAAGCCCAGTATTTCCACCAAAAAAGCTATCATCTCCTGCTATTAAAGCACTGTTAACTGTTATAAATACTTCCGTCACATAATTTAGAGTATCATCAGTAGGACTAAAAATTATAGTAGTAATAATTAAATATACTCCATCTTGTTGCGGTATAAATGTTGATACACCATCATATTCACCATTTAAATCGAATTGTGTAGTTTCAAATGTTACTATAGACAGTGTATTAGCAGTAACGGACTGATCAGTAGATTTGAAAGCTCTGAATGCAGATTCAAATCCCGTTGGACCTGTTGGGCCTGTCGGGCCTGTTATTCCAGTTGCTCCCGTTGCACCTGTCGGACCTGTTATTCCAGTTGCTCCCGTTGCACCTGTCGGGCCTGTTATTCCGGTTGCTCCCGTTGGACCCGTCGGGCCTGTTATTCCAGTTGCTCCCGTTGCACCTGTCGGGCCTGTTATTCCAGTTGGACCTATTGGACCTATTGGACCTCCTGAAGGACCTGTTGGACCTGTTGGACCTGCCGGGCCTCCTGAAGGACCTGTTACTCCGGTTACTCCCGTTGCACCTGTTGGGCCTGTTATTCCAGTTACTCCCGTTGCACCTGTTGGGCCTGTTATCCCGGTTACTCCCGTTGCACCTGTTGGGCCTGTTATCCCGGTTACTCCCGTTGCACCTGTTGGGCCTATTATCCCGGTTACTCCCGTTGCACCTGTTGGGCCTATTATCCCGGTTACTCCCGTTGCACCTGTTATTCCAGTTGCTCCCGTTGGACCTATTGGGCCTGTTATTCCGGTTACTCCCGTTGGGCCTGTCGGACCTGTTGCTCCACTTGCTCCCGTTGGTAGAGTAAATGAGGAAATCGGTGGCAATGTCGGTCCTATTAAACTCGAATCCAGTGAACTAGCAGATAGATTTTTAGAGTTTAATCCTTCCCATTTCTTTTTCCTCTCCATATATCTCACTCCAAATAAAAATCATTTCTTAATTAAGAAAATATTAATTGTACAAAATATGATATATACAAGATGTACTATTCCAAATAAAATATTTTAAATAAAAATATTTCCTTAAATATACAAAATTCTTTTATAAAATTAACTTTTGTAAAAAACAACCAATATATTAAATAATCAATTCTGTTCATATATGGTAAAATATATCCATCGCTGATATGTCCAACTATGTAATTTTCATAGCAGCAAAATTACAACCAGACTTATACAACATGATTCAAAACAAATGAAGGAGTGTTTTAAGTGAAAGGACATATTCGAAAAAGAGGAAATAAATACTGTATCGTTATTGATATCGGTCCTGATCCAGAGACAGGAAAAAGAAGACAAAAGTGGTTTTCTGGGTATAAGACAAAAAAAGAAGCACAGGCTGATGTGGCAAAGAAAATTACAGAGTTGAATGAAGGAACTTTTATAGAGCCATCTAAAGTTACGCTAAAAGATTACCTAAATCATTGGCTAGAAATTAAAAATATGAGCATAGAAAAGAGTACCTTCGCTGGCTATAGAGCATTTATCAACCAACATGTTATACCTAGTATAGGAATGGTCGCACTCCATAAATTAAATGTTATGCACATTCAAAAATGCTATAAGAATGCGATAGATAAAGGAATTGCAAACAATTCTATTCTGCTTATGCATAGAATTTTAAAGAGCGCTTTAAACCTAGCCGTAAAACAAAATATTATTTCTCGAAATCCCGCAGATTTTGCTGAGATACCTAAAAAAGAAAAACCCCCTATCCAGACTTGGACAGAGGAAGAAGTAAAAAAATTTTTAGCTCATTCACAAGAATCACGATATCACATTGGGTATCTACTTGCAATAACTACAGGTATGCGTCTGGGAGAAGTTCTAGGTTTACGATGGCAGGACATTGATTTTGAAAAACATACTGTTACAATAAATCAAACATCTGGTCATGACAATAAAATCAAAAAAACTGCAAAAACAAATTCATCAAAACGCACAATTCCTGTACCTAATGAAACAATAGCAGCCTTAAAAAAACATAAAATTTTAATCAATAAAGAGAAATTAAGGTTTGGTTCTGCTTATCTAGATCAAGATTTAATAAATTGTAATGAGTTTGGAAGAATCATAAAAAGAGCACATTTCAGAAAAAGTTTCATTAGGATGACACACAAAGTAGGTATAAAAGAAATTAAATTCCATGATTTAAGACATACACACGCAACTATACTATTGAAACAAGGAGTTAACCCTAAAATCATTAGTGAGAGATTAGGTCATACAGATATTTCAATGACATTAAGTGTCTATTCTCATGTTTTACCGAATATGCAGGAAGAAGCAGTTAAAAACTTCGGTAAAAGTATCTTTGGATAACCTATGTTTGCAAAATGTTTGCATTTTATCAAAAAAATTCAAACAAACGTTGTCATATCAAGGTTTGTTTGACCTATAATCTTATATTCTTGATAAAATCTCCGAATCCCTATTGAAATATTTAATAATGGAGCGTTCTCACCACCGCGGGTTATGCATTGAAATCGATATACATAGGAGAAAAAATCTTGTGTTTTTTCATCTTTTATCGGCTCTGACATCGCCTCACAAATATTTTGTGATCTAAGAGGAGAAAAATAGAATTCTTCTTCATTTGTATTTTCTAAATATATAGGACGCTCACAAAAAATATGTGAGATTAAAGCGGGTATCCACTTAGAATACGTTTCATTATCATGTAGTACTGGCAAATTAGAAATCAAATCGGATTGCCATTCATATTTTGGTGGTTCTACTAATCTATTTGGCTTCCAATCATGAATAATCTCATACCAACTTTGAAAAATATAATCGAGCTGCTCTTGTTTAATAGGTTCTTTTGATACAATCCATGGTGTATTTTCATTTAATACGTACGGATTATGCTGAATAAACAATATATCTGAAAACATATCATACAATCTTTCATTCAAACGTTTCAACTTACTCGTTAATAAAAATGTCTTATAATGTATCTCTACGATGTCCAGCCATTCAATAGGAAAGTATATAAATGATACCTTTTCATTTAAAAGGGGTTCTACTATATTTTCAAATGTTAGCAGCCTTAATTTTTTCATAAAATGATTCCTTCCTTTCTTCAGTTGTCTTGATTATCAAAAAGCTAGAACAATAGTTACTTAATCTAATCCATTTAAATCAAGTATTTAAAAGAAAAGTAAAAACTATTTATCTGAATAAAACATTATCAAATCGACTCTTTTAACAATTAAAAGTAATTATCATATACAGCACCTCATTATATTTATATTTTAATACATTTAAATTATACAATTTATATAATGTATTGTACTTATCATTTACAAAAAATTTACAAAAAACTAAAAAAGAACACCTTAAATCGGCGCTCTCTTTACAAATATTAAGCGTTATGTAATTGAACATATAGATAACAGTAATCCTCCAAATGAAATTGTTCCTAGTAAACCTACTACAAATCCTGTTAAACAAATACAATCAGCAAGACAAATAGAAGACTGCGATAATGGAACGAATGACCTACTTGTACCCGAACCATATTGTTTTATCTTCTCATAATTCATATCTAACATTAAATGTAGACATGTTACACCATCCTCAATAGTATGTACAGATTCTTTTTCTAATCGCTCCAATAATTTACTATCAAAAGCAACTGCTAGAGGGTACTGCTTATCCGATTTCATATTTTGATAAATTAGTTGCAAACGAGATAATATATTATTTTTCTTCTTTTCAGATGTTACTGTACATTTCATATTATTAAATTCATTTAATAACAGTGATAATTCATCTCTTTTTCCGTATAAATCTTTAGCTATTTTTCTCTTTAGTTTATACGAATGGAAAATAGATTTTAGTTCAACCATATTCATACACTTCCTAATTACATAGTATTTACCCTATTATTTTGTAGATAAACAGTACTTTTTAATCTTATTTAAAATACACTTAAGCAACTTATTTTACTATCGATTAACATTACATTAACCTTACACGGTTGTAATAAAATCATTAGCTAGAAGGAAGCAATGCCCAAACTAGACAGATATTTAATGATAAAACCATAAGAAAAAAACAATGATTAGATTTTAAATCTAGTCATTGCTTTATCCATCACATCTTGATTACATCTATATATCTTATTGTTACTCTTTCACTTGAATGATTGAATATATCCATTAATAATGGCTATATTCTTTGTCGGCACGTACATATAACTAATGTTTTTTAATTGATAAAGTGAAACTTTAATCAGCTCTCACCAATCGGGCTTTTATGGGCAGTCCGCCACCTAACTTCTCTTTGCTCTCGCTGAATTTTTTTGGGGATGTTACTGCCCGCAACTAGCAAGATAGCTGTTATCAATATTCATACGTTACAATAGTACCGGTAGTATCAGTAAAACCATCAAAACAGTTAGAGCAACCACCACAGCCGCCACAACCGCCACAGCCGCCACAGCCTCCGCAACCAAAACAACCGAAGCAACCAATACAACGGAAGCCACCACAACGGAAGCCGCCACAACGACCTCCACCACAACCGCCACAACGACCACAACCGCCACAGCGACGAGCAGCATCTTCAATATAGTAATATGGATATTGGTTTTGCTGGTCCCAATAGACAATATTTCCAGACCGGTAATCATTAAGGCTTAACGCTTGTAGTTCTTGTTGAAACTGATTCATTTTCATAACCTCCGTTTATAAAATACAACCTCATCGATACTTCCCTATATTCCTGTTCGTTACATCTAAGTAGAAATAGCGCTATAAACTAAGTTCAATACGTACACCAACAAAGTATGACTTATCACTAGATGATGCACCTTGTTCATATACCTATTTTTACTATGGGCTCATTTTTATAAAGTGAAAATTTAATCAGTGGGGTTTTGTTCATCCCCTACCTAACTTCTTTGCTTCCGCTGAATTTTGAGGTGGGGGGCTTACTGTCCGGCAAATAGCGAGATAAATAAAAATTAAAAAATATGAATTCTAGCGTCATATCTTCATACTTACTAAGTTCAATTAATTTCTCAATAATTATGATCCATATCCTATATATTTCCGTCTGCTGCTTAGATTTTTCTGTACTGTAAGTGGCTTTCGCTATAACACCTCCAAGTGACCAGTTTTTATGACGGTTAAGAAATTCCAACAAAAAAAGCCCTAATTAGGGCTTTTCATTCTATTTCTCCAGCAAAGCTCTCTATGAAATTGTTAATTAAAAAAGACACACTTAGATTGATGCGTCTTTTTGTGATGCCTCTTTTGTGAAATCATATAAAGCAATTGCGCCTAAAAGAACAAGTATACCTTGAGGAACATCTAGCAAAATAGTTTTCCAAATTTCTGGAATTACCCATTTAATATCTGCTGCTGTTTCAAGATATGTTTGGAAATAGCTGATTGTAAAATTAATTATCCCTAAAAATACAAACAACGATAAACCAAATCGAATTAATTTCTTATTTGTAAACATATAACACCTCTCAAAATTCATTGGATATTCCTGCTTTTGCTTCTTTATATTTACATATCTCTATATCTAATTTTAACACATAAAGAACTCAAAAAAATACGATATGCATATTTGCATATCGTATTAACAACACTCCATGATAATTTAGAAATTCCTGCAAAGAAAAAACAACTCCGTTACAGCTAACAGCTCGGGTTTCTTTTCTTATTTAACTTCATACCACCAACATTTACGTTCTTTGATTGTAAAATAAATGTGACAGAAGTTTATCCAGTTAATGCGTAGACAAGTAAATGAGCTAAATTATCGATATTCTATTTCGCCATATCAGTAGCACTAATGACTTTACGCAAATTTGACAAGAAAAAATATATAGCTAGGTATGATCCATACCTAGCTATAACATTACTTCTATTCTTTATCCAATTACGTCTTTTACGTCTGTATCCACTGGCCACTTTTCTAATGTATAAGCCATTTCCCAAAATGAATATTCATATTGACTGCTAATAATAAAATGCTGTTTCATACGTTTGCGATCTGCCTCTGTTACTTTTTCAGCGATAGTATCTAAACGTGTAATTTGTTCTTCAACTAGCGTACGGAACCAATCAGATCCATAAGCAGAAATCCATTCGTTATAAATTGGCTCTTCCGGCTGGCACTCTTTTAAGCGTTCGCCAATTTCATAATACAACCAATAGCAAGGTAAAATTGCTGCAATGATATCTCCTAAATGCCCTTCATACCCAGCACGATACATATGTGAAGTATACGCATATGCAGTTGGCGCAGGAATAAAATTATCTTTTTCTTCTTTTGTTATCCCTAGCTTTTTAGCAAAATTCTCATGTAAAGATAACTCTGCCTCATATGTATTTTGAGCATGATGTGCCATACGAGCTGTCGTCTCTAATTCAAGAGCTTTCGCAGCTCCTAAAGTTTGTACTCTAGCAAAATGGCTCAAATAATATGAATCTTGAAGCACATAATAACGAAAACTAGCTAAATCTAACGTTCCTTCACCAAGTTTTTTTACAAAAGGATGGTTAAAACTCGCTTCCCAAATTGAATCTACTTCTTTACGTAACGATTGTGAAAAAGTCATTTAAATCCCTCCAATAATATATAAAATATAGATATTTATCCACAGCTATTAACGCTTTAAAATAAAAAAACTTTCTTTACAGGCGTAAAGAAAGTGAAATTGACAGTATTTATTTACTCATTAAATAGCAACGTCTTTCCCACTTCCCTACGCTGGCATTAACCAGATCAGGTACTAAGAGTCTCAAAATCACATTTGATCTCAGCCTATAAAAGGCCCCCCTAGTGGATAAATATTTTGTTTTTATAATGTATTCATCATAGCATACTTCGTGAAACTGTCAAAAAATTAGTTATATAATTCCCTTAAAACCCTTCTTCTTTTCTAACTTTTAATGATGTTTCAATAATCATATCTAATAGTTCGCTATAACTAATTCCCGCCGCTTCTGCACTTTTTGGCAATAAACTTGATTGTGTCATCCCTGGTAATGTATTAATTTCCATTACATATGGAATTCCGTCCTTCACCATCATATCAACTCTTGCATAAACACTACATTTTAATGCTTTATAACAAGCAAGTGACGCTTTATTTACACGTTCATTAATTTCTGCTGGAAGTTCGATAACTTCCTCAACTGTACTAGTATCATCATATTTTGCATTGTAGTCAAAGAACTCGGCTGCATGTCGAATTGAAACTATAGGTAACTGTTTTCCATCCAGAATTGAACATGTAATTTCATCACCTTTTATATACTTCTCAATTACTACTTCAGAATCCCATTCGAATACAGTTTCTAGCATTGAGATCAATTCATTTTTATTATAAACGATTTTCACTCCGACACTCGATCCGCCAGAGTTTGGTTTTACTACTAATGGAAATCCTAACTTATCTAACTCATCAAGATTTAGATCCTCCATTTTTGTAAGTTCAATCCAATCTGGTGTTTCTACACCTTCATAACGTAAAATCTTTTTCGAAATATTTTTATCCATACATATACTGCTAGATAACATATTACTTCCGCTATAAGGAATCCCTAAACTCTCCAGTGTTCCTTGAACTGTCCCATCTTCTCCGTATTTTCCGTGTAACGCGAGCAACGCAAAATCAATGTCTTTCGCTTTTTCAATTAAATCCACTTTTTCATTTAATGTAATTGGAACTATTTCATACTTATTTTTATCTAAATGAGCAATCATTTCATTCCCCGTCATAATTGAAACTTGTTTTTCAGACGATACCCCGCCCATAATAACACCGATTTTCATTTTCTCAACTCCAAATTTCATTTTTTAATGTATCACCAATTATTTTAATTCCCCGAACTATTTCTTCTTCTTTCAAGCGCGAAAACCCTAATCGGAAAGTGTTCGCTCCTTCTCCATCAGAGTAAAAAACATCTCCAGGTGAAAACGTAACGCCTTTCTCATAACACTTTTGTAAAAGTGTGCGGGCATTCATATGCTCTTCTAGTTCTATAAATAAATGAAGTCCACCATCTCCAGTCATTCTTTTGAAATGAATGTACTGGTTACATGCCCCGACAGCTAACTCATATTTTTTCTTATAAACAGATCTTGCCTTTTTTAAATATTTCTCAAAATATCCCTCATGTAAATATTGAAACAGAACAGCTTGATCTAGCGTAGATGTGTGAATCGTTCTTGCTCTTTTTACGCTTTCTAAATAATGAATCAGCTCTTTATCTGCAATAATCCAGCCTACACGTAAACCAGGGAAAAGTACCTTTGAAAAGCTACTAATATAAATCACATTATTGCCAGCTCCCGCAAAAGTTAATAATGGAGCTAAATGTGAACCTGAATAACGTAATTCTTCATTAAATCCGTCCTCTATAATAGGAACGTTGTATTTTGAGAATAACCTCATCAATTCCGTTCTTTTCTCTGAACTCGTAACAATACCGGTTGGATTATGATAAGAAGGAATTAAATAAGCAAAATCAAAATCTTTTTCACGCAAGCTTTTTTCAACTTCATTCGTATCAATACCATCCTCATTCATATCAATCCCCTGAACTTCAAGTCCATGTAAACGGAACAGCTTTAGTGCAGCGTGGTGAGTTGGATTCTCACAAATGACACGACCAGATTTTTTTGATAAAGACGAGAGTACAATATCCAATCCTTCTGTAAATCCATTTGTAATTAGAATATCTTTATTTGAAATGTCTACACCTTTCATTTCCATGTAATGAAGTAAATAATTCATTAACGGTCTATATCCCTTTGCATATCCGTAGTTCAATACGATGTCTCCTTCAATGGACATACGAGTAAGAAAAGCTCTTTTGAAATTTTCAACATCAAATAGCTTCTCATCCGGGGCTATACTATTAAAGACAATCATTCCCTTTTCCCAACGAACACCATGTTTCATTAAATCTAATTCATCCGCTAATGCGGTCACTGTATTAAGTTTATTTTTCCAATTTATTTCAACAGACGAAGTGTTAGATATATCCACCTTCGCAACAAAGTTCCCTTTTCCTTTAACTGCATAAATGAGTCCTTCTTGTTCTAAATCTGCATAAGCAGCGAGTACAGTGTTTCTACTCACACTTAGTAATTCACTTAGTTCCCTTGTTGATGGGATTTTTTGATCCCCGAGCAAATGCCCTTTCATAATCATCTTCTTCAAATAATCTTTCAATTGAATATAAACAGGACGATCTTTAACAACTTTAAAATCCTTAAACAATTCCTTACCCCCTGCAATCATTTTTGCATATTTATTTCATTCTCAAAAGGTCCACGACATATGTATTTTTTATAAAGGGCGGTACGGTCTTACAAATCTTTTCGATATAAGTTAATTACATCTTTTAAAGCTGCAGCTGCAGCGCCTCGTGGATTAGAAGCCCCACCAATTGTAGTAACTTGTCCCATCGTATCTGTAAAGAACGTAATTCCTTTTTCGGTCCCATTTACTTTTGCTAACGGATGATCTTTCTCTATTTCGCACGGTTCAACATTTAAATTCACATTGCCACCCTCATCCTTATATGTTGATGCTATTAATTTAATAATTTTATGTTGTTCCTTAGCATTTCTAATTTGCTGTTTTGTAACGTGCTCGATTCCTTTTATATGTATATCAGTAAGTGTTTTCTCTGTTTCCATTAAGCTGTTTGTCAAAAGTAACAATTTACACGCACTATCTGAACCACTTATATCTAATATAGGGTTTGTCTCAGCAATTCCTTTATCTTGTGCTTCTTTCAATGCTTCTTCAAATGTCATATCTTCCTCATACATTTTCGTAAGAATATAATTAGTTGTTCCATTTAATATTCCTTCTATTTTTTCAATACTGCAACCGGCTAAACTAAATTGTCCGATATCTAGGGTCGGTAATGCAGCGGCTGTTGCACCGCTATATCGAATTCGTACATTGGCGCCTCTTGCTGCTTCATTTATTTCTCTCCAGTTTGTAACGAGCGCCCCTTTAGAAATTGCTACTATATCCATCTGTTTCTCAATCGCTTGTTTCATATATTGTTTCCCTGGATTTCCATCTTTAAGATTTGTAACTGTTGATTCTACCAATACAGTACCACTTATGCTAGTTGTTGCACGTTCCTTCGGATGATACTCTAAATATTTTTCAATTGCAGCGGTACCGCCACCATACATCAATAAATGATGAAGTGATAAGCCGTCTTCATTATGTATTGCAATATTTCTCCCTAATACGCCACTTACAACTAATTGAATCCCATATGTTTCATATATATATGAATATTTTTCATTTAATAATTTTATAAACTCTCTGCCTACTGTTCCGTATCCTGATAATACAACTTGAATTTTCATAATATCCCCCCATATTTTTCTACCAAATCCCTCTTTCAATATAATATAAAGCGCTCTCGAATTCCATCGAGAGCGCTTTATTATTACCTATTTCGGTAAACGTGATAGCTTTTCAGCAATTGTTCTATAAAACTCTTGAATGCTAGAAAAACCTAATGAGTCTGAAACACTTAATCCTACCATATCGAGATGATCCCAATTCGCTTTCGTTTCGATATGATTCCATTTTCCAATCTGTAATGACCCATTATTATTTACAGCAACATTAGAAGATGGTGCAATCATAGAATTCGTATTTACTACACCATCATTTTGCCACCAAGAAGTATCAACTAACGGACGGTTTTCTTCATATCTCGCATAAGAACCTAAGAAAAATGCATTCCCCATCAACACTTTATTCATCGTAATATGCGGTAAATGTAAACCTGTTATAGGTGCTGCTTGTGATGCATGTCCACTATAGGATAAATAATACACATCTGGTTGCGTCTTTACCCAATTATTTAACTCCTTTGCACCATCTGTACTTAAATCCCATTGACTTATATCTTTTGTATTTTTCCAAAGTGAACTATTTAGAATACGATTACTATATTGGAAAAAGGACTCTCCAGCATTTTTCTTTATACCCCATTGATCCAATTTAAAATCATATAATGATAAATTATTGTTTCCTCCAAAACTTGCAGCTGTAATGAGTAAATCTTTAACGAATGGTAGCAGAAGACTACCATCCGCAAGTGTTGTACCGTTGTGAGGGGTTGCTAATGTTGTAACACTATGAACATATGATTTTCTGCCTTCAAATAGTGGTGATATTTTGATGTCTGGGTGATTTTTCACATAATTCTTTTCTTCAAAACTACCTTCTTTTAATAGCTGTACTAATGTTCTAATCGTTTGTCCACCCATGCTATGTCCAACTAAATGAACTTTATTTGTTTCACTCCAATTCGGCGCAAAACCACTATAAGTTCTGCCAAAACGATTATGTCCATGTTTCTCAGCATGTACGGCACCATAGTCTACTGTCCCACCGCTAATTTGTGCATACAATTCACATGCACGATCCCAGTTACTAGAAACAGGTCCAACAGCTGCGGTATGTACCGTATAACCATTGCGTTTCAAATCTTCCTGTATATCATGAACACCACCCCAATATTTTACGCCAAGCATTTCTTCTCTACCCCATCCAGCAAATCCATTCACCAATATGATTGGATAATTATTTTGTTGCCTCTCTTCAGCGTATGATATTTTCGCTGCGAATGAACATACGGTCACTAATGCGAAAAAACATATTTTTAAAAATAACTTCCCCATACTTTCTCCCCCTAATAAAACGTTTACATTTTTCTTTTTTAAAAAATTAACAGAATACTTTAACAACTTAAACATAATGTAAAGTATTTTATATACGTTGTATATATAGAAAACATATACAAATGTTGATAAATATTAATTCAAGTAAATATTTACTTTTTACAATACAACTTGTAAATCTGTTTATTTGAATTTATAATTAGATATAGTTGCCTCATGTTAAAAAGATTTAAAAACCATAAGAAAACTAATCTCATTGCTTGAAAAGGAGGAAAAAGCATGCAAATCGGATCAAATATTCATACATTATCTCAACCTACTAAAATAACTCCATCTACTCTTGAGCATAATACTATCTCTTCTACTAAACTTGAAAGTAAGAAAATAAATGATCCTATCAAGTTTGATATTCGTTCATCTGAAAAAGAAATGAAACAGCCTGAGCATAAATTTAATGAATTAGATTTATGGAAGATGTTAAAGGATAAAGGTGTTCCTTTATGGATTATACTTGAAATGCTACAAAAGGCTCGTAAAGAAAAAGAAGCACAAAATAATTCAGTTCAAAATTCAAATGCGATTGAAGAAACGAGTGAGACTCGATTAAATGAAGTAATGTAAAGCATAATAATTGATTTGTCTATAAACTAAAAAGAGTTCGAAGCTGATGAAATTTTTATCAACTTCGAACTCTTTTTTAAGGTTTTTCGCCAATCGTTACAAAGTGAAAAGATACTTCTCCTTCCAAACCTTTAATTAACTTTTTTACTTTGACATTTTCATTAACCAATGTATTATCTGTCGACATTTTAGGTTTTTCGTCACCTAGTGATTTTTTCAAATGAAGAAGATGCATTTTCATTTCATTTGCCTTTATTTCTTTATAAACACTATTTTTTGCTACAATCATATACCATTCCGTTGAATATTTACGATTGTTACCTATCCAAGCATCACTATCGTATGTAACAGGAATCTCTTCCTCTCCTATTTTAATACTTTTCATAGTCTTATTGTCTTCACTTGTAAATAATAGCGCCCCTTCTTTGGGGAATTTCGGTAACGTATCTATAATATAATTGGAGCCATTATCTTGTTTTCGAAAAAGTTTTTCTTTAATCAATGCTTGTGCTGTAGATTCATTTAAAATTAAGACATTTCCATTTCCAACTTCCCCTTTTTTCACAGAAAACACTTCATTTTCTTCCGTAATTTCCTGATAACGATTAATAATTGGTGAAATATTATTTTCATCTCCAATAATTAATACACCGTTTGCAGGAAATGGATTTTCCTTTTTAGAACATGCACTAAAACTTATTAATAATAGTATCGTTAACATAAAAATAGTTAAAGTTCTTTTCATCTCGTTTCCTTTCATCATACAGTTCATTTTTCTACATACTTTATTGTAGTCTTACAAGCTAATAAATTCTATTGCTCCATAACCTTATAAAGCTTTTGCAGATAACGCCAACGGGTTATAAAGAAATATAAAACTTGTATACATATAAATGAAATTAAAATAACGATAGAGCTATTTATGATAGAAAAATCGACTAATTGCTGTAATGCTATATAAGCGACTACAGTATGAATCACTGCAACGACAATTGGTAAAAAGAACATTAATAATAACTGTCTCGTTACAACTTTTTTTAACTCACCTTTACTTAATCCCATTTTCGAAATCATTTTATATTGCTGCTGATCGCGATCCAAATCTGTATATAATCGGAAATAAATAAAACTAGCAGCGAATGTAAAGAAGACGATTCCGACTAAAATACTTACCATAAGTAATAAACCATTCTTTTGCTTTGCTTCCAACAAGTTTAATGTTAAAGCTTCAAAGTAGAAATCTCTGTCCCTAAGATCTTTATCGAATATACTCTTTAATTGATTGGAAATCTCTTTCGTTTTTATCCAATCATCTACAACAAATCCGTAAGTACGATATGGAATTTCTTTATTAACTGGGTCACTAGTAAGAGGCATTCCATCATATACCTGATCTTGAACAGCGATATAAATAGTTCTAGAATCGTGTGGTAAAACTAAATTTTCTACAGCTTTTTTCACATGAAATGTCTTTGTCCAGTCACCTTGAATGACTTCTATATTCTTTTTATACTCGCCATTTTTAAATTCTTGTTTTTGTGATACGACTCCAGGAATTAATAAAATTTCATCTTCTTTTTCAATTTTTTCTTGTTGATAGCCTAGTGCTTTAGCAAGATCGTTGTATTCACTTAACTTCATTACATTTACGCCATTTTCTGTGTATATATATGAAGATGAAGCCATTCGATACGGAATATTAGCATCAGAAAGGTGCTTTTTTATAATAGAAAGATTTTTATTCAATACTTTGTCATTTTCAAGACTTCCATACAAAAATGTATAGGGATTTGTCATCCTTACTAAATCCCTATTTCCAATTGCGGCTGTTGTACCAATTGCTGTAAATGCAACTGCTGAAACAATAGATACTATAAAAAACATCGTTGCATTATCTTTCATACGGTAAATTAATTCAGAAAATGTTAATATATTTGTTCTCTTTAAAAAGAAAGATTCTCTCCTTTTAGCAAGGCGCAATATATACACGCTACACTGTGTATATAAAAAGTACGTTCCTATAATTACTAGGAGCACACCTATTCCAAGCGTAATAAAATTGGTACTTGGTATGAAGCGAAATACTGAAAAATATCCATACCCTATACTAATTAAAGAAAGTAGCGATAATAAAACTGAAGATTTCGGTTCAGGTTTTGGCTTTTCCTCTGCTCGAATAAGTTCCACAAGTTCCGTTACTTTTATCATTTTAAATGTAAATAATGAAACAATTAAAAACAAGAAAAGAAATGTGATAACAGTTAATAATACAGCCCGCACTGGTATATAAAAAGGTAAACCATTATTAATCATTAATACACTTGCACTTATCAATAAGACTAGTTTAGAAAATATGAGTCCAATGAAAATCCCTATACAAATTGAACCAAGTCCAATCAACATATTTTCAATTAATAATAATTTCTTAAGCTGTCTCATTGACATACCTTGCATCATTAAAATGCCAAATTCTTTCTTACGCGTTTTTAAAAACGAACTAACTGAATATAAAATGAAGAAAAATGAAAATACAAAAATCAATCCTTGCGAAACTGAAAATCCCAATGTACCAAATGCACTTATTGTTGCACTTGTCGATTTCAACTCACCTTGTAAATCGGGATGAAATAATAAAAGAGCATACGTAAAGAAAATCATAATAGAAAATGCACTACTTAAAAAATGGGCAGCATATGTACGCTTATTGCGAAAAATATTATTAAATGCGAACTGACGAAAAGTCATGCCTTTTCCCTCCTAAC
Source organism: Bacillus sp. 007/AIA-02/001 (assembly GCF_004634455.1). NCBI lineage: Bacteria > Bacillati > Bacillota > Bacilli > Caryophanales > Bacillaceae > Bacillus > Bacillus sp. 007/AIA-02/001. Next base: position 18,946 of record NZ_SEIY01000005.1, read on the forward strand.
AAAGAAAGGACATCCATAATCTTTTGATAAAAAGTTTGCCTACTTTCACCACAATAAATTTCGTTATATAGTTGACCATCTTTAATAAAGATTACTCGGCTGCAAAAGCTCGCTGCATACGGATCATGTGTAACTAACATCATCGTTGCTTTTTCTTCTTTATTTAGAGTATCCAGCATCTCCATTACATCATTTGAAGATTTAGAGTCCAAGTTCCCTGTTGGTTCATCTGCAAGTAATAATTGCGGCTTATGAACAATTGCACGAGCGATTGCTGTTCTTTGAGCTTGTCCCCCTGATATTTCAAACGTTCTTTTATTCAATATATCTGTAATATTTAACTTCTCTGCAATCTCTTCCAATCGCTTGTTCATTTCTTGCACGGAAACACCATCTAAAGTCATCGGCAATACGATGTTTTCTTTTACAGTAAGTGTGCTAAGAAGATTAAATGATTGAAAAACAAATCCTAATTGTTTTCTGCGGAATAACGCTAATTCTTCTGATGATAATTGAAAAGGATTTGTGCCATTAATAAATATTTCTCCCGATGATGGAGAATCAATAGTAGATACCATATTTAATAACGTTGTTTTTCCGCTACCTGATGGACCCATAATTCCTACAAATTCACCTTCTTGAATTGATAAATCAATATCTACTAATGCTTTATAAGGTACTTTCCCTTTATATACTTTACTAATACTTTTTGCATGTAAAATTTCCATGTATATTCTCCCTTCATTTCCACTGCTCACTATAGAGTGTAAATGAATTATCTTACAGCTCATATTGATTCATCTTTCATTTACCTTACACGCTTGTAAGATTTCTAAAAAAACTGACAACATAATTATTTCAAACTAAAATTAACGCATAACTATCTTATAATAATTGTATAGTAGTAGGAAATATAATGTATAATAAATCTTTATTATATAAATGAGAAAAGACCGATTGCTATCGGTCTTTTACTACCAAACGTTATATTTTTATCCACTCAGATTTTCTCAATATATAATGATTATATATTTGATTTTCTATCCTCTGTTGGCTCTTATAAATAAACCCGCATTTTTCAATAACTTTATTTGATGCTACATTGTTAATTAAAGCAATTGCGTTAAGGACATTTAAATTTGTTTCTTTAAACAAATAGTCAATTAAACCTTTAGTCGCTTTTGTAGCATAGCCATGATTTTGATATTCATTTGAGATAGCATACATTATCTCTCTGTTTGGTGAAGGGAGTTCTTCTTTCATACCTGTGCAGCACCATCCAATGAGTTCATTTGTAGCTTTCTTAAATATTCCTAGCTTTAACGTATGATTATCTATGTTATTCGTAGTTTTCACTGCATCAAGAAATGCTTTGTTTGCTGGTATTTCATAATCTGCAATCCAATCCACCCTTTGTTCTTTCGTTGATTTCCAGTCTGGTAAAAATTTTGCTATTTCCGGTTGATTTGCTATTTTATAAATACTCTCTGCATCTTTGACCGTAAATTCTTGCAAGTATATATCTCCACAATCTATTTTAAATAACTTAGTGAATCTCTCTTCTCCCATGTTAATCCCCCTTACTTACGTTATAGCTCTTTAATCTGCTTCGTAAGTTCCATAAACCGTTCATCCAGTGCTTTATATTCTTTGTCTTTAGAAGTTAAAAAGCTTAATTTCCCTAATACTTCTTGTCTCTCTGTTTCTAACGTTAAACGTAGCTCTTCAATATCATCTCTTGTTTTAGTAGGTTCTTCTAGCTGCTTTTGTATCGTATTGTTTGAAAACACGAGTTTTGTGTTAGTTGTTTTCTCCAGAAAATATCGATCGTGAGATACAATTACTAATGTTCCGTTATACTCAGCTAATGTATTTTCAAGTTGTTCACGTGAAGGTAGATCCAAGTGATTCGTCGGTTCGTCTAAAATGAGTACATCTTTTTCATCTAAAATATAAGCCATTAGCTTACATTTTACTCTTTCTCCCATACTCATATGCTCAATCGGCTCTTTCCATTGAAAAGCTTGGAACCCTAAATGTTTCATTAAATTTTGGACTTTTCCTCTTTCTTCAAACGTCTTTTTAAAAAATAAATTTTCTGGTGTTTTATCAAGCGGTAAATCAAAAACTTCTTGTGTTAAATAGCCGATGTTTGCAGATGGTGAAATCCATATTTCTCCTTCAGCAGTTTCCGTTCCCATAATCATCTTCAGTAATGTTGTTTTCCCACTACCGTTTGGTCCAACAATCGCAACTTTCTCACCGTGCTGAATTGTAAAATTAACGTTTTCAAATAATACTTTCCCATGAAAGTCTTTTTTTAATTGCTTCACTTCTAAAAAACGTTTTCCTACTTTTTTGTTCGCTTGAATAGAAAACTCAACTGAATACTCTTCTTTCACACGTTCTACTTTCACTTTCTCCAGCTCTTTTTCAAGTCGTTTTCGTTTTGACTTCACTTGTGCATCCATTCGCTTCGCTTTTACACGATAGAATTCTTTCACACCTTCTTGTTTTGTAGACTGCGCGTGTGCCTTTTGTGACCATGAACTCAATTCTTTTATATGTGTTTCTACTTGTTCTATCTTTTTTTGTTGTTTTTCATATTCACGCTGCTGCGACTTTCTTTTTTGCTCACGTGCTTTCATGTAGCTCGTATAATTACCACTATGCTCAATTAATTTTTTGTCCTCAATTGACCATATTTTTGTTGCGACGACATCTAAAAAATATCGATCATGCGATACAACGATAACTGTACCTTTCATGTTTTTTATTTGTTTAATGAGAAATCCCGTACTGATCTCATCTAAATGATTTGTCGGTTCGTCTAATATTAAGACATTAGGATTTTCAGCAAATCCTTTTGCTAATCGAATTTTCAGCTTTTCACCACCACTTAAAGTATGAAAATCGTTCGTTGGCACGCCCCATTTCGCAAGAAGTTCTGCTTCTTTTGCAATTACATCATTACTAATAAAAGATTCTATTTCTTGCTCAACATATGCGGTTGTCATATTCATTTGCTGCCATTCAACAATCCCTTTTGAAGGCTCAATCTTTCCATTTATTAATTGAAGTAACGTTGATTTACCAGCACCGTTTTTACCAATTAATCCGATAACATCCCCTTGTTTTACTGTCACATTCATTTTCTCTAACAACATATTTTCTTTTATTTCAACATAAACATCATTTAATTTTAATAGTTCTTTCATAATACCGATCCCTTTCATTAAGGGAGAATAAAAAAATCCTCCCAAATAAATTTGGCAGGATTAGTCGTTAAAATATTTACACCCAAATAAGCTATTACGTAACATAAATAGCAATACCGTTCTATGGAAATTGGGCAGACTAATCCTATTTTTTAGAAATTGAAATTTATTGAATTTCAACATTTAAAAATAAGATTAGTTAATCATCGTCCACCCATCATTCCTTTCTGTCATTAATAACCATATTGTACCATGATAATACTGTATGCGTAAATATTATTATTTGTACTTCAAAAGCAATTATTTTTCTTCAAGTTTATTTTTACAATTTCATGTGCTCATATCTTTAATTTTTAATAATTTGTATCATTTATTCATATGAAAACTTTTAAAAAATACAAAACAAGGCTAAAAAACTTATCTCCAACGTTCTTTAGCCTTGATCACTTTTTACACATTAAAAAATATTACTCGTACTACCGTACCTTTATCAACTTCTGAATGGATTTCTACACTATGTCCTAATTGCTTCGTAATTTCATATACGAGATATAGCCCCATTCCTGTTGATTCTTTAAAATCTCTACCGTTTTCTCCTGTAAAGAAAGGTTTGAAGACTCTTGGTAAATCTTGCTTCGGTATACCTACGCCATTATCAGCAATTTCAAGTATAACGGTATTACCTTCCTTACAAGCTTTCACTTTAATCTTTTCTCTACTACCTGATGAATATTTAATCGCATTCGATAGTATTTGCCCAATTAAAAATTGTAACCATTTCGCATCACTTTCTACAGTAATGTCCTTATCAATTTCAAGCTCTGGATATACAAAATTCCGGATAAAGAACCGTTTATGCTCATGTACCGAATCATTCACTATTTTATGTAGTTGTACTCTTTCTACATAAAAATCTTGTGTAAATGCTTCTAAACGTGCGACATACAGAGCCATTTCTAATCCCTTTTTTAATCGATCAGTTTCCTCATTTATACTTTCAAAACGTGAATCTACTTCATCCTGTGTAATTAATTCTATTACAGATAAAGGTGTTTTCATTTGATGAATCCACTGATTCATAAAGGTTAAATGGTCATTATTTTTTCTCTCTTGCATTTGCAGCTGATTTTGATAATGTCGATATTGCACCTCAAGTAGTTCTTGAAGAGCAGCCGATACAGCTGCAAAATCAGATTTTTGAACAGATTCATCCAAAGATTGCATCGGGTTTGCTAAGCGCTCATAAAAAGAACGATGTGTAAAATAACGAAACACTAAATAACTTCCCATAAAGAAAGCCCCTAGAAACATTGCATATAACGCCGTTGTAATATGATTATGCCCATCAAACCAATATACGAGAAATATAGCTAGTAGTTGAATTATAGTAAAGCAAATAAGTGGTATATGATCACGTATAAACAACCTTATCATTTTTCTATACCAGTATCCCAAGTAATATGCAATCTATATCCAACACTACGAATCGTTTCAATCGCACCTTCTATATGTAACGTTTGTAACTTTTTACGCACACGTGTTGTATTTACACTTAATGTATTATCATCAACATAAGATTCGCTATCCCATAATTTATTTAACAACACTTCCCTACTCACAACACGCGGATAATTTTTCATTAATGTCTCTAATAAAATAGCTTCGTTTCTCGTTATATCAATCTCTTCGTTTCTAAGTTTCAATACAAGTCTTTCAGGATATAAACAAAGGCCTTGTTGCTCAATCATTCGCTCTTCTAGTTTCGGTGCATAATCTCCATATGCACGTCTTAAATGACTACGAATTTTCGCCACTACAACTTCATAATGAAAAGGCTTCGGAATAAAATCATCGCCACCATTTTCTAACGCCATAACTTGATCCATCGTTCCTTCACGAGCCGAAATGAATAGTATCGGACATGTAGAAACACCGCGAATTTGACGACACCAAAAGTACCCATCAAAACTCGGTAAATTAATATCTAATAAAACTAACTCTGGTTGTTCATCTAAAAAAATGTCTAATACATTTTGAAAGTCCGATACAATAACTCCTTGATAACCATATTTTGCAACATGTGTTGATAATAGTTCTGCAATTTTCATATCGTCTTCTACAATCATAATTTTGACCATTATTGAACTCCTTTTTAATCCACATTCTCAAATATACTTATATAAAATAAATACTACCTCTTTTCACAAAATCCGTAAATTAAAAAAGGATGCTTTTATACAAAAGTATCCTTTTTCGTCCCTTATCTATTTAATATGAAATTTACTAAAAGTAAATCCTAGTTTCTCCACATAATCCATCCCTAATTCCATACGCGCCGTTTTCAATGGATCCACAACTTGGCAAACTTTTAAATTACCTGCTGCCGATAATAAAAGAGTTGCATCAGCTTTAGACATTGCTAATTCTTCATGTAAAAATGTCACCATATTACGTACAGCACGATTTGCTGCATCATCTAGCAATTTTTCTGAAGCAATCGTCATTACTTTTTCTTTTTGAATAGCCATTGGTAGTGGCCATTTTTTCCCTTTTATAATTTGAACTGTTACAGTTACCTCACCAGCAACCTCTACTCCACTAACCCCAATTTCACCATCCCCCATTGCTGCGTGTAAATCACCTAACGCTAATAGTGCTCCTGGGACATTAACTGGTAGTAGTAATGTTGTTCCTTCTTTAATTTCTTTACAGTCCATATTCCCGCCGTGATCATGCGGTGTGCCACATGAAATGCTCTCTTCTTTCGGTGCAATACCAATTACCCCAATCATTGGATTAATCGGGATTTGTAGTTCACTTGAAAACAAAACATGTTCATTATGTATTGGGACAATTTTCACTGTATTTTCATTTAACTCATTCCCTATTACACCAAGGTTTGCACCTGTAGTTAAAACGCCCTGCTCTGCAATTTTAATCTTTTCAATCGTTACGGCTAATATATCGCCAGGTTCTGCTCCTTTAACATATACAGGTCCAGTCGCTGGATTAATTCGGTTCCAATCTAATTCTTGAAACACAACATCTTCAGAATCGATTTGATTTTCAAAGCAATCATATGTTTCAAATACAAGACTGCTCCCAATTTCCACTTCCATACAAGGCTTATTTTCTGCTGACATTGAGTAAATGATATGGTCTTTATGAATTCGATACATAATACCTCTCCCTTTTATATTTATCTACTATTACTAATTAGCTCTTTTTATACAAGCTCCTCTTAAAATTAAATGTTATTTTTATGTAAAAAAGCACGCAGATTGTTTTATAACATACACTCTTTACTATAACAGAAAGGTGGTATCACTATGCCCCTTATTCCATACAACGAAAGTGATGTTGATTTACTAGCTCGTTTAATTCGTGCTGAAGCTGAAGGCGAAGGTCGCCAAGGTGAGGAGTTAGTTGGATGCGTTGTAGTAAACCGTGTATTTTGTGATTGCTTAGATTTTAAACAACTCCGTACCGTACGCGACGCTGTATATCAAAGCCCCGGCGGATTTGAAGCAGTACAATATGGATATTTTTATCAACGCGCTCGTGAATCAGAAAAAGAAATTGCACGAAAAGTTTTACAAGGTGAATGGCGCTGGCCTGCACGATGGGCTCTTTGGTATTTCCGTCCAGTTGGAGCTTGTCCACCTGAATGGTATAATCAGCCATTTGTAGGACAGTTTAAAAGCCATTGTTTTTATGAACCAAGTGGTGATGAATGTCCAAAAATGTATTCACGCTAGCAAAATTTGAAACGCAAGTACTTAGAGGTCTAAGTACTTGCGTTTCTTTTAGCTTTATTTTAGAAATCTAGTAATGAGATGAATTTTTCGATGCCCACCACATGTATTAATAACGATATACGTGGGCCACTAGACTGATTCATAATGAGCTTATAAATAATAATAAATAATTGTTTTTGATTTTCTTTCATTATTTTTTTATTGTCATGATGGCAAATCGAATACAATTGCTCCATTAAGTTAGAGTAATCTTTGTTAGAACGAAGTATATTGCAAACTTTTACTAACCATTCTTTCTGTCTTTCATCTAATGTGTTGTAAAACTCTGTATTTCTCTCTCGATTTACCGCAATTAATTTTTCAGATTGAAAGTTTTTTATCCAATACTCTGCGCGGTTACATATCGCTATCATAGCATCTAATGTATAACTTCTATCTATTTTTTCTAATGTATCTTGTAAAATAGATGAATCAAAATTTAATAGCGGTAACGTTCCTGCTACTTGATTAAATCTCGGATATTCTTTAAACTGCCTATCAACTTTAGAGAGTTTAATTGCATCAAATAAATCTTCATTTTTGAGCGTTTTATTTTCATAGCTATCTTTCAATCGTTCATACTCTGTATAATTACGAATCACATCTTCATCCAACCCAATATGAAAAGCAGCGCCTGGTTTGTATTTGGCAAACATAAAGAGAATTACTTCTGGTATATACACTTTCAATAAATCGCTTGGTGTAATGCTATTCCCTGAAGAACTAGACATTTTTTCATGATTCCCTTTAATACCAATGAAATCGTAAGCAACGTAATGAGGCGCTTCACGATTGAATATTTTCCTTGCAATTTCTTTTGATACATTATAACTACCTGTTTCTGATGAATGATCTCTTCCACCCGGTTCAAAAATAACATCCTCTATCATCCATCTCATCGGCCAATCGATTTTCCAGTTTAGTTTCATTTTATTTGTATTTAATACGGATAACTCTTTTTCATTTCCGCATTCACATTCATACCGGACTGTTTTTAATACTTCATCAAAATGTGTAATAGTTGTTGTATCTTTTCCACACCTCTCACAATATAATGTAGCTGGATAAAAAATGTTTCGCTCTTCTTCACTACACTCTCCAGTTTTAAAATCCATTAAAATATCATATATTTCTTTTCGTTTATACAAAGCCTCTAAAATATTTTTGTTATACCTTCCACTTCTATATTCATCATGTTGATAAATAAATTCTACTTCAATTCCAAATGCTTGAAGCGATGTTTCAAACTCTTTTTCAAAATGCTCCGCATACGAGTTATGACATCCATACGGATCTGGAATATCACAGTATGGCATACCAATATACTTTGCAAAAGATGGATCAATATTTTTTGGAACTTTTCTAAATCGATCATAATCATCCCACGAAAATATAAAACGAGTCTTTTTCCCTAAACCTTGAAGTGCTCTTACTACGAAATAAGTCGTTACGATTTCACGAAAGTTCCCAATATGAACAGAACCTGAAGGACTAATTCCAGATGCACAAACAAACGTTTCTTTATTTGGATGTTTCCTAATTAATTCATGTGTTACTTCATACGCCCAATGCATTTATTGCTCACCTCAATTATTTTTTGTTTTCGTATTCTCAGTTTTATGCAATAAAAAAACTCCCACCCCCAAGATTATTCATCTTGAGGACGAGAGTTGTTAGCTTCGCGGTACCACCTCAGTTTGTTAATATGTCACCATATTAACCTCTTCAGGTACGGCAAAATATGCTTATACCCTATCTCTATAACGGGAGAACCCGTCGCACCATCCCTAAATAAATTAGTTCCTTGCGCAGCTCCAAGTCTTTTTTCGTTAAGATGTATACCGCTCTTTCTCAGCTACCAGAGCTCTCTGTACGTATTCTTTCTTAACTACTCTTCTCTTCCATGCCATTTTAAATATTAGTTTTTTAATATGATAATTTATAACACTTTTATTGTCAAACTTTTCCGAATCAAAAACATATAATTACCTAAAAAAATTCTTTATCGCTTCTAATTGAATTTTATGACTACACTCATCACAACAATATGCCCCGTTTGGTTTTTCTTTAAATCGCTTATATTTTTCACTGCCTTCGTAAACACGAAATATATTCTTACAAGAAAAGCAAACAATCTCATAAAACATCATATGCATTTTCCTCTCCTTGTTTATACACTTTTTTAATCACTTGTGAGAAGGTCATTTTTCTACAGCATAAATTTTAATATCCTTTGACTAAAAGGTTTACCTCTATTCTTATCGAATTATATTAATATCTTATAACGCGAGGTGAACATCTTGTTCAGTAATATAAAATTAGTTTTAGATGCTAAAGCAAGTTTAGCTGAAGGACCATGTTGGAATGAAAAAAAGCAACTTTTATATTGGGTTGATATTATGGGGAGAAAATTATGCATATACAATCCTACCGCTAATACGAACCGAGTAATTGCACTCAATCAACAAATCGGCTGTGTTGTTCCATATTTAGAGGATGTACTACTCTTAGCTATGGAAAAAGGCTTTTATTCTATTAATATAAATACCGAAAAACTGACACATATTTTTGACCCTGAACCACATTTAATAGAAAATCGTTTCAATGATGGAAAATGTGATCCAGCTGGTCGTTTCTGGGCAGGTTCTACAGATACATACGGTATGAATGCTGCAGGTTCCTTGTATTGTTTACATCATAATTTAAGTGTAGAGAAAAAAGTTTCACATGTAAATACATCAAATGGAATTGCTTGGTCACCTGATCATACATACTTTTACTTTATAGATACACCTACTAAAAAAGTGGTTCGCTATCAATATAATATACGTACTGGAGACATTCATAATCCAATTGATGTAATCATTTTCTCTGAAAATGATGGTCTACCTGATGGTATGACAATTGACGAAGACGGCTGTTTATGGATTGCACATTGGGGAGGTTCAAAAATAACTAGATGGAATCCCTCTACTGGAGAAAAAATATTAAGCATTCCAATTCCAGCTTTATATGTAACATCATCTACATTTGGAGGACCTAATTTAACAGATTTATATATCACAACAGCCAGAACAAGAATGACTGATGACGAATTAAAAGAGTATCCACATGCTGGTGGTATTTTTCGAATTCAAACAAATGTTAAAGGCTGTCCCACCTATTCATTTTGCAATAAAAATATTGGAGCTGAAACAATGTGAACCGTATCGATTACATAAGACAAGAAGAAAAGAAATATCACGGCCTTTGCTATGAACAATATAAACTATTTGAAATTGGCTCTTGGCTGTACAAACCGGTTAAAACAGTTATGGACTTGATGGGTCACTTTGAAGGACAAAACAACTTGCAAGTACTTGATCTTGGCTCTGGCGTCGGTAGAAACAGCATTCCAATTGCACAAAAGATAAGAAATACTAGCAGCACTGTTACATGTGTTGAGTTACCTAATTCCGCTTTAACAAAGCTACAAACTTATAGCAAAGAACATGATGTATTCGAGGTTATAAAAACAGAACAAGCAGCAATTGAAAACTATCATATTGACTCTAACGCTTATGATTATATCGTTGCAGTATCCAGTTTAGAACATATCAAATCAGAAGAAGATTTTAAAAACGTACTTCATTCTATGAAAAAAGGGACAAAAAACGGCGGTATTAATTGTTTGATTATTAACTCTAACATACAAGAAATTGATTTAAAAACGAATGAAGAATTAGAAGCTTTAATTGAAATTAATCTCTCAACCGAAGAACTGATACGTCTATTAAAAAACATTTATAAAGGATGGAAAGAAGTAAAAGTTGAAATAAAAGAATTAGCTTATAATATAGTTCGTAATGAAAGACACATTCAATTAAAAACAAATGCTATTACTTTTGCCTTTCAGAAATAATACTATAAAAGGTAAGGATATTTTCTCATATATTCATAGGAACACCCTTACCTTTTATCTTCATAATATTATTTCGTTATTAGTTTTCGTATCATCTAAAATATAATTTTCATTCGAAATACTAATCAGCTATTAATTGAATTCATTAACTGGAAGAAATATTCCGCTTCATGAGTCTCATTCAGTTTATACCATGAATGAAGTGTATCCGGCGCAAATACATCTAATTTTCTCAATACCTCCATGGCAAATTCTAGAGGAGCTACACCCGATGCGGTAATAAAGTTTTCACTGGATGATACAGGTCCCTCTTTATAAAAATTTTCTCCTTTATAAGTAGGACAAACCATTTTCATATACTCTAAACTATTGCTTGTGTGATTTATAGAATCCAAGTAACCGTAATTTGCAAGACCTATAGTTGCACCGCAAATGGCAGCCACAATTGTACCAAGTTTTAAAGCCTCATCAACTTTTTGCAAAATAGGTTTATGTATTTCTTCACTCCAAGTATTCCCTCCAGGTAAAATTAATAGATCGTTACTCTCAAGGATACATTCATCTAGGGAAATATCCGGCTTTATATTCAAGCCCCCCATTGAAATAACCATTTCTTTATTTATTCCAACTGTGACTACTTTAAAAGGCGCTACATCTTTTTTAAAATATCTCCCTGTATTAAGTTCAGCAATTAAATGTCCGTACTCCCAATCAGACATCGTGTCAAATACATATAGATAGGCTTTTCTTGTTTGCATTCAATAACACTCCATTCATATACTACAGTTTTAATTACAAAAATTGCTCTTTTCAGTTTAACATTTTATTCAACATTTATGGTTTAAAATTCCAAATGAAAGAGCACTTGTTTCCGCAAGTGCTCTTTTTGGGGATTTTGAGATATCCTATTAAAGAAAGTTAAGGTTACTTAAAGTTAATAGGTACTTCTATTATATGCTTGTCCTTTTTATTTGTGCATAATCAATATATAAACATCTTTAATAATTCTTAATAACTTTTAATTATAGTTCTCTCTTACATTTTATCGTTAAAAAATTGGCTTTTTCTCACGAGAAATTATCTTTTTATATTGTACCTATCTAATACTTTTTCTAACATTTCTAAAGTTATTGGTTCTGCTTCTTTTATTAATCGATAACCAATACGCCCATTCGGTTCCGCTGTAACTTGCTGTAAACTCTTTACATCATGGATCCCTTTTTCTCTTAATTGCATATATAGTTGTTGCTCCGACATTTTTGCCTGCATCAAATTCTCTTTTACAATCTCTCCGTTTTCAACAATTATAATGCTACTTCCATTTAGAAATTGTTCCACCTTCTTTGATTTCAATTCAAAGAAATGAATAATAAGTAGTATGCTTGCAAATATGATGGCCGCAAATATAGATGGGACTACTTTTCTACTTAATACAGGTTCTACAATAATACGGCCGATTGATACAACTATAATGATTTCAGCTCTTGTCATTTGGCTGACAGATGCACTACCTGTCATTTTCAAGACAATTATTCCAGTAAAAGTTAATATAATACTTTCCCAAATTATATTCATAATAACCCAATCCTTTAATGGTGTATTTTACTATCATTCCCATTAAAGTTGTGTTTTACTTACCTATTAAGTTGTTAAATCCTTCAGACCATGATGGAAATAAAGGTATCCAACCATACTCTTTACGTGCCTTATTATTGGAAGCTCCTCTTTCCCAACTATTTTTCCCATCTTGAACTTTAGGCTTAGGTGCCCCTATCGCTGCTGCATATATTGGTAACCATTCTTTACTAGTTGCTGGATAATTGTCTACAATATTTACGATTCCTGAAGGCCAATTAAGGGCTAGCATAGTAGCTCTTGCAGCATCTTCGACATGTATAAACGAGCTTATCCCGTCTGATGCGATAATCTCATTATTACGAACTTGATTTGCTATTAATCCGTTTTCCGCATACCATGTTCCTGGTCCATATAATGTGCCATAACGAAGTATAACCGATTCAGGTAACTCAGTAACAGCTTCTTCTAATTTTAATATGCCATTAACAGTGACTTGCCGAGGCGCGGAAGCAGTAATATGTAGTGAATCTTTTTCAGTCGCAAATGTATCCCCTGGTTCATACGCCCATGAAATACTTTGAGCGATTATTTTCTGTACCCCTACATTTTTAGCTGCATCGACAAGGTTACGAGTGCCTTTTGTTCTAATTTTTGCATTATCCTCAAAATTCCATGATGACAATGACGTTAATTGATGAATAACTATATCGGGATTTGTTTCTTCTAATACAGAAAATACAGACTCTCTATTAAATACATCAGCTATTACTGGTATGGCACCAACCTTTTTCATTGCTTCTACTTGCGAAGTAGTACGGATCATCGCAAACACCGTGTGCCCATTTTTTATTAACAGTGGTAATAAAGAACGTCCTATTACACCAGTTGCACCTGCTACAAATATTTTCATATATGTTCCTCCTCATTTAGTAATCATAAATGTGACGAAACATTTGTAAGGTATGTGACAAATATTTACTCATTTTTTTCGTTATTCATATGAAACATATACTTTTAATGGTTTAATTATCCCTAAACTCAATTCATCAAAGCATTCTATGAGTGAAGTATAATGTATTTCATGTTGAAAGATCTCTTCTATAAATGGTGTTTTTCCTATTTCTTCAAAAAACCAATCTGCATGCTTTTGATAATCGGATCCATCACTTGATCCAATGATTTGCAATTCTTTCTGATAAAAGTTAGCAGTTAATGTTAGTTCTTCTATATTACCATCAGACAGTATACATATTTCACCATTAGTTTTAAGAGTTTTTTGCAAAGTATGGAACCCACTATTTGTAGCAGAACATTCAAAACCATAATTATATGTTTCTATTATTTTCTCTTCTGAATCATATATGTTTTTCGCACCAAACTTCTTTGCAAAATCTCTTCTATTTTTATTAGGCTCAACAACATCCACGTGCTCAATGCCTACATAGTATTTTAAGAAATTACAAGCGAGTAAACCAATAACTCCCATTCCAGTTATAAGTACTTTTTCATCCTGTCGCGGGTTTAGTTTCAATACTCCTTTAGCGGCATCACACGAAAGAATAGATAATAAAGCAACTTTAGGTTGTATAGAACTAGGCACTCGGATTACTTTATGCCCCTTAACTATCCCTATCGTTTCATGTCCATAAAAAGAAACTACTTTATCACCTACGTTTACATGTGTTACTTTATTACCAACTTGAATCACTTCACCATAACTTTCATATCCAGTTTTTCTTGGATAAAAAGGATTCGTTTCCGTAACATCGGATCCATTATACTGTGGTAACTCGGCCCCAATGCTTATCGCTCCTGCGATTGTTTTAACGATAATTTCATCGTCCTGTATGTCCTTAATTTCATTTATTTCCCACTTGAGTTGTTTAGGCCCTTTTAAAATTAATTTATATTGTTCCATTTATATCCTCTCTTTTTATAAAGATGTTATAAGTAATATTGTTATCCATCTAGTTATCGACTATATTTATTTACCCACTAGAGAAATTACCCTTGCCCACGTTTATACCGTTACTGCTCCTGTACATTACTGTTCAGCATCTAACACTTTAAGATTACTATTCTGATAACATTTTAAGAAAAGTTGTTGCCGCCCAAATGAAATACGCAAGTTGTGTCACGATATACATCGTAATTTCAAAACCTGTAAGCTTTCTTTCCCTTTTTATTTTCTTTAAATATCTATAAAAACAAAATGAACATAAAATCAGTAAAACAATAGACATTTGATATAGATTTTCCACTAAAAGAACTGCCATTTATTTCATCACCTTTCCAATAAAGTGAAACTTTAATCAGTGGGGGGTTTGTTCATCCTCCACTGATTATCAGCCCTCACCAGTCGGGATTTAGCGGGATAAAAAATATATAGTTCAAGCATATCATTTTAACGGAAATAATTAACGAAATTTTCAAATTAAATGAACTTCCTAAGTAAAAGAAGTAACTTTTTGGAAATGTTTCAATACAATATTATGTAATTCAATACGCTCTATATAATATTAGATTAGGTTTTCTTTTACTGTACATGCTTAGGAGGAAGTTTTACATGCAATTGATTCATAACATACAAAAAAACGTTTAATAACCTATGTAACTACGATACGGTCAATTTAATACACGTTATTCAATCATTAAATATTTCACTTCATAAAATATCTCCTTTTATTACTTCACCAGTTAATCTTGAATACGGACGGAACGTTATCTATCAGTCTGAATTTGTAGAGATTTTAGTATTAAATTTCCCCAGCAAAGCAAAGACTTTTGTGCACGATCACGGAATATCTGTAGGATGTATACTAATAGTCAATGGTACGCTACAAAATATAACGTACGAAAATAATAGCGAGCGGATTGAAGAGTTTACAGAGGGAAATATTTTCACAGTAAAAAAAGATACTGTGCATAAAATGTATAACAGATTCGGCAGTAATAACTTTCCACGTATATTCCCCACCATTAAAAGATGTCCAAATATATGAATAGTCTTTAGAAGGAGGAAATATGCAAAATTTGAAAGAATACTATATAAAGAGCTTACAAGATGGTCGTAACGTTTGGCTCTATGGACAAAAAGTAGATGTAACTACAGACAAACATTTTGCAGGAACATTAAGTACCATTTCTAATTTATTTTCATTGTTTGATGATCCAATACGAAGAGATTCTGTTGGATATGTTAGCCCAAAAACGAAAGAATTTGTCCATACAGCCTTTTTAATTCCGAATTCCTATAACGAATTATTAATGAGGAGAACCGCTTTTGAAACGTGGAGTTATGCTACAGACGGTGTAATGAGTAGACTATCTGATTACGCAAGATCGAGACTTACCGGCTGGTACGTATCAAAATATTTTTATAAAAAATTCGATGTACAGTTTCCAGATAAAATTACATCTTATTATGAAGAAGCGAGAGATAATCACTTGTTCTTAAGCGTAGTTCAACGTGATCCACAAATAAATCGATCTACAGAATCAATGTTGAATACAAATGACTTAGGATTACTAAGAGTTACGAAGAAAACTTCTGACGGAATTTATTTAAGTGGTGCTAAAATGATTGGTACTGCTTCTCCTTATTCAAATGATTTATTAATCTATCCATTAGCAAAACTGACTGATACTCAAAAAGATTTAGCTCACTTTCTCATTGTGGCAGCCAATTCTCCTGGATTACATATGGTTTGTAGAGAACCATTTGCGAATACACATTCAATTATAGTTGATTCCCCTCTTAGCTCACAGTACGATGAAATGGATGCACTATTAATCTTTGATAATGTATTTGTACCATGGGAACGTGTCTTACTATATAACAACCCTGAAGCGTTATGGGCAATAAAGTCAGATATAGCTTCTAGTAGTTTAGCTTATCACCAAGCAATTGTACGATTAGTAGTAAAGCTAGAATTTATAACTGCAATTGCTTATGAAATCGCTGAAGCGATTGGTGCTACTACTTATTTGCATGTTCAAGAGAAGCTTGGGGAATTAATTATGCAAATCGAAACAATTCGCGCACTTTTAATTGCTGCAGAAGTTGAAGGTACTACAAATGAAACAAAAACTTATTTGCCGAACTTTAAATATATTGAAACTGCAAGGAATCTTGGTTCCAAATATTATCCCCGTGCAATAGAAATTTTACAATTAATTGGAGCAGGTGGGTTCATTCAACTTCCTTCGAGCTCGAATGACTTCCAGAGTCCGATAGCTGATTTATTGAAAAAATACTTTAATGGAACGAATATAGATGCCGAACAACGTACAAAATTATTTAAGTTAGCCTGGGATATCATCGGAAGCCCATTAGGATCTAGACACGAATTGTACGAAAGATTTTACGCGGGAGATTCAATACGAAATACAGCTACGCAATATGTAAATTATGATAAAAATCATTTTAAAAAGATGCTAAGTAAATATTTACATTAATGAAAAAGAGCACTTTTTGCTAAGAGTGCTCTTAAAAAACATATAGTTATTCAGTTACATATATAATTGCTCCGGCCACAACTGCTACTTTTCTCCGTAATCGTTTCATTTTCTTCAGCTTTATAACCTCTGGTATATGCTTCCTATCATATTTCCTCATATAGGCTTCTCCATCTGGAGTAACTAATTGTAAAACAATCTCACAACAAACCTCCTAATTCAAATTATTCCTTTCTAAACTGAAAATCCAACTGTCTTGATTGCTTGATTTCCTCAATTACTTTACGAATACCTTCTTCAATCTTATCTTCTTTTACATTCGAAACATTTAATTTTAATAGTTTTTCTTTAGGAAAATCCCTCATATAATTCTTATCAATAGTATCGACACTTATTTGAATGTCACCTAATTTTTGTATAAGTGTTTCTGTAACTATGTTTTTCTGCATTTCTAAACAAGTGTGTATTCCAAGTGTGTTTTGTCTATTATATGTAAATAATGATGAATTTTTATTTTGCACTTTTTCTAATGTTTCTGCTAGTTTTATTGATCTATTGTAGTAGGAAGAATTAATTTTACTTTTATGACGTTCAAACATACCACTCTTTATATAAATTTCTAAAGCCGCTTGAGAAATCATCGGACTATCAATATCTAGTATTTTTTTGTATGTATAGAAAGCATTTGCAATGGATCGTGGGATGACCGCAACTCCAACCCGTAAACCTGGAAAAATAATCTTCGAATAACTTTTCAAATATATGACATGACTACAATTATCCAGGCTATATAACGGATCTGCTTTTGAATCAGTTTCTAAATCTGCTAAATAATCATCTTCCACTATAAATACATTGTATTTCTTAGCCAATAGTGTGATTTTTTCTTTCTCATCTTTAGAATAAGACGTTCCAAGCGGATGATGATATCTCGGTATCGTATAGAAGAATTTTATTTTTCCGGTTTGAAATATTTGCTCCAATTCATTCAAATCGATACCTTCATTCGTACGTTTAATACCGATTACAGGAACTTTATTTATTTCTAGATAATCAATATATAGATGATATGTTGGTTGTTCAATTAATACAGTTTCATTTCCATTCGGAAATGGTATAGAAGTTAATATAGCAAGTGCCTGCTGAACACCTGACGTTATAAAAATATTTTCTTCTTTTGTAAAGACTTGATAATTTGCTAGTTGTTTTTGAATAACTGGTATTAAAGATGGTAACCCTTTCGGCGTTCCATATACAAACAAATCATTTTTATACGTATCAATAGCCTTATTAATACAATGTTGAAAATCTAAATATGGGAAAACATCTGGATCTGGTGCTGAGGAAGCAAAATCAATTATCTCGTTATTTTCTATGGTACTCCCAGATTTCTTAACAACGTAATATCCACTTTGAGGGACAGAATATATAATATGACGCTTTTCTAATTCATGAAGCGCACGTATAACTGTCGCCTTATTACATTCATATTGCGTAACGAGTGACCGTATAGACGGTAATTTCTTTCCTTCATTTATTTCTCCATTTTGAATCATATTTTCTATGTCGTTTAAAATATGTAAATACTTATACATATTACACCTCCTTCAGCAATTTTCTATTTAATTATATCGATTTTATATTCATATAGCATTCATTCCTCAATTAGTTAATTTTCCGATCATCTATATCGTAAATCCCAATAGCGTATGAATCATTTTCAATCCATTTCTTTACTGCTTCTGTTTTAAGTACCCCTTCAACTTCTTTTTCTATTTTCTGTCCAAGTTCTCTCGCCCCTACTTCATCATCGCTAATCTTAGTTTTTATATCAATGGTAACAGGTTGATTCTTTTTATAATTTATTTGCTGAATCCCAAACCCTTCATATCCATTCTTCCTGAATACGTCATCAAATATCTGTCCAAAAACTAACTCCCATCTATGTTCTGCATTTACAATCTCTTTGTTTCTTTGAGATATATTTACTTTATAGGACATAATACCTTGAATTTGCAATCTTTTATTAATTTCTTTTTTTATTTCGTTAGCATTTTCGCTATCAGCAATTTCTAAATCTACTATTCTTGCTTTTTCATCCCATATAGCAGCACTAAAAAAAGATTCCTCCTTTACCGCTGCTGTAGCAATATCCATCACTATAGAATCTTCACTTTTAGCATCTTCAATCTCATTCTCACAGGCACATAATAAAGCAAATGGAATTAAAAATACAAGTACCTTTGTTCCCTTTCTCATGTAGCACCCCTCCACACATTTTCATTTACGATAAACTTTTTACTTTGACATATAAATACCTTCTATAATTATTAAATTTAACATTATTTCACATTTTCCCCACTTAACAAGGGAATTACAATTAATAAATAGAATATCTCTATGAATAAATAAAAAGTGAGGGATATATAATGCAACGTGTAAATACGATTGATATTAGTAATGTACTACAATTGGAAAAAACTCTTTCGACTTTATTAAATAAGATGATTTCTTCAAAACTAGACCTTGAAAATTGGTTAAAAGAGCAGTCAAAAGTAATTTGGGAAATCGAAGAACAATTAAGATTACATTACATCGCCTTTCAATGTAATACGGATGATGAAGAAATAAAGGATACATTTGAACATGATCAACAATTTGTAAAGCCACTTTTAAAGCGGTACCAAAATTTATTGGATAATAAATATTTAGAGTCACCTTTTCGAATGGAATTAGATTCTAACGTATATGGTTTATTAGATACAAAAATAAAAAATGCTCAAAAGTTATTTTGTGAGGAAAATATTGAATTAGAAATACAGGAAGACAAATTAGTCACAGAGTACTTTGAAATCACTGGAGGATTAAGTGCCATTTGGGACGGAGAAGAAAAAACGATAACAGAATTACAATCCTATTTACAAGATTCGAATCGTGACATCCGTAAAAAGGCAAAAACTATTATTTCTGAACAATTTTTATCTGTTGAAAAAGAACTCCAAAACATATTAAATCAATTAATTGAAATTCGCCATCAAAAAGCAAAAAATATTCAACTAGAGAATTATCGCGATTATATGTTCAAAAAATACGAGCGTTTTGATTATTCAGCGATAGATTGCTATGAACTAGCCGAATCCATACGTAAGTATGTTGTGCCTCTTAAAGATAAAATAATGCTAGAGAAAAAAGAAAAACTGCAAGTAGATACACTTCGCCCTTGGGATGTATCAGCTGTAACTCCAGATCAAAAAGTACTTAAACCTATTGCAAATGAAAATGATTTAATTGAAAAGAGCACTCATATCTTTAATAAACTAGATGTTGAATTTTCAGCACTTTTAAACCGAATGTATAAACACAATTGTCTTGATTTAACAAGCCGCAAAGGAAAAGCAGCTGGTGGCTTTTGTGAGTACTTACCAGCTTCACAATTATCTTATATTTTTATGAACTTAAATTATACACAAGATGATATTATCACTTTTATACATGAAATGGGTCATAGTATTCATAACGAACTCATAAAACCATTAGAATTACGACAGTATATAGAAATTCCAGCTGAAACAGCTGAACTAGCCAGTATGACAATGGAGTTATTCTCGCTTAATTATTGGGATACCTTCTATACAGACAAAAAAGATTTAAAACAAGCAAAAATTAACTTCTTTAAAGATGTTATTTCATATTTACCTATTATGCTTATTGTAGATCAATTTCAACACTGGCTGTATGAAAATCCAATTCATACTTCTGAAGAAAGAAATGAAAAATACTTACAACTTCAAAAACATTATCAATCTAGCGTCATACATATTGATGGCTACGAAAACTGGATAGCAACGAGTTGGTTACCTGTACTCCATATTTTTGAAGTACCATTTTATTATATTGAATACGCGATTGCCCAACTTGGGGCATTACAAATGTATAAACAATATAAAGAGGATCCTAAGCAAACACTAGAAAATTATAAAAAGGCATTATCACTAGGAAGCTCGCAATCTATAAAAGAAGTATATGATGCAGCCGGTATTCGTTTTGATTTCTCTGGTGAAACCATTAAAGAACTAATGCTATTTGTAGAAAAAGAATTAGAATTACTTGAGCAATTATAAGAAGAAAACTACACCTATATTTTAGGTGTAGTTTTCTTCTTCATTTTATTAATCAGTTCTATGTACTGAGTATCACCATATCCGATTGTTGGAAAAAGATAAAACAACTTTGTTAATAATTCTTGATTTGATAAACCTTTATTTTTAGAGATGAATTTCATTACGATATTATCTTCTTTTAGCATTTCTAAATATAAATCTATAGCTTGATACATTACAGGTGGTACTTTATGATAAGTCTTTTTATGGTTTACTAATACTTCATTGTATATAGTAGAATAATCCCCCAATTCAAGTTCAATTTGATTTACTTTAAATTCATCCTCCCTGAAACTATTTAAGTATACTTTCCCTTCATAGCACGACTGCTCAAGGTATGAAAGTAAAGTAAGTAGATTCATTTGGCAAAACATATCTTCACCGAACCATAAAACAATACATTTATACTTTTTCGCAAATAGATTTTCTAACGGATCTATAACTTTTTTTGCATAATTTTCGACTGAACTGTTATGACCTTCTGCTCTTATTTTAATAAACTCTTCATCAAAAACTTGTGCAGTAACGCTATTTACACACATGGCCTCGTTAAATGGGGCATAATCAGACTCACCCATTAGCTCCTCCGTTTTAAATTCTTCATACATCATTTGACCATTCAATATGTTAAGTACATCTTTATCAAATAGCTCACTATTCTTATTACGTAACTGTTCAACCTCTAATTTTCTAGAAATATTCATTTTGAACTCCCCTTCTTTATTTATATTGAGTTTAACAAATGATTGAATAGGCATGTTGTTCGTTGGTATTCTCTTGGATTCATTCCAAAAATATTTTTACATATTCAATTTAGCCGTTCCTATTTATAGTGCGATAGAATATTCATTTTCTGGAAATGGGAATATCATTGACTATGAACATTCTATTACAAAAGCACTATTTGAAGGCTACCAAGAGGAAAATGAACTACCAAAAGAGATGATAGACAAGTTTCCATTATTTATTAAATTAAAGGAGATTTTTGAATATAGCTTAATGCATATGTATTGGGATAAAGAAGAATTAACGGAGGAACAAGTACGGATAATAAATCTTTATAGGTTAAAACTTGAAAATAATTATTCTTTAATAAATATGTAAAGCGAATGTTGTTTAACTACGTAACTATAGTTGAACAACATCCGCTAAAAACTTGACCGATTGGTAATGTTTTACATATCATCTTTTATTAGTTGTGATTCTTTTACGTGCTGTTTCTTAATTAATATGGCTTTATACAAAAACACTATACCTAGTACAGCGAAAATGATACTTACAGGAATGCGGGCAATATGAGGAAGGTAGCGCGGAAGAAAAAATAGACGGACTCTTTCATCCACATCAAATATTTCAAAGACAATCGGCACTATACTTTGGTGCACCAAGAAAAAGATTCCCATAAACACAAGAAGAATAACAACGGCAAGTTTTTTCTTCGGTAATTCCATTTCTTTATTACGAATTTTCTTTTTGTAATTATCACTGTTAATTTTCATCCCACTTTTCATTTCAAATAGCAACTCAGGGCCATTTCTTTCAAGTTTTTTGTAAGCGATACGCCCAAATAGCCATGCTAAAAACACTCCCGTACAAGCCCCAGTCGGTACACCTAACCATTGTATGAATTGTATATGTAATGATGTCCCCAACCATATAACTAGTAACGAAGGTATCGTTGTTACTAGCACCATCAACAGCATGAGCCACGTGGTTATAAACATTTTACTCGCATTCATATCGTCACCAGATATTATCGTTCCTCTTCCACGGCAATGTGGATCAGTAATTGGAATTAAATTAACTACAGAAAATAAGACAATAAGGCCGACTGCCCCACCAAGTAAAGCTGGGACTACTGCAAATACCCATGGATAAACGAAAGTAAGTCCGCTAGAAAAAGTGAAAATTATTGTAGTTAAAATTGCCACAGGACCAATAGCTATCAACCAAGCTAATTGGCGGCCACGCACGTCAATCCTTTCTGCGCCAGGTGTCACCAACGTTAACCATAACGCGCTTCCATCGAAACCATATAAATTACAAGCAAACATACCTGTAAATACAACCATAATTCCCCCCGCCCAAGGCATTAAGTAAGGTATATTAGCAATCGTAACTAAAATCCCATAAAATACACCTATCCATATGCCCATTCGCAGGAAACGGCCTCGTTGTGGATCTCTTCTCCAACTTTTAAGTTCCTTAGTTATAACAGCTCCTATTTTAGTTTCAAAAAAGATTTTAAAAGCCTTTCTATAATGCTTATTAATAATCTTCACTTGAACTTTTTTTGAATCTATCTCTTTACGTCTAGTCAATAATATAGTCCATATAAATAAAAGAAACCCACAAAATATTGTTATTTTACCTAAGAAAATAAAAGCTAATAACCAATTAGATTGACTAGCGTACTCTACAGCAAGTATCGTCCAACTAGATGGAATCATGTAAAATAGCGTAGTATCACTAAATACGATTCTATTGATTACAGGAAGTGCATACCAGCCGACATTTAGAAATGCAATGATGAAACCAATGAACATCGCTCCCATTTCCATACCGACTCTTGATTTCATCACCTCACCCATAATACTAACTATTACTTTGGATAACAATACTACAAAAACTAACTGCAAAATAATTGCTGGAACTGCTACTATAATCGCATATATGCTAATTCTAGCTGCATAAATTAATAATCCTATAAAAGCTAAAAAACTAACCAGTGGTCCTACTCCTATAAAAGTTACACCGAGAAGCATCCTAGCTAGTTTATAAGAATTGAGCGGAAGCAACACAAAATATTCAGGGCGTAATATTTCGTCTCCTCCAGTAAGCATCGGACCTATAATCCATCCTACTGTCCAAATGGCGAATGTTACATATAGAATGCTTTTTGATATATTTTGTTCTGTTGGATAAAAAGAAAAAAGTAGAAAAGTTCCAATTGCTAGCAACAAACCAACTAATCCTGTCATAATAAATAGAACTGCCCTGCCACGATTCATTGAATGTTTAAGTATTGATAACTTCATTTGAATTAAAACATTAACCAAGACAATTCCCCTCCTTTAGCGGCGGGTTTACCTACTAATCGAATGAAAATATCCTCTAGTTTTTCTTCACCACAAACATCTTCCATCTTTCCAGATGAAAGTACTCCCCCTTTCGAAATAATTGCAACGTGGTCACAAAGTTGTTCAACTAATGCCATGACGTGACTAGAAAATACTACAGAACCACCTGAACTAACAAATTTCTGTAAAATCTTTTTAATAGTAGTTGCAGAAATGGGATCTACCGCCTCAAACGGTTCATCGAGAACGAGTAATTTTGGCGCATGAAGAAGTGCAAGTGCAAGGCCGAGTTTTTTACGCATACCAGTAGAATAATTAATAACTAAAGTCCCCTCAGTATTATTCAACTCTAATACTGCAAGTAATTCTTCTGCCCGCTGAGCAACTTCATTGGCATCTATTCCTCTTAACAACCCCATATATGTTAATAATTCGCGACCAGTAAGTCTTTCTGGTAAAGCCAATCCATCTGGTAATACTCCAATCAACGTTTTAGCTTGTTTTGGATTACTCCAAACATCAATCCCAAAAACTTTAACGTTTCCGCCATCCGGTCGTAACAAACCAACAGCCATTGATAAAGATGTAGTTTTTCCTGCTCCGTTAGGTCCAACAACTCCATAAAAAGAACCACTTGGAATAGTTAAATCAATACAATTTACTGCAATAAATTCACCGAATCGCTTATGTAATTTCGAAAGTTGTAGCGCAGGAGCGGATTTCTCAAATTCGGTATTCAATGAAATCGATTCATCAGTTTTCATAAAACAGACTCCTTTTTTACTACTATATTCTTTGTAAACAAAATCCAATAATTTTACTCATTTAATTACAATACTGAAGCATTAATTTATTTAGCAATTCATTGTTATTAGCTGACATCTTTTACGTATTCCATAATAATTGCCTGTCTATCGTGTATCTTTGTCACTTCAAATACGTTTGGAACTGGCAGCCCGCATGAATAAGCATATTTTTGTTTTTTTTGCTTCATTCATAGACTCTGTACCTGGAAGATATTCTTTAAATAACTTCACAATCTTATTATCATACAGATAAATTTCCGCTGTATTTCCTTTAGCCATTGGCTCACCTAAGTTCAAGTTTCACCCTCCTTAAACCATGTAGTATTCTACACCCCTATTTTAAATTCACTGCAATGTTAGGAAATCCTTCTACTCACATAAATCCTATTATTACAAAAATCTCTGAAATGCTAAAAGAAAAGTACGTATCGAAAACAGCCCTATAATTTTTTAGCATAATTATAGGGCGACTTTAATGATGTTGATAATTTTTTGTTTCGTTTGACTTAAATAATTGTTATTTTTAGTAGAAATTAATATACCAATCGGGATTTTAGAATTAAAGTACTTAATCTTAAAAGATAGTATTTCTTCATTCAAAATTGTACCTTTCGGGATAATTCCTATCGCATTTTCAAAAAGCATTTCTGGAATGAGGTTTAAAGCACTACAATTATAAACTCTTTTAAAAGATAAATTATTTTTCGCTAGGAGAGAACTTACAGATTGATACGAATAACAATTACTTTCTCCTACAATAACTGGATAATCTATAATATCAAATGCTTCAACGGATTCTTTTTGTAACAAAGGATGCTCGGGATTATTCACTATAAATTCAATCTGTTCATCACATATTGGGATGAATTTTACCTTTGATTTATTTTCATTATTTCCGCACACCGCAAAATCAATCTTATTATGTTCTATCATTTCTGATAAAAGTGCTGTATTTCCCACTACAAAATCACAATGTATATATGGTTTTTCAGCATTTAAAAACTCTAATATTATTGGTATTAACCTTTTAGCAACGGATTCTAATAGGCCTATTCTCAAACTCCCTTTTTCTTCATTACTAATACGTTGTGCTTGAGTTATAGAATATTCCCAATGTGTTACTAAGTTTTCTACTTCTTCTGCAAAAAGTTTTCCTTCTTCTGTTAATCTTGCATCCCATCCTCTTTCAAATAACAGAAAACCAATTTCATTTTCCAGCTTTTTTATATGTGTTGTTACTGTTGATTGTGCATAGTTTAATTGTTTAGCAGCTTGTGAAAACGTTCCTTCTTCAATAATTTTTTTAAATGTAAGTAACTCTTTCATTTCCATTTCATACACCACCTTCATCGATTTTATTGATAATTTGTTAATATATTTTCAATTATACAAATGGAAATATTGGAAGTAAAATAAAATCAAAAGGAAAGGAGTCCTCTATTATGCCATTTGTCACTGTTTATCATCCTGAAAAATTATCCGATAATAAGTTATTAAAAAATGTAAGCAATCAAATTCACCATTCGTTAATTGAACATTTCAATATTCCTGAAAATGATTATTTTCAAATGTTTTTACCTTATCCTTCTCATCAACTTTTTTATAATTCATCTTATCTTTTAGAAGGTTCATTAAAACGATCCAATAATATGATTTATATTTCTATTACATGTGGACCTGGGAGAACAATTAATCAAAAAAAAGATTTATATAAAGCTATAGCCACTAGTACAGCTAATACTTTACAAATCTCTACTGCTGATGTTTTCATTACACTACACGAGACACCTATGGAGAATTGGTCATTTGGTCAAGGAATAGCTCAAATGTTAAATCAACATAATAACTAGACTTTAATTTTCCTTAAAACAAAATAAACTTACCGCTTTCTATAACTATATAGAAAGCGGTAAGTTTATTTTGCTAGGAATATTGGAATGAAACTCTGGTGTATACACAATAGAAAATGAATATCCCTGCACAATAAATGACACTTCATTATGTTTACATTCAAATGGCACATTATTTTTCTTAAAGTTAATTTGGATTCGCTGTAAAAATGCGAGATCCGCTGTTCCGAAAGAAACATGAACTTTCGGTGGTAAAGCTTTCATCGCGATTGGAATCCAAGGTCGCTGCCACCAAGTTGCGACGACATAAGCAGTGCCACCAACTACAAAGTTAAAAATATCCCCGTCTTCCATCGTTTTCATATTTAGATTTGATTTCAGCCATTCCCTAAAAATAGGTACACTTTTAACAGGAAGACCAATTTCCCTTACATATAAAATGTTTAAAGGTGACTGCGGTACTAATACATCTTCTTTAACATAACTATGCGCGATAATTTCGAGTAGATTTCCATCTCCGTCTTTAAAGTATAAATTGAATCGACCATCCTCTTCATCAATTGTATGACCATCTTTCCATTTCGCAATGAGTAATCCAGACTCCTCAAGCCATCTTGCTGTTTCATGAAATTTTGAATATGGGATTTCAAAAGCAAAATGTGCAGGTGCAATTGGTTCATACACTTCTTGAAAACTAATTGTTGTATAAGGTGTTACTTCAAATTGAATGAAGGATGCTGTTTCTTTTTTTATTGGAAAAGATAATATGTCCTTATACACTTGTTTTACCCCTTCTATGGAAACCGTTTGTAATTTTATATCTGATATATGTGTAATCACTTTACATTCCCCCTCATTTCTTATTATCTATTCGTATTGTATTACACTTATAAATAGATAAAATCAAACGGAAGAATGGATTTTTTATATAGAAACTACAACTTTAGTATGAATATGTTAGCTTCTTTCATTGCTAGTACAGTAATGTTTCAAAACAATTATGCTCCATATTTCATTTTTTTGATTAACACTTTACTTATTTTTATTTTTTTAAGTTTCCCCTGCATTATTTCCATATAAAAAAGCTGCCTTTCCTTAAACGAAAAGCAGCTTTTACAATAAAATACATTAAGATTTTACAGCAATAATCATAAATCTTTTTGAATTCGTACGAATCCCTTTTTCAGAACTATTTGTTTCAATGAACTTTTGTAAAATAGTAAAATCCTCTTCCTCTTCTCCAAATCTAGGAATAATAGGCGTATGTTTTAATAAGAAAATGAGATCTTCAGGCGTACTGTAATAATCAGTAACATCATATTCACGTACTTGCACGAGTTCAAATCCTGCATATATAAGTTCACCCATATACTTTTCTTTTAAAGTTCCATCTCTTTCACCTAAGCATTGTCCTCTCCCAAATGTCTCTTTTAGGTTTAATTTATCATGTTCGCTAACTTGTTGCGTTAAGAAAAAAGCACCCTTTTTCATTACTTTTGATAATTCAGTCGCTGCAAATGGTGCATGACAACTTGAAGCGATATCAAAATGCGCATGTGGAAACGTTAAAGCTCCAGAACCCATTTGAAGAAACTCAACATTTTGTACACCTGATTTTTTCAAATTAGAATGTGCCGTTTCAATCATGCCGTTAGAATTATCAATTCCAATTAACAATTTAGCTGATGATGCTATGTTAAGTACATTTTCTCCTCCGCCTGTACCAACATCAAGTAGAATGTCTGATGATTTACATCTTTCTTTCACTTCTCCATAAAAGTCCCATATTTCTCCTACAGTTTCACATTTTATTTTACTAAAATCCCATCCATTTAATCTTCCTACTTTATCATAAAAGCTTTTGTACTCTAATTCATTCACCTTATAACTCCCCTTTGTAAAAACGAATTAAATATGTATAATAACCTACAACACTATTTAATTATATATTATAAAATACAAATTATTAAAACACCATTCCACTTCGTACGACGCTAAGTTTACATAACAATTTTATAGTTCACCTTTATCTATATGTTCTAAATGTCCTCTTCCCCAACTACACATACTATCCAAAACAGTACTGACTGTTTTTCCATGTTCAGTTAAGCTATATTCTACTTTAGGTGGTATTTCTTGATAAATTTCGCGTTTTATTAGTTGATCTTGCTCTAATTCACGTAATTGCTTTGCTAACGTTCCTTGAGATATATCTGGTATTAATTTCTTTAATTCACCAAAACGTTTCGTCCCATCTGTTAGCAAAATAAACAAAATGAGTGGCTTCCATTTCCCACCGATTATTTGTAATGTCGCTATTACCCCTTTTAACTTCGGTTCTTGTAAATCCATTTTTCTCACCTCTCCACTGATATCATAAAGTGAAACTTTAATCAGTGGGGGTTTTATTCATCCCCCACTGATTATTAGTTGAACCAATCGGACGTTTACGGGCAGTTGATCTCTCACCTAACTTCCTCGCATTTTCCTAACTTTGAGGTGAGAGTTTTACTGCCCGTTAATGCGAGATAAACCATATTTAGCAATTTTTCTTATTACTTATCCGCGTAAATAGCGATTAGTACGAAATTTGCGACTATGTACATACAAAGTGCGTACTTTTCACTTGATCCCTTTTAGCGAATAATAAAAGCATAAGTTATATTCTAAAGTTTTTTATTAAAGGAGTGGCTAAAATATGTCTATTACTACATTAAAAGATAAGCGTATTGTTATCATTGGCGGGAGTTCTGGTATTGGATTAGCAATGGCAACACAAGCAATTAAACAAGGTGCACATGTTATTATTGCAGGGCGTTCGGAAGAAAAATTAAAGATTGCTAAAAAATTAATAAATAGCAATCATCTCCACACTTACGTATTGGATAATCAAAATAAAGAGCAATTACAAAATTTTTTCAAGACAGTTGGGAACTTTGATCATTTATTCACACCCGGAGCCTCTTACACACTTGGACCAATTACCTCTACAGAGGAAATTGCTGAAAGTAGCTTCATCGGAAAGTTTTGGCCTCAATATTATGCCGTAAAATATGCCATCCCTTTTCTTTCAAACTCTGGATCGATCGTGTTAATGTCCGGTGCCTTTAGTCAAAGACCAATTAAAGGTGCGCCTGCTTACGGAGCTTGTAATGGGGCTATTGAAAGCTTAGGGAAAGCTTTAGCTGTTGAATTAGCTCCTATAAGAGTTAATGTTGTTTCTCCTGGAACGATACAAAGAGAGAATGAACAAAACGAAAATAGACTAGCTGCTTATGAATCTTATAAATCTCTTTCTCTTGTAAAAAGGCCTGGCCATAATAATGAAATTGCACATACTGTTCTATATTTAATGCAAAATAGTTTTACTACGGGTAATGTATTATTTCCAGATGGAGGGTACACATATCATTAAATTATTTAAGACAAAAGCCCCTTATTACGGTGGCTTTTGTTGCTAATGTAAACATTGCTGAAATTTCCAAAAAGATGGTTGCGTTTCTTTATTACCAACAGGTTGGTTTTTAGAAGATTCATTAAAGGAATCCATTATAATCCGCTCATTTTGTACATTTGCAAATAAAATTGTGCTAGTAGTTGACGAATCAAATCAAGAAGTAATTTATCTTGATATTTATGGATAAGTTTATAAAGAAAAAAGGCATATAAATAATGCCTTTTTTCTTTATCTTCATTTAACTGGATAACAAACTTCTGTAACCCACTTATTAGGATCGGATTCCATCGCTGGGCTCACATGATAAATATTAAACATCGGGCCTGCTAATTTGTAACCCTCTGTCTCAATCCATTTTGCCGCAGCCTCATTTACAGCTGTCATCTGTTCATAACTTCCATTAACTGTTATAGAAGCTACATTAGTCGATTCCATATTTTTAAATGTAACGTCTTTTGTATTTTCGTGCTTACCTAGAATACTTAGCTGTATTTCTATATCTACATCATTTTCTTTGTATTCACGATCATGGAAAACCGCAATACTATAACTCGGTTGGGTAATACTAATATTTTCCATTTGAATTTCTTGCATTAATACACTCCATAAATCACCTTCGCAATTATACGATGGAATAATCTTTCTAACACTAGCTACAGTTCTTTCTGGAATTTCTTTTATTGAAACATGATAATTCATCTCAACAACATCCTCTCTCATCGTTTTCATTGAGTCTTCGAGGAGACGTAATTGTTTTTGGAGGTTATTCATGTCTTCTTTAATTTGAGCACTACGATTTAAAAATTGCTCTTTTATGGTATCTATATTATCGCATTCTATTATTTCTTTGATGGTAGCAATATTAAACCCCATAGCTTTTAACGTTTGAATTTGATTTACTTTTTTTAATTGGTCTGCTGAATAAAATCGATATCCACTCTGCTCATCGACTTTTACTGGTTGTAGTAATTCCACTTTATCGTAGTGTCTCAACATTCGTATACTAATGGAAGATAGTTTTGAAAAATCCCCTATTTTAAACATGATTTCCTCCTATAAGTTACATCTACTTTGAAGCTCAACTTTATCTTAAACAATGACATTGTGTGAGAGTCAACTGTTTATAACGTTTGAATTATATTTCTTTATTTACTTTTATATCCTCTTCCTTCTTTAGGTTATAAAAATTCACTAATTGATTCGATCGCGACTAGCAATCAATTGATTTACCTTCATATGAACCTCTATTCTTATTTCTCATTAAAAACATATTTGTAATATAATAATTACATAATGAATATTACCTATTATGCAATTATCCTCTCACTTCATGAATCTTATCCTTGTATATTTCAAACCACTGTTGCCATTCATCTTTTGAAAATTCTTTCTCTTCTCCTTCTAAAACGTAAGAAAAAAGATTTAAACAAATATGCCAACCAGCTATATCTCTCGGTGTATGATCTGTTAATTCATGAATGTACTCTTTAAGGAATAAAAGAGTACTATTTTCCTCTTTATGTATTTCAAATCGGACACGGTCTTTATCCCAAGTAAATTCAAGTACTGAGTTTAGTTGACACTCTAAAATATCAATGTTTATGAATGAACCGTCCATCATGTCGAACTTTATTATTCCACCAGTTTTAAGGCTTTCAATCTGTAAATTGGACATCCATTTTTTCAGCTTACTGTTTTCTGTTAATACAGACCAAACTTCCTCTACCGTATATGGAAATTCGCGTTCAAATTTTACTATATATCCACCAGTTAGTTTCCCAATTTCAGCTATCATTTTGATTGCCTCCTCATATAGAATATATGTTCTCATTTTATTTTACAAGAATATAAATATAAAATAAATATTTATGTCAACGAAGTGTTAATTTAAAGTGAATGACGCTGAGAAAAACTTAAATATTTTCTAAATCGAGTTATATAGTATTGAAAATTAAATATAGATTTACGTACAAATAAAAAAGCCGCATTTGCGACTTATGAAATCATGGGATTAACTCCTTTTTTGGTTAAATGATTAGCGCTTAATCGCATCGATAATTAGCGATGGAAAACCAAGTTTATCGCCTTTATTTCTAGAATCATACCTTTTCGAACGGAAAATAACACCGTCGTTTGCATCCCATTCGTTGTAATAAAACTGACCATTTTCATCACAATATTCAAGTAAAACTACCTCGAATCCAGCAGTTTCAAACATTTTCGTTAATGTTTTATAATTATGAACGATTTTATGACTTGCTGCTGGATGATCTTTCGGACCGGGTCCCCCTATTTGAACTATATTTTGATATACCTCATCCTGAAAGAATGCATCAGGGACTCCGCACCGAATATGACCAGATGGTTTTAAAAATTCATAACAGATTTCAGCTGCTCTTACACCTTCTTCAAAAGTAAGGTGTTCCCATACATGCTCAGCTAAAATAGCTGAAATAGAGTTGTATTCAAATCTTTCTTCCCACGTAGCTTTATCTAGTAAGTTAAGTTCATCTTCTTGCGTTTGAATCCAGCCTGGATTATTATTAAACACTCCAGCTCCGACAACTACTTTAATTTCGTCTTGTTTTATTGCCACCATGTTCACCTCTTAAACATTTTAATTCATTAATATATTCTATGTTTACTATTATCCTTCCTCCTTCAACAAATGTAGTAACATGAGTCCAGTACAATACCGAACTCATGCCCTAAAAACTCTCTAACGCAACAATCTGTCTAACTCTATAAAATTAGTTCATAATATACGATTTTTCTTACAGAAATATAGCACACCAAACATTAGCATAATACCAATTACGTAAAAAATTGTTGTTCCGCTCCCACCAGTATTAGGAATTACCCAATTATTCTTCGCATTTTTCACTGTTATTTTTTGTGTCTTTACTGCTTCTGTAATTTCTATTTCTATTGGATCTCTAAGTAACATGTATCCGTTCGGTGCTTTTATTTCTTTAATCGTATACTTTCCAATTGCTAATTGGTTGGAAATTACCTTTCCTTTTTCATCCGTTATTAATCTACTAAGTTCTTTCCCTTCTTTATCTAACACTTGAAATACAGCGCCTTTTAGCTTTAATTCACTATCCTTATCATCAACTTTTTCAATTTCAAATTGCCCAGTCGGATCTGGCAATTTCTTATTTTCTATTTTAATTTCTACTACTGTATCTTTTTCTATTTTTACAGCTATTTTATCTTTTAATAATTTATAACCTTTAGGTGCCTCTATTTCCACTAGGGTATAGTTTCCTATTGGTAAGTCCTTTGATATCATTTCTCCTTTTTCATCTGTTATTAACTCTCCAACTACTTTTCCTTTTGCATCTTCTATATGAAACTTTGCCCCTGCTAGTTTTTTATTTTTATCACTTATGTCTACTTTCACAAGCTTCATTTTTCCCATTGGATCTGGCAATTTCTTATTTCCTATTTTAATTTCTACTTCTGCATCTTTTTCTATTTTTACAGTTATTTTATCTTTTAATAATTCGTAACCTTTAGGTGCTTCTACTTCCACTAAGGTATAGTTTCCTATTGGTAAGTCTTTTGATATTACTTCTCCTTCTTCATTTGTTACTAGTTCTCCAACTATTTTCCCATTTAAATCTTCAATTTTAAACTTTGCTCCCACCAATTTTTTATTATCATTATTACTATCAACCTTTTTTATTTTTACTTTTCCTGTACTAGGCTTGTTCCAATGTTTCCAGTTAAATTTGAAATTGTGAAACTCAAATCCACCAGTTTGTTGTACCGCACCAACAAATGCTTGTCCATTAATCGAACCGCCTTTTGTTTCTAATACAGCATTGGGAGCAAACACACTCCCAACTACACCATATCCCTCTGTTGTAATTTTTTTCGCATTTGGAAAAACCCAAATCATTTTCCCATATAGCTCAGTAAACGGGGAATTAGGCGAATATGGTTGTGATGTAGGAACTATATCTGTAGCCTTTCCAATATTGTTCGTGTCATATAGAATAGACCCATTTTTAAATGTAACCTCTATTGCATCTGAATACATTACAATAAAATCTTTGTCCTTAGCATTAGGCAAAAATACATCTCTTATATCTAAATTAATTTTCCCTGTCAATTCTGATGAAACATAAATATTAGGATTGTTTATATCTTTTCCGATTCCATGACTCATATTTGGAATTGGGGTATTCGTTTTATATTGACCTGCATTTTTACTGACTTGGTTCACTATATTGCGAAATTCATTAAATTTCGCGTCAATTTCTAGTTTTTCTTTATAAACGATACGATCATAAGAGGATTGTATGATGCGATCTGGATCACTCTCTTTTGTCATTACGACTATTCCGTTTTGAATGATAAAAGATTCTTCTCTTGATTTTTTTAGTTTTCCAGACAATAACAAGGACGGATATCCCTCATCAACCCATTTTTCACCTACTATATTAGATGTTCCTGCTGCTGCACCTACAATCGTATACCCCGATGCATCCATATCACCTTGAACTGCAATTGCTCCTTCAATGTCGCCACCTATTGCTTTATGGTTACCAAAGACAACAGCATTATAACGCGATATATCTCCTAGACCTTCTAAGGTAGTCGTGGATCCATATGCTTCTTTTGGTACATATACGACAAAACTTACACTTAACATTAACAAAACAATAAAATGAATACTTACCAGCTTTAATCGTAGCCTCAATTCCTTTGTTCCCACCTTTACCGTATTTTTTTTATAATCGAATAAAATGAATTTTTATTAATGATGATTTACTTCATCCCCTATATACCGTCTTTACTTATCTTTGAATTTCCGGTCCCACTTCCCATTAATGCAGGATAAATACATTCTATCGAGTTAACTTTTTCTTATAAATTACGACTAGAAGCACACATAACAATAGGATTGTAACTATTACAGTCCACTTATTAAATATAAATATCTCTGTACTCACTTTTTGTTTTTCTTTCTCGTTTAACTCCACGCGCTCACCTCGAACTAGCAATCTATTGGTGTTTACTCCATAAGGCGTACACGTAATTAAAGTTGTATAATCTTTATTTTCTACAATTTGTAGATCGTCCGTTTCATGTGGTAACACTACCTTAATTTGATCTACTTTATAAGCAAGAACTTTGTCTAAAGAATGAATATAAAAAAGATCTCCTTTGCTCAACTTATCTAAATCTGTAAATAATTTTGCTGATGGTAAACCACGATGCCCTGTTAAAATAGTATGCGTACTTTCTCCACCTACCGGGAGCGAAGAAAAATCTAAATGACCTATCCCGCGACCCAATACTTCCTCAGAGGTCCCTTGATAGATTGGCAGTTTTATATTAATTTTCGATATTTCAATATACCCCATTACATCTCCTAAATTTAACACATCAGCATACGCTTGATGATTACTTTTTTTTTCAGAAAATGGATCTGTAAATGTTTTCGCAGAAGTTTGAACTTGTTTATTATATTCGGCTGCTTCTTTTTCCCTACGTTCGACTTCTTTCTTTTGTAATGCTTTAATCTTCTTATCGTAAGAGCTAATCTCAGAATAATGTGCACGAGTCGCCAACCAATTACTAATAGTAGGATATAAAAAAATACCTAATCCAAATAAAAAAATACCCCCCAAAACAAGATTTCGTTTCATATTTCCACCTCTGTATATGCTTAAATATCGAAAAGAGGGAAGCATTTTGCTTCTCCCCTTTTCCCATAGTTACATGTTCCTAAAATCTTAATTTCTAGCAAACTTTTTTCTAAAGAAAACAAATGCCGCTGTAAGCATTAACGTAAGGCCTATTACAGTAAAAAGAGTCGTTCCTATGCCACCCGTTACCGGAAGAATCCATCCACTTTTATTATTTTCAATCGTCAATTTAACCGTTTGATTATTTTCACTAATCTTTACATCAATGGGGTCTTTTAATAATTGATAAGATGCTTTTGTACCATCTTCTTTTGTATATGTTGGTGCTTTCGTTTCAAAAATTTGATAGTCTCCATATGGAATGTTAGACCATTTAATAACACCATTTTCATCTGATACACCTGTTACTTCTTTTCCTGCTACGACAACTATTTTTCCATTATTATCTTTAAGTACAAACTCTGCACCTTTTAATTTATTCTTATTAGCACTATCAATTTTTGTTAACTCAATTATTCCAGTTGTCGGAATAACAACTACAGGTTTAGATTCCTTTTCTCCAATTACATCATTTTTATTTGTAAAATGTATTTTTGCTGTATTTAAAATTTCCGAACCAGATGGTACTCCTTCTTTTACTTGGGATTTAATTTGCAAATGAAATTCTTTTTTACCATCTAATTTTGTGAAATCTTTTACTGTAGCTGTTACTTTTTGACCTTCTATAGCTACCTCAACAACGTTTGCATTTACTTCTGCTCCATCAATTTTCACGATTGGCTTTCCTTGAATCACTAAACGATTATCCAAAGTATCTGTTACCACATATTTTTTGTATTCCTTAATGTCTTCTGGAATTAATGTTTTAATATCATAATTATAATTAGTTAAAGGGTTTATTGGTAACGCTTCCAATTTTCCGTTAATTTTTTTATCAATTGTTGGTTCTTCATTGTTTTTCACTTCTATTTTAACTACTGTACCAGAAGTAATAGTTCCATCTTCATTAATTGTTCCGGAGTTCTTAACAAAAAACTCACGTTTAGTTGGATCTATTACGTAGCCTTTCGGAGCTTTTGTTTCTTGGAAATAGTATTCACCATACTCCAATCCTTGCACGCGAATATGACCATTAGCATCTGTTACTAACTCTTTTTTCACTTCTGTACCATCTTTTTTAAATAAAGAGAATACTGCACCTGCTAATGCTTTTTCATTTACACCAGTTTTTATTAAATCCACTGCACCACGTTTAATCTCATTTTTGGGATACATGTGAACATCATAGTTTAGCACCTTACCCTCTTTATTCGTTAATGGGATATCCACTGTATACGTATTGGGATTTAGATTAACATGTGGAGGTCCTGCCACTTCTTTCACCTCATAACGTCCTAGCGGAAGATCTTTTAATACAGCTTGTCCGTTATCATCTGTTACTACTTGATTTGGAGTGTCTCCCATTACAGGTTTCACGTCTTCTTTTACGATTTTCCCATCGTTTGAAATTTTTTCAAAAGAAGCAACCCTTTTCACTTCAAACGTTACACCTTTTAATGGTTTCACATCTTTTGGCACCTCTTGATTTGCAGAACCGTCACCTTCTAGTCCCTGCGCTCCATCTTTTTCTTGTTCATACTTATGAATCGTTAAAGTACCTTTAGATGGTGAATCTGCCTTTACTAATACACTAGACCATGTAGAAAATGTTAAGAATAACACTAAAAGCACACTAAATATTTTTTTCATTTCTCTTATCCCCTTTACTACTTCTATCATTTTAAAAATTTCTTTATTACTATTACCTTCTTAAAAGCAATAGTGTGCCAAGTATCAGATTTAAACGAATAACATAAAACATAGTCGTCCAACAATCCATTGTTTACAATCACTTATTCACTTTTCTTATCTTCTATTATTACGTTGTCTCTCCACATGATATATGTAATTTTCTCCCCTAAATTACACGTATATCCCTATTTCAAGAATCATTACATTTGTTACATAATAGCTTTCACTGCTAATTTCGACTAGTCACTTACTGTCAATCTATTCATATCTCACTTCCTATCCCTATTTAAAATCCAATCTTAATCATTTTTTAATACATATAAGTAATAACCAACAAATAAGTGTGACGATTCATATTTTACGTTACTGTCCAAAACTATTACCTGTATATTCAAATAATATGTGCTATTCATGTTAAATTATGGTATTATTCTTAGAAGTTTATAACTTTTATTTATATTTTTTATTGATAAAGGTTTTCCGTATCTACTTATGAAAAAGGAATATATGTTTATTTAACTATTACGCATAACTGTAAGGAGGAAGAATATGACTAAAAAACTCAGTCTAGTTGAGATAGAGTACATTTGCAATATGTTTTTTCAATCTTTCGAAATTCCAGTTTGTTTTTTAGATTGTAACAAAAATATTCTTTTAGAATTTAAATCCAAAAATGATTCACATTCGTTATATACATCAAAAATAGAACAGTTACATATGCTTTTTCAGAGAAATGATACATATAATTCCCCCATCTTCAGAACTCACGAATATCTAGGGCACTTTATTTTAATTCACATAAAGAGCGATTATATGGTGAACGGTACTGTTATTATTGGGCCCTTGACACATGTAAATTTTTCTACAAGTAAAGCGGATAGTAACCTTAATTTTATTCCAAATTATAAAAGAACAAGAGACCATTATTTTTCATTGTCAGTCAAAGATCAAAATTTCTTTGTAAATATAGCGATATTGTTCTATAACATTCTCTATAAAAAAAATTCAGATGTAAGCACCTTTTCAAAGAACAGTGACTCACTTCATATAAGTCATAGCAGCATCTTAAACGAAGATGTATATATTTCAATGCAAAAAGACGAATCCATTTATCATAATTTATATATAGAGCAGCAACTACTTAGTTCTATAGAAGACGGGGATAAAGAAACCGTCCTCAAATATTATTACGAATTCCAACAAGAGACTCTTTCATCTTTATCTTCATTCCATCAATTAAGACGTCATAAAAACATTTGTATTTCATCCATCACGCTCGCTACTAGATATGCGATAAAAGGGGGACTTCCATCTGGGATTGCTTACAAAATTTATGATTTACATATTCAAAGAACAGAAGATTTAAAAGACAAAGAATCTGTTTGGGATTTATTAAAAAATGCTTTTTGTACCTTTGCAGACCGTGTAAAGGCACAAAAAACACAGCAACATTCACAGACTATTGCTATTTGTAAAAACTACATTTTTAAAAATATTTACAATCCAATATCTGTTAAACAACTTGCTAAATTTGCAAATGTGAATTCAGATTATTTATCTATATTATTTAAAAAAGAAGTCGGTATTTCATTAATTGAGTACATTCAACGTGAACGAGTCGAAGAAGCAAAGAAATTATTAACTTTCACCACCTATCCCTTATCAGATATATGCGCTTCGCTTAATTTTAGCGATCAAAGTTATTTCACTAAAATTTTTAAAAAATTCACCAATGAAACACCTGGTAAATACCGAAAATCTCATGTTGTCATTTAGAGTGACACTTCCATTAAAACAAAGTGTTTTCAGTAACTTATCAATGGCAAATTAGAAGTACTCCTATATTCATGAGCTATAGGATTTATACTATTTTCAAATTAAAAAACACGTTACTATTCTTTTATTTTAATGAGAATAGTAACGTGTTTTATATGTAATATAGTTCTGTAGACAGAATAGTATCCAACTGCAAATTTTTATAAAAGCCAAATGTACCGCTTAACTATTAAAATCTTAATAAGTAAAAAATCCATATTTCGTTTTATTTACTTTCTACTTTATTTCTTTTGAATACTGAACTCTTTTCTTCAAACGAATGATCCCTACTATTATTTTTGTATCTTTCTAAATTTGCGAATCAAAGTGAGTACTGTACCTGCAATAATCATCAATATGCCGATTGCTGCACTGTTAGTTGTACTTACACCCGTCTTTGGCAGCTCCTTATATGTATATTCTTTTTTATCGGTATTACTGTTATTTGAGATATTATTGTTATTTGTCTTATTAGCAAGACCATTAGGTTTGCTAGTTTCTTTATCTTTCACTAATACTTTTTGTATCGTATTTACCTCATTACCCACGGAATCTCTTACACTATATATTATTTCATAAATACCGGCTTTATTTGTATCTATAGTTCCTTCATACGCTACTTTAGAAGTAAGGTCACCGTCTTCTTTGTCAGTAGCTGATACTCCTATCAACGGATCAAATTGATCACCCTCAGTAATTGAAGTTGATGCAGGTACTTTTAGTATTGGTTTTTCATTTGTAACTTCTTCTCTAACTTTAACCGTTACAGCTTGTTTCGCCGTTACTTCATGACCTTTAGAATCTGTAACCGTGTACGTTAATACGTAAGTACCGACTTTAGATGTATCTACTCCACCAGCAATTTTTACTTTAGAAGTAAGATCGCCGTCTTCTTTATCAATAGCTTTTACTTTTATCATTGGATCGAATGAATCTCCTACATGAATTGTCGCTCCAACAGGCACTGTTAATTTAGGTTCTAAATCTAATATTTCTCCATTTCCCTCTACAATTACAGTCTGTGTAGCCGTTGTAGTTCTCCCTTGGGAATCAACGACCAAGTATTCCACAATGTATGTACCTGGTTTTGAAGTATCTACATCGCCTTTATGCTTTACTTTATTTGTTAAATCACCATCTTCTTTATCAACAGCTTTTACATTTCTCATTGGATCAAACGTATCACCTACACGTAGTGTAATCGTAAACGGCACAGTTAACTCTGGAGCTTGGTTTTCTGCTGTTTTTTCGTTTTCTTTCACTGTTCCGGTAATTTTTGCAGCATCAAAAGCATTTTGGACTGCTTGAACTTCAATTGAGCTCGTTCCATATTTATTAGTTGCCACTTTAAGGCATGCCAATTTCAATTCAGAGAAATTAGAAGTCATGTTTAATTCATCAGTATTTGCATAATAGAAAATATCAAACATTTTATCTTCACCAATACCATTTACATTTACACCGTTATGAGTACCACCTTGTGCAATTAAATACGCAACTTTATTAATAATACTTGAGTTAAAATGAACGCCTCCATAATCCTCTCCATTTAAATCATTATATTTACTATAATCATCGGGATACGGTAGTCCTTCTGAAAAATTAATTGCAGTTGGATTTTTCATATTACGAAAAGTCGATCCAGTTTGCTCTCCTATTGTCCAGTTAAATTCCCCATTATTTATGTATTTCTCTATAGCCGTTCCCATAATATCCGATAATGCCTCGTTAATTGCCCCAGATTCTCCTGAGAATTCAAGGTTAGATTCACTTGATGTAACTGCGTGTGTAAATTCATGACCGGCTATATCGAACGCTTTTACCATAGGATCTCCATATAAAAGCATACTGATGTTATTAATATTAGTACTAAATGCATTCTCCCAATTTTCAGGATCATTTGTTCCTCCAGAATCCCATGCATGTACAACTGAAACTACTTTTTTTCCTTTATTATCAAAACTATTACGATTATATTTTTCTTTATAAAAATCATATACCTTTGTTGCTAAGAAATGAGCGCTTACCGCCTTTGGATCATTAAATGTTGTTGAAGCGCTAGTTGCTAGTATGCCAGGATAATAACTTTCTTCATTTGTAATATCTCTATAATTTACATCATATGTCTCAATTCCTTGCCCTCTTGTGTAATCAGCAAGCGCATAATTCCCACTGGTCTGTTTAGAAATACCAAATGTACGAGTTACGCCTAAATCATCTTTTCCTGTTCCAGTTAATGATGTGAAATTGCTAGTTTTATTTTCCTTAACGGATTCAACATACTCTTCACTTATTTTCAAACTTGATTCTTGTACCATATCTTTTAATATATCGCCATTATGAGCATTCACTAAATAAGTTCCAGATACATAATTTGGTGTTGTAGCAGCAAATGTAACTTGATATGCATTGCTAGCCTGCCCATGATTTTCATCAACAAAAATAACCGCCTTAACTTCTGGTTCAGAAATAAATTTAATGTCGTTTCCGTACTTTTTATAAATATATTGTTTCGCTTCTTCTTTTGATAAATTAATAGGTTTCTTTAAATCTTCTTGTGTTAAATTTTGTGCGCTAGCTCCTGAAATGCTTTTAATAATACCTTTTTTATCTACGTGAGCAGTTAACTGGTGGCCATACACTTCTTTTCCTTCATATATTTGTTGCATGCGCACAAGTGTAGTTCCATCATAAGAACCACGTTTTTGAAGAACCTTGTAATCTACTCCTGTTTCTGCACTAACTTGTTTTGGAGACAAAGCATGCTCCGTATTTTCCTTAAGTGCATCTTTCACTACATTCTCTGGCGCCTTTTTTGATGGTTGTGTAAGATCACCTGTACGGAACGAATCCTCTTGAATTTCAACTTGCATTTGACCAGGTTCCTCTGCATGACCTACTCCATATGGTGTTACACTTGTTAAAACAAATCCTGTTGTTAATGCAACTATAGCTATTTCTTTTTTATTTCCCATGGTATTTACCTCGTATAAATTTCTATTATTTATATGAAACTGCTAAAATGTATACAATCTATTCCTAACATAAAAAGATGACTTTTGTAATCTACAAAAGCCACCTCTTCAATATATAATATCCCTAAAATGTTTTTAATACATAATTTCTATAAAAAAAAGAAAAAAGCATTCATTAACGAGCATTTTGCAATACTTTTATTAGGTCATTTATATTTTCAACTTTCTGCTGAAACTGATCAAATCTGTTATGTAGCGATGAAGGATTTTTATCTTCAGTTGAAATAACTTGTTTTAATTCATTTTCTAATTTATCATACATATCAAAAAAATTATCAAATTCTACACTTACAAGCTCTTCATTTTCGCGATAGAATCTTTTTGCTTCTATATAAGTCATATATGATTTATTTAAAAATCCTAATGAAATTAAATATTTAGAAGTGTTTTCTTGATAAATAGCAATATCACATGCTATTTTAATATCAGAATAAGTCTTTTGAACGAGACAATGCAATTCAAAAATCTTAAACTTTAATCCATTATTCATTTCATCCCCTCCCATCGTATCTATTCTACATAAAATTAGAATATTATACAAAGAAAATTATTAGCATAAAATTGACAATTTAAAAAATAACTTAAGGATAAACAAAATCCCTCTCATTATAAATTATAGTTGCGGAGCATTTACCAACAT
This sequence comes from Bacillus sp. 007/AIA-02/001, assembly GCF_004634455.1. NCBI lineage: Bacteria > Bacillati > Bacillota > Bacilli > Caryophanales > Bacillaceae > Bacillus > Bacillus sp. 007/AIA-02/001. The sequence goes on from NZ_SEIY01000005.1 coordinate 62,195, forward strand.
AACAGCAAAATAAAAAACGAAAAGAATAAATCTTTCCGCTCTTAGAGTAATAAATACATTTCATATTGCGCTAAAGAATTCTTTTCAAATCCACATTTCTTAAAAAAACCCTCTAATAAATTATTGTTAGGAAACCCAATTGATAAACTTGATAAATTTAATTCTTCTCTTGCTACTTGTAATAATTTCATCCCAACACCAATATTTCTATAACCTTTGTCTACGAAAATAAAACTAATTTTACCTTGTTCAGTTACGCATAGAGAGCCTTTTAAGTCATTATCAACATATGCACCATAAAATACATTATTTGTTTTTTTGATATAATCAATATCATTTTGCCAATTTATATGGAAGTTTAACCATTTCTGAATTTCATCTTTAAAAGTTGGAAATTCTAATTGTTTTACTTCAATATCCTTACAAACTTTATTCTTTATTTTAGTCAAATCATTTAAATTATAATAAGAAAGATCGTACACTTTTTCATAGCCCAACTTATTATAAAAATGAATCGCTCGGTCGTTTCCTACAATGACTTCGAGAAAAAGTTGCTTACATCCATGTTGAATCGCCTCTTCTTTATGCAGTTCAAATAATTTTTGACTCACACCAATACCGCGGTAATTAGGATGAACCGCTAATGTTCCGCAGCGCATAGTCTTTATACTTTCATAATCCTTTATGCCACCTAGTATTACGCCAACAGATTTGCCTTCTTCTAAAGCAAGAAAAGAATGTTCTAGCAAATTACCTTCTGGTCCCAAAAAACGTTGTATAAAATCCTCTTTTGAAACCTCCATCTTAATAATGTAATCTGAAAATCCATCTTTAAAAGCTTCATATACTAAATCAATATTTACTTCACTACACCTTTTATATTGAATCATATAAAATTGCCCTCCAACTGCTTATATTAAACTCAACGTGTACCCATATAATATATTCCATCTATTATAAATTTCAGCTCTTAATTTGAAATGAGCGGACATTTCCCTACATATAACTCACTATTGATTTGTTTTATAACAAACTATCTATTATTTACTACATTAACCTCATAAACACGTAAAAAAGCAATTAAATGCTCACATGCTCTTTCACATGCTAGCATTTTAAAGATTTTTTGTTCTTCTTTCGTTTTATCATTTGCTTGATCTGAAGCAGCTTTTAAACAGAGAAATGGTTTTTTATTTATTTGGCATACATAGGCGAAAGCTGCTACTTCTTGATCAACTGCCAATGCTCCATATACGGTATGGAGTAAATATCTCATTTCTGAACTACGAATACGTTGATCTCCTGATAAAAATGTACCGAAATGTATCGGATCATACGATCGTATTTTTTTTATTCTTCTTACAAGTGATTTTGTTGTTTCAATAGGTGCTGTTCTACCGTTATATAAATTAAAAACATCTTCTCCTGAACCAGCAGCAGTAACATCATGTTGTATTGCGTTTAGTGCGACTACAATATGACCGTTTTTCACCTTGTTTGATAAACTTCCGCATATTCCTGTCATAAACAACTCATCTGGCTGAAACTCACTAATTAACAATTGTACACAACTAGCGCAGCTTACTTTACCGACACCAGTAACAACTGATATAATTTCCAGCTCATTAATAGTATGAAAATGAAATTCCCAAGCTGCTCTTTTTTCAACACGTTCACTTGGATAATGTTGATGCAAATACGTCAGTTCTGGTTCCCATGCAGAGACAATTGCAATACGTTTCATTACACGCTTCACTTCCCCTATTGTCATTTAAATGAGTTATCTATACTTTCTCATTCATAATCTAGAATCCATTCTTTATATTTCTTATATAAATCTCGTATTATTTCTTTATTCTTCGCAATTACTTCACATCCTCTATCATCATACATAAACATGACAATATCTTTCGTTGCATTTATGAGAAATACATTTGGATAAGAAATTTCTTTTTTTCGTCCAAATCGAGGATATAAATCAAAGAAATCCTCATGATTAGCAACTTGTATAAGCGATTCATATTTAATATGTTCCGCAAGGCATTTTAAAGAAAAATGATATGTACAATATAAATCTGCTTCTTCATCTTCAAATAAAAACGGTAACGTTTCTTATCTTATATGAAATCTTAAATCTCTTTTCTTAATATATTTATTGTATACATTTATTTTCTGTGGAGTTTTTATATTTTCCTTTTTAAATCTATAAACATTTGTCACTACAAACACTACATCTTCTTTTGAAAATATGTCTTCAAATAAGAATTTATTATATGTATATAGTTGAGAAAAGTATTCCGTATTTAAATTGTCGGTTCCTTCTACAATTTGATATTTATCTTTTCCAAAATCAAAATGCAAATGATTTTCCCACTAAGAATATAAGTAGGGTACTAATGTAACTCCTGGAAATGTTTGATTCATATATTCTTTTAATTGCATTTCCTTGTCCTTTCTACTGTATAATTCCTTTTAAATCCCAGTATGCTTCTTCTAGCCACGGATGTATAACTTTCAATGTATCTTTCCTTTCCCACAAATATGAAATATATACAAAAGCTGCTTTTTCCAAAGATTTTTCCAATCCTTTTTTTATTTCTATTAAATATGGTGGTGTCCCTTTTTGATTCCATTCTATTTTATCTGCAACAAATAATACTAAATCCATCTTCGTTGCATGTTTACGCAACGTTGTGTGGCAACAAATTGCATTTAAAATCTCTTCATCTTCTACTTTAAATATTTCTTTTGCGATTACTCTCGATAGTTTTTGATGAATGATCATAGGAAACTTTCTTTCTGCTTCCACTATTTCTACACCAAATTCTTCAGCAACTGCAATCCGCTCCTCGTTCGGAAAAATGCCACTAATATCATGTAAATATCCTGCAATTGCTGCTTTTTCTTTATCTACGTGAAACTTTTCTGCAATCTTTTTTGCCTCATTTGCCACACGAATTGAATGTTTATATGTAAACTCTTTATTATATTTTAGTAGAAAAGCTTTAATATCATTTTCTATTTTTCCAGTTGGAGTAAATGAATATATATCATTACATAACATAGAAAATCCCCCTTATAACTACCTTTCATTATAATGTAGAATCTAAATATCTTTGTTATTTTATATTCGATATTAATCTTTTTACTCCTTTTTAATACGTTACATGAAATTTTATACAGAATCATCGCTACAAGTACATAAATGTTTGATATTATAGTAATGTTGATGATTTGTAAGGAAAGGAACTACACAATGAATAAAAACATATTAATTATTGATGATGATAAAGAAATTGTTGAATTACTTGCTGTTTATTTGCGAAATGAAGGCTATAACATTTATAAAGCTTATGATGGCGATGAAGCATTGCAAAAGGTTTCTACATATGAAGTTGACCTTATGATTTTGGATATTATGATGCCAAAGCGAAACGGTTTAGAAGTTTGTCAGGAAGTGCGTGAAAATAATACTGTACCAATTCTAATGCTTAGTGCAAAAGCAGAAGATATGGATAAAATATTAGGTCTTATGACAGGTGCCGATGATTATATGATCAAGCCATTCAATCCATTAGAATTAGTAGCAAGAGTGAAAGCTTTATTACGAAGATCATCTTTCCAAAACGCTACTTCGCAAAAGAATGAAGATGGTATTATTCGTATTCGCTCTGTTGAAATACACAAACATAATCATACTGTTAAAGTAAATGGAGAGTATATTAAACTAACCTCTATTGAATTCGATATTTTATATTTGCTTGCAAGTAATACAGGAAGAGTATTTAGTTCAGAAGAAATTTTTGAACGCGTTTGGAATGAAGATGGTTACGGTTCAAATAAGACTGTAATGGTCCATATTAGCAACTTACGGGATAAACTTGAAACAGTAATAAATGGAGAAAAATTTATTCACACTGTTTGGGGAGTTGGCTATAAAATTGAGAAATGAAGCATTTGATATATTAAAAGATATCCCTAAATGGAAACTTATTTTTTGGCTCTTATTAGCTATCACACTCACGCCTATTACTGAATTAATTATTTATCGCCTCGTTACGAGTGTAATTGAGAGTTCACTTACTCTAACTGAACTCGGTAAAGAATTCATTCGAATTTTTGGTTATGAAAAGTATAAAGGGATTAAAGAATCGTTATGGATGATGATTGTATCTTATTTGTTTTTATTTTCTATTTTTTCATCCTATCTTTACATTTTTTATCGTCACGAGAAAAAACTTTACTATGAAACTTGTATTAAAAAAATGATAGAAGAAATTCGTTATATTGCAAATGGAAACTTCAATCATAAAGTTTCTATTGTAAATCATAATTATCTAGAAGAATTAGCAATCGGGGTCAATGAAATTGTTGAACAATTAAAAGTCTCCATTGATGAAGAAAGACAAGCGGAACAAGCAAAAAGTGAACTTATTACAAATGTATCACATGACTTACGCACTCCCCTTACTTCTATAGTTGGATACGTAAATTTAATCCATCATGATAATTATAGAGATGAAGTAGAATTGCGATACTATATTCAAGTCATTTACGATAAAGTAACTCGTCTTAATGCATTAATGAATGACTTGTTCGAATATACACGTGTTCAAAATAAAGAGTTAAGCTTGTATTCTGTTCCTATTGACATAGTAGAGTTACTTGGACAATTAACTGTTCAATTCCGTATACAATTTCAAGAAACAAATATAGAATGTCGACCTTCTTTCCCATCTCAAAAGCTCATGGTATTAGCTGATGGTGAAAAATTAGTGCGTGTGTTTGAAAATCTTATTATAAACGCTATCGCTTATGGAAGCGAAGGTCGCTATATTGACCTTACTGCTTATGAAAGCAATAATATGATTACAATTGATATAACAAATTACGGACAACCTATTCCTAGTACGGATTTACCTCATATTTTTGAACGTTTTTATCGCGTTGAGAAATCTCGCTCTACAAACACTGGTGGATCTGGACTTGGATTAGCTATTGCAAAAAGTATAGTCGAATTGCATAAAGGAACAATTGAAGTATATAGTGATGATGAAAAAACAACATTCACTGTAAAACTACTCCCATACAAATGTTAATATTATAAATAAAAAGTTCAATTTCTTATCATATAAGAAATTGAACTTTTCCAGTAATGCCCAAAATTTAATAATCCTTTATAATTCTTTAGAAATTCTTTACCTTTTCTTTCTTCCTAATTAAGCATTCCTTTTTACAATACTAGTATTGATGTCATAATAGGAGGATCGCTTATGCAATTCTTAAAAAAATTCGCTATTTTATTATTATCTTTTTTCATTACTGCACTTATCGTTTTATATTTTTACCTTTATGTAAATGGTCCGATTATTCAAGCTAAATCAGCTATTTTAATAAATGCTAATTCAGGTGAAATTGTTTATAAAAAAAATGAAGAAACTCCAGTACAATCAGCTGCTTTATCTAAATTAATGACAGAATATATCGTATTGGAGCAACTAAATGATAGAAAGATACAGTTAGATGACTTAGTACAAATAAGTAACGAAGTTTTCCGAGTAGAAACAAGCCCTATACAAGTAACATCGAATGATAAAACAACGGTTCGTGATTTACTTCATGCATTGCTACTGGCAGGGAATAATCGTTCTGCACTCGCTCTAGCAGAACACATTGCTGGAAATGAAGATAACTTTACAGTATTAATGAATAAAAAAGCAAAAGAACTAAAGTTATTACAACCATCTCCATTTCTAAACTCTACTGGAATTAATAATGATACAGATAAACAATCAACTACAACAGCGATAGACGCAGCTAAACTAGCAGCAAAATTAGTAAAAGATTTTCCAGATGTATTGAATATTACGAAACTAACCTCTTACCAATTTACCTTCAAAGATTCCCAGGTTTTCAATACGAATAAAATGATATATTCCCTTAATGAAAACATTAAACTTCAAGGTGTTGATGGCTTACAAACTAGTTTTTCAACTAACGGTAATTATAGTTTTGTCAGTACAGCAAAACTTGGAGATACTAGACTAATTTCAGTAATATTAGATGCAGATGAAGAAAACATTTCATTTATTGAAACAAAAAAGTTGCTACAGTATGGTTTTGATCCTTCCTCGTACTCTGCACTCCAAGCTTTTAAAGACGCCCTTACATCTTGGACAATATTGCTTCAGTTTAAAAATTTAATTATACAAACTATAATGATTTTTTTAATCATTACCACCTTAATGTTTTTACATATACGTCAGAAAAAATCCGAGGATTTCAATTAAGAAATCTTCTTATATATATAAAACCGACTTGCGCTTAAGATGCAAGTCGGTTTTTAATTCTATCATCCTCTTCAAATTTGCTGAAACTGGTTGCAAGTTTAACTTCCTCGCCCATACAGACAGCTGACCAATATGATGAATTTCATATCCCATTACATGTCTTAAAACCTATGTTTTTTGAGGCATACATCCATCTCTGTTTCCTTTCGTTGTGTTCGTTTGTTTAGTTTAAATGGGTTAATCTATTAATTCTATTAAATCCAACAATTGAACTATTACATTTTAAAGTTCTACTCATATACTATAGTAAATTACTAGAAAGGAGGTTTAACTATGGATAGTTGCGTTGTATTTGTAAACGGACAACCTTTTTTAGTTCTTTCAGTAGCTGGTATTGAAATTGCTAGATTAGAGATTTCCCTTCAAGTAGCATTAGCTCTAAGAGTGCTTGGGATACCAATCTGTGATTAATTACCAAATTAAAAGAAAAAGAGGGCATTAGCCCTCTTTTTTTATTTTCTTCTCACCTTTTCTTAACAACAAACAAAATTCAAATTTAATTAATTATAAAAAATTAAAGTATATGAACGTTACATGAAACACTTGTTAAGATAGCTGTCCTTCACACTATTTATTTCGCCGACATTATATAATCAAAGCACACAATGATTAACTTTTTATACGGCTTATTTTAAGTGTGCTAGCATTCTAGGCTAGATAATTATGACTGCAAAAAAACTTCAAGTTCTCGTTTATATAAATTAAATAACGCTTTCACTTTTTGAATCGATTGATAATCTTTAAATTGCTGTTCTCTATCTTCTTATCCTTGAAGAGCACTAATCCAACTATACTCTACATCTACAATATGAAATAATGTTTCTAAAATACCACCAGTTTGCAAAGTAAATCTTCCTCTGAAAGTTGTTCACACCACTTAAACCAATCATCTCTTACTTGCCAATTATATTGAAATAAAGTGTACACATTTATCTCTCCCTTACTTCAATTATCCACCTAACAGCATCTGTTATACATTTAACCATTGACAATCACTTCTCTTCGGCCAAGTTCCTCTACAGCGTGATTAATTATTTCACTTACAGATAAAGAACCATCCAATATGATATCTGAATTCGGCTTAACAGTATGAATTGCCTCTAAATAAGCTTTTCTCGCATATGTCATGTAATGTTCCAAATCATTATGTATTTCATCTATTGTACCCTCCTTAAAATCTCGCAAAATCCTTCTAGCCATCGCAATATCTAAAGGCGTATCAATAAATATAGTTACATCAATGAATTTTCGCATCTCACTATTTAAGTATGCAAAAGGATAATCTACAATAATATAGTCTAAGGTATTATTTTGTATAAGTTGCTCAATATCATGAATTAATGGTGTTAATACCCACTCGTCGTAATTCGCCCCATCATCAATCCATTTACAAATATCAGCAGGAGATTTATCAAATGTGTAACTATCAAAATATAGAGCTTTTGAGTTTTTAAACTTATGCTTTAATCTTTCTGTAATTGTAGTTTTACCTCCCCCCGAAACAGCTGCAATTGAAATTATTTTTGTTTTATTATCCACTATACCCACCAAACCCCTTTGTTAACATAATATAATTATAAATTACTATCGTTGCTACTTCTTCCATTCATATTCTAACATACTCATTTCCCATAAATTCCAATACGTTTCTCCTACTCTTTTTGACTCTCTTAATAAGCCTTCTTTTACAAACCCTATTTTTTCGTAACATGAAATGGCCGATGTATTAAAATCATACACACCAAGAGTTACTCTATGTAGTTTTAATTCGTCAAAAGCAATATGAAGTACTGCTTTCATCATATGTTTTCCTATAGAACGTCCTCTCATCTTCGTATTACCAACTAATACTTTTCCAATTCTAGCGGACTTATTAATATTATCTATTTGCCCAAGCGAAATATGTCCAATAACGTCTGAAGTCTCTTCATCTACCACTTTGAAAGCGAGTGTATTTGCACTTTCTATATACTTCTCTAATTGCTGTTCGTCTAAAGGAAATGTGAATGCATTTCCTGACCATTGTATTAGAAATTCTTCGGAATTAATCCAATTTATTAATTGTTTAAAATCAGATTTCTTAAAGCTTTCTAGTTTAATCACTTCCTTGCTCCTTTCGTACATCATGCTTTATAACCTCAAACTTATTTCTATATAAAGAATATATTCTCCTTTTATATAAAATTAAAATAAAGCCATTCATGTGAATGGCTTTACAAAAAAGCAGCATAATTATGCTTTGTTTGCTACATCAATACCATTAAAATCAAAGTCAGCAGTAACCGTTGTAACCGGTGGGAAAATTGCTTCAATTTTGCAAATGGAAATAATTACTCCAACCGATCCAGGAATAGCCGCAAGCCTAACTACATCACAACTTACAGACGAAACAGTACCTACATAAGTACGTCCCTCTGTATTAATTTGAACTGTTCGATTAATTAATTTCTTAAGTTCATCTCTAATTCCTTGTACACAAGAATTATCACATTTCTCATGCTGTTCTTTTTTACACTCTTCGAATACTTCCCAACAATCATCTTGTTTACATGTACACTTCTTTTTACAATTATTAAATCGAGAACCCAATACCTCACCCCCTAATCCTTTCTATTAGTAAAGTATGTCCACTAGCTTAAAAGGGTACGAGGCAAACACATAAAAAGAAAAAAACAAACAATTGTACCAAACTTTCTTTTCATTATTCATTATAAAAACAGACTTCTCCTAATTAAAAGCTTTTTAATGAGCGGCCGTGAATTTAGTCCTACTCCATTTAATGTTTAGACACCACTTTCTAAAACAAACCTTTTTTCTTTTAAATAAGACGCCCCTTAAAAACACACTAGATTTTCCCATTAACTCACATATACATAGACTTTATTTGTGGATTTCCCATTTTTCATTGTGAAATATACATTTAAAAAGCGTACTCGAAAATAAGATATTATTTGTAATCAGAACATTTTCTTCAACAAGTGTTTATTGAAAAATACCATAACTAGTAGTAGTTCTCTCCACTTTCTCTTAAAAATTAGCATAGTTTGTATGAATTCTATATCGAGTAGAAGACACTCTATCATATAAAGATAAAATAGTAGGTTAATAAACAAGCAATTTTTTTATTAAAACATAGAATAATATGAACACTATTGAAAGGAGGTAGAAATAAATGTCCTGGAAAAATGATTGCTGGAGTTCTCAGAAAAAGCATTGTTGTGATGATTGGTGGAAATCTAAAGAAAAACATCATTGTGATGATAATTGGAGTTCTCAGAAAAAGCATTGTAATGATGATTGGTGGAAATCTAAAGAAAAGTGTCATTGTGATGACGATTGGAGTTCTAAACGAAATAAGTGTCGTTGTAAATGTTTCTTTATTTGTTGCCATTGTAAAAGGAAAAATTGGTAATATTTTCGATGCCAACTTAAAGGAAAGAATATGTCTTTTGGAACCGATAAATACTAGAATGTATTATACAAAAAGCTGAATGAATATAATCAGCTTTTTATCAATGAACACGTAAAGATTTCAACAGACATATGTATTTACTGATTAGGTGGGCTATTAAGAAAAAACAAGCTAACTCTTATAAATCGATTTTTAATTACTTCACGTACGTATAAAGCTTTAGATGCCCTCATTACTTCAGACGAATTCACCAGTATTTTCAGCAAAAAATTCATGGAATCTTTAATTAGTCGAGTACTTTCATTGCCTTCAGAAACCCCAGAGACAAGCGGAGTTTCTTTTATTTAAATAAAGATTTTGTTTAAACTTTACAAAACTCACCTATATTAAAATATCTTCTAAAATCCTTATTGAACATTTATAATACTATTAAACGGTTTAAATTCGACAATCAGTAATGGAGGCATTTTAATGGGAAACATCCCAAAAGTATCATCACACCAATCAAATCCTAATATACCCTCACAGCAAGTGAATCCTAATACCCAACAAGGTAGTATAAAAAAAACAAGACGCCGTATTATAACTACTTTGGCTTTTATATTACCTATAATTTTTGTCCTTCAATATTCTCTGAATAACCAACAAGAAATGATTAAAGAAAAACAAATCACACTTAATACGGAACAACAAAAATTATCTTCTGTAAAGAAGGATGGTCATTCCCTTAACAAGGATGTCAAGGCTTTAACAAGTAGTGAAGAAGAAATTTTAAAATTCGCAAGGAAACTGTATGGATTTTCCAAACCGAATGAAACTATATTTCAAATAACTGAATAAAATTACACGGCATTACCTAAAAGGCGATTTGAAGATAATCGCCTTTTTATATTTAATTTCTAAAGGAATCATACTAATCTCTCTTTCTATCATATAACTACTTTGTTTAATTTGTTAAAATAAAACCGCTTGTCCGTTTCACTTTGCTCTATCATTACATTTACTATTAGTAATACGATTTTTAGAGGTGATAAATAATGGACGAGTTTTTATCTTTTGCTGCACTTAATCCCGGTTCTATTGGACCTACACTTCCAACTGTTCAACCTTTTCAATTCCCTACCGGTCCCACCGGTTCTACAGGAGCTACTGGATTAACCGGATCAACTGGACCGACTGGACCAACCGGATCAACCGGACCAACTGGACCAACCGGATCAACTGGATCAACTGGATCAACTGGATCAACTGGACCAACCGGATCAACTGGACCAACTGGACCAACTGGATCAACTGGACCAACTGGACCAACTGGACCAACTGGATTTAATCTTCCTGCTGGACCTGCATCTATTACCTTGACTTCTAACGAAACTACAGCATGTGTATCCACTCAAGGAAATAATACTTTATTTTTTTCGGGTCAAGTATTAGTAAACGGTATTCCTACTCCAGGGGTAGTGGTCAGTTTTTCGTTTAGTAACCCATCTCTTGCTTTCATGGTTCCTCTTGCTGTCATTACCAATGCCTCAGGTAACTTTACCGCTGTATTTCTAGCCGCTAATGGGCCTGGAACAGTAACCGTTACTGCTTCACTTCTTGATTCTCCTGGAACAATGGCTAGCGTCATTATTACCATTGTGAATTGTCCGTAATGATTTTATTTTTAAGAACTAAGCAATTTCTAATAAAAAGAGCACTGATTTTATAGCGCTCTTTTTTTATCATTTGGATGTGCCTTTCAAATTAAATTTCGTAACAGCCTATTAAAATAACGCTTTTATTGAATTTCATCCTTAACAAAATTTAATTACTCCAATGAATAAACATGCCACAGTATCGTATTTTAATAAAAACTATAAAACAGACATACTTAACACTAATAGTAGAATTTTTCTTCTTCATCAAATTCACTTCTTTTCTTTTTATAAACATAAAAAAGGATCTCTATTTATACAGAGATCCTTTCTAACTTTATAATTTACTAGACTGTAACCCCTGAATAAACGGAACTACTTCAGGATTTACAAGTGAAGACAAATCACCTAATTCTTTTCCTAAGTAAGCTGCTTTAATAACACGGCGCATTACTTTAGAATTACGTGTTTTCGGTAAATCTTCTACAACGTGGATGTCTTTAGGACACAACGCTTTTCCAATATGAGAGTTTACTAAACTCATTAATTCTTTCTTTAATTCTCCTGTGAATGTTACATGATCTCTTAATACTACAAAACAATGACAAACTTCACCTTTTACTTCGTCAGGTACACCAATTGCAGCAGCTTCAATTACATCGTTATGTTTCACAAGAATAGATTCATATTCAGCAGGTCCAATACGTTTACCTGCAATATTTAACGTATCGTCTGAACGCCCTGTGATGATATATTGTTCACCATCGTAAATGACCCAGTCACCGTGGACCCATTTATTTTCAAAACGTGACCAATATGTGTTCACGTAACGTTCATCATCTTCCCAGAAGCTTTTCGTCATACCTACCCAAGGTTTCTCTAAGCATAATTCTCCGACTTCATCTCGAATTGGTTTACCTTGATCATCCAGTACGACAGCTGCCATTCCTGGTAAAGATGCGTTAAAACTAATCGGTGCGATTGGCTTAATAAGAACATTACCGAAAATCCCACCAGAGATTTCAGTTCCACCTGAGTAGTTACAGATTGGAACATTTCCTTTTCCAACTGTTTCAAACAGCCACATCCATGGATCAGGATTCCAAGGTTCTCCTGTTGATGCGAATACTTCCAAACTCTTTAAAGAATGTTTATTGACATACTCATCACCTTTTGCCATTAATGCTCGGATTAACGTTGGCGAAATACCTAGATGAGTAATCTCATATTTATCAACTGTCTCCCATAACCGGTCTGCTTCTGGGAAGTCTGGAACACCTTCGTACATAACCATCGTTGCTCCATTAATGAGTGAACCGAATAATAGAAACGGCCCCATCATCCAGCCCATATCAGTTACCCATAATACACGATCACCTTGTTTAATATTCATTCCAAATCCTGCATCAAAAGCTGCTTTCAAAGGAAATCCTGCATGCGTGTGTACTGTTCCTTTCGGCTTACCAGTCGTTCCTGATGTATAAATGAGCATCAATGGATCATCACTTTGCATTTCCTCTGCATGTATGAATGGTTTTTCTTTTTCTAGCGTACTCCACGAAAAGTCATAGTTATGTGGTGTAAAATCATTTCCTGCATGACGAACGATAACAACTTTTTCAACAGTTGGGCAATGTTCACAAGCTTTATCTACTTCATCTTTTAAAGAAACAATTTTACCGCGACGTGAAAATCCATCTGCGGTAATAATCATTTTTGAACCTGCCGCTTGCACACGTGTCATAACTGCATCAGACGCAAAGCCTGAGAATATTGGTGAAATAATTGCTCCGATTTTCATTACAGCTAGCATCGCAACAACTGTTTCTGGAATCATCGGCATATAAATTGTTACACGGTCACCTTTCTCAATACCCGCGTGTTTCAAACCATTTGCAACACGGCTTACCCAGTTGTCAAGCTCTTCATATGTAAATGATTTTGAAGTTCCATTTTCCCCTTCGTACTGAAGTGCTGGCTGTATTCTCGTCTCTTCATCCGCAAGCCAGCGGGATAAAGCTGATTCTACAACGTTACATGTTCCGCCATTATACCACTGTGCAAACGGTGTACCATTTTCTAAATCTAACACTTCTGTATAAGGTTTCATCCATTGATAGCCTACTGCTTTTTCTGCCTCTCCCCAAAACCAAGCTGTTTCCTCAATAGATTTATTATAAAAAATTTCATAGTCTTCATATCCCAATGATTTCATCCAACCATATAAACGTGTTTTTTCCTTGTACTCTTCTGTTGGAAACCAAACTGCTTGTTTCAATGTTTTCCCCTCCTTAACTTTTTGAGCAAGAAAGCCCTAAATAGGGCTTTTAAACTGGATATACAGGATGTTTACGATCTGTGAATACTTGATATTTACTCATATACATTTCGAAACGTCCTTTTAACTCTTCACGTAAATTGTTTGGATGAACAATACCATCAATCACCATCTCTGATGCTAAGTGGTATATATCAATATCTTTCTTATACTCTTCACGTTTTTCAGCAATGAAGCTAGCACGCTCTTCTTCTGGTAAAGCTGCAATTTTATTTGCATATACAGCATTAACCGCAGCTTCTGGACCCATTACCGCAATAGAAGCTGTCGGTAATGCCAGACAGCAATCTGGTTCAAATGCTGGACCTGCCATCGCATATAAACCAGCGCCATATGCTTTACGAACAACGATAGAAATCTTCGGTACAGTCGCTTCACTCATTGCAGAAATCATTTTTGCACCGTGGCGAATAATACCAGCACGCTCTACTTTTGTACCGATCATAAATCCTGGTACATCCGCAAGGAATAATAATGGAATATGATATGCGTCGCATAAATTAATAAACTTAGCAGCTTTATCAGCTGAATCATGGAATAATACGCCGCCCTTCATACGCGGCTGATTTGCAATAATACCAACTGGCTTACCATCAATACGTGCTAAGCCTGTAATTAGCTCTTGAGCAAATAATTTTTTTACTTCATAGAATGAACCTTCATCAATAACTCTATTAATGAGATCTTTCATATTGAAAGGAGCATTTTGATTTTCTGGAATGATTTGTTCTAACGTTTTATCGAATTGTTTCGGTTCTTGAGGTGTAACCAATGGAGTCTTTTCTAAGTAGTTATTTGGAAAATATGAAATGTATTGTCTTGCTTGTTTAATCGCATCTTCTTCTGTCTTACATAAAACATCTCCGCATCCTGATACAGAGCAATGCATACGAGCTCCGCCCATCTCTTCTAAAGTTACCTTCTCACCGATAACCATCTCAGCCATACGAGGAGATCCTAAATACATAGATGCATTTCCTTCTACCATCATTACAACGTCACAAAAGGCTGGAATATACGCACCACCAGCTGCAGAAGGTCCAAATAACAAGCATACTTGAGGAACTTTACCTGATAACTTCACTTGATTATAGAAGATTCTTCCTGCACCGCGGCGCCCTGGGAACATTTCTACTTGATCTGTAATACGCGCTCCAGCAGAGTCAACTAAATAAAATAACGGAACACGTAGTTTTTCAGCTGTTTCTTGAATACGTAAAATCTTTTCAACTGTGCGTGATCCCCATGATCCAGCTTTTACAGTAGAATCATTGGCCATTACACACGCAGTACGACCATGTATTTTACCCGTTGCCGTTACAACGCCATCCGCAGGTAAGCCTGTTTGTTCACAGTTAGCAAATAATGCATCTTCTACATATTCGCCATTATCAAATAGAAGCGCTAAACGATCTCGAACGAATAATTTTCCTTTTGCTTTATTTTGCTCATGATATTTCGGTGCCCCGCCTTGTTTAATTGTTTCAACTCGTTCTTCAAATGAATTAGATTGTTGTTTTTGGTCTAACATATTTACTCCCCCTTATACATCGGTTTGCGTTTTTCTTTGAATGCCTGTAATCCTTCTATTCGATCTTTCGTATGGATTACACCTTCATACGCTTGTTTTTCCATTTGTAATCCGGTATGTAAATCAACTTGAATACCATTTGAAATTGCCTCTTTTGCTAATCGAACAGCAATAGGTCCATTATTAGCAATTTTCTCTGCTATTTCAATCGCTTTCTCTTCAAGTAAATTAGCTGGTACAACAAATTCTACTAAACCGTATTCTTTTGCTTCTTGCGCTGAAATACGTCTACCTGTATAAATTAATTCTTTCGCTCTACCAACACCAATTAATCTCGGTAAGCGCTGTGTACCACCTGCTCCTGGTATAATTGCAAGTGTCGTTTCAGTAAGACCAAGACTTGCAGATTCAGCAGCAATTCTAAAATCACAAGCTAAACTTAATTCCGTACCACCACCAAGTGCAATTCCATTTATAGCAGCAATAACTGGCTGTGGTAATTGTTCAACCATCTCCATAGTAGTGCGAATCATACTAACAGCATGGCGAACTTGTTCTTCATTCATACCGGCACGCTCTTTTAAATCTGCACCAGCACAAAATGCTTTTTCACCAGCACCAGTCAAAATAACTACACGTGCGTTTGAATCTTCACTTATTTGAGTTAATATCGTTTGTAGTTCATCTAATAATGCCAAAGATAATGAGTTTGCTTGTCTTGCACGATTTAACGAAATCTTTACTACGTGAGGTGTTACATAATCAACTGAAATGTTTTGTAATTGTAGCATCTTCTCACCTACTTATCGTTTTATGTTGAAGCGCTCTATACACATGACTCGGTAATTGGATATTCAACTTACTTTGAATAAATTGACTAGCTCTCAATAACTTTTCTTCGTCTATATTCGTTTGGACTCCTAATTTATGGAGCATATGTACTAGGTCATCAGTGGCAACATTACCTGATGCTCCTGGTGCATAAGGGCAGCCCCCGAGTCCACCACAAGAACTATCAAACGTTGTAATACCGTATTCTAATGATTTAACTACATTCGCTAGAGCCATTCCATACGTATTATGAAAATGCATGGCAAACTGCGAAGCATCATACTTCTTTAATAGATGTTCTAATACTTGTTCTACTTGTAATGGATTCGCTACACCGATTGTATCCCCAAGAGAAACTTCATAAATGCCGTATGAAAATAGTTGATTACATAATTCGTCAACTGCTGCGACACTTATATCCCCTTCATAAGGACATCCAAATACAGTAGAAACATAGCCTCTTACCTTTTTCCCTTCGAATAATGCCTGTTTTGTTATATCTTCAATTACAACTAATGCTTCTTTAATCGATTTATTAATATTACTTTTATTATGAGATTCACTTGCTGATAAAAAAACATTCACCTCATCTACATTTTGCAAAAAAGCTCGTTCCAAACCATTTTGATTCGGAACAAGCGCAGCATATGTAACATTTGGATCCCTTTTCAGCTCAGAAAATACATCATTTGCATCCGCTAATGCAGGGACCCATTTTGGGTGAACGAATGAGGAAACTTCAACATACGACAATCCTGCTTCTGTAAGTAGTTGAATCCATTTTACTTTATCTTTTGTGCCAACAATCTTTTTTTCATTTTGTAAGCCATCACGTGGCCCGACTTCTTTAATGACAGCAAAATTAGGTAGTTTCAATTCGCTTCCCCCTATATCTCCCTATTCAATTTCTAATAATACATCTCCTTCATTTACAAAATCGCCTTCTTGCACATTAATTTTCATAACTGTGCCAGCTTCTTCTGAAATGATTGGAATTTCCATTTTCATAGATTCCAAAATGACGACATCCTGCTCTTCCTCTACTGTATCTCCTACTCCTACAACAATCTTCCAAACGTTTCCTGCCATCGATGCGTATACTTTCGTCATCATTTTTTCCCCCTTAATATTGTTAAATCTTATTTTTTAACGAGTTGTTTCGTTACAAAGCCTGTTGTATAAATACCCTCTTTGAACACTTCGTCTTCCAAAACTTGCAGTAGCATTGGTGTGTTCGTTTTAATACCTTCTACTTTTAATTCCTCTAGAGCATCATGTAATTTTGAAATTGCTTCTTCACGAGTCTCGCCATGTGCAATGACTTTCGCAATCATTGGATCATAGAAAGGTGTAATCGTTACATGATTTTCTAAGAAGTGATCAATCCGTACATTTGACGGTAATGTTAAATCTGTAATTTTCCCAGGTGACGGGAAGAATGTTTTCGGATCCTCTGCATAAATACGAGCTTCAATGGCATGACCACTACGTTTTACATCATCCTGAGTAAATGATAGTTTCTCTCCACTTGCAATCAGAAGTTGTTGTTCTACAAGGTCTAATCCCGTAATTTCTTCTGTCACTGGATGCTCTACTTGTAATCTCGTATTCATCTCTAAGAAATAGAAGTTCTTCTGATCATCTACAAGAAACTCAACTGTACCTGCATTTGTATAACCAAGTGCTTTGGCAGCTTGTACAGCAACTTCTCCCATCGCCTTTCGTGTACCTTCATCTAAAAATGGTGAAGGTGCTTCTTCGATTACTTTTTGATTTCGGCGCTGTACCGAACATTCACGCTCCCATAAATACACTGTGTTACCATGTGTATCTGCTAAAAGCTGAATTTCAATATGATGCGCGTCTACTATATATCGCTCTAAATACATTTCTCCGTTACCGAAGAAGTTTTGCGCTCTCGTTTTATTACTTTCAAACGCTTTGGTGAGCGTTTGCTCAGTTTCCATCAACTGCATACCAATGCCTCCGCCGCCTGCGGATGCCTTAAGCATTAATGGATAACCAATTTGTTTTGCAATTTCAATTGCTTCTTCAGCAGTTTCAATATTTGTAGTAATACCTGGGACTACTGGGACATCTGCTGCTTGCATTGCGATACGTGATTCGATTTTACTTCCCATCTTCGTAATGATTTCTTCTGAAGGACCGATAAATACGATTCCTTCTTCTTTGCAGCGAACCGGAAAAGACGGATTCTCTGATAATAAACCATAACCCGGATGAATTGCTTCTGCATTTGTCTTCTTAGCTATTTCAATAATTTTTTCAAGGTTTAAATAGCTTTCTTGGACACGCGGTCCACCTACTAAGTAAGCTTCATTTGCCATTTTCACATGAAGGGCATTTTCATCTGCTTCAGAATAAATAGCAACAGTGCGAATGCCAAGTTTTTGACAAGTTTTCATAATACGAACAGCGATTTCCCCGCGATTCGCAATTAATATTTTTTGAAACATAGTGATTCCTCCCTTTTATCTACATCCTAAATGTCTAGCAATTACGAGACGTTGAATTTCAGAAGTTCCTTCACCAATTTCTAATAGTTTCGCATCACGAATATGTCGTTCAACTTCATATTCACGCATATAGCCATATCCACCATGAATCTGTACTGCTTGATTCGCAATACGGCTTGCCGCTTCCGATGCAAATAGTTTTGCCATTGCCGCTTCTTTACCGAAAGGTTTATCGTTATCTTTTAACCAAGCTGCTTTATGTACTAAATTGCGTGCTAGCTCTACTTCAGTCGCCATATCAGCTAATTTAAATTGAATCGCTTGGAAATTAGAGATTGACTTTCCAAATTGTTGACGTTCTTTCGCATATTGCAATGCACGTTCAAAGGCTGATTGCGCAATACCAACTGCCAATGCTGCGATTGAAATACGTCCTCCATCAAGTGTATATAAAAATTGTTTAAAACCTTTATTTACATCACCAAGAATATTTTCTTTCGGTACACGAACACCATCAAGTACGATTTCACAAGTATTAGAAGCGCGAACGCCCATTTTATCGTAAGGACTAGAAATCGTTAATCCTTCACTAGTAGTAGGTACGATAAATGCTGAAATGCGTTTTCTACCATTCTCTTCAACACCGTTGACAGCGGTTACAATAATGGTATTTGCATACTCTGCGTTTGTAATCCAACACTTCTCACCACTGATTACATACTCATCGCCATCTAGTACCGCTTTCGTTTGAGTACCACCTGCATCTGATCCAGCATTCGGCTCCGTTAATCCGAAGGCACCTAATGTTTTACCTGACGCCATTGGAACTAAATACTTTTGTTTTTGTTCTTCTGTACCGAAATAATAAATTGGAGAAGCACCTAATGAAATTGTTGCAGCATAGCTTAAACCAGTGCCACCACAAGCGCGACCAATTTCTTCAACTGCTAACGCATACGATACAGTATCGCCACCTGAACCTCCATACTCTTCTGGGAATGGGATGCCTAATAATCCTAGTTCGCCCATTTTTTGAAATGTTTCATATGGAAACTCTGCAGTTTTGTCATAATATACAGCTTTCGGTGCGATTTCCTTTTCAGCAAAGTCACGTACCATTTCTTTAATCATTTGTTTTTCGCGAGTTAGAGTAAATTCCATTCCGCTACACACCCCTTATCGAATATTGAGTTTCGACAGCGTGCGAGTTTCTACTACAAACATAACAACTTAAAAGACAAGAATATTAGTTAGACAATTGCTATAATTCTGTCATAACTTAATTTTAAAACAGATTCTGTACTAATGCACAAAAAAATTCCTACATTGTTCTACAACAACATAGGATATTTCGTGTCGAATTATGTAATTTATTGTTTAATAATCTCTACCTTTTCCCGAATCAGAAATTTCTACTAATGCTTCAGGGTATGGTTCGAAATACGTTTGTCTTAATAAATACTTTTCATCAAATCGAATGGCCCATGATTTTAAAATTGTAAGTAAACTACTAAGTGGTATTTTCTTTTCTGCATACTTTTGTAACAGTTCTATAAAATGATCTTTTTCTTGTTTTTTTAGCTTTGTTTTAAAGTATCCAAAAATGTGCTCGCATACATTTACATTCGATGTATAGCGGGGTGTGCGCATAAATAATTCATATAAAGTCTTCTCATAGTTTTCAAATACAACTTCAATCTTTTCATTTTTGTGATTTGCAATTATACGCCCTAATTCCTTTTGTTTCACTTGATTATATGCCATAAATAAATATTTATTGTCCGACTGAAACGATACAAGGTCTTTCATATTTTTATTATGTTTAATCATTTTGTAATATGCGATTGTAAATAGTCTTGTAAAGAAATGCTCTCTAATAATAAAATTCGACAATCTGCCTTCCTCTTCAATAGGAAGATGCGAAAATTTTTTTACTACTGCTCCGCCAAATAAGCCCGATCCTTTTCCCTTTGCGGGCGCTTTTTCAAAACCAGAATAAATTTTCACATCACGCGTACCACAACTTGGTGAACGATTCTTTAAAATAAAACCATCCACATCCGATATCGTTTGTAAAAAGTCATTTGAAAACTGCTCCATTTTTTCAGTTACATCTTCTCGTGTCGACGGTTGCACAAGTCTGTTCTCACCATTTTCTTCTACAATTCGTATCGTTTCACGAGGAGTTCCCAATCCAATCTCCACTTCTGGACAAACAGGTATAAATGTAACAAATGGCTGCAAATTTCGTATTGTTACATCTGGAATCATCTCTCCATTATATCGACAAGCATCAAATTCTAAACATTTACTTACGACGATTGTAGGTTTTGCAAATTGTCGCATCTCATTACCTCCTTAGTGCTAGTCCGTATACTATAAATTGTACTAAGATTAACATTTTAAGCAAAGTTTGATTCATTTATTTTTATGAGAAATATATATCCAATAATATATTAACAATCATTCAACTCTATTTTCAATAAATGTGCGCCCTATTATACTGGTTTAGATATTGTGAAATGAATAATACACAGATGCTCCGGAGAAATTAATGATTAAGAAAGGAGGGAATTGTTATGAAAAAGAAATTATCATCTATTTTAAGTGTTTTAGCACTATCTATTATGTTTTTAGGTACATCTGCGCAAGCTGAATACGATGGAAATAATATGAATAGAGTGAATAACACTGATATTTCAACTCGAGTAAATGACAATAACTTAGACAGAGTTAATAATGATGTGAGAACTCGAAATGTCAATACAACAAATGATTTAAATGATAATCGTGATAGAAATAATAATTGGGCTTGGCTTGGTTTATTAGGACTAGCAGGATTATTAGGTCTTAGAAGAAGAGACAAAGAAACACGCTGATTTAGAATGTTTTTAGTAAACAAGTACTTATTTATCAAAAATATATAATGAAAATAAATCGCCTTTTTAAAGGCGATTTATTTTTACTTAAAAGTAATGTATGTAATTCACATTTCAACGCTTAAATTCGTGGAGTTAATCCATACAATATAAATTGAATCGTATTTTCAATTTCCGCTTCATCATCCCATTTTTCTTCAGGCAATAATAAAAATCGTGTTAATAATAAACCTAATACAGCTGATAAAGTAAGACGTAATACGGAAGATGACGGTATTTCAATAATCTCTCCTTCTTCTTGAAATTTCACAATCAATTTTTTGAAATGTGAAAACAGTTCTGTTTCTATTAATTGCTGTATTTCATTTTTTAGTTCTGGTTGAAATGGTACTTCTTGAATTAATATTTTTATCATAGGAAAGTGTTTTTGAGCAAATTTAAATCTATTATGAATTACAACCCTTAAAAGTCCTTCATACGATTCATACTCTGATTTAAATATTTCTTTTGCAAAGGTTTGTACGAAAAATGGTGCAGCGAACTTAGTTAAAGTTGGCATTACGACCGCTAGTAATAAATCTTTTTTCGTCTTATAGTAGCGGAAGATGGTTCCTTCCGCTACACCAGCACGCTTTGCAATTTCACTTGTTGAAGTTGAAGCGTATCCTTTTTCTCCAAACATATCAACAGCCGCTTCTAATATTCGCATTTGACGTTCATTTCGTTTATCCGTATTAGTTGCAGCTATTAATTCCTCCAGCCAATCCTTCTGCATTTATAAAGCTCCTTTTTGTTATTATTATATTTTGCGATGTTTCTTTAAAGCAAATACATTTCCTACTGCAAATAATAGTGAAAAAAGTAATAATACAGTAAGATCTAATGCAATCTCTGTAAACCCTTGATTCCGAATCATCACTTGTCTCATTGCGTCAGCGCCGTATGTGAGTGGAAATACTTTCCCTAACATTTGTAGCCACTTATTCATAGATTCCATTGGAAACAATCCAGAAAAAAAGATTTGTGGCACAATAACAAGCGGTATAAATTGAATCATTTGAAATTCATTATTTGCGTATGCCGATAAAAACGTACCTAATGTTAGTGCAGTTAAAGAGAGCATACATGTAATAAGTAGCGTTAGCCATATGGAGCCAGCTACGTATAAATCTAAAATATAAACGGAAAAGCTTACGATAATAATGGATTGTATAAAGGCAAAGATTCCAAAACCAATAATATAACCTGCGACTATTTCCCATCTTCTTACTGGGGTGGATAATAACCTTTCTAGCGTACCACTTAAACGTTCTCTTACGAAAGATACACCTGATAATATAAATACAAAGAAAAATGTAAAGAAACCAATTAATACAGGACCAAGCCCATCAAACATCGTAAAGTCTTTAGAGCCATGTAAATAATTTACTTCAGGTTTCATAATCGATACATCATTCTTCTCTGTGCTTTTTTGCAATACTTGAAGTACAGCACGATTTTTTGACGAATCACTACCTTCCAACAGAAGTTTCATTTTTCCATTCTCTATACGAAATACTGCATCTACTTTTTGTTTTTCCAACTCAGAAATCGCCTTTTCCTTACTGTATTCATAAATTGACGCTTCTTGATTTTTCATCATTTTTACTATTTGAGCGGGCATATCAACAACAGCAATTTGCGGTATATAGTCTTTCTGTGTAAACACTAGTGACAAAAGCCAAAGTAATAACATCGGTGCTCCAAACATCATTGCTAACGAACGCTTATCTCGAAAAAATTGACGAATAATACGTATAATTACACCAGTAACTCTCATGATGGCACCACCTCTTCTAGCAAAAAGACATCTTCAATCCGTCCAGATGACACGCGTTTTTTCAATTCTTCAGTTGTTCCAACCGCAACTAGTTTCCCTTCTCTAATTAACCCTAGACGCTCACAAAATTCAGCTTCATCCATAATGTGCGTCGTTACAATAATCGTTGTGCCTTTCTTTTTAAGATCATAAAATTTTTCCCAAATCGTTTTTCTAAGAAGCGGATCTATCCCCACTGTAGGCTCATCTAAAATTAATATTTCTGGTTCGTGAAGGAGCGCTATTGCTAATGATAAGCGTTTTTTCATTCCACCTGAAAATTGTTGTACTTGCTTTTTCATATACTGAGACAATTGTACAAGTTCAAAAACCTCTGCAATTCTTGTCTTTTTACGTTTTCCCTTTAGTCCATACATCGTTGCTATAAAATCTGCATTTTCATATGCTGACAATTCTTCGTATAATGCATCCGCCTGGGCCATATAACCAATTCTTTTCATTTCATTTAAATTAGGCATATTAGTATTATTAACAAGCACTTCACCTTTCGTTGCCTCATTAATACCTGCAATCATTTTAATGAGCGTTGTTTTCCCCGATCCAGAAGGTCCAACAAAACCAAAAATTTCTGCTTTTTCAACTTGCAATGAAAGATTGTGTAACACTTCTTTTTTCCCAAAACTTTTTGATACAGTCCGTAAAATAATGGAAGGTTGTTGCACGTTTCATCCTCCTTTTCCAATAAAATGAGTGAGTACTCACTTTTATTTTACCCTTGCTTAATTATATGTCAAACTTCATTGATTAGTATGTATGTTCAATCAACGATATTAAACAATGAAACAGAGTCGACATTAGAATTTCATTTCCTAAAGTCGACTCTGTTTCATTTAAACTATAAATTTCACTTTACGTTTTTAAATTCATATACTTCCGAATTCTAGCAACATCTAAAGAATATTCAATAACTAATTGCTGTAACGGTAAAATAACTGTGTCAGGATATAAATGTGCATATTGTAATGTTTCTGCATATTTTTCTAACCTTTTTTCTAAATACTTTATTATTTGATCAGGATGACTTACTAATAAACATTTACAATAATAATGTATTTGTTCCTCAATCGCCGTGTATTCTTCAATTTCATATTCTTTATGCATGTGTACACCCCTTTAAGTTTTTTACATGAATTACTTATCACAATTTTCACTCGACAAATTTTAAGTTTTTTGATTATTTACACTATAACAAACAATCAGGGTCAAATTTTGTTACTTTATGTAACGTAGAAAATTTTTAACAAAATTGTAATGTTAACTCCTGCAAAATACATAAAATCTCTTTACTCACTTTTGTATAAAAAAATTGTACAGCTTAATTTAACTGCACGACTACAATCTCTGGCCTATTCAAAATTCTTTGCGGAATGATACTATTTCCTAATCCTCTACTCACTACCATTGATGTATTTTGTTCTACATATAAACCTGCTGTATATTTAGGTAAAACACCTTGATTTGGAGCAACTAATCCACCGATAAATGGCAATCTAACTTGCCCTCCATGAGCATGTCCCGATAAAACCAAATCCAACCTCTCATTCGTATATTCCTTTATAAATTCAGGCCTATGGGATAATAATACATTATATCTATCTGGCTGCATTTCAATTTTTGCTTTTTTAATTTCACCTATTATAATATTTCCTTCATCACGGTTTCCAGTAACAAACTCTGGATCATCAATACCTAGCAAGTTTATTTCTTGCTCACCCTTTCGAATGCCTACATGTTCATTCCTTAAAACATTGACACCATATTTCTTCAACTCTTTTTCTAAACTGTTATACTTTCCAGACCATTGTTCATGGTTTCCTGTCACAAAATATACAGGATACTTATTTACCATTTTTTGTATTAATTGCATACTCACTTCTGCATCGTATGATTTACTGTCAATTAAATCACCCGTAATCGCAATAATATCTGGGTCTATACTTTTTATTTTTTGAATTAACACATCTTGATTATCGCCAAATTTTTTATTGTGTAAGTCTGAAATTTGTAGAATTTTATACCCTTTAAAAGAGGATGGTATTTTACTAGAGGTTATTTTAACCTCAGTTATACTTATTAAATTGTTCTGTAAATATAAAAAGATTGTAAAACCTACTAATATACAAATAATCATTACAATTCTATTAATTTTCTTTTTCATATTTTCTCCTTTACATTCTCATCAAACACTTCTATATGCTAACTGAATTATATTATACTTTCTTGAAATTTATTTAAATCAATATAATAATACAGTACATGAAATTTCGTATGAGATATGTCATATATATTCGTTATATTTTTACTTTTACCTTTTTAATAATAAGAATACAAAAACGACTCTTATCACAAGAAAAGAGTCGTTTTCTAACTTTATACTTTTAATACTTTCATGTTAAAAATGCGAAAACTAAAATACTATTTAAGAGCCTTAACTATAACTTTAGTTGCCTCTGCAATGAGTTGATTATCATAGGTTGCCTCTTTCTCATCTTTACTAGATAAAATTGCGATGATAATTGGTGCTCTATTTGGAGGCCAAACGATAGCAATATCATTTCTTGTCCCGTAACTACCAGCACCTGATTTATCTCCAACTACCCATTCAGTTGGTACGCCTGCACGAATAAGTTTGTCCCCTGTAGCAATTCCTTTCATCCACTCTGTAAGAATTTTACGTTTTTCAGCTGGAAGTGCATTTCCGACCGTAAAAGCTTTAAGATTCGTAGCAATAGCTTTCGCTGTACTAGTGTCACGAATGTCTCCTGGAATAGCTTCGTTTAATTCTGTTTCAAAGCGATCAGACATAGTAATCCGATCCCCCATATGCCTAAGCGCTTTTTCATATCCTTTCGGTCCTCCTATTTTATTAAATAAAATGTTCCCTGCAGTATTATCGCTTGAACGAACAGCAGCCTCAGCAATTTCTCCTAGTTTCATTCCAGTATCTACATGTTTCTCTGTAACAGGTGAATAATCCACTAAGTCTTCTTTCGTAAATGTGATTACTTCATTTAATGTATCAATTGAGTTTTGCTGTAGTAATACTCCTGCTGCTAAAGCCTTGTAGGTTGATGCGAAGGCAAATCTTTCGTTAGATCGATAAGAGATTGTTTGATTTGTACCAGTATCAATCGCATATACACCTACTCGAGCATCAAATTTTTTCTCAAGTTGTGAGAACTCTTTATGCGTCGCCTGATTTTTATGTTTCACTTGTCCAGTCTTTTCTTTCGCTTCAACTTGCAGTGCCCCTCCTGTAAAAGCTTCTAGGCTTGTAATACTTAAACCTAATATACCAACGCATATTCCTATTTTTAGCATCCTCTTATTTTTCAAAATCATCATTCCTTCCAAATTTTTAGCGCCTTTTTATACGTACACATAATAGACAATCACCGAACCAAATTTGTTCCACAAACTAAAAAAATTATAGCTAGTATGAGAGTTATTAACAAAATAAGAGATAGTAGCTACGACGCCTCTATCTCTTATTTCATATTTCATTTTTTTACTTATAAATGGCTTTATATGAACAGGGTCTCTTCCCTGAGAAAAGTACTCTAATTTTGCTTAGAACTACCTGTACTAGTAGCTTCACCATGTATACGTTGCTGTTTCAAATCAAAGTATACATCTAATACTTCCTTTCCAATTATAGAATTAATTCCATTTTTATCATCATGAAGCCATGGAACTACTACGGAAAATGCTACTTCTGGATTATCATATGGAGCATATCCAACTAACGTTAAGTTGTAACATTCCATACGTTCTCCTTTTGCATTTCTACCAATCGGGTCATCTCCACCATATACAGTTTGGGCTGTTCCTGTCTTTCCTGCTGGTTTATATGGCGCGTTTTTGAAATATTTCACGCCAGTTCCATCACCTTCTTGGAATACCCATCTAAACCCTTCTTTTATCCGATCAATATGTTCTTTCTTCATATCAATTCGATTTAATACGACAGGCTCTATGGAACGTATAACTTTGCCAACCTCTTCTTTTATTGATTGTTCTCGTATTTCTTGTACAATTTGAGGTTGCATTCTATAACCACCATTCGCAATCGTTGAAATATATTGCGCTAATTGCAACGGCGTATACGTATCATACTGACCGATAGAAAAATCTAGTAAAAACCCAGGTTGACTATCTACTTTTCTCGTTTGTCCAATTATTTCATTCGGTAAATCAATACCTGTTGGGACACCTAAACCAAATTGCTTGAAATAATAGCGCATCGTATCAAATGCTCCTTGTTTAATATCCAATGAGCCATTTGGTACGTAATTGACTCCCGCAATTTTTAAAGCTGTTTGGAACATGTATACATTCGAAGATACTTGTAAAGCCCGTAAATCATTAATATTACCAAATCCGGATACATTCCACGATTTCTTAGCTTGTGTACCTTTAAATTTCATCGGCGCGTCATAAAATTGATCTCCTGGATGTATTGCCCCTGTCTCATATCCAGTTAATAAAGTAGCACCTTTTACAGCTGACCCTAGCTCATACGAAGTTGTCATGTTACCTAATGCCAAATCCTCAACCTCTATTCTTCCTTCTTTTTCTACAATCTTTTTGCCTGCCATTGATAAAATTTGTCCGTTATTTGGATTCGTCATGACAACAAAAGCTCGATCGAGCAGTGGCTCTGAACTCTTAAAAGCTCTCAAGTTTTTCTCTATACTTTCTTCCACTTTCTTTTGTAATTCCATATCAATCGTTAATGTTAAACTATTACCACTTTTTCCTTTAGAGATTATTTCTGTGCTAACAATGTTTCCTGATTTATCAGTAATATTTTTCACTTCTTCTTTTGTGCCGTGTAATACATCTTCATATCGTTGTTCAATATAACTTTTTCCAACACGATCATTACGGTTATATCCACGTACTAAATAAGAATCTAAATTTTCTTTCGGTAATCCTTCTTCACTACTCGTAATATTTCCTAATACAGAACGAAATAAATTACCATTTACATAATTACGTTCCCAATCAACAGTTGCATCTACTCCTGGAAAATTCGCAAGGTTTTCACTTATCCGCGCATACTCTTCATCTGTTACATCTTTTTTAATAATTTGTGGTGTTAGTTGATAACCTGAACTCATTTTACTTTTAATAGCTAACACCTTTAAATCTTGTGCTGTTAATTCTGCTAATTCTACCTCTGTAACACGACCTCGTCTTAAGTCTTCTATTTTTTTATCTAACTCTTTTCCCTCTATACCCTTTTCTTTAAACTTTTCTATATCTTTCTTAGTAATCTTTGTCTCCGCACGTTTCAAATTCAACTGCATCCAAAAATCTTTTTTATCGATATCTGTTAATTTATTTATATCTTGTTCAGGCATTTCAAGTACTTTCGCCAAGTCTTTTGCTGTTTTTAAAATATCTTCACTCGTAATTCCCTTCACCCTTGTATACGTAATTGTGCGAAGAGATTTATTATTAACAACTGTTTTCCCTTCTCGATCTAAAATTTGTCCACGTGGAACTGGAATACTAGTTATTGCATTTTGACTACTTTCCACTTGGTTCTTATAAGCCTCTCCCTCAACGATTTGTACCTTTCCTAGTTGCATAATAATAGCTGAGAATAGTACAAATATGCAAAGGAACATTATATTTAATCGAATAGATATATATGTCTTCTGCTTCTTGCCTTTTTGTCCTTTCATAAATCCTCCATTTAATCCTTTCAGGAATTGCTACAAATACTAAAAGCATTCCTTATATATTAGATACCGATAATCGGTTATAAATATCGCCTCAATTTTTTTCTTAATCCTTGTAAGCAACCATTCCTTTTCGTTTAGCTACGGAATTAATAACTCTCCCTTCTTGTTTTCTCTCTATTTTTTTTGCCACTTGCATTAGAAGTGCTAAACTGTATAATAACTCTTATTAAACTTACATATAAACTTGCTAGTAAATTTTCATGCTAATTATTCCTTTCTTCATGCTGTAATACTTAATAGACAACCTAAACAATAAAGTTGTTCCACATTTACAAAAAAAATAATTAAATATAAGATGAAATAAGCTACATAAGGGAGGGTTATATGTTACATACAAGAAGATGGAGATTTTTTGCGGTTCTTTCTATTGTAGGTTTGATTTTACTAATTTTATTAAAAATCAACTTCATTTCAATTACTATCGCAACTTCTTCAGCTGAAAGAGGAAAGATTTTTGATAAAAATGGTGTAATGCTAGCTACAAATAAGAAAGTTAAGTCTCTATATTGCACTTCTAATGATGAAAAGCTATCGAAACAAGATACATCAAACACATTAGCTTTTTTTAACCAATTTTCAAGCGAGTTTCAACATGATATTTCTACAGAGAACATAAAATCTCAATTACAACAATCTTGTAAAAAGAAGACTATGAATGATATACCGTTATACTCTGATATAAATGAGAATGAACTTGCATTCATAAACAAAAACAAACCCAATAATGTAATAATTAAAGATGAATGGATTCGATATTACCCTAAACACGAAATTGGTTCACAAGTAATTGGGTATGTAGAAAATGACCTTAAGTCCAAGCATATAGCTGTTGGAAAAAGCGGGATTGAGCTGCAATATGAAAATGATTTAAAAGGAAAACCAGGCAAAACTCTTATTTTTGAATTGAATAATAAAAAGTTCTTATGGAACATTCAAAAAGTACAAAAAGGAAAAGATGTGCGGCTAGCTTTAGACTCTGAGTTGCAGCAAAAGGCAGAAGAAGCATTAAAATCTCAAATTAAGAAAACACCTGATGCTAAAGCTGGTTATGCTATAGTGAGCGATGCAAAAACTGGCGCAATTTTAACTATGGCCAACTCGGTAGCTTTTAATCCAAATATATTAAATACACATGTATCTTCTAGAAAAGAAAACATTAAATCTCTTTCGCAAAATAAAGCAATTCAAAAATTAAAGTATGGTGAATCTTATGTAAATATGGCTTCTACTATAAAACCACTCACTATTTTAATTGGATTAAATGAAAAGCTTTTCCAACCAGAAGATACTTATTTAGATAAAGGTACTTTTCAGTATGATAATCAAAATAACATTACGAATGCGCCTGGAACACCAACAGGGGAGATTACACCGAGGCAGGCTATCATTAATTCATCTAACACATTTATGACAGCAAAAGTAGCTCTGCCCTTATTCAACCAAAATAATGGAAATATAGAAAAAGTGGCACATATATGGACAGATTATTTAATGCAATTCGGCCTACGTTCTAAAACTGGGATTGATTTACCCTTTGAAGAAGACGGACAATATGAATTCCATCCATCTAATAAATTTGAAAATGGGATTTCAGCTTTATTAAATGCCTCTTGGGGAGGAAATGAAGTGCATACTCCTCTTCAACTCGCTCAATATGCAGCAACTTTGGCAAGTAAAGGCGACAAATATAAACCTCAAATCGTAAGTGCGATTATTGGTCAAGATGGTAAGGAAACCAAAAAGTTTAAACCCATTTTAGAAAGTTCAAATCGTTACCCGATGAACTTTTGGAGTGTCGTGCAAGGTGGGATGAGTCAAAATATAGAGGAAATTAAAAAGTTGCCCTTTGACGTCGCAGGTAAAACAGGTATTACAGGTTTTCCAAATGAGCAAGCAAGAATGATAAATCACTCTCTTTTCATTGCATATGCTCCTACGGAAGATCCACAAATTGCCGTTTCTGTCGTTATCCCTGGTAGTAATTCAGAAAAAAACATTGCCGCTCTCGTTACATCAGAAATTTTAGAGTACTGGAATACTCTTCAAAACGAAAATAAAAATAAAGAGGAAGGTTCACTTTAATGAACCTTCCTCTTTTACCATATAGAATCTATATTTATTATTTTCCATATACCTTCATTATTCTTTTCGAACATAAATGAATATTTAATATCAGTTAAAACATACTCTTTCTGTACATATCCAGTATTACCGTTAATTGTAGATATTTTTATATATCCATTATTCTGTACTTTTTCTGGAATCCAAGCTTTTACCATTTCATTAGATACTTCATATAAAACTTGTGATTCTCGCTTTGGTTCAGCTAAAATTTTCGTTTTATTTCCAGTAACAGTTGCATATATAAAATGCGCTTGGTTTGGTTGGTTACTTTCTGTCAATCCACTTGGTACTTTATATACTTGCTTTGTATCTTTTGCAAACTCTCCTCCCATTGTAAGGGCGACTTGCAACTCATGAAAGATATCTTCATCAAACTTCAATTCATCCTTCCTATAACTCTTTCCTTTAAATAGAACTTCATCATTTAACGCTTTGTACAAGTTATTTTCATTTTTTGAGTTCGTACTTTGATATAGTTCATTCATAAATTGTTTTAATGATGGATCTTGAGCAGACTCATCTTTTGTTTTAGGCTTAATTTGAGTACTACTTTGTACCGGCGATTTATTATCATCAAGCCAAGGTTGTTGAACAATGAAAAATAACATTGTACAAACCAAAACAACTACAATAGGTAATGCTTTTTTACGAAATGGTCTTTTATGTTTTTCAAAATCCACTTCATTATTTTCATATATAGACTGCTTTATTTTAGAAATAAATTCTTCTTCATCTTTACGATTCTCCATTGGGCCTTTTTTTATTTTTCTATACCAGTCAGGATTTTGTTTATTGTTCATCACTACTACCCTCCCCTATTAATTTTGAAACCTTACTTCTCGCTCTACTTAATCTCGATTTTACAGTTCCAATGGATACTCCTAATGTTTCAGCCATTTCTTCATAAGATAATTCATATTTTGCATCCAATATAATTATTTCACGGTGCTTTTTAGGTAGTTCTAATACCACCTTCCACACATCATTCATTTCTTCTTGCTTAAAAAATTCTTGTTCTGCTGACAAGGATTGCTTATCGTCACTAAAAAATCCTATTAAAGATATCCTTTTAAAATAGGAGGATTTCAAATAGTTTATTGCCGTATTTCTTGTGATTTTTAAAATCCACGTTTTAATAGATGACTCCTTTCGAAATGAATTCCAATTTTTAAACACCTTTATAAATACATCTTGCGTGATATCATCTGATAAGTGTGGATCTTTCGTAATAATAAATGAATAATTCCATACATCTTGCCAATAGTCTTTTATAACATAGTCCAGCTCATCATGATTACACTTTTCAATAAACGTCTGTTCCATTTCCACACCTCAAACTTATTTGAATAAACATAAAACTGCCCTCACTTTTTTATTATGGTTTCAATATATAGACAAAATACAAGTTTCATTTGTTCCATTGTTTATCTTTTTTCAGGCAGAATAATACTACTAAAAAACAAGTAAAGCATACAATGATAAAAATCCACTCACAATAATCTATTTTTTGAATTTAACGTAACACTCTACTTGTCCATTTCAATTTGCTATCTCCTTCTATTTGCCATTAACAATGTCAACTTTTCTAGAATGACAGCAAAAAAGCATTCTCGATTAGAAAGAATGCTTTTTTGAAATTTAATTGTTCTATATTTCCCCCAATCTATATCTTTGAGTTAAGCAAACATGTAATAAATTTAGTGAAAAATTCACCTTATAATTAAGTATTATTTCTGAAATACATGTTTTATTTTTTCACCTGGAACGTTACTTCCTCCTCTTCCTTTTACATCTTCAATCATCATTGTAACAATCATGTCTGGCGCATTTGCATCGAAAGCTGCGAACCATCCCAGTTCTTTTCCGTCTGCTTCTTTCGACTCTTTCAGTTCTGCTGTACCAGTTTTACCAGCAAGCGTCACACCATCAACCTGTGCAATTCTCCCTGCGCCATCAGGGTCATTAATGACTTTGATTAATGCACTCTTTAATATCTCTTGATTCTTTTTAGAAACCACATTTTCTTTCCAATTCCCCGCTACTTTTGCTTCTTTTAAAAGATGTGGCGACGGAATATTCCCTTCATTTACAATCGGTGCATATGTTAATGCTAAATGAAATGGTGTCATTAATACTTGTCCTTGTCCATAGCCCGTGTCTGCAAGTTGAATATCGTTTTTTATCCCATCTTTTGCAATGATTGAAATAGGAAGTTCGTATTCGATTGGTAATTTTTCATGAAATCCGTACTTTTTAAATTCATTTACATACTGATCTTTTCCCATTTTCAAAGCTTGTTGAGCAAAATAAATATTATCAGAGTACTTCATTGCCTTATCAAAATCAATTGGACTTGCATCCTTTACACGCGTTACATAGTAATTTCCCCAAGACGAATCTTTTGTCCACTTCAATCCTTGAATTTTAAATTCTTCCTTCGGATTTATTGTGTTTGTTTCCAAACCAATTGCACCTGTGATCGTTTTAAATACGGAACCTGGTACAAATGCTTGTGTAAAGCGATTCGTCATTGGTAGTTTCGAGTCGTTACTCCATGCTTCTCGTTGGGCTTTCGATGCTCCTCTAACTATTATATTTGGATTATAAGCAGGGCTACTTACAAGTGCGATTGTTTCACCTGTTTTAGGATTGACCGCTGCACTAGACCCTGCTTCAGTTTTCATCTCATTAAAGATTTTTTCTTGAATTGCAGCATCAATTGTTAACGTAACATTTTCTCCTTCTTTTGCTTCTTTTTTTGCTACGTTTTTAATCTCTTTCCCCTTCTCATCTTCTATAAATACGCGTCCACCCTTTTCACCACGCAATTTATTTTCTAACACTTTCTCTAAACCGGTCTTACCTACTAAATCATCTGCTTGATAACCTTGTTTTTGAAGTGATTTTAACTCCTCCGCATTCACCTTTCCTATGTATCCAGTTAAGTGTGCCGCTGCTTCACCTAATGGATACGTACGAATATTTACTGGGTGAGATGAAACTCCTTCTAATTCAATATAATCATTCTGTCTGGTTCCCTCTTTTAAAATACCAATTGGTACAAAGGAGTCTGGTTTTATCCATTTTGCTGTGAGCTTTTGTTCGACCTCTTCTATAGACATATCAAGTAATTGTGCTACTATTTCTTTCGTTTGCGCTGCTGTTTCGCCTAGTTTCTCTGGAATAATTCCAACCTCAGTCGCTTTACCATTCGTTGCAAGCCCTTTTCCATTTCGATCATATATTTCTCCGCGTTTTCCTTGCTCTATTTGCATACGTACTTTGTAATCTTTTTTCATTCCTGGAAAAATGAAGTCTGGCGTCCAATCTATTTTCCAGGACTCTTTATCTTTCACAAGTTTTGCTTCATGGATGAATGAAACTGATCCTACATCGGTATCCATCTTAACTTCAAAAAGAAAAAGCTCTTTATCTTTCGTATTCTCTCCTTTCATTTTAACTTTTAAATTCTTAGCTCCAATCCCCTCATAGATTTTTTGATATTTTTCTGTGAATTCTTTTTTAGAAATTGATTTTTTTGCATGATCTGATAAATGATCATACATATTTGTAAATTTTCTATCATTCCATAAATTGATATATTCTTCAAATGCTTGTTTTGGCGGTTCGTTTTTATTACATCCTACCAACATAACCGCGAAACAAACGAAAAGCAGCATCCATAATTTTTTCAATTCAATCTTCTCCCTTAGTTAAAAATGATGATTCCTTTCTTAATTTATTTAATAAAAAATGTTTTAACGCTTAATAGACAGTGAAAGTAAGGATATTGTTCCATATTTACAAAAAACTAAAAAAGAGTGATAAGAATTCCGTAAATTTGGAATCCTCATCACTCTCGTTTGATATTGTGCAAATCATGAATATGAAATAATAATTTCTAATTTTAAAAAATAATTTTAATTTTCCAACTAACGAGATAAAAATCATGTATTTGTTCTATTTTTAATAATTCATAAATTCGTTGAAATGTTCGCATCAAATTCATCTGATGTTTTGGTATCTATTTTTCTCCCATCAATTGTCATCTTTATTTTTTGTTTTTGGTTTGCTGTTACCACCCAAGCGTTCGGTAAATAACGATCTTCATGGGATAATGTAGACGGTGAATTTATAACCTTTCCTCCTAAATATAGCGTAGCAGAAGAACCTCCATCCATTGTCGCTGTCCAACATTACGGTTATAACAGTAGACATTTTGTTGATGCTCAATTAACAAAGCTACTTTTAGGAACAATAGGATTAATAATTTGTGCTTTACTCCCATATGAAATATGGAAAAAACGAATAGTCTCAATGAAAAAACAAATTAAGTTTTACCCTATACAATCATTAAAATATATTAAATTTATTGTTTAATTACCAATAAGAATTTCATAAAGAAAGCACAGACTTATTAAGGCACATATTTATCTAACCTACATAAAATAAAGATGTACAATTGCCTACTTTATGAATTTTTTATAATGATATATAGAAAGGATTCATTAAGTTATGTTTGTTGGGAAATAACATTTAT
Organism: Bacillus sp. 007/AIA-02/001; assembly: GCF_004634455.1. Taxonomy (NCBI): domain Bacteria; kingdom Bacillati; phylum Bacillota; class Bacilli; order Caryophanales; family Bacillaceae; genus Bacillus; species Bacillus sp. 007/AIA-02/001. The sequence continues at coordinate 97,946 of NZ_SEIY01000005.1, forward strand.
ATTTCTTCTAAAATAAACAGGGTACAAATTACACATATCAGCCTGTTTATTTTAGAGAAAAGTTGTTTATAAGTAGTTCTTTTCTTTAAAAGAAGGAACTACATTTTTTAAATTAAATTTCTACATGAATAAATTTAGCACGGGAAAGGAATTGAACTTATGTCTAATTTAAATTTCATTTCTGATCAATTTGCTGCAATTCTTAAAGGAAAGAGTAAAATAAATCAAGGTGGTTGTTCGGTGTCTTTTCACCGCAATTTTAAGGTCCTGGTTCAAGGAAAACCAAGTGCCTATGTAGTTCCCGTCGGAGTAAGTTTTGAATCGTTGGATCAAAATGGCAATGCATTAAATTTAGGAGAAATCGCGGTTCTACAAGAAGAGATCCCTGCATTTATGAAATCAATTGTACAACAAGGAATTATTGTCAGTGCTTTACATAATCACTGGTTATACATGAATCCCTTAATTATGTATATTCATATCCAATCGGTGGAGCACCCGTTACATTTTGCAAGAAAATTGGCAAATTCATTTTTATCGTTAAGCAGCTATCCTGTTACTAATAACGAAGGGCAATAATTTATCTACAATCATAGATATAGTAATAATATGTACCAGACTCCATGCACGTTGCGCTTGTATAAATAGTATTATCTAATGTATCTTCTTCCGTTATTACTCCTCCTTTTGGAACCTCACAATTTTACAAAATACGAAAAATGACCGATATACCCTCTTCTTCGTTATCTATACCCTGAATATTTTATTTACCATACGCTGCCCGTATAAACCTTGATAGTAGGGTGAAATCTCCATTAAGTCCCATTGAACCTGAACCTTGTCCAAAAGCACTTAATGGTATATCTCCCTCGCATGGCTGCGATTTAAGACCTATATATTGTCTTACATTTTGTAAATGCCAATTAAACTCAAGACTATTAGTCACTACTCCTTGTCGATTCTAATACAATAGATTCACCCCATTTATCCGCTAAAATCCAATGTAATGGTGGAGTAACTCCTAAAGCAGGTAATGGTACCCCCAAAAAGGAAATACTAGCTACAAATTTCTTTAACTCTTCAACAGATTTGAATTGTGTCTTTCGAAACCAGAAGAAAAGCCAATAGATTTCTGAAAACTGGGCGTATGATTTGATATTGTAAAGCCCTCAGGCATCAATTTGTTCATCACCTATCATCATGTATCCCTTGGTTGAAACCATCAGCTTTTCTGTACCACTTCCCAGTCGATAGCTCGAAAAGTTATGGGTGTTGAGCTCAATTTAACGACGACGAGAGCTGCTCCCTAATTAGTGATGAAACCCATTATCACATTTCGTATCATGTGGCATAGGTCCATCCAAGGAATCCAGAAAGGCAACGGCCTGTTTGAGGTTCCTCAAAAATAAATGCGCGAGATCCATAGAAAATCCGTTTCGAACCACAACGCGCATAATCGTCACTGCTTCTAGATCTGGAGGCAATGGATATGCGGGTACTTGCCAGCCGAACACACGCAATTGTCGAGATAAATCATAAAGGTTCCAGTTTAATGTGTAACCTTTTTTCAGTTGCCAAGCGAAAACCGGAATATCCGAACCATCGGACAAAAGTTCGAACGGTTCCATCTCCTGAATCGCCTTGCTAAGAAAAAGAGCGACCTTCTGAGAAGCCCTTTGGACATCATAGTACCCACTTTTCCCCAAACGCAGGTAATTGTAATATTGTAGGAGCACTTGTGCGCCAGGACGTGAAAAATTCAGGGCAAAAGTCGGCATGTTTCCGCCTAAATAGGAGACGCGGAAGATTAAATCATTGGGGAGATCATCAGCTTCCCGCCAAATTATCCAACCCAAGCCAGGATAGACTAATCCATATTTATGTCCCGATACATTGATGGACTTCACCCTCGGCAACTGAAAATCCCAGACTAAATCTGGTTGAAGAAACGGTGCTATAAATCCGCCCGAAGCCGCATCTACATGCATAGGAATGTCGAGTCCCGTCCTCTCCTGTAAATCGTCCAACGCTTTTGCAATGGCGGCAACCGGTTCGTAAAGTCCGGTATAAGTCTCACCGAGAATCGGTACCACACCAATCGTATTTTCATCCACGGCTGCAAGGACCCCTTGAGGATCTAATCGGGGATGCTCAGGGCTAACCTTCACATAGCGTGGTTCAACCTCCCAATAGTTCGCAAATTTTTCCCAAACGACTTGAACAGCAGAACTAAACACAATATTAGGCCGATCCACCGGCTTACCCTCTCTTTTTCGTGCATTTTGCCAGCGTCTCTTTAACGCAAGCCCCCCGAGCATACAGGCTTCCGACGATCCAGTTGTTGAAACGCCCATAGTTGTAAGAGGGCTGGGGGAATGCCAGAGGTTGGCTAAAATGCGGACACACCGCTCCTCAATTTCAGCTGTCTGTGGATATTCGTCCTTATCAATTATGTTCTTATCAAATGCTTTAGCATATAAGTGCTCTGCGGTAGGTTCCATCCATGTACTAACGAATGTTGCAAGATTTAAGCGTGCATTGCCATCAAGAGTCATTTCATCATGGACGATTTGATACGCTGTTTCTGGTAACATGCCTTCATCAGGCATGTTAAAGCGCGGAACGACTGATTCTCCTTTGCGGGCAAAAAGAGGATTTATAGAAAATTCGGGAGGCAGCTCCATTTGCACGTGACGCGGTAGATATTGTGGATTATCTGGCATAACCTCTTTTCCTTCATATGTATCGTTTTGCACTTCTTCTTTTCGATCCTGCGGCATACTAGTCCCCCTTAATTAATGGTTTAACAAATATATTATTTACAAAAAAACATTTGCTAAACCAAGGGACAATTCTAATAAAAGGTGATGCCATCATTCAAAATAAAGGAGTATAGTTTTTGATTATAAAATAGAAATTGATTTATATTTTAATGAAAATATTGAATATTTTCAATATAATTATTGAGTTATGTATTTATAGAAACTTAAGAGGTATGATTATGGAGTTTATTACTTTTAAAGTAATTTGTATCTTTTTATTTTTAATGCTTATGACTTCTATAGAAGTTTTAGGATATGGAGTTCAACTTGTTGGAGCGAAATTAGCTTTAGTTGCATCGGCTTTTGCTAAATATAATATTATGTCTTTAATTGCTCGATTTTCTAATATGTTTCAACAACCATTTACTGTTTCTTTAGTTGATAGTACAGCAAAAAATGGTAGATTAGAATTACTAATTAAACAATTAGATTTTTGTTATTAGGTTCTACTATGGGAGTAATACTTGGAGGGATTATTAGTACCATTTTTTATGAAAGTTCTTTCTAAAGCGCTAATACCATTTTCAAAAGATGGTTCGTTTTTAAACATGTTCAAATTAATATGTTCACAAAAGAATTGATGCAACGTTAAAAAGAATGAGCCCGGTACAATACCGGACTTATATTCATACAACCGCTGTATTTTTCTGTTTAACTGTTGGGATTCAGTTCATAATGAAACATATTTTTACATAAAAGACTTTCGTATATAAATTTTTCAAATGATTTATTAGCGAATTGTTGACCAATATCACTTTTTTGAGTGAGTAATTTTTTAGATTGATGATGTAATGAATTTTGTTCGTTTCTTTTATGTAAAATATTCTAGTTTTGCATTAGGAAAGAACTGTTTCATATAGGAATACAGATAGTTTTTTATATCCTCTTCTTCTTCTTTTTGATAAATGTATTTTCCGATTCCATATTTCCCCCATTTATACCTTCTTTTCTCTTCATCTAATTCTAGTTTTGTCATCGGGTAGTTTTTTTCAATTACTCTCTTAGCTGGCTTTGTAAAACGATGTTGAATAAATTCAAATGTAATATCATCCCGTGCATCAAGAGGTAATTCAGCATTTAGGCGTTCAAACATATGATAGTATCCTTCCTTCCAGCCTTCATGCAGGTAAATAGGAGCTACAATGAAACCAAGAGGATATCCAGCTCTAGCTACTTTTCCTGCTGCCTCAATTCGTTTAGCTAAGGGAGAAGTTCCTGGTTCAAAGTTTTTAATCACATAATCAGCGTTTACACTAAAGCGAAATCTTGTTTTTCCATTATGTTTAGCATCAAGTAAATGATCTACATGGTGGAATTTCGTAACAAATCTCAATTTCCCATATTCAGATTCTCCAAAATGCTCAATGGCCCGTTTAAGGGTATGCGTTAAATAATCGATTCCTACAATATCTGAAGTACACGACGCTTCAAATCTTGTTACTTCAGGTGCACGCTCTTTCATGTATTTATCAGCAGCATCTAAAATTTCTTCAACATTTACATACGTTCGTATATAAGGCTTACTTCCCATCGTTGTTTGTAAATAACAATAATGACAATGTCCCATACATCCCGTTGCAAAAGGAATTGCATACTCTGCTGAAGGCTTGGAAGTATCGAATTTCAGTGTTTTTCTAACACCAACAACCAGCGTGGATTTTGCTACTCGATACTTTTGAAAATCGTTATCCCCTGGCAAATCTCTTACTTGATTATGGGAAGTAGTATGTCGAATTTCAACATCCATCTTTGAAAACTTCTCAAACAGCTCTTTCCCCAAAGGATAATCCAATGCTTTCGGTTCAAAATATACGAGCTTAGGCATAAATGGCTTATTCATTCTAACATCCCCTCTGAAATATCACCATAATAGTAAGTGTAAGCTTGGTTTGCCTCATCTTCGGTAGCATATATAGCCATCTCATTTGTTAGTGGATAATACGTTTCGTAAAGAAATAGTGCTAATTCATTAGGTCTTTCAGGATTATTTACAACTGCTGCAGCTTGTATGTTAGCTACGTCTTGAGTATGAGGATTTCGGTAAAAAATATAAACAATGTCACCAGCATGATACGTATTACTTTCAGAAGAAAATTCCATTCCATCACCATCTCATTTCATAAAATTCAATGCTCACAGTTTTACTTTCTAATTTTCTTGTAGTGTAACTATTTAATTACATTGATAATGATTACGCCATACAAACATATTTTGAAAAATGAATAATAAATGTACTCCCAAAAAGGCAAGCATATATCAATGCTTGCCTTTCGTTCTAACGACGATGTTCAACAAGATCGATTACACCTAAAACGACGTGTGCTAAACCAAAACCAAATACTGTATTTGCAATCATTTTATTAGTTCCACGAGTTTGTTTAAGAGCATAACCTGCTGCTGTCACTGCTGTACCTAAAGCTGTTGGAATTAATCCTTCACGAATGTCCACAGTGATGCCTCCTTGTTTCGTAGTTAGTAAATTTGTTTTAATGACTCGAAGTAAAGTATTAAAACAAGTATTAGTATTTTTCTTTTTAATAAAATTATGTGAAATTCTTATGAATAATATTTTAAATCCATAACAGCTATAAAGATTGAAAAAATTATTAATTAACAAATAAGAAAATATCTTCAAAACGTATTTTTATATGAAAATTTTATACCTCAGACAAAAAAATCTTTGCGAAAATTCTCTCCATAAAAAGTGCTCCTAAATTTATATATATAGGAGCACTTTTTATGAAACACTATTCTTTATTTGCTTATGAACCACTTTATTATAATAACCATGCTTTACAACTTGCCTAAAATCATCTACCTCGATATCCATTCTTTCCGCAATATCTACAACAATTGTATTTTGTAAAACATCCACCACAAATCCCATTAATTTCAAATTATGATTTTTACGATATGAAAATTGAACGTAATCCCCAAGTGTTACTTCTTTATTATGTTTCATTTGGCGCCCCCTAAATTATCGATAATTATACAATAGTTTCCCCCTTTTTTACTTCTACATACGGGGTCACCAGTTTATCATTTTAGCCAATTCATCTCCCACCTACTTATTTTACGTTCCTTGAGGAAGGGGTCTTCTTGGCTAAAATGATAAAAAAAGACAAACTCTCCAATGTGAGGAGTTTGTCCAAAACCATGATTTCTTTAGTTTAACAATATAGAATTCAGTTCCGATAAGAATCTTTCTTTTTTCCATATCCCACGGTTTTTGCATCGATACTAACAATAGTGGATTAGAATAATGACTTAATACTTGCTAGGACAGTAAGAATACCTATAATAATGACAAATACATTGCTAGATTTCCCTTTGTATTTAGCAAGTACTGATACTTTATGGATTGCATACATTGGTAGTATACATAAGATAGCAGCAACTAGCGGACCGCTAAGGGCATCAATGATTCCAAGAATACTTGGATTTGTATAAGCAACATACCAGCATGTTAATACGACAAAAGTAAGAATCATTGTCTTAACTGTTTTTTCTCCTATATCTTTCCCACGTTTTTTACTGGACTTGATAATCATGTCACGCATTACCTCATACGCTCCTATATAATGACCAAGGAAAGACTTTGTAATAGCCACAAATGCAATGATAGGAGCTGCAATAGTGATTACTGGCGAATTAAGCTCATTAGCAAGATATGATAGGATTGACAAGTTCTGTTCTTTTGCCACCTTAAGATCATTTGGAGTCAAACTTAAGGTACTGCTCCAAACAAAGAACATAACAACTACGAATGTCATAATATAACAAACTTTTTGTATTTGAGCACATTTAGCATCAGTAGCATCTATTCCATACGTAGCTCTCTGTTTCATAACAAATGACGAAATCATAGGCGAATGATTAAACGAGAATACTATGATTGGAAGTATCATCCATATCGTTCCTAAATATCCTGTTCCTGTTGAAGCAGTAGAAACAGCTGAAAAACTAAGCATTGACGTATTCCACTGTGGAATCAAAGATATTGCGATAAAAAGTAGAGAAGCTATAAAAGGATACACTAGCATGCTCATGATCTTTACAGTTATATCTTGACCAAAATTTAGTATAGCGATAAGACCGAGTACTAAAACAAGCGATAAAATGGACCTTGGAGGCTCCGACATGTGCAATTGATGCACGATAAAGCTACTAGCGGTATTTGTAAGTGCGACCGAGTACATCAGCACGATCGTATAAATGGAGACAAAATATACAAGATTAAAAATGATACTTGCCTTATTTCCAAAATACTCTCTTATTGTACCTGTAATCCCCTCATCGGCAGAGTTCGAAGCGTAAATCATTTTAGCAAGCGCCCTATGTGAATAATACATAACAGGATATGCAAGTAATGTAATTAACAGCAATGATAATAAACCACCTGAACCTGCATTAATCGGTAAAAAGAGTACTCCTGCTCCAATTGCTGTTCCAAAAAGGCTCAATGCCCAGGTAGTATCCTGTTTATGCCACTTTTTAGGGTCTAGATATTTCTCATTTTTTACTGCAGTGTTATCAGCTTGAAATTCTATGTTTTTTGCAGTATTCCCATCCATATAATAATTCCTCCTTGTGTCCTATTCTTAATTCTCTTTTTAAGATATAGGAATATAGACCGTTCTTGAAAAATGAATAGCTTATATAGTGCCCCACAACGAATATCCCCCTTCTAGGTTAATAAAAATCAAAAAATTAGCGAAGCATCAACCTGAAGGGTTTGTTACCACTTATAAAATATTTTAATTATATAGTAGTATATTTTATTGATAACTCCCCCAATATACAGACATCCTTAGGCGAACAATAGAGTAAAGATTGTTAAAAACTTCACAATATATTCGATAACTTATTGATTTGATTGTTTCTCCCCAAAGATTTTATTTTTAATGGAAATTCCTGTAGGTGTAGCTGCAATACCACCTAAACCTGTCTCTCTTAATTCGCGAGGCATCTGTCTTCCAACTCTATACATGGCTTCAATCACTTCGTCAGCATTGATGAGATTGTTTACGCCAGCTAATGCGATGTCCGCTGCTGCTAAAGCATTTGCCGTTCCAATGGCGTTTCTCTTTACACAAGGAATTTCTACCAAACCAGCGACCGGATCACAAACTAAACCGAGTAAATTTTGTAATGCAATCGAAAAAGCTTCAGAAGATTGCTGTGGCGTTCCACCCGCAGCTTCTACCGCAGCTGCAGCCGCCATCGCTGAGGCACTTCCTACTTCAGCTTGACATCCTCCATACGCTCCTGAAATACAAGCGTTGTTTGCGACTATCGTTCCAAATAACGCTGAAGTGAATAGAAAATGAATCATATCTTCATGACTTAACTGCAACGTATCTTTAATACTAAATAGGACTCCCGGAATCGTCCCACTCGCACCTGCTGTTGGAGTTGCACAAATAGCTCCTAATGCAGCATTTACTTCATTAACACCGATAGCACTTTGAATCCCTAACACCATCAAATCTCCAGAAAGAGTTTTCCTATTTTCTCGATAGTTTTTAATTTTTACAGCATCCCCTCCGGTCAAACCTGTTGGAGAAAATACACCGTCGCCCTCGATACTTTTATTTATTGCATGTTGCATAGTCGCTAAATTTCGTTCCATTTTACTCCATACTTCTTCATAAGAAGTTTTAGTTTGTTTGATTTCCTGTTCGATTGCTAATTCATAAATTTGCTTTTGGCTTTTATTAGCTGCATCCACAATTTCTCTTATGGCCATATACATATTTTTCACTCCTTAATGTGACTAAAGAATAATAAGATTAGCTATATTGCTTAAATCTCCTAATTCCTTCTGAGCATTACCTGGCAATATCGAATCCAAAGCGAATGCATATAAATATTTTGTTTTATCTTCCAAACTATGAAAGTTGTTAATTTCCACATCATATTGTTTAAAGATCCTGCGTAAAACAAATTCAAAGTCAGCTCTTTCTGAAATCGCAATAACAACTGGCAATGGCCCCTGCAGATTTAAGCTAAATCCATCAATTTCAACATTTTTGACTTCAATCAACCCACCACCGACCGAAATACCCATTACTCTAATACTTCGACTTTCATCCTCTGCATATACATCTGCCGTATTTGGATGACCAGCAGGACTATTACCCAATTGTTCAATAAAGGTAATGTCAATTCCCTTAGACTCTGCTATTTTAATAGCATCTGGCACTTTGCTGTCATCAGCAGCTAAGCCTAATATACCAGCAATAATTGCAAAATCAGTTCCGTGACCTTTATGGGTTTCAGCAAATGATTCATAATACTTTACCACAACTTTTTTGGGAAGACCTTGAAATAATTTATTAGCAACTGTTCCAATAGCCAAAGCACCTGCAGTATGTGAACTTGAAGGGCCTATCATTATGGGCCCAATCACATCAAAACAACTTTTGTATTTAACAATCTTTTTTTCTTTAATAGATGCTACATTCATGTTCATATAAGCACCCCCATAATTTATTATTTTTAGCTGTAGTTGAATCTAAGTTATTAGAATGATCGATTCAAAACAAGTTTTGTTTGATAACGCTTTCTTTATTGAGTTGAATAAACTTCCCTTCTAATCTGCTATCCTCCGTATAGTAATCATATCAGTATGTCCAATTTTAAAAAATTACTGGCAAGTTCTTTAGAATTTTTAATCCAAAACGAGGTTTGATATTTTCTCTAGAGGTAATAAATTGTGTCTCGACGCCCTCATTATAACTTGTATATTTATAAGTTTAATCTTTTTTTATTTTTAGAAAGATTGAATAGACAGAATTTTGAATAGGTAATAAATTACACTTAGTATGTAGCAATTGTGTCCTTTGTTTGAAGCTGTATTAGTTAGTAAAAAAGCAAAAATAACACAGAGTTCCTTTCATAAACACATTGATTATATTGAAAAATCATTATAAAGATACTTATATTGTCTTTTGTTTGAACATCTTATTTTGAACGGGAAACCTGTTGCAATAAATAATTCATTCATATGAAAAGGAATACATTATAAAATTTAAAAACGTTTTAGTATATTAATTATACATTTTGTATAAATATTAATTATCAAAAAAAACTAACTTCTTATTAGGATCTTAACATAAAGGATACATTCCAAATAACAATGGAGATTCTGCTTTATCAATTTCTTTATACGTTATATTTCCCTCTTTACCTGCAACAGCAACTTGTACTTTTTCATTTGTTTTCACATCTTCTGCACCTATTGCACCACCCGCCAATAATCCTGTACTTAACAGACTATCGTGAACGAAAGTTAGAGAGTTATGGAACAAAATATAATGTGTATGTACATACATTTCTTTTAAAAGAAGTTTTGTAGTATGCAACTGAATTAAAAAAATATAGATTTTTATGACTCTTTTTAGGGGATATAGCAAAGTGGGATCTTTTATATGCACATTGCTATACCGAACTAGATTTCAGCATAGTATTTTTTTGCAACTCATTGATTTTTACCAAACACGTATAAAAACCAACAATATGAAAATAAACGACTGGCTAAAATTTTACTTTCAATAAAATAAAAAAGAACCTGCAAATTTGCAGATTCTCCTGATAATGATTTATATGAGTAAGACTCGGAAATATAATACAATGATTCAAAAATAAGTTCAAGTAAATTCAAAGAACCCGCTGGAGTTCGAGTTCTTTCAGAAGTGATGATGTTTTCTAGGCTTAGCAAAGTGAGAAAATACAAGAATATAATACATCGAGATTTAGAGAATTTCAATACTTAAATTAGAGGTTATTTTAATATGATGTAACATCAGCATTTTGAAGGAATAGCAATGAATACCTTATACATTCCCAGTCTACATAACGCTTTATTATCAGTAGAAAGAAAAAGGAAAATCCCTACTTTCACAATAAATCCGCCTTGCTACTCTATTCATTTTTTGATACATTCCTATCCACCGTTTTAGGCTTCTCTTTTGTACTGTGTTAGCCGAAAAATTGTATAAATCATAATTCGTTTTTCTTCCACCTGTTTCACCCTTTCTACACCCTAGTTTTACAAAATAAGAAGTCATCAAAACTTATATTTATTACTTTCTGTTATCTCCTCTCTCTTGTTCTATGCATAGTCTATCTAAATTTTTATTAGCTACTAAAAAAAGAATTTACAGGACGATAAAAAAAAGCCAAGTGCATTGCACTCGGCTTTATGGTCGATTAAACAATTTTACTTCAGACGTATTAAACTGATGTAGATAGTCTTTAGTAGAAGTATAACCTGAATTCATGAGTGTTTTCTTTTCTTCTTCTGTGATATCAAAATTAAACGACGACGTAAAGAATGTATTAATAAATACAGTGCGGGCAGCATCTTCTTTGGTGGTTTTTCCGCTCTCATGACCTTTGATCATGGTTTGAGACAAATTCCATGCAAAATGAATAAGAGAATGGCCAATATGATGTTCTGTTGAGGTTGCGATATGTTTTAACATGGCAACCTCCGCCTGAGATTCTAAACGGAAACCAAGTGTTTCTTTGTTGTAGACAATTTCATCTGTAGGATCAAAGAAAGATGCATTGTATTTCGTGTGTAAGCTTCTTAGTGTAGAATGATCCTCTATATTGCTTATCAGTTTATTAACCTCGTCAATCGTATCTGTGGTCGTGAAGTGTTCTTCTTTATTCACAAAACTTTTCCGATCAAATAAACGAATTGGGTAGTTATCGAGTACACCTCCGTCTACATAATAATCTTTATCCCATTCCACAGATTTAAAAAAGAATGGGATGGACATCGAAATCCGCACAGCAACTACTAACGGGACATCAGGTGTCGTTTCGCGAGAAAACGTACGAAGCTGGTGTGTAGAAACGTTCGTTCCTTGGAAAAACACGTCTTTTCCTGTTTTGTCATACAACTGCTGAAAAGTTGTGTCCTTACTCCCTGTCCACTTTTCAACGATCTTTCCTACCCACTCAGTGAAGAAATCCCCTTTATAGATACCAAAACCATCAAAAAACAAACGAATGTTATCTTGTACAATCGAAAAATCATCATCTTTAAACGCTTTGAAATTCATGTCTTTGTGGATTTTTACAAGATCTGCGAATGGAATGGAAAGACCTAAAAGTAATGCAGTAATCGCTCCTGCTGAAGTCCCTCCAAATCGTTGTATTTCTGGTAAAATCCCTTCTTCATTTAGTGCACGGATGGCACCTATATAAGCGCTTCCCTTTACCCCGCCACCTTCAAATACTAAGTTACGAAATGGATATGCCATTATATACCTCCAATAAAGAAATTTTCGATCTGTTATAGTATCGGAAGTATATTGAAATATATTCCAAATGGTATTAAGAAAGTTTCATGTCCTCCGATACGTATGGCCGAATTATCTTTATTCAATGGATGAATTGTTTGAAAGAGAAGAAATTTGCTTGGAATGGTAATTTAGTAGGATAGGAAACAGGAAACGGAGTGCATCTTTGGATGCACTGAATAATATCCCCTTTTGAAATCGTATATAACGTAACTTCTTTTCCGATGTCCAAGTAAAATCACGAGTAAGAAATCAAGGAATAATCTACATTTCATAAATCCCGCACTCTCTTTAACATACAATTCAGTGAAATAATTTGTTTCAAATACGTAGAAATATGGTTTAACCAGCAATCAATGATCAGGTCTTCTTACCCTAAGTAAACCTAAATCTATTTGTCTCCATACAGAAAGGAATAAATAGTTTTGTTCCTATTCATGAAATAGTACAATATATGCAAAATTACATATCTAATTAATTGCTTTTAATGTTATATTTTAATAGCGATGAATGCTATTATTTCATAAGTTGTCAACAAGCGTTATGTATGTATGAGAAAAAGGAAGGAGCCAAATAGGCCCCTTCCTTTTTCTACTAATTAACTAAATTACTCTCTGGTAAAAATTTAAATAGTAATGCTCATTTACAGGCGTCTGATTATGCATTAAACATGCTAACTTTGCTTGCTGTCGGAAAAATTAAAGACGATAGTCAAATATGTCCTTTCATTACTTTATATTGAAATAAATAATGATTCAAAGTTATTTTGTGAAAATTATACAAAAAGTACTAATTCGTCGTTTACCTAACAATAGATAATATAGATAAAGAAAAAATACTAGAGGATATCACAGTGTAGTAGTCTCTAGTATCTTTTCATAGTATTTTAGCGGCTATAGAATACGGAGGGATAAAAAAAGGACCTCTTACGGAAAGATAAGAGGTCATCAAAAAGATAAAAATGTTGTATTTGAAACACGCGAGTTTCTAATTCACATCATAACACAATATATTTATATATTCAATATATACATTAAAGATAAGTAATGTATGTTCAAAAAACACATGGAATATTAATTTGTAACAGTATATATTTTCCTCTTTTATTCTATTTCTTCTACAATGCCGTGATTGTAACAAATATCCCTCTTTCTTTTTTGGATGATTACGAATAAAAATACTACATGTTTTCTGTCTCACTTGGAATAAAGCATCATGGTAAAAATACAATGCTGACAAGTAAAATACTTAATACAATCAACCCTATCCCTAACATCATCCATTCACCCTTTTTAGAATTTTAAAATTTAGCCCTTCACTTTCATATACTTCTCTTTTACATGAGCCAGTAAGTCCCTCAGCTTATTCTCTGCAGGGTGTTCTTGATTTTCTAGAACTTCTCTGCCATAGGATGAAAAGTTTTGTGAGCATGCACTAGTTGTTACTTTCAATTTCGCGTATGAGGATGTATGCTCATCATAACTGGATTACGTCTTCTTGGGGATAAAGGGGACAGGAAAGCTGCTAAGCTAGCGTAAGGTGCTAAATTCCCTCAAAGTATCTCAAAAGCTGGATAATCATTTAATATTTCTGTACTCTCCAACTTACAACAAAACACATCGCAAAATATGTTTACGATGTGTTTTAAAAGGGAAATCATCATCAAGTTTTTCACCCATATTTTTATAAGGAGTTTTACCATTGAGGATAAACGCCTTCATTTGTATACTATATGTCTCACACATATAGTATACAAATTATTACACTTACTTTTCTTCACCGCTTGCTTGCATGGAGTTAAAAGTCCAATTTAATTTCAACGCATCTCCTTGAAATACATTTTGTTCTTCACCGTTATCTACGAATGTAAACATTACATAAAATGTATCATCATCACCTGGAGCAAGTCCATTTCCTTCTCGATCTACAATACCGTTCTTTACAAGATTAGGAATATTTCCATTTTGCGTAGCTACCTTTAATTCAGATAATGTAGTAGACCAAATTGGAACCTCATTTTTATCCAAGTTCCACAAGAAATCAACACGGATATGATCACCAAAATCAGCATTTCCATTATCCCCTTTCGCATCGATTACACTGTAATCTGTCAGGAGTTTCACATCTCCTATTGCTAAGGTTCCTTTGTTTACTAATTGAAAACCACGTTCCATTTCATCACCTGGTTTCAGATTGTCGACATTAATAACAACTTCTGGATTCACACTCAAATCTAAAGTACCCGCTGCAAACGTGTTTTGTGATACTTCCTTATCACTAAAATATGCATATGTTCCCCCGCCAATTAAGGATAAGCCAAGCACTGCAGTTACAACACCCATACCAAGTTTTTTCTTCATACCCATTTCACAAGTCCCCCTATTGTTAAAGTTTAAACTACAAACCTTATTTCCATCCCACAAACAACAATAATAATTAAGCAACTTCCTTGTCCCATAATGAAAGCGAACTTACTTTAAACTAGTTACTTCATGTACCCAAACGACTATGACTCTTAAAATGACCGGTAATGTTACCGTAAATCATTACCGGTCATTTGTTAACCAATCCATTTCATTTAATATCCATTGTCTGATGCCTTTATTTACTCTAGAAGTTTGTCCACTTATTTTTTTGGTTCTAAACCGATAGAGCGTAAAATTTTCTCTAACGTCACTGGCCCTACATTTTCTTTCGGTTTCTCGTTTCCTTTAGCATCTGGGCCCTTTTTCAAGAAGTTTTTCTCAATTAAACGAACATCCGTTTCATCTACAACACCATCTTGATTTATATCTCCATCTTTTACAGATACTTTTCCTTTTCCATACGATAAAGCTGCTATTCTAGCATCTTGAATATCTACCATTTTATCGCCGTTTACATCACCTGCAAGGTTATCATCCACGTCAGCTCTAAAGTTTTGTCCCACTAATTCTCCATCCTGCATTTTCCCTATTTTTGTTGTTAATTTACTATTTAAATGACCTGGCATTTCTACGAAAATATCATATTCCTTATCGCTTACTGGAACACTATGAATTTCAAATTGTCCGTTATCACCAATCGTTCCTGTATATTTCTTTCCATCCTTGCCAACTGCGTACACTTTTGCTCCTAGTTTTGTATAGTCTTTCTTACCTAAATACCCCTCTTCATTCAAGAAAGCTTCCGGGCCAATATATCCTGTAACCGTTGAATGTTTCGAAACAATAGCAAAAGATTTATCTTTAAACGCAGGAATCTCAATGCCTTCTGATGCACCAACTTTTGTATAAGAGAACTTATCTACTCCAAATGCAGTCAAATCATTAAAGTATTCATCGTTCGTCATCTCGAATGTAACATCTAAAAATGGTTTATCTCCATCTAATCCTTTAAATTCTTTTCCCTCCAATGATGCGCCAACTTTCACCTTGTTTTCCCAAGCTCCTGCTTCACTTATCTTCGGATCTTCTAATTTAAGGTTCAATCCATGTTGTTCTACATATTCCGTAAGTGCTGGATTCGGTTTCACATCTGTAAATTTAAATAGCTGCTTGTAATAAGGAATTTCAAATGTACCTGACATAAGCTGTTTTACATTATTAAGATTCAAAGTTAATGTAATTTTCTCTCCTAATTTGATTTTATCTTTGTCATAACTTGGAACAGCGTATTCTGTCCCTTCTTTTACAAAGACGTAATCTTTATATCCAGTTGCCATATTCCCTGCAGTTGCAAGATCATATCCAAATAATTTTAAATTTAACGGCTCATTTATTTCCTCTGGAAGTACTCCAAATTTAAAATCACCATTTGCTTGAATTGTATTCAACCATCCTGATGGGAAGGCTGAGTTTTGATAATATACAATTTGATTCGCTTTTTGATCATATTGCAAGCCTTTTGCCTTTAATGCATCTACTGTAGAATCATAAATATTACCATGCACCCATAATGCACGCTGGCCGTCTTCTTCTTTAAACATAGAATCATTGACTTCGTGTATACCAGGTTGTACATCCTTAAATTTCATTTCAGGTATTACATTATCAATGATAATGCTATCGCCTTTTGTATAAGATTTTCCTTCTTTATCATATCCAACGAAGTTCAATTCGTAATCTCCATCAGGCAACATAACAGGTTTATCCGCAATTGGATGAGCTGGATCTCCTGTGAATGGAAGTACATACCCTCCCATACCAGAAAACATCATATATTCAACATTCGGTGTTAGACTACTTGCATTAAGTGTACCAACGACTCCTAATGCCTTCCCTGTCGTTCGGTCCTTTACAATTGCATCAATGGTTTCGAGAGGACTATTTAATTTAAATGTCAACGGCGAACTTGGTCTTTCCATAAATGGATGGAATTTAGAAGCATCTGTTGCCATTGCATCTCTCAGTAAATCTACAGACGCAATCCCTTTTTCTGTGAATTTAACTGCAAATGGTACTTGATATACTTCTTTTTCATTGTTTTTATTTGAAATATGAATATAGCCCTCATATCTACCAAATTCAGCGTTTTCTGGAATGGTAATTTCAGGGCTAATTTCCTCTGATGCACCAGGAGCTACTTTAATAGAATCTGGTACGTTTAGCTTCACACCATTCTTCGCTGCATCTTGCACACCTACACTTGTAGGTGAAAATTTCACCTCTAATTTAAACTCTTTCCCATCTGTTTTACTGCTGTTCTTAATTAAAACTTTTCGACTATCTTTAATAGGCCCATTTTCAATTTGATTTTTATACCCAAATGCAATAGAACCTGTTTTTTCTTCAATTTCTACTTCTTCATCACCTACAACGTTTGATGTTTTATCAACAACCTCGATTGATGTATCTGCATGAACTGCACGGTATGCATCAATTCGTCCTGAGCCCACCTCAAATACAGAACGCTCTTCTTTTAAGTCAACTGCGGTATTCATGAGTGCTTCTTTTACTTCAAATGGACTATAATTTGGATGTTCTTGTAAAATGAGTGCCGCTACCCCTGTAGTATGAGGAGTTGCCATAGAGGTACCTGACATACGTCCATACGCTATCGGATAATTTTCTCCATCTTTTGGATCATTAATATATTCAGGAACAGTTGAGAAAATAGACACACCTGGTGCTACAATATCTGGCTTAATATCATCTGTCTTAGTTGCAGGACCACGGGAGCTGAAATCAGCTAAGTGATCTCCCTCTGTTTTTATATTACTTAGTTCCCCAAACGCTAACGACACATCTCCTTGTACAGCTTTTGCTTGTAATTTCTCACCATCTACTTTTGTTAAGCGGAACGATGGAATAGATGCAGTACTTTCCCCAAGATAACTTGTAATTTCACCATCTACATTGTTATATACGATTACCGCCTTTGCGCCTGCTTCCTTAGCATGCTTAATTTTCTCATCAAATGTAATCTCACCGCGTTGGATAAGAGCTAATTTTCCTTTTACATCTTTTCCTGTAAAATCATCTGATTTCCCGAGCCCTGCATATACAACTGATACGGATTGACCTTTCAAATCTTCAATCTTATCAGTAAAGCTTTTTCCAAGTAGCATCATCTTATCCACATGTAAATCACCTGCATCGACGGAAAACGTTGGGATTTTCATTGCAGCGTTACTGGCTCCAACTGTAATCGGAAGTGCCGCTGCACTAGGTGATCCAATGGTACCTTCTTCCGGACCACTATTACCTGCTGCTACAACTGTAACAACACCAGCTAACATCGCATTGTTCACTGCGACAGAAGTAGGATATAAAGGATCATTAATAGACGCACCTAGTGATAAATTGATAACATCCATATTGTCTTTCACTGCTTTATCAATCGCAGCAAGAATACCGCTTGTTTGTCCACTTCCATATGGGCCCAATACGCGATATGAATATAAATCTACATCTGGAGCAACACCCTTCACTGCATAATCCACACTATTCTGTTTGTCTGCAGCAATTGTCCCAGCTACATGCGTACCATGGGATGTATAATATGCACTCCCCTCATAAATCTCTGGATATCCTCCAGAATTTTGCCAATCCTTATACGTTGTCTCCATTGGATCAGCATCATTATTAACAAAGTCCCATCCTTTTATGGAGTTCGGATCTATTTTACTTGGATCTTCACCTTGTTTTGCACGATATCCTTTATATGCATCTTTCAAATCCGGGTGGTTGTAATCAATACCTGTGTCCAGTACACCTACCTTAATTCCTTTCCCTGTTATTTTTTCATCATGCAGCTTGTCCACACCAATTTGCGGTACACTATCCGCCATTTTCGGTTCAACAACAGTCTTAGTTGTTTCTTTTGGCAAATCAATTTTAACCTCATGATCTTCCCATACGCGCTTAACGATACCGGTACGAACTAAGTCTTCGATCATATTTGCTGGTAAAGAAATCGCTACACCATTAAAAGCATTCTTATATTCTCTTGTTATTTTTGCAGATTTTACATTTGTCCCTTTCTCTTTATTCTTTTGAAGCTGCTCAAGCTCTGCTTTAAATCCTTTATGTGATGCCTCTACCTTTTGTTCCGCATTTGAAAGAGCTAATTTTTTCCCTTTAGCCGCTTGTTTTAATACCTCTATTTTGCTAGGCGCTTGCTTAAATTCTATAATCACATTCACATTATTAGGACTTGTTGTATTGATACCTGGCGAAATAACAAAACCTGGTTTTGTATCTAACGTTTTTAAGGCATTACGTTGTTCCTTTGTAAGACCTTTTAAGATAGCATTTGCATCATCAATTCCAGTTAAAGTAGATGTATTTACCTCTTCCGCTAATACGTTATATGGAATTCCTTGAGACAATAACATTCCAACTGTTAACGTTCCAATAAGAATCTTTCCAAATTTCCCTCGTTTCATATTACATCTCCCCATTATTAATATTATTTTTTGAAACAAATTGATTCTTAAATTCCCATGTAGCATTGGAAACTCTATTAATCTTAATCTTTTGTATCATGAAAGATTTCCAACACTACTACCATCCCCATACCTCACATAGCTAACCACTCACTTTACTCTTTCTATAAGAGCCCTCCGTCATTTATTTCCAACAAAAGATTTTCACAAAATGAATTATTAACAAGATTAAAATGTAATTCTATTTTTATTATTTCACATTTTGATTATTCTGAAAATTAAACAAAAGGAGTATCTTTTCTCTAAGGATTCTATGCCTACATAGTACAAAAGAACTACCTTGTCCTTTATTCTTTGTAATACAGAATAAAGCGACACGATAGTTCTTTGATAGATTTCTTATTTAATCTAGCGGAACTAATTGATTTCGGACTGCATAAATCACTGCTTGCGATCGACTTTTCACATTTAGCTTTTTAAAAATTTTATTGATGTGAATTTTAACTGTTTTATCACTAATATATAAAACTTCAGCAATTTCTTTATTACTAAGTCCTTTTACTAGTTCAAAGAGAATTTCCTTTTCACGTTCCGTCAGTTCATTTTCATTTGATTCTACTTTCATTTTTTGCTGATGATATGTAATTAATTTTTTAGTCATACGCGGATGAATGACTGAATCGCCTCGATATAACATTCGAATTGCTGCTACTACCTGATCTGATGATGAATCCTTCAATAAATAACCATCAGCACCGGCCTGGAGTGCATCCATTAAATACTCGTCATGTTCATACATTGTAAACACAAGTACACGGCAACTCGGATATTTTTTTTTCACTAACTCTGTAGCTTCAATCCCATTTTTCTCTGGAAGATTAATATCCATCAAAATACAATCTGGTCGGCATTCTTCTACTTTTCCCAATACTCCATCCCCAGAGCTAGCTTCTCCAACCACTTTCATATCAGATTCATCCTCTAGTATGCTCCGAATTGCATCCCGTAAAAAAGCATGATCATCTACTACTAATATTTTAATCATTTTACGCACCCCTTGTTTGTGAATCTGGAATTAACAGTGTAATTTCTGTCCCTTTTCCTACAGAACTATCAATCTGTAAAGTAGCCCCTAATTGGTCAGCTTGTTCATTCATATGTAATATACCATAATGTGGCTCATTCTTCGTTTTAACCATAGACTCAAATAGTGAAAAGCCAACTCCGTTATCCTTAACCCTTAAAAGCACGTGTTCACTTTGATAGCTGAGTAAAACATCAGCCTTTTTTGCCTGTGCATGTTTTACAATGTTTTGCAAACTCTCTTGTAATGTATCAAATATAACTCTTTCTTTTGAAAAACTAAGCGCACGTGCATGACCTCTTTCATGATATGTAATGTCTAGTTCATATTCTTGTCTTAAAGATTTTATTTTACTTGCTATCGCCTGCTTAAGTCCCAATTGTTGTGTCGGATATGGTTTTAAAGCATAAATAGAATAGCGAACTTCTCCTAGGCTTCCTCTTAAATCTTTTATGCTTTTCTCTACTACTTGCTGCATATCTTTTGGTTTATCACGGTATTTTTTCTGCGCGGATTCTAGTTGGAATATCACCCCGGCTAATGTTTGCGCAATACCATCGTGAATTTCTCGAGCAATTCTATTTCTTTCTTCTAAAATCATTCTTTTTTCCTGTTCAGAAATTAATATCCTTGTTTTAACTACGTTAGCTAATTGGTTAGAAAATGTAGCTAACGACTGTACATCTTCTGGAAAGAAGCCCGCATTTCTACTTTTCCCTGCAACAAACATTCCGACTAGTTCATCATTAACAATAAGAGGAAAATATACAAGTGAGCGTATGACACTTTCAAATATTTCATCTCCAGGAGCCGTACCAATTTTCCAATCATTAAATACAAGATTTTTAGAAAGTCCCTCAAACGCATCGTAATTTTCTAAATGATCAGAAATATCAGGGCGAACTTTCCCATCTTTTAATAGAATATTCCAGTTTCCATCATCTTTTGTCCATATTACATATGCTTGTATGCCAAAAAAACCTTTAAGTGCTTGTTTAATATGCTTCAAGTTTCCTCCAGTTAATCCTCGACTAATTTCGGTCGTAATAAGAAATAACTCATATAATCGTTCTTTCTCCATCCTTATCCGTACAGAAAAAGAACTAATAACGGAAGTTGCTACAAGTGGAAAAAAGAAAAACAGCACTGTAACTTCGTTTACTTCCACACTATATGTACTAATTAGTACATGCATCAGTGCCGCATAAGAGAAACCAAAAGTTTCGCAAAGAAATACCGTAATAGTTTTTTTATACCATTGATAAATTGAATATGGCTGCGGAAGAAGTATCATTAACAAATCGTAAAAGCGATTGTTGAAAAAACAAAAAAACATGCAAAATAATAACAAAGATATTAAATTCTCATACAGAACTGACATACCTATCTTATTAATTATTAAGGACATACATTTGTCTGAAAACCATTTGGCAAAGATCAAACTAAGTGCATGTTGAGTACTATTAAATAACATTCTTTGTATCGGTGAACGACGATGCAGGTGAATAATTAGCGTCACAAGTACAATAGCAACAATAGTTATATGGATTCCAAACTGCCAACTCATAGCGTAAATTATCGGAAAGGTAAGCGAACTAGTTCCTCTCCAAAATCTTACAGGAAAATACTCTGCAATCCCCATAAAAAGTAACAACAATATTAGTATTGTTAGATGAGAAGGGATTTTAATTTCAAGTAAAGATATAGTTATAGTAACCAAACCAAGAAAAGAAATAAAATAAAGATAAAAACTAGCAATCTTTTCTCTCATAAAGATAGAATTTACATCTTTCAAAACAACCCCTTCTTTCCTTATAAAAACTTCATTTTCTCTATTATCCAACAAAAAACCGGCACTGGCAAAATGGAAGAACATCCACTAGCCAATCACCGGCTGTGTACTACACCTAAAAAGGCAAGACACAATACTAGTATATATCAGTTTGTGAAGTTTACCCATTAGTCAAATGGTGTAATTGTACATACTTTTAGACTTAGGTCTACTAGTACAAAAGATGTATACGCAATTTAAATTTTGATTCACTAAAAAAATTCTAAGAAAAATAGGAAGGCAATCGTAGTAAATACTTATCTATATTAATTTTATCTAAATCTTTAGGTTATGTATGTGTCAAATACTCCCCATCTAATATTTACAAATAACCCATGAGATAATCTCCTTATATACTATATATGAAGTTTATCACTTAATATTTATTGAAGAAAAGGTGATGCATACAATAATCAAATCTAATTAACATATTATTTAATTATCGGTAGCGAGATTAAAGAGACTCCCTACTCTCAGGAAGGAACCTCCAATTCATATTATTCCCCCTATTTCTATGTTTCTTATTTGATTCTAATTAACTAACTGATTAGGGTTATTGCAAATCAAAATAATAAAACCACATCTCCAATTATTAGATAACTATCTAATACATTGGAGGTGCGGTTCACTTAGGTCATTGATGTTTCAGCTATTCTCTTTATTTCAAAATTACATCTACCATATTAATTTAATATTATATTCCTCAAGCCAACTATTAACTTGAAGTAAATAATCTATTATACCTCGTGCATCATTACCTGAAATTACTTCGTCTTTTCCTTCTGCAATAGCACGAACTCTTTCTACATTAATTAATGGCAAAATAGGTGATTCAGGATTGTTCAACACATGTAACATCCAATCACTAATACCTTGTAGATAAGAGGCATCCTTAGTGCTTGGATATGCACTTTTTTTGCGATAACGTACATCCTCTGGAAGTACATTTTCAAAAGCTCTACGTAAAATACCTTTTTCAATATTGTCTATGCTTTTCATTTCGAATGGGACATTCCATAGGTATTCTACAAGCCGGTAATCGCAAAATGGAACTCGTACTTCAAAGCCATTCATCATACTTGTGCGATCTTTTCGTTCTAGCATAAATGGCAAGAAACGTGTAATAAACATGTAAGACATTTGACGTTGCTTCATTTGCAGATCACTTTCACCTTCTAAAAAGGGAACCTCAGCAACTGCATCTTCAAATTTTTGTTTTTGATATTTTTCAGGGCTAATCTTCGCTTTAAAATCCTCTGATAAAATTTCTGTACTATACCATAAATTAACACTCCAAGGGAATATCTCTGCATCTAGAAACTTCTCTTGATGGAACCATGGATATCCTGAGAATACTTCATCTGCGGATTCGCCTGAAAGTGCAACTGTTGCATCTTTTTTCATTTCCTTAAATAACAAATAAAGAGACGTTTCTAATTCTCCAACTCCAGGTAGATCACGCGCTTGCATTGGAGTTAATAAATGCTCTATTAAACTATCTGATCCTAACTCTATAGAATGATGCTTTGTTCCTACATATTCAGCCACACGTTTCACCCAAGGTTCATCACGATCAAAACGAAGGAAGTCTTGCTCAAAGTCTTTTTCATCATTGATGAAATTCAGGGAATATGTATGAAGACGTTCCCCCTTATTCCCAAATTCGTTTCCTGCTAAACCTGTTAAACCACTGGAATCTAAACCTCCAGAAAGCATAGATACCACTGGTTTATCAGCAATTAACTGACGTTTTACCGTATCTTGTAAAATGGAACGGATTGTCTCAACTGTTGTATCAATATCATCTACATGTTCTTTACTTTCAAGTTTCCAATACTGTGTCGTAGTCGAGCCATTAGAGGTAAACGTCATGTAATGCCCAGCACGCACTTCATGTATATCCTTGAAAATAGCATGACCAGGAGTACGTGTTGGCCCAAGACAAAATATTTCAGAAAGTCCTTCTTTATCTACCTCTGCATCTACAAATGGATGCGAAAGTAAAACTTTTAACTCTGAACCAAAGAGAATTGCGCTTCCCCTTTGAGCAAAAAATAAAGGCTTCACACCTAGATGATCACGACCAAGCATCAATTTCCCAAATCTTTCATCCCAAATACCAAAAGCAAAAATCCCATTTAGATGTTGAACACAATCTTCTTGCCATTCTAAGTAAGCATGTAGTAATACCTCTGTATCCGACTTGGTCTGAAATTTATGACCTTTCTCCTCAAGTTCTTTACGTAATTCTTGATAGTTATAAATTTCTCCATTGAACGTAAGGCCAATCATATCATTTCCATCTTTATAGAGCATAGGTTGAAGGCCACCTTCAGGATCAATGACGATGAGACGTCGATGACCTAATGCCGCTCGTTTTGAAAACCAATGCCCCTCTGCGTCAGGTCCTCGGTGAATGATAGCATCTGTCATTTTTTTTAACGTTTCTTGTTCATTAGACAGGTCTTTAGACCAGTCTATCCACCCTACAATTCCACACATAGTGTCTACCTTCTCTCAAATAGTATAGAAACCGACTAAAATCGAATATCAGTCGGTTTTCCGTAAAAAAATCCGACTAAAAACATCTTTTAGTCATGTTTATATAATAAAATGAATTGAATAAAAAATCAAATAATTCAATCAAGAAAGAAATCATCGTCCGATTAAAAAATTATTACCTTAAACTTTCATTTTTATCTTAAGTGATACAGTTGCATTCTATTATAGTTATATACTAGAAATAAGAATGGTGTATGTTATTCTATAAGAAGCAAATAGAGGACTTTCTATTAGGAGTTACAAAATTACAAATGAACTAATACAGAATGTAAAGATAGAAAACTTCGCTAAATATTTCAAGGATAGGGTGTAGACAATGATCAAATTAGAAAAAGAAAATAAAAAAATGAAAATCATTCAATCTGCCACAATACTGTTCTCTACGCGTGGTGTCCGTAACACAACGGTTGATGAAATTGCAAAGACAGCTAAAGTTGGTAAAGGTACTATTTATTATTACTATACAGATAAAACTGAAATATTATGTGACTGCTATATGCGTCATATTCAGCTCAAACGCTCACAATTATTTAATTTATATAAAGAAGAAAAAGATGTTTTACTTAGAATACAAAAAATTCTTCATTATATCAGCCTAGAATATCATCAAGATCCGTTTGTTTCTACACTCTTTCAAGAATATAAAGAGTACCATTCACCTGAAATTACAACTTGTTTTAAACAATCTGAAGAAGAAGCAATTAACATGATAAGTAATTTGCTCGAAAAAGGTTATCAGCAAGGAGCTTTGCATAAGGTACCATTACCGCTTACAGCTTTTATGTTAGTACGAATGATTTTTAACTACGAACAGGATTATATAAAAAATGATAAAAGTGATACAGAATTTCTGCAGTTGCTAAAACATATGCTTCTTAAAAACTAGTTTTAACAACAAAAAAATAATTGTGGTACAAATATATGAAGAAGAACGTGAATAATGAATGGTTTAATAAACTCTTTTCATTCTGGCCAAACATACGAAATATCCAACGCTTATGTAGAAATGAATGAAAAAATCATATAAATTTTTCTAAAATTAGAAAGCCTATACTTAAATCTACAATAAAATAGTTCAGTAAAAAGAGCGTGTTTTCATCTATCTAAACACGCTCTTACAAATATTTAAACCCTATATGAATTGCTTATTCCATTCTGATTTTCTTTTAACTAATATATCTCTTTATATACGATTATCATGCCAAAAGTTTATTGGAAAATGATTGTTCTCATCATAAGCTTCAAATTCGTACCCTTTTTCTTTTAACCCTTTTATAATTGCTGGAACTGCCGCGACAGATTGTGGATGAATATCGTGCATTAAAACAATTTCCTTTGAAGACGTCGCACCTGCTAAGACATTTTGAACAATCTTTGCAGCTGCTACATCAACGGGTAATTTATTGTATTTCCAATCTAAAGAATCAATTGTCCAATCCCATACTTTCAAATTATTTCCTACCACTTCATTTCGAAGTGATTCATTTAAGCCAGGCATTGATCCATATGGTGGACGTGTTAATTTCGGTGTGTATCCAATAACGTTTCTAATTAAAGATTGATCTTCTTTCATTTCCTTCACATATTCCTGATTGGTGTATAGCTTTTTAAAATTATGTGTCATGCTATGCATGCCCACATAATTGTTTTCTACATGCTCTCGTTTCACTAAATCTGGGAACCTTTTCACATTATCGCCAATTAAAAAGAATGTTGCTTTCACATCATTTTTCTTTAGTACATCTAATAGATTAGCTGTATATTTTCCAGGTCCATCATCAAAAGTTAAATATGCAACTTTTCTTTCTTTACCATCAAAACGATTAGGTATCAATTTTTTTAATTCATTTTTAGGTAGACTGCTCACTTGCTGAACACTATTTGCCTCTTCCGCATTTACCAGCTTAGGATTCGTAATAGATTGAAACACGTAATACCCTATTGCTACTAAAGTAATAGCCAACAATACACTTATAATTCTCTTTTTCTTAAGCTTAATTTTCATATTATAATCTTCTTTCTATCTTAATAATAATCTGTATAGGTGAAAATTAGTGCCCTGCACTAGCGTTCATGGCATTTCCTATAATAGTCAGAACTACTGGAAATAATACTGGTCCTAAGGTAAGGACAATGTTTAAAATTATAATAAAACTATATAGTAAGCTATAATTTTTACTATTACGGTTTTCAAATACTAGGATGACTAATGTTATTATAGTAATTAAATGTAGTAATAAAATTATCAACCAATAATACATCATTATAGTAAGATTCCACTTTCCTAATAGTTGGTATGTTACCCCTATTATTATCCCTAATATAGTAGCATTAAAGGAAATAAACAAAGTTCTTTTTAGTATTTTAGGAAATGTTTTGTGATCCACAGTTTTATTATATAAACCGATTAAAATGCCCAAAGATAGATATGCCAGTAATAGCCCTACCCAATTCCAGATCCAATCTTGATCCCCCATTAAATTAAACAAAAGCGCAATGATCCCTCCTACTGCAAGAATCGAAGAGATCATAATACTATTTAAAGCTGATTTCATACTATTTTCACTTCCTTAAAAATTTTACAATACAGCATTGAAGTCTACTCTTAAGTTGTCCTTTACTTATTAGATTCCTTTTCATTAAAAATCTTGTATGGAAATCCCATCATATAATCCGGTCATCATACCTAATAGCATATACGGAGAATGGGTAGGCCCAGCAAAAATTACATGTACATGATCACATACCATAATTTTTAAACTGAATGAAACTCCACCAAATCCTATTCCACATGGTAGATATACAAATAGAGGATGCCATTCACCAACTTTTATTTGTATATCAATTATTCAGACGAGTATCAGCTACTGCATAACCTTAAAATAAATGCTTTGATTTTTCATCGTCAATCAAATAGCACATTTGATTCTTATTAACTTGTATTCTTCCTTCTTCTACTGCTTTACTATAGCCCGCTGTATATTTAAAAATAGTAACCCCTTTGTTTCTAATTAAATCTTTTTCCCATTTTTTCGCAGCTGCTGCCATATGTACATATGATGTTTTAAAATTAATAATAATTTATTATAATTAAGTATATATTAACAATATATTAAGTATAAGTAAATAAAATTAATAATAATTTAATTTTATTTACTTATTTAAAGGGGATTACATATATGAACGATATTAATGTTGGTCACAAAATTAGGGCATTTAGAAAAGGGGCCGGATTAACCAGTAAACGTTTAGCAGAGTTAGCTGATATAACACCTTCCATGTTAAGTCAGATTGAAAAAGGAATCACAAATCCTTCATTACAAACACTAAAATTAATTTCTGTAGCACTAAATATTCCATTGTTTAACTTTTTCTTAGAGGATACCAATACAGAAGAATTAGTTGTAAGAGCTAACCAAAGGAAAAAAATAACTTTTCCTGAAAGCGGCAATGTTTCATATGAGTTATTATCTCCTAATTTAGATGGAGCACTAGAATTGGCTTTAATGAATCTGTTCCCTGAAACTGCTTCATCTATGGAGCCTGTGGCACATAAAGGGGAAGAAATAGCATTTATTATGGAGGGACAAGTAAAACTATATCTAAATGATGAGGTTTTACTTCTCAATACAGGTGATAGTGTTAAAATCCCACCTTATACAAAGCATAAATGGGAAAACACTTCTTTAAACAAAGTCACTGTTATATTTGGGGTAACTCCACCATCTTTTTAATTTCAAATACTAGCGAAGAAAAGTTAGAGAAAATAATTCTCTAACTTTTCTTGTATACTTAATTTTATTTTAAGAAATTAAAAAACTTGTCTCCCAATTATATGAGATTAAAATCTAAACGATTAAAACTAATGAAATAGATCTTTTTAATTACATACTTAATTTATTTTTTAATGTCCAATATTTTTCTCCATTAGCTTCAAAAGAGAATTCTACCCATCCATTTGGATCTTCACGATAAATAAAGATGGTTGTTCCAGGGGTTACTGTACCAACTTTATTCTCCTCGACAGCTACATCTGGTCTACTTTTAATTTTTAAATTAAATGGATAAGGTACCTGGTAGTAAGCAGCTAATGATACAACATTTGAGCTTGAACCGTCTGCATACATTTTATATGGAATTTCATTCGATAACGCGTCGACATCTAATGTTTCAGGATTCTTTGGTAATTTTTTTGCATATGTATAGTCTTCTACATGAAACGGTTTAATACGTTCCATAATACCCGCAATTTTCTTAGCCCAGCCTTTATCTGATGCATATTTCACATTCATGCCAGTTAATGTTGGGCCGTTATAATACATACCACTTTCTTCTAAATATCTTTCTCGTACATAATTAGCGTTATAAGCAATGCTATCCCCGTAGCTTGGTAAATATTTTGCATATTTAAACGGATCTCCATCATATGCACGTAGACCGAATAGATTATGTTTTTGATATGCGATTTCTGATTTTCCGTATCCAGATTCTAAAATCGCATGCGCTGCTAAATAATGAGCACTCACGCCATATTGATTTTGCGCATTGATAAAATCTTGCCCATGTCCAACTAAAGGACTATCCGAGTGATATTTCGCAATAAAACTATCAATCTCTTGAGCTGTAATTTTCGAAGCCACTGTTAAATTTAAATCTTCATATGAGGTAGCAGTAATAACCTCTTTTTCATCGTTTAAATTTTGTTGTAACATATCTGTTTTTGCAGTAAGTTGAGCAGCTTCAGCACGTGTTATAAATCTATTTGGTTGCCAACCGTTCTCGGTACCATTAGAGATTTTTAAATCTATTAAAATATTGGCATATTTTTCTCCCCAATGCCCTTTTAAATCTTCAAATCTAACCTGATCATTATGATTTGGTGTGCTTTGTAGTTTATATGCATTTACTAGCATCGTAGCCATAGCAGCGCGAGTTACTTTTCCGGATGGATTGAAGATTCCATTACCTTCACCTTTAACAATCCCAGCTTTTTCAGCAGCAGCAATATAAGGAGTAGCCCAGTGGTTTTGTGAATCTGTAAAAGATGGTTTTGCATTAGGATCAATTTGTATACCTAAAACTTTTGTCATAATTTTTGTAGCCGAAGCTCTGTCTAATGAGTCATTTGAACCAAAAGTTCCATCTGGATAACCATTTAATACCTGTTTATCAACTAAATAATTAACGGATTTATCAGCCCATGTAGGAACATCAGGGAATTTATGAGTATCTGCTAAAATATTAGAAGAATAGGATAATATAGCTCCTGCAAGGATACCTGTTGCAATTAATTTGTGCTTCATTAAAATAAACACCTCTACCATTGTATTTATCAAATTGAAATTTTCTATTTTAATATTTACATGTTTGTAATAATAATAAAATCGGATTATCACGCATTCAATTTGATGTAACGAGTATAGTTACTTATATACACAAG
>NZ_SEIY01000005.1:127879-249086 GCF_004634455.1 Bacillus sp. 007/AIA-02/001
ACCGGATGGTAGAGAGGTTTGTTGGCTCCGAAAATTTTAATAAAAGCCAGACATGGAATTTAATCCTAACAAAACCAAATAATTTTTGAAGTAAAAAAAAAGGAGCAAATTTCTTTTACAAAAATGCATAATTTTTACATTATTTTGTAATTAAATTATGTATAAATTTTGTAAAGGACCTTTTGATAGATTTTACCTGAATAAATCTCTTTAGTTGTTAATTTGCCAATCTTTCTTGTTTACTATTAATTAATTAAAAAAAGAATTTTTTTGTTTAAGAGCTACTTTAAAATCTTAAATTGATGGATGTGTGAATGTACCGCTACTAAAATTCTTGCTTTTAAATCATTATTACTGTATTATATTTACGTATCAATATAAGGATTATATTATATAAAAAGGAATCAAATCTATAAGTAAGATTTAAATCCTTTTCGAAATTAAAAAGACTTTGTCAAAATCTAATATAATTTATGCTTGTCTTTTTAATATGTATCTAGTAAAAACATATTTTTTATCCATAGAATTCTGTTTTCAATGCTAGGAATTAGTGTTCTAAACAAGAAACCGTACAAAGTGATCTGAAAAACCTGAGAGATATTGTATGTAGTTTGCTCATCTCCAGGTACTACAATAAAAGAGCCTTACCTTTCTAGGCAAGACTCTACTAGTTTAGTTGTATACTATTTACATGATAACTAAGAAACAGAAAACATATAACACCAAATAACAGCACCCTATTACTCCTCCTACAGCTAATACCTGTTTAACCCAACTCTTAAATTTTTGATTACTGTAAATCGCTTGCACTCTTTCCATATTTCCTCCTATTAAGCAGAACCCTTAAAGACTCTCACCTCGCTATAGTACCATTAAAAAATGAATAATAGAGATCTAATGTATAAATATGCAATATTGCATACGAAAATGTATTGTTATAATTGTAAGCGCTTACTATAATAAGGTTATAAAGATTTATTACATCTTAATACGAAAAAGAGGAGAGAATAATATGGAAATCGCAATGGCAGTTTTAAAATTTATAGGTGGAGCAATCCCATTAATTCAAGAACTACTAAAAGCATTTATGTAAATTCACTATTTAGCAATTATTTATAAAGATTATTATACAAATGATCTATATATAAAAAATGAATTGGTTTACAGATCATTTGCGTGATCAAGGTCCCTTTAACATGACTAAGGGGCCTTTTTAAAATTTTTAAATAATTAAGGTTACGTCACATCATGATCAAGTTAGCAAAATAAAATGAAACTTTAACTTGATGGTGATGGGGTAACAGTTGTGATTTAGAGATAAGATCAGATTATACAAAGTTTTGCACGTCAGCGATACTGAAAATAAACTTCGCCTTTAGTAGCAAGAATCCCCAATAAAGATAGTCAACTTGCCTATTTAGGAATAAGAGTGTCAATTTAAATGATGCATTCTGAAACACTACTCTTCTTCTAAAATAGCGTAATAATATTCATCCCACCATTCATTCCCATGTGGTATACACTTCCTGAAATAGCCTTCTCTTCTCATTCCAATCTTCTCCATTACTCGATATGATGGGGTATTTTGTGGTTGACATGTAGCTATAATCCTATGTAATTTCATTTCCTTAAAGCCATATTCCAATGTAGCTTGTGCTGCTTCAGAAGCATATCCTTTATTGAAATATTTAGGATTGAACACCCAACCAATCTCATATGTATGCTCACCAAAATATTTATGAAAAACTATATGACCAATCAGAATATCTTTATCAATTAATACTACAGGAAAGTTCTTAGCGTTTTCACCAATGTTTTCATTCACAAAGTTTCTTGTATTTTCTTCAGTAAAAACCCCTTCAGGTATGTATTTCATAACATTGATATCTGATGTATACTCATGAACAGCTTGCCAATCTTTGAACTCAAATTTCCGTATTAATAACCTTTCTGTTTTTATAAACATTTACTTTTCCCCCTCAAAAAATTACAACTATATTTGAAATCCACATTTAACCCTTAAAACAAAAAAACTTGTAGGAATCTCTACAAGTTCTTTTTAGTTTAAGGCGAATATAAGGACCAAACAAACTATCTTACAGATTGACCGTAGAAACTTCAAGGGTAATGCTTTGACAAATATATTATATAACAAATATTAACATCTACAGAATTTATTTTTGAAAATTATGTGAATTAAGAAATAAAATAGTTTTTTCTTAGATATTATTGTTAATGACTGACGGTATCATTATATTTCATTCTGCAACTTATTTAGAAGAGCTATGTACATTTCGAAGAAGTTCTTCAATAAGTTTTGTTTTTCCATTTACCTTTGTGGCATATGTGAAATCACCATAACAATATGGATACCTAAAATTATTTTTATTTCCACCACAAGTATACATTGCTGGATTTTGATCAACTTTCATCTTAGAAAACTTTTTGGCTGAATCCTCCGAGTGTTGTTTAACTTCTTGACTAGCAACAAAATCAATATAACCTGGCCCCATATTATAGCTTTGAATAATTGTATCCATGCTAACATCTTTTTCCGTTCCATACTTGTACATTTTAACAAAGTGCTTTACCCCTTGTTTAATGCTCAAGCTTGTCTCTTGAATTTCATTTGGCTTTAATCCAAGTGATTCGGATGACTGCATAGGGTCGTTTCCCTCACCTCTACTCTCTTGGTACATAATTCCTAATAAAACTGCTGTTTTCTCTCCTAAATTATATTTTTCTAATTCTTTTTTCAAGGTAGATTCATATTGCAATACACGTTTTTCAGTGGCTAGCGCTTTATTTTGTTGAATATTGGTTTTATGATTAAAATATAGCATTCCAAGTATTGTTCCTAAGCCTAAAATACTAATAAGGAACACTTTTATAATTTGTTTTTTACTTGTATCCTTCATATATTCCTCCTCGTATAAGAAATGCAATTTTTCAAAGGTAATTGGTTATATATAAACTATGTAATGAACATCTATCTCCCACCCTTTTAGACTCATACATCAATACTTTAAGGTTTCAAGTTTAATATAAAAATTTAAAGATAAGGTAAAGATAAGATAAAGATAAAATAAAGGGTATTTTTTAGCGTACTTTAAAAGATATTGCTACAAAGGGATATATGGGACAACTTGTTGATATGAATGGATTTAGTGATAATTGAAAGGTTATTGTACAAGTTATTAATTATGGAGACATCATTCCAGAAGATTTAATCCATCTTTTCAATATGCTTTATATAAAAACCACAACATAACATATAATAAAAAACGGCGAACCCTCCACCTAGGAGAATCCACCATCACAAATAACTGATTATTTCACACCTAGTTTTTTTGCTTTCTTAGGGATCCCGTCTTCCAGCACTTCCTCCCAAGCTGTTACACCTTGAATATGATGTGATTGCATTTGAAACAGGGCTTTTGGAAGCAGCAGCTGTTCAGCAAAATTTTGATAACTCAACCGCTACAGAAGCGATGAAACAATCCTTATACTCTGTATGGAAAACTGAGGAACTTGAACAATTATTTACCTATATGAAAGAACAAAAAGAAAAAGGAAAGCCACTCACATTAGCTGGTTTTGATATGAATTTGTTTTATAAATCTTCATTCCGCTCTTATGCAAAAGAATGGTTGCAAAAAGTAAATCCTGAAGTAAAGAGTGAATTTGATACAGCAGTGTCAGAGTTGATTGAACTGGATAGGTATTACAATAAAAATAAAACATATCCCTATGATCGGTTTAAAATGGAGATACAGCCCGTAATTAACAAGTTTGAAAAGGTTAGAATGTTTATTCAGAATCATAAATCTGAATTGATTCAAGTTACACCACATCCTACGTATGATGTGAAAGTCAGAGGTGGCATCTCCTCACCTAACCTGACAGACTATTCTTTTTATATCCGAGATCAAAAAATGGCACAAAACTTCGCATGGCTAATTGAAATGCAGTATGGAAACAAACTGGCCCCCTTTTAACAAGTAATAATTTGTTCTGCACCCATGTTGATAATTCTTCTGGTAATCGGAATGTAACGGAACCATGTTGCTCTTTTATAATGACATAGGGATTGCGGAATTCTTCTTGAATGCCGATTCCAATCACTTGATACAATTTCCTGCACTGACTCGGAAACAATATATTTGGAATGTCTAATGATTCAATTTCATGAAAAGAATGACGGAATCTCACATCCATTGTAAATACCATCACACCAACTCCCAGCTATACGTAAAACACAATTAGTATACCGATGAGATCTATGTTACGTGCAGAAATCCCCGTTTTCTCCCCAGACTTATCTACAAGAATAAAAAAGGAAACACAAGATATGTTCCCTTTTCACTATTTGTTTTCTACACTTTTAATTCCAATATTTCTAGATGCTGAATAGATCCGCCCCCTGGCAGGTAGACATCTTCCTCCTTCAGCAGGGATACGGAACTTTCCGTTTCTACTAGTGATGGAAGATTGCGCACGCCAAATAATAATACTTTTCCCCTATTGCCCAAATGACGTGGGGTATGCATGGAAATCGTAAGGTTGTTTATGCATGTAATTGTTCCTGTTCTTAAACATTTTCGGGTATCTATTTTTATTATGTTTTGCTTTTGTAGTATTTCTTATTTTTATTGTTTGATTGTTATGACTGGCACTTGCTCGTTTTCGGAAATTTCACTGTAACCATAATAAAGCAGAAAAAACAATAAAATAATTGTCCAAATAAATATAAACACTTTATAACTATACTTCATATGAAAAACCTCATTTTCCCTATATAAGTGAATGTACATACACCTTATAAATCCTATTACATAAATTATTGGATATTACAGTAGTAGAGAATCATTAAGTATTAGAAATTGTTATTCATAAACACATCCAAGAATCTTCAAAAAATATCATCTAGACATTTTAACATTTCATAAAAATGCACAGATAATATTTTTACGTTTAGCTAAGTAATGCTTATTATGTAATAAATCCTTATCTCTATTTCACCTTAATGTTTATATGTACAAGAGTCTGTGTAGCAACTAGGCTGTACTTTAAATATGTACTCAATTGTGTGTGGGAAAGGAAGCACATTTTATTTAAAGTTGTTACTTTGAACCCTTTAATTAGTTGG
Organism: Bacillus sp. 007/AIA-02/001; assembly: GCF_004634455.1. Classification (NCBI taxonomy): domain Bacteria; kingdom Bacillati; phylum Bacillota; class Bacilli; order Caryophanales; family Bacillaceae; genus Bacillus; species Bacillus sp. 007/AIA-02/001. The sequence goes on from NZ_SEIY01000005.1 coordinate 133,029, forward strand.
TAGTCTTCTTCATTCAGACAGAAAGGAAATTTAAAGTGTGCACGTATTTTCAACTCAGACTCTTTACTACACACACTCCTATACACATAAAACATCTATACCTTTCGTAACATTAAGGAAACAAAAGGAAATGATATAGAAATAATTATAACATTTCGTAACAAACCTGTAACGCAAATGTAACACAATACATTTAATCGTACAATACTTTTTTAGCTAATTATCAACAAAGCATTGTTAATATCGTTCAAATTTAATAATGTTCCCATAAAGTAATACATATTGTTTGTGAAGTGTTTTTTCAAAATATAACGAAACCTACCATGACGGAGGAATGTTAATTCAATTTAAGAATAAATGGATTGATACCTTTCTAGCTTTTGTATCCCAATCATAGTATAGAGAGGATTATGGTTATCCAATAAATATATGTGAACATATACAAGCTAAGCCTTCTAAATAATTACTGTAACTAAAAAAACAAGTAATTATACTTGTTTTTTTAGTTTACTTTCCAATATCGCAACAGTTTTATGTGCTCTCTTTTCCTGTCTACATTATTGGATGCATATCTTACTAAAGATAGCTTCTTTTTTTATGATTCTATTGAAGTAATTAATTGCTGACGTTCTTTATCTCTATAAATTTTCATTTCATGTTTAAACTCGTAATTTCCTACTTCAAATCTAGCCCATTCCTTACTTGTCCAATATACTACATCTACATTTTCTCTTAAGATTGCAAAACACACATCCACTAATTCATCTTCGTAAAATGGAGCTTCTTTCGCTAATTCAAAAGCAAGCACTTTTGGATCCTTAGTTTTAATTTGAAGTTCCCTAGAGGTTTGCCCTAAATACTGCCATGGCGATGGTATTGATTGAACTTGGGCATCTCCCCTATCTTGAAACTGTGATGGAGAATAATTTGTTGAAGCAAATATAGGTTTACTTACTCCTATTGCTGTTCCTAAAACAACAGAACCAATAATAAGTTTTTTAATCATTTTTTCAGCCCCTTTAATAATTTTGGATATGCTTCATTTTTATACCACTTTCACAGTCATGTAAATGAAGATAATTTGACAGAATTCTGCGTTTTCCTCGAAAAATGTATATTAATTACACACCTTAAATTTACTAAAAGCAAAATTGTTGGTTAAGGTAAATTTTTTTGTCGTAAGTATACACTTTTTGTATAAAAATTAGTTTTTTAAATATTTGCATACTTATTGATAAAGCTTCCTGCCATACCTTATTCGAAGCCAATTTACCTCTACCTACTCACTTCGCATTCCTTGAAGAAGGAATCTTCTTGACTAAAACGTATAAAAAAGTTGGGGATTTCCCCAACTTTTTTATACGTTTATTGTCTTATTAATCCTGTAGATGTAACCCCATATGTTCTTTTCTTTCCGATATATTCCTGTTTTCCATTCTCAAGGTTAGTTAAAGTCGCACGTGTTTTTTCCTTTGCTGCTTCCCCTCCTATATGAGTAAATTCTATATAATCTCCCTCTTTTACAGGTACTGTTTGCGTTTCAGCATTTTGTTGTCTATTTCCCATAATTTCCTTATTGTACATAACGCTACCAGATGAGTTCTGGACTTTAATACTTGCATATGTGCTATTGAAATAAGAATGCGGTACACCAGTTTCTAATATTCGCTTTAAAACTTAGATATATTTAATATTTTTTTCACTACTATTATTAATCAAATTATAGTATTTTGTATTAAAATCTTATGATTTAGGACTAAATAACTTAATTGATCACACTATTTGACTCATAATTGTTTACCAGAAAAACGTTATGTAAACTTTCTATTTGTCAATTAGACAAAATAGTTTATTTGCTGGTACCTTATCATTAGCTAGAAAGACCCTACTAAAAAAACGTAGACTCCTTTAGGTATCTAAACATTACATATATTTCAAACGTAAATTCCTCTATCGTTAACACCTGCCCAATTCCAGCGTTGTTTACAAGGATATCAAATGTAGTATCACCTATATATTTTTGAAGAGATTGATCCATCATTGAATACAATTTATTAATGCCATTAAAAGTACTTAAGTCTGCACGAATCGCAAATGCGGAACCTCCATCTTTTTTAATTTTATCCACTACACTTTCTGCTTCTTCTTTTCTTTTACTATAGTGAACAACGACTAACGCACCAGCCTGTGCCAAATGTAAGGCAATACTTCGACCTATCCCTCTACTAGCCCCTGTTACTAATGCAATTTTCCCCTTCAATTTATTCATCTCATCATCCCCTTGTTTAAAAAAATCTACTTAGTTATATCACAAGATACGCTTTGAAATGTTGCTCACTAATTTGATATCCATAAAACCAAAAGGCCCACTCATAATTATAAGAGTCGGCCTTTTCACTTCACATATTCATTAGCTTTACATACAGCATCCCTAACTGTTATGTACTTTGTACTAAGTATAATAAAGACTCTAAATGGTATTATAGGTAAAGCCAACTTAAACTAAAGTTAATTCATATACATTTTGCTTAGAGTCTCTGCCTTTAAACAGTTCATTTAGGATTCTATGCATATATTCAATAAAATTTCAGCAATGCCTGTATTTTTCATCTTTCATATTTTTCTTTGTTAGCTATGAGTATACTTAAAAAACTAAAAACTATTTGATAATCTTTTAGAATCTAACTTTCTTTTAATACTATTTGCTATTTCTTCAATATTTTCATTTAGAAAGAAATGATTACCTTCAAAAGAATGAAAAGTACACGTTTTACTTGTGTATCGTTCCCATTTTATTACTTGATCATATGTAGTAAATTCATCATTTTCCCCATTAAATATAAGAAAATCAATATCACATGGTTGTGTATTTTTGTCATGAATATACGTCTCAACGATTTTAAAATCTGCTCTTAGAATAGGGAGAAAAATCTCCATTAATTCTTCTGATTGCAGTACCCCAGATGGTGTACCTCCCATTGCAATAACTTCTCTTTTAAATTGCTCATTAGAAAGATTATGTCGGATATTTTTTATTTTACTATTTGGATGATTTCTACCGGACAAAACAAGAAATTCAGGCGATACGTTTTTAGAATCTTTTATTTTTCTGGCTACTTCATAGGCGATCAAACTTCCCATGCTATGCCCGAATAGAATGTAGGGCGAATCATCTATCTGCATAACTATTTTATTGTAGACATCATTTACTGCCTCTTCCATACTTTGGTACAAGTTTTCTTCAATTCTATATCCTCTACCAGCTAACTCTATCGGGACTACCTCAATATATGGATTAAAGTGATTTTTCCATTTTGCGTAACTAAACGCAGATCCCCCAGCATGTGGAAAGCAAAAAAGTTTAGTCTTCTGCATTGATTTTCTCCTTACTTTCAAATTTGTATATATTTTGGCAAATTGCATAAATGTCTTTAATTATTATCTCTTGCGGAAATTCATCCCTTGTTGCACAAGCAGATAACTTATAATTTGGATCAATGTTATATTGTTTAAAGTAAAAGTTTTTAGGTATATTCTTGTATGAAATTAAAGTTCGTGATTCTTTTTTTATAGAGAATGAATTTAATGGGGTATAAAGCCCTTTTCCAATCGTTTTTATATAGCTTTCTTTTAATGTCCATAAATCAAAAAAACAATTAATTTGTTCATCAGAATTCATATTAGATATATCATAAAATTCATCCGCTGAAAAAAATTCTTTTGCTAATTTAAGAGCCTCTATCTCTGAAATCTTTTCTATATCAATACCCACATTAAAATTAGCAGTAGTACAAACCACCCATTCTCCTGAATGTGACAGATTAAAATGAAAGTCAGAAAAATTTTCAACAAAAGGTTTTCCATACTCATTATATTTAAATCTAATTTCTTCATTATTAATTTTATACTTTTGGCAGATTAGAGATCGGATTAGTAAATCCCCTATCAGGGTCCTATTAACGTCACATGAGTTTAATAAACGCTTCATTCGTTCTTTCTTCTCATTTGAAACTAAGTTACTAAGTTGCTTAAACAAATGACTTTCAATATTCTTTGGTATTTTCACAGCTTGAATGTGTATGATAAATCACTTCCTTTTTTAAAAGATGGCTTCATATATGTGCGTTACATAAATTCAAATTAACTTTATTAAATTGCAAATACAATAGAAAAGGTGCATATTTACATATCAATGAAAATATGCACCTTTCCTCAGTAATATCATCAGGCATTCGCTTCTATTACAAAGATTTCTATGTCTCTACCAATTACTTTTTACATTATCCTCTTAAAAAGTAATACTCTTGATATATTCATTATTGCCTACACTTTATTTGCAGTTATTAGGCTGCCCTTTTCGTTCATAGCGTTGCATCTTTTGCACTCTCTACTTTTCAGTTAATGAAAGGGATGTTTCTTTTATCCCTTCAAATTCATTTAATAGGTACTTAGCTATCTTTTCAACTGCGGGGAAGTCTACTATTTCCTCATGTGATCCAGGGACAGAATACTTATTTACTCTTCCTTTTAATAAATGTCCCCAATCTGTAAACAACTCTTTTCCTTCCTCAGCACTAAAATAGAGAACTTCTCCAGAGTATGGTATTAAATCATGATCTGCCATTATGTTCAGGCATTTCCTATGAGCATTGATAACTTGCTTCAAATTCATAAGATCTGCATCAGGCGGGAGTACTCCTTCCATAATTAATCGCTCTACAAGCATATCTTGTTCATGGAAGAGGCCTTCCCCCTGCTCAGTAAGATCTCTAGGAATGAAATGCTCATATATATATGAGAGCATATCCTCCGTTGTTTTATAGTCCTGCTCTGAAGGTACTTTAGTATCCATTAGTATCAACAACTCAACTTCCTCACCTTGATTCTTTAGTACAGTTGCGATTTCATAAGCAATCGCACCGCCTAAAGACCATCCTCCAAGACGATATGGACCTTCTGGCTGGACACGTTTGATTTCTTCAATGTAAAGTTGAATTACTTCCGGCAAGGTCAATTCATCAATTTCTCCCTTTTCTATAAGAGGATTCTGTAAACCATAAAATGAACAATGGTTCTTAAGTAATCTTGCTAGTTGAATGTAACAGAATACATTCCCCATAAACGGATGAACACAGAAGAAAGGGCTTTTTTCTGATTCTTGTAGTGGAACTAGCGCTGCTACTGATTTCGTCATATCATGCTTATCACGAATAAGGCATGCGATTCCTTCCAATGTTGGATTCTTAATCAATGTTGACACCTTAATCTCTTTTCCAAACTTCTCCCTAATTTTTGAAACTAATTTAATTACAAGGAGAGAATGTCCTCCTCTATTAAAGAAATCATCATTTACATAGACATCTTCTATCTGTAACACATCCTGCCAGATTTTAATCAACTGATATTCAATTTCATCCCTTGGAATGATTGGTGTAGAGAAGTTATTTTCTCTATGAATAGTTAAATTGTTCAATGCCTTTCGATCAACTTTGCCATTTGTTGTAAGAGGAATCTCGTCTACCTTAATAAAGTGAGCGGGAACCATATAATTTGGTACTTGTGTCTTGAGATACTCACGCCACTCATGCATACTACCATCTCCAACTACATAAGCAACCAATCTCTGCTCTCCTAATTTATCCTCTGTTACCAAAACTACTGCTTCTTTTACCAATGGATGCCTCTCTATACTCGCTTCAATCTCTTCAAGTTCAATACGAAAGCCCCTAATTTTCACTTGATTATCAATTCTTCTCAAGTAATCTAAATTACCATCAGGTAAATAACGAACCAAATCTCCCGTACGATATAAACGTTCTTCTTCCTTAAATGGATGACGGATGAATCGCTCTGCTGTTAATTCTGGGCGATTCAAGTATTCTCTCGCTATACCTGCACCCCCAATATATAGCTCACCTGTTACACCAACTGGAACAGGTAACAAATTTTTATCCAATACATAAGTTTGAACGTTCGGCAACGGACGTCCAATTGTTACTCTCTTACTATCTTTTTTGATATGATAGCATGTTGCATCAACCGTACATTCTGTAGGACCGTATACGTTATAAAAATCAATCTTTTCAGTCTCTACTAGCTGTTCCCATAATGACGGCATGATTGCTTCACCACCGACCAATATCTTGCTTGGTACATGAACATCAGCACTTATTTCTAGCAATCCTCCATCTATTAGTAATTGAAGTAATGAAGGTGTCATATCAAACATTTCCAATTTATTCTCCCTAATATAGGACACAAATTGTTCTGGATTAGTGCGAACTTCACTTGGAATAATATATAAACTTGAACCATAAAGCAGCATTTGTAATTGCTGAATAGATACATCAAAGGCAATTGATGCATTCAAACCAACGCGCATATTACTAGGTATCTCATGTGAGAAAACTTCTTTTTGTAAACCATATGATAGGTTTATTACAGAATGGTGCTGTACTAAAGCTCCCTTTGGATTCCCTGTCGAACCAGAAGTGTAGATAACATACGCTAAGTTTTCCCCTGTTACCTCACATATTGGTGAAAGTTTGCTTTCTTGAGAAAGCATTGCTTGGTCCCTATCTAGGCAAACTGTCTTAATGTCTTTAGGAATCCAGCCTAGTAATACTTCATTTGTAACTAACACTTTAATTCCTGTGTCTTCTAAAATATATTGTAGGCGGCTTTCCGGATTCGATGGATCTAATGGAACATAGGCTGCTCCAGCCTTCCAAATTCCCATGAGACCAACAACCATCTCAACTGAACGCTCAAAGCAAAGGCCAACTAATGACTCTGTCCCAATTCCACATTTCTGTAAATGATGGGCTAATTGATTAGCTCTTTCATTCAGCTCTCGATATGTTAGTTGCTGTTTTTCATCTACCACTGCCAACGCGTCAGGCGTACGATTTACTTGCTCTTCGAATAGTTGATGGATTGCATTCTCACGTGGATAGGATATAGTATTATTATTCCATTCTTCCAATAGCTTTCTTTGTTCAGCTTCCGTAATATATACTAGCTCCGATAGATTTTGATCAATGTTTTTGAGCATTTGCATTAACACTTTGTGTAAATGACCCAGCATTCGTTCAATGGTTACTCTATTAAACTTACTACGGTCATACATTAACTTTAACGATAACTGGATTCCTGGAACTACAGCTAACCCTAATGGGTAGTGGGTTTGTTCTACCCCTTCCAATTCACCAATTTCCAGATTTTCTGAAGACTCCTCTTTCACTGGATAATTTTCAAACACATATAAACTATTGAACAGCGGTATTCCTCTAGGAACTTCACTCCACCCCTGAATCTCTGTCAAAGAAGCATACTCATATTGTCTTCTTTCTATCTCTTCCTCTTGTATCTTCTGCAACCAATCTATTAATTTTATATCATCCATCAATTGAATTCGCGTCGGTGACGTTGTAATGAAAGGACCTACGATGTTTTCAACATCAATAATCTCCGTAGAACGCCCTGAGCTTGTTACACCAAAAACAATGTCATTTTCTCCACTATATCGGCTCATGAGATATGCCCATGCACCTTGAATTACTGTACTCAAAGTAAGTTTATTGCGTTTCGCCCATCCTTGTAACGCTTGAGTCTGCTCTTCTGATAAATACGTAACCTTCTCTGTGTAACCTTTTTCTTCCTCTTTACTTTCTAAGCCCAGCAAAGTTGGCGCAGTAAAACCTTTTAGCTTCTCTCTCCAGAATTGTTCCGCCTGCTCCTTATCTTGCTCTCTTAACCATTGGATATATTTCTTATATGGTGAGGACTTAGGTAACTTCACAGCTTCTCCATTCATTCTCTTCTGATAGGCTGTAAGTAATTCATTAAATACTAATGGTAAACTCCATCCATCCAGTAAAATATGGTGATGGGTCCAAACAATCCGATATTCTTCCTCACCTTCTTGAATGACTGTTACCCGCATCAATGGTGCTTCATCAAATTGGAAGGCTTGTTTTCGATCTAATGCCAAAAAGACTTTTCTTTTTTCCTCTATCTCTTCACTTGTCATTGTACGCCAGTCTTCTTTATTCACTTTAAATGGGATATTTTCATACACCACTTGTACAGGTTCTTCAATTTCGTCCCATACAAATGCTGTACGAAAAATTTCATGCCGCTGAATTACAGATTTCCACGCCTGCTCAAATGTAGGAATATTCATTTTTCCTCGAATCATAAAACTCAATTGCACTATATACGGTGCAACATGTTCATCCCCTTGGTCATGCAATGTGTGGAAAATCATACCTTCTTGCAAAGGTGATAGTGGATATAAATCAGTAATCTGATTGTTCTTTCCGCGATGCATTTTGTTTAGTACATTTGTCAAACCTTCTTGGCTAAGATTAGCCATTGCAAAATCCGAAATGGTCAGTGCAGATTCTCTATCTGAAAATTGAATCAATGTACTCAGTTGATATAGCATATTCTGTGCAATACTTTGAATCGTTGATTTGGCAAATTGTCCAACATTGTATACCCAAGTGAACTGAAGTTTTCCATCCGTTACAACCCCAATTACATCAATTACATGCGATCGCTTGGAACCGGCAGCATGATCTAAACGCTTAAATTCGTTCTCCGGAATAAACATTGCATCGCTAGAAAACATTTGGTCAAATTGTCCAAGATAGTTAAAACTAATAGACGGTGTATATTGGGAGCTTAATTGCTCACACATTGTTGCGTTCATGTAACGCAACACCCCATAATCAACACCCTTATTAGGAATTTTGCGAACTTGTTCTTTAACTGCTTTTAATGCTTCAATTGGCGTATTAGCACTAGTAATATTTAAATGAACTGGGTAAATACTTGTAAACCATCCCACAGTTCTCGATAAATCAACATCTTCAATAATCTCTTCTCGACCATGTCCCTCTAAATCTACGCTCAATATCGGCTGCCCCGTACATGCTGCCGTAGCTTGTACTAATGCTGCTAATAATACTTCATTGATTTGGACACGGTGAGTGCTTAAAGTCTCTTGCAATAACATACGGGTCTCATTCTCATTTAACACCACAGTAATTTCCTCAGTTACTGCGCTTACTGGATTACTTATAGTACCATCTACCGGCAATTTAACTACGTCTTGTTCAGCCTGCTCCTCCCAGTAATGTAGCACTTCTTTTGATAGGCCAGTTTCAGCGTAATGATGTAATTTCTCCGACCATTCTTTAAAAGATGTACTCTTCATAGGTAATTGAATTTTCTGCCCTTGGACTACTTGCGTATATGCTGTTTGCAAATCTTCCAATAAAATTCGCCAAGAAACACCATCCACGGCTAAATGATGAATTGTCCAAAATAATCGGCCAGCGTGCTCACCTTCATCAAAATACACCATTCTCATTAGCGGACCATCATGTAAATTCAAACTTTCTTGTGCAATATTAATCTCTTTTTGAATAACCTGATGCCAATCAGCTTCCGGCACTTCGTCTAATGAAATGACAGTAAGCATCAATTGTTCTTCTATTCCTTCATTCCACTGTTTCCAAACCCCATTAGGTAAACGTTCATATCTTAAACGCAGAGCATCATGATGAAGTAGAAGGTTACCTGCCGCCTTTTCCAGTGATCCTATGTCCAATTTCTCTTTCGTTCTAAAGAACATGGATTGATTCCAATGATGTGGGTTAGGATGATTTTGTGCAAAAAACCTTTGCTGAATAGGTGTAAGTATCGTCTCTCCAGTTATAATTCCCTGTTCAGCTTGTACACCTTGTTCTTCTTTGACTACTTGCGCCAACTCAGCAATTGTTTGGTGTTCAAATATTTGTTTTGGTGTCAATTGTAAACCAACTTGCTTCGCGCGCGAGACAATCTGAATGCTAAGAATTGAATCTCCACCAATTTCAAAGAAGTTATCATTCATACCAATACGTTTTGAACCTAGCACACGTTCCCAAATGATAGAAAGCTTATGTTCACGTTCATTTCTTGGGGCCACGTATCCTTCTTGTGTTCCTTGATAATCTGGTATAGGTAACGATTTCCGATCAATCTTTCCATTTATGGTTAGCGGTAATTCTTTCATTTCGACAAAGTAGGAAGGTATCATATGGATTGGCAGTTTTGTTTTAAGATACTCTCGCCATTCTTCTAAACTGCCTTCGCCCACTACATAAGCTACCAGCCTCTTATCTCCCGACTGATTTTCCCTAACCATTACAACTGCCTCTTTTACTAAGTCATGCTCTTGTAAAGTCGACTCAATCTCTCCAAGTTCAATTCGAAATCCTCTAATCTTCACTTGATTATCCATTCTTCCTAAGTAGTCTATATTACCATCAGGAAGATATCTCACTAGATCACCTGTTCTATATAACCTCTCGCCTTCTTTGAATGGATGAGAAATAAATCGTTCGGATGTTAACTCTGGACGATTCAAGTACCCCCTTGCTAGACCTGCTCCTCCGATATAAAGTTCCCCCATTACACCAACTGGAACTGGCAACCTATTTCTATCTAATACATAAGTTTGGATGTTAGGCAATGGACGTCCAATTGTTACTCTCTTACTACCTTTCTTGATATGATAGCATGTTGCATCAACCGTACATTCTGTAGGACCATATACATTATAAAACTGGATTTTATCAGTCTCTACTAGCTGTTCCCATAATGACGGCATAATTGCTTCACCACCAACCAGTACCTTACTTGGAACATGAACGCCATCGCACGTTTCTAACAATCCGACATCTATAAGTAATTGAAGCAATGAAGGTGTTATATCAAAGATTTCTAACTTGTTCTCCCTAATATAAGCTACAAACTGCTCCGGATCACTTCGTACTTCGCTTGGAATAATATACAAACTTGAACCATAAAGCAGCATTTGTAATTGCTGGATAGATGCATCAAAGGCAATTGACGCATTTAAACCGACATGCATGTTAGATGGTATCTCATGTTCGAAAACCTCTTTTTGTAAACCATACGACAAGTTTAGTACAGAATGATGCTGTATCGAGACACCCTTTGGATTCCCCGTTGATCCTGAAGTATAGATAACATACGCTAAGTCTTCTCCTGTTACTTCACATTTTGGTGAAAGAATGCTTTCTTGTGAAATCATTATTTGATCCCTGTCTAGACAAACTATCTTGATTTCTTTAGGTATCCAATCTTCCAATGACTCGTTCGTAACTAATACTTGAATTCCAGTGTCCTCCAAAATATATCGTAGGCGACTTTCTGGATATGATGGATCCAATGGAACATAGGCTGCTCCAGCCTTCCAGATCCCCATAATACTAACAATCATCTCAACTGAACGCTCAAAGCAAATTCCAACTAATGATTCAGTCCCAATCCCACATTGCTGAAGATAGTGGGCCAATTGATTAGCTTTTTCATTCAGCTCTCGATATGTTAACTGCTGTTTTTCATCTACCACTGCTACCGCATCAGGTGTACGATTTACTCGCTCTTCAAACAGCTGATGAATCGTACTTTCCTGTGGATATGCTACAGTATTATTATTCCACTCCTCCAACTGTTTTTGCTGTAATCCTGATAATATAGGCAACTTAGCTAATGATTTATCAGGATTCTCCACGATTACATTCAACCAGTTCCCAAAATGTTCAGCCATGGATTCAATAGTTAAGCTGTCAAATAAATCAGTTCTATAAACAAAAGTAAGTAATAAACCCTCTTCCACTTCTGCAGCAGTTAAACTTAAATCAAACTTAGCGATCGGAGCATTACTTTCCATTACTTCTATATTTCTTCCATGTAGTTCTGGTAGCTTCTGTCCCGTATTTTGCAAAGTAAACATGGTTTGAAAAATCGGAGAATGGCTTGTATTTCGTTCAGGTTGGATAACCTCTACAATTTTCTCAAACGGAACATCTTGATACTCATACGCCTTCAATGCTTTTATCCGTACTTGAGATAACAACTCTTGAAATGCCGGTGCATTACTTAAATCAGCTCGATAAACCAAAGTGTTGACAAAGAAACCAATTAGCCCCTCAATTTCTCGATAATTTCGATTTGCAATTGGGCTACCAACAATAATATCCGTTTGTCCCGTATAACGAGCAAGGAAACTTTGATACGATGCCAATAAGGTCATGAAAAGTGTGGCCCCTTCTTGACGACTTAGTTCGTTTAATTTATCCAGTAATGAGCGTGACAACAAAACATTATGAGTTAATCCATGATGGGTTTGCACTGGCGGACGCGGACGATCCATTGGCAACATTAAGACTGGTAACTCACCAGATAATTCTTCCTTCCAATATGCAAGCTGTTGATATAGTACTTCATCTTTCAACCAGTCTCTTTGCCACTGAGCAAAATCGGCATATTGAACTGGTAGTGGTTGCAGCTCTGCTTGTTTTTCACCAATCGCATTCTCATAAAATGCCATCCATTCTTGAAGCAAGATTTCCATCGACCACCCATCCGAGATAATATGATGCATATTACACAGAAGAACCCATTCTTCTTCTGAAATTCTTATGAGTTTCCCACGGAATAATGGCCCTTGTTCTAAATCAAATGGAGATTCGACTTCAGTTTGAATCCATTGCTCCAACTTTCTTTCTCGCTCCTCTAATGAAAGCTTAGTTAAGTCCATTTGCAGAAGCGGACGGAAAACGTACGGTTGAATCTGCTGCACAGGATGGCCATCCTCTTCATAAAATACAGTCCGCAAAGATTCATGACGCTCTATCAACTGATTCCATCCCAACTCCAATGCCTCAGGTAACCAATTCCCTGTAAGACGGCATACCATTGGCATATTATAAAGTGCACTATTAGGTGCAAATTGATCAATAAACCATAAGCGCTGTTGGGCATAAGATAGTGGAATATTATTTCCACGTTCCATCGGCACCAATGGTGGAATTTCTCGTTTTTCATTCCCCTTACGTAACTGATCCATTCGTTTCGCTAATGCCTCGATCGTTGAATATTCGAACAGTTCACGTACTGGCAATTTGATTTGAAAGACTTCCTGTAAGCGTGAGACCACTTGTGTAGCAAGTAGAGAGTGACCACCAAGCTCAAAGAAAGAATCTTGAACACCAATGTCTCCTATTCCTAGCACTTGACTCCACACTGAAGCGATAAGTTCTTCCAGCGGAGTTCTTGGGTATACAGTATTTTCAGCGGATTGTTCACTAAGTATAGGCAATGCCTTCAAATCAAGTTTTCCATTCGGTGTAAGTGGTAAAAATTCCATCTCAATAAAGTTTGTTGGAACCATGTAATTTGGTAAATGTGTTTGTAGATGTTCTCGCCATTCATGGACACTTCCTTCACCAACTACATAAGCTACTAATCTCTTATCACCTTGATTATCCTCTCGTACCAATACAACTGCTTCTTTCACAGAAGAATGTGCCTGCAAAACAGCTTCTATTTCTCCCAATTCAATCCGGAAACCACGAATTTTTACTTGGTCATCTATACGTCCATGGAACTGGAGATTACCATCAGAAAGATAACTTGCTTTGTCTCCTGTATAATAGAGACGTTCTCCTGACTTGAAAGGATGTGGAATAAATTTTTCCTTTGTAAGATCCGGACGATTAGCATATCCACGTGCAAGACTCTTCCCTCCAATATAGAGATCTCCAATTACGCCAATTGGTACTAGCTGAAGATGAGAATCTAACACATAAACTTCTGTATTTGCAATCGGTCGACCAATCGATGGCGTACCTGTTGTCACTCCTACAGGTACATAACAATCTGTGGTAACAACGGTATTTTCCGATGGACCATACTGATTAATTACCGCAAAAGGAATATCGTTAGATGGGTACTGCGTTAATTGATCCCCACCAGTAATGATAAAACGAAGATCCGTTTTATCTGGCCAAGATAATTTCAAGAGCCTTTCCAGAATAGGCGTAGGTGCAAAGCTAGCTGTTATTCGTGAATCAATGAGCCAGTCCCTTAGTGCTTCTGGATTAATTCTCAGTTCCTCTGTTGACAAGTAGAGTGCTGCGCCAGCAGTTAGATACGGCCAGATCTCCTGGACAGCCGAATCAAAAGCAACCCCTGCAATCTGAGTCGCACGATCCTCTGCTGAAATATGATAAACTTCCTGATGCCAAGAAACCATATTCATTAATGAGCGATATTCAACCATTACACCCTTCGGTTTTCCTGTAGAACCAGAGGTATAAACAATATAGGCTAAGTTCTCTGGATTTATTTGACGTGTAGGTGCGATTACGCTTTCCACCGTTAATTCTTCTAACCTCACCATTTCGACGTGTGCGAAATGTCCGTCTTGTCCTTCCGCCGTCACTACAAATTGAATTCCTGCATCTTCAATCATGTATTCTAACCTTGATTTTGGATACAACGGATCTAAAACGACATAAGCTCCACCAGCTTTTAAAATGCCTAGTAAACTTACCATCAGCTCAGCTGATCTCGGAAGATAAACCCCTACCACTGACTCTGGGGCTACTCCCTTTCGCTGTAAAACATTTGCCAACTGATTTGCTTGTGTATCCAATTCACCATAAGTCCACTGTTTTGTTTGATCAACTATCGCAATCGCATCAGGACGCCTTGCTACTTGCTCCTCAAATTTGTCGCAAATAAGACCCTGATGAGACATTTCCATTACAGTGTCATTCCATGTTTCTAATAACAAAGTACGCTCGGTTTCTGATAGCATGCTCAGGTCATGCAACGGATTTTGTGGGCGATGAGAAACTTCATGTAGCCATTTCTCAAAGTGTCCTGCCATCCGTTCAATAGTAGTAGCATTGAATAAATCCTTATTGTACTCAAAAGTAAAAAGTAATCCCTCTTCCGTCTCAACTGCCATTACACTTAAATCAAACTTTGCAATTGGACTATGGCTTTCTATCATTTCAATACTTCTACTAGATAACACCGGTAACTCTTGTTTCATATTTTGCAAGATGAACATAGTCTGGAAAATTGGCGAATGACTTGTACTTCGCTCCGGTTGCACAACTTCTACAATTTTTTCAAATGGAATATCTTGATATTCATACGCCTTCAATGCCTTTTGACGAACCTGATACAGTACATCTTGAAATGTCGGTCTACCACTCAAATTAGCTCGATAAACCAGCGTGTTAACGAAGAAACCAATTAGTCCTTCAATTTCTCTATAATTCCGATTCGCAATTGGGCTTCCGACCAGAATATCTTCTTGTCCCGTATAACGAGATAGAAAGCTTTGATATGCAGCTAAAAGCGTCATGAAGAGCGTAGCCCCTTCTTTTCGACTAAGTTCATTCAATTTATCATGTAGCGTGCTTGGCAGAACCATAGTGTATGTCGACCCGTGATGAGTTTGTATTGCGGGACGCGGGCGATCCACAGGAAGTTGGAGTACAGGAAGCTCCCCAGACAATTCTTCCCTCCAATATTGGAGTTGTTGATCAAGCACCTCCTCCTTTAACCATCCTTTTTGCCACTGAGCAAAGTCGGCATATTGAACCGGTAATGGTTCAAGTTCCGCTACCTTTCCATCCGTTGCTTTCTCATAAAATGCCATCCATTCTTCAAGTAGGATTCCCATTGACCATCCATCTGAAATGATATGATGTAGAGTACAAAGGAGTATCCATTCTTCCTCTCCCACGTGCAAAATACTTGTCCTGATTAATGGACCCTCTGTTAAATCAAATGGTACTTCTGTTTCTTGTTGAATTAAACGTTTAACTTCTTCTTCTTGATCTTCAGAAGAAAGCATAGTTAAATCCGTTTTCGGAATTGATTGAAAAGCATACGGTTCAATTTGCTGTACGGGTTGACCATTCACCTCTTGAAAGACCGTCCGCAGTGATTCATGACGTTCTATTAGTTGATTCCATCCCGTTTCCAATGCTTCAAGTAGCCAATTCCCTGTAAGACGGCATACCATTGGCATATTGTAAAGGGCACTATTAGGTGTAAATTGATCAATAAACCATAAACGTTGTTGGGCATAAGATAGTGGAATAGCTTCTCCTCGTTTCATTGGTATTAGTGGCGGAATCTCTCGTTTTTTATCTCCTTTACGTAACTGTTCTAATCGCTTTGCCAGTGACTCCACCGTTGTATATTCAAATAGTTCACGTACTGGTAATTCGATTTGAAAAATTCTCTGTAAACGTGACACTACTTGAGTAGCTAGTAGTGAATGACCACCGATTTCAAAAAAGGAATCCTGAACACTAATATTTTTTATTCCTAACACTTGGCTCCAAACGGAAACGATGAGCTCCTCCACTGGTGTTCGTGATGAAGTAATATCTTCACTTATGAACTGTTCTTCTAATTCCAATAATGCTTTCCGATTCACTTTACCATTTGGAGTGAGTGGCATACCTTCAATTTGGAAAAAGTATGCCGGAACCATATAATGTGGTAATTGCTTCTTGAGATATTCACGCCATTCTCCAGCATCCCCTTCACCCACTACATAAGCTACTAACTGCTTATCTCCTGGTCGTTCTTCCTTCACCAACACGACTGCCTCTTTTACAGATGAGTGATCATGTAAAGCTGCTTCAATTTCTCCCAATTCAATTCGGAATCCTCTAATTTTAACTTGGTTATCTATTCTTCCAATATATTCTAAGTTACGATCATTCATATATCTCACCAAGTCACCCGTTCGATATAATCGTTCCCCGTCCTTAAAAGGATGCGGTATAAATCGTTCAGTAGTTAAATCCGGTCGATTGAAGTAGCCACGTGCCAATCCTACTCCTCCAAGGTAAAGTTCCCCTGCCACACCAATCGGGACCACTTGTTGATATTGATCTAACACATACAACTCTGTATTATCAATTGGACGACCAATCGGAATAATCATTGCTTCTTTTTCTAAATCACAATCGTAATAAGTCACATCCACAGTCGCTTCAGTAGGACCATACAAGTTAATTAACTTTGTTTGCTGAACATTGTAAAAGATCCCCTTAAACCGGCGAACATGCTCAGTGTTTAACGCTTCTCCACTAGTAAAAACTTGAATTAAAGACGATACATCCCTTTTCGAATTATATAGTTCCATATAATCTAAGAAAGTAGATAACATCGACGGAACAAAGTGTATGGTGGACACGCGATATCGTTCAATATACTCCTCAATCACCGCAGGATCTTTCTCTCCTCCTGGTGGAAGTAAACAAACACGTGCTCCTACAAATGACCACCAAAATAATTCCCATACAGAAACATCAAATGAAAACGGTGTCTTTTGTAGGATTGTATCCTCCTCGGACAATGGGTATTTTTTCTGCATCCACTGTAGGCGGTTGATAACGGAATGATGTTCAATCATTACCCCCTTTGGATTTCCCGTCGAACCCGAAGTGTATATAATATAGGCTAAGTTATTTGCTGTTACTCCACTTACCGGAGCTAAATTACTCTCTTTAGAAATCATCACTTGATCCCGGTCTAAACAAATTGCTTGAATATCTTTAGGTAACCAGTCCTGTAGTGCCTCTTTTGTTAACAGCACTTGAATTTGTGAATTCTCCAAAATATATCTCAGGCGGTTTTCAGGATAACTTGGGTCCAGTGGGACATAAGCCCCACCTGCCTTCAAAATCCCAAAGAGACCGATAATCATATCAGGAGAACGTTCAATACATATACCAACCAATGATTCAGGTCCGATACCTCGTTTTTGTAGAAAATGTGCCAATTGATTCGATTTTTCATTTAGTTCTTGATACGTTAGCTTTCCACCCTCATAAACTACCGCCACTGCGTCAGGTGTCCGTGCAACTTGCTGCTCAAATAGCTCATGAATCATACAATCATGACCATAAACTACGTCCGTATCATTCCATTCTTCTAGGAGTTGTTTTTGCTCAGTATCCGATAACATTGACAGCTTTGTATATGATTCATCTGGATGATACGTGATTTCATTTAGCCAGTTCTCAAAATGTCCTGCCATACGTGCAATGGTACTACTATCAAATAAATCCGTGTTGTATTCAAATGAGACGAATAGACCTTCTTCCACTTCATAGGCAGTTAAGCTCAAATCAAATTTAGCAATAGACATATTACTTTCTACCATTTCAATACTTCTATCAGGCAAATCTAGTCGTTCTTGTTTTATATTCTGTAGCGTAAACATGGTCTGAAATATAGGAGAATGACTCATGCTTCGTTCAGGTTGCACAGCTTCTACCACTTTTTCAAATGGTATATCTTGATATTCGTAAGCTTTTAACGCCTTTTTCTTTGTTTGGTTCAAAATCTCCCGAAAAGTAGGGGTGCCACTCAAATCTGATCGATAAACCAACGTATTAACAAAGAAACCAATTAATCCTTCTACTCCCTTATGGTTCCGATTTGCAATCGGGCTACCAACTAGAATATCTTTTTGTCCCGTATAACGAGCAAGAAAGCTCTGGTATGCGGCCATTAAAGTCATAAATAAAGTAGATCCTTCTTGTCGACTTATATCCTTCAATTGACTGAGCAATTTATAAGGAAAAATCACATGATGCGCAGCCCCAGAGTAAGTCTGCTTAACCGGTCGAGGTCGATCCACTGGCAGTTGTAAGATAGGAAGCTCACCAGACAATTCTTCCTGCCAATACGTAAGCTGACGATTTAGCACATCACCTTGCAACCACCCCTTTTGCCACTTCGCAAAGTCTGCATATTGAATAGATAATGAACTTAATTTAGCAGGATTTCCGCCCGTTTCTTCTTCATAGAAAGCAAGGAATTCATTCATGAATATACCAATGGACCAAGCATCAGAAATAATATGATGCATCGTACACAGTAATAACCATTCATCCTTCTCTAATTGAACAAGCTGATTACGAATTAAAGGACCATTCATTAAATCAAATGGTTCTTGCGCTTCTCTCGCAATTAAACTATCTACCTCTTTTTCTTTTACTTCTAGAGGAAGTTGAGAGTAATCCCTTACAGGTAATGCTCTAGGAAGGAATTCGACAATTTGTTGCACAGGCTGTTCTCCTATTTCTTTAAAAACAGTTCGTAATGATTCATGACGTTCAATGAGTCGATTGAATCCCTTCTCTAATGCTTCAGGTATCCAATTTCCTTTTAGATGCCATACGGTTGGAATATTATATAAAGAACTGTTTGGGTTAAATCTGTCCATAAACCACAAACGTTGTTGTGCATAAGACAACGGGAGTGCTTCTTTATTCTCCTTTTTTTGCATTTGCTTCTGAAGCCATGCTCTCTTCTCAGGAGAAAGTGAACTCAGCTTTGCAAGTAAATCACTTCTCATTTTTTTACCCCTTCCTCAATCAAATTACTCTCAAATATCCCTTGTGCTTCTTCCTCTGATAACTCTTCTAATTGCTTAAGCAGTTCCAGTAATTCTTCATCATTACTCACTTCTGCTTCTTTTTGAATATAATCTTGAAGGCTTATATTCTCCTTACTATCATTCTGCATTTCTTGATTTTTGTTATCGAGCAATTGATCAATCTGTTCTGCCAATTGCTGCACCGTATGAAACATAAATAAATCATGCAATGGTATCTCGATTCCAAAAGCCTCTTTAAGATTGGAAACAGCTTGCGTAGCAAGTAATGAATGTCCACCAATTTCAAAAAACGAATCTTGAATTCCGATGTTTTCCATGCCTAAAACTTCATGCCATATCGAAACAATTGTTTTTTCCGTAGACGTACGAGGAGCAATATAACAACTCGCTATCTCCTGCTTCTCTGGTGCTGGTAAAGCCTTCCTATCAATTTTTCCATTAGGAGTGAGTGGAAATGCATTTAATTCAACAAAATAGGATGGAATCATATAATTTGGTAGTTGGTCCTTGAGATAATCACGCCACTTTTGAGAATCACCGTCTCCTACAACATAGGCAATCAAACGTGGATCGCCAGGATAATCTTCCCGCACCATCACAATAGCTTCGTTAACTAATGTATGCTTTTGTAATACCGCTTCGATTTCTCCTAGTTCAATCCGGAACCCACGAATTTTCACCTGATGATCAATTCGTCCAACATACTCCAAATTTCCATCCGGCAAATACCTTACTAGATCTCCAGTCCGGTATACTCGCTCGTCTTCTTTAAACGGATGCGGTATAAATCGATTTTTCGTTAAGTCAGGGCGTTTTAAATATCCACGTGCTAACCCTGATCCACCAATGTACAACTCACCAACTACACCAATTGGAACCATTTTTTGTTCAGCACTCAATACATATACTTCTGTATTGAAGATTGGTTTACCAATTGGTGGTACCCTATGCATGACACCCTTTTCTAATTCCAGATACGTGGAATACGTAGTATCTTCAGACGGTCCATATAAGTTGAACACCTTCTCAATCGTACTTCTCTCGTATAAATCTTGAACAAGCGGATATGGTAACGGTTCTCCAGCCAAATTCATTACCTTTACTGAAGAAGGAATTGTTTTTGCTCGAACCAGTTCCTTTGCTGCCGATGGCACAGTATTAACCAAAGTCACACCTTTGGTAGACAACTTGTCTAGATGTAGAGCATTTTCAGCGACAATCACCTTACCACCCATCGTTAAGGGAACAAATACTTCAAAAACGGATAAATCAAAAGATAGTGAAGTTGAAGCTAATACTCCCGCTAATTCCTTTCGAGAATACGTATGATGCGCCCAATGAATCATTGTTACTGTATTCCTGTGCTCAATCATTACTCCCTTTGGATTTCCCGTGGAACCTGAAGTATAGATAATATAGGCTAAGTTATCACCCGTCACTTCACTCGTGCATACCGTAGTAACTTCTTGTTCTATTTCTGCTCGATTACGATCAATACAAATGACGTTAACGAATGTAGGTATAACCATTTTTTGTTGTAACTTTTCCTGTGTCACCAGTACCTTTATTTGAGCATCTTCTAAAATGTACTGCAGTCGACTTTCCGGATACGCTGGATCAATTGGGACATATGCTCCTCCCGCCTTCATAATTCCTAAGAGACCGACAATCATCTCGGATGAACGTGTAACGCAAATCCCAACCAATGTTTCGCATGTTACACCATTTTTTTGTAAATAATGTGCCAACTGATTCGAGCGTTCGTCCAACTCTCGATATGTTAGTTCTTCATCTTCGCACACTACTGCAATTGCTTCTGGTGTTTTTTCCACTTGTTCTTCAAACATTGTATGAATCGTACTATCTTCTATATCTATAACGGCTGATTCATTCCATTCCTCTAGTAGTTGCTTATATTCCACTTTCGATAACATATTCAATTCTGATAATAAACATTTTGGATAAGAGGCAATTTGATTTAACCAATGTTCAAAATGATTTACCATACGTTTAATGGTTGTATCATTAAACAAATCAGTATTATATTCAAAGGTTAGTGATAATCCTTCTTCCGTCTCAGAAGCAAATAAACTCAAATCAAATTTGGCAACAGAAACATGGCTTTCCATGAGTTCCATTTGTCTTTCGGATAGCTGAAGAAACTCTTGTTTCGTATTCTGTAAAGTAAACATAGTTTGGAATATTGGTGAATGACTTGTATTCCGTTCAGGTTTTACGGATTCTACCACTTTCTCAAATGGGATGTCCTGATACTCGTATGCTTTTAGTGCTTTTTTTCTTATCTGCGACAATAGTTCTTGGAACGTCGGATTTCCACTGAAATCAGCTCGATAAACTAACGTATTTGCAAAGAATCCTATTAATCCCTCAATCTCTTTCACATTTCGATTAGCGATGGGGCTTCCAACTATAATGTCGTCCTGTCCTGTATAACGAGAAAGGAAGCTTTGATACGCTGCCATCAATGTCATAAATAAAGTGCATCCTTCTTGCAAACTTAAATCTTTGAGCTTTTCCTGTAAGGAATTCGCCACTATTAAGGACTGACTTGCACCACGATGGGTTTGAACTGCAGGTCGAGGACGATCCATCGGTAATTGTAAAACCGGTAGTTCCCCAGATAATTCTTCCTTCCAATATTGAAGATGCTGATTCAAACTCTCCTCTTTTTGCCATTCCTTCTGCCACATAACAAAATCTGCATATTGGATAGATAACTCCTTCAATTCCACTGGTTTTCCGGTTAGTGCTCCTTCATAAAAAGCCATCCATTCTTCAAGTAAGATTCCCATTGACCATCCATCTGAAATAATATGATGCATCGTACAAATGAGAACCCATTCTTCCCTGTCCACTTTCAATATTCGTGTTCGAATCAGAGGACCTTGTCCAAAATGAAATGGTTCCTCCGCCTCGTTTTGAATAAGGCGTTTCATTTCTCTTTCCCTATCTTCCAAAGAAAGATCTGTTAGATTCGTTTGAGGAATATGCCTGAACACATGAGATTGAACTTGTTGAAAAGGTTCACCCTCTTGTTCTAGAATTGTCGTCCTTAATGATTCATGACGCTCCAACAATTGATTCCATCCGACCTCCAATGCTTCAATTGACCATTCACCTGTTAAGCGACACGCTGCATGGATATTGTACATAGCACTATTTGGCATTAATTGATCAATAAACCATAGACGTTTCTGCGCATAGGAAAGTGGGATAACTTCTTCTCGTTTCATAGGTACAAGAGGAGCAACCTCTCGTTTTTTATCTTCTTTTCGTAACTGATCCACTCGTTTCGCCAATGCTTCCACTGTATCGTGCTTGAAAAGTTCACGTAATGGAATTTTAATTTGGAACAGTTCTTGCAATCGAGAGACAATTTGAGTAGCAAGTAGTGAGTGCCCACCACGTTCAAAGAAGGAATCCTGAATGCCAATATTTTCTGTTCCTAACACTTGACTCCAAACCGAGGCAATAAGCTCTTCCGATGGCGTCCGAGGTAGCACATTTAAATCTTCAATAGCTTGCTCATCAGGTGCTGGCAAGGCCTTTCGGTCAATTTTCCCATTTGGAGTAAGCGGGAAGTGTTCTAAATCTATAAAGTGCGCTGGAATCATATGATTTGGTAATTGTTTTTGTAAATACTCTCTCCACTCCTCGGTATTTCCATCGCTTATTACATATGCAACCAATCGTTGATCACCTGGACGATCTTCTCTAACTAATACGACAGCCTCTTTAATAAACGAACATTTTTCTAAAGTCGCTTCAATTTCTCCTAATTCAATCCTAAAACCACGCATTTTGACTTGGTGGTCCATTCTACCTATAAATTCTAAATTCCCATCAGTTAAATATCTTACTGAATCTCCTGTTCGATATAGTCGTTCCCCAAATCGATATGGATGCGAAACGAATTTTTCAGCAGTAAGATTCGGACGATTTAAGTATCCACGTGCTAAACCAGCACCACCAATATATAACTCACCCTCAATTCCTATTGATTGCAAGCGTTGATTTTGGTCTAATACATATAATTGCGTGTTCTGTATTGGCTGCCCAATAGAAACAAATTCTTGATTAGGCTGAATATCAAATGCATTCACATAAATAGTGGCTTCAGTTGGCCCATAAAAGTTGGTTAATTTCACTTGTCCACTATAATTCCATTTCTGTTGAAATCGTCTAACCAACCCTGAACTTAGTTCTTCTCCACCAGAAAATACATGGCGTACGGACGAACAATTCATGTTCAATTCAATATGATTGAAGTGGTCTAAGAAAACAGATAACATCGAAGGTACAAATTGAACTATAGTAACCTGATGTTGTTTAATCACTTCAGCTATAATAGAAGGATCTTTTTCTCCACCTGGAGGTAGGAAAGATACACTTGCACCAACGTGAATGCCCCAAAACAATTCCCAAACAGAGACATCAAATGAGAATGGCGTTTTCTGCAAGACCACATCCTTTTCAGAAAGCGGATATTTATGTTGCATCCATTCTAGATAATTAATTACTGAATGATGCTCAATCATTACTCCCTTTGGATTCCCTGTAGATCCTGAAGTATACATAACATACGCTAAATTTTCTCCTGTTACACCACTTATACATGGGGTTGATTCTTCTTTTTCAATTGCAGTGTAATCTTTATTCATACAAATCGTTTCTATATTTTCAGATACAAACAAATTTTTAGAATCCTCTTCCGTCACTAGTACTTCGATTCCAGCATCCTCTAATATATATCGAAGTCGACTCTCTGGATAAGTAGGGTCAAGTGGAACATACGCTGCTCCTGATTTTAGAATACCTAATAACGCTATCATCATTTGTAATGAACGTTCCATATATACTCCAACTAGAGACTCTGGGCCTACACCATGCTTTTGTAGATAATGAGCTAGCTGATTTGCACGCTTCTCCAACTCTTTATAGGTAATTTGTTCATTTTCGTAACTAGCCGCGATTGCTTCCGGTGTTTTTTTAACTTGCTCCTCAAACATCGTATGAATCATGCCTTCAGCCGAATAATTAAATTGAGTATGATTCCATTCCTCTAGTAACTGTATCTGTTCTTCTTCTGTTAAATGAGTAATTTCAAATAGTTTTGAATCTAGGCTCTTCGTCATCTGAATTAATATTTGCAATAAGTGATTCTGAATCAGATTTATTGTTTCTTCATTAAAATAGCTTCGATCATACATCAACTTTAAAGTAATTTTCTTACCGGGCATTACAATGAGTGTTAAAGGATAATTTGTTTGTTCCGTGCTTGTAACATCTAGTAATCTTAAATCATCATTTCTCTCACCTTGAATTGGATAATTTTCAAACACATACAAGGTATGGAATAAGGAGCTATTTCGCGGAACCTCACTCCAGCCTTGAATATCTATCAACGAATTATACTCATACTGTCTTCGTTCCATTTCTTTCATTTGTATTTTACGAAGCCAATCTACTACTGATGTATTATCCGTTAATCGAATTCTGGTAGGTAATGTGTTAATAAATAGCCCCACCATATTCTCTGCTCCCATTAAATCAGTAGGACGTCCAGCGCTAGTTACGCCAAATACGACGTCACTGTCACCGCTATACCTACTCATCAAATAAGCCCATGCACCTTGTACTAACGTATTCAACGTTAATCGACTATTTCGTACCCACTCTTGTAACTTCTCAGTAAGTTTCTCAGATACTTGATAAACACACTCTCCATAGCCCTTCTCTTGTCCTTGATCCTTTCTTTCCATTGCTAATGGCGTAGGTGCATAGAACCCTTTTAATTCTTCTTTCCAAAATTCCTCTGCTTGACTTTGATCTTGTTTATTTATCCACTGGATATATTTTTTATAAGGAAGAGATTTAGGAAGAGTCAATAATTCTCCCTTTATCATCTTGAGATAAACTTCCATCACTTCACTAAAGACCAATGACACACTCCATCCATCTAGCAAAATATGATGATGTGTCCAAATAATTCTCGTTTCCTCTTTTGCTTCTTTGATCGCAGTGACTCTCATCAATGGTGCTTCATCCAATAAAAATCCTTTTCTACGATCTACATTCAAAAACTGTTGTAATTTCTTCACCCTTTCCTCATGTGGATAGGTGCTCCAATCCTCTTGATGAATAGTAAAAGGAAGACGTTGGTAAACCGCTTGTAGTGGCTTTTCTACTTCCTCCCATACAAATACTGAACGTAAAACCTCATGTCGATTAATAACATATTCCCAAGCCTTTTCAAAAGTATCAACATCCAATTGCCCCCCGAGCAAGAAACCTACTTGTACAATATAGGAAAAAGAATGTTCATCATCTTGATCGTATAAAGTATGAAACAGTATTCCTTTTTGCAAAGGTGATAAACCATATATATCAATAACGTCTCCCATTTTTACACCCTCTTCTTTGTTAATTTAAGTAATACTTTGCTCAAGCTTTCTTCCGTAAGATCCTCTGCATCAGCAAAATCTGATACCGTAAAAGCAGACTCTGTTGTTGGTTTATTTATAAGTTGACGAAGATGCCTCAACATACCATCTGCTATCACTTGAATTTTTAATTTAGAAAACTGTTCCCTACTATACATCCAAATAAAATGTAACTTTTCATCTTTCACCATTCCGATAACATCAATTAGATGAGATGGTTTGGAATCTGGAGCATGATCTAAAAATGTAAATCCTGTCTCTTGCATAAACAAAGAGTCCCTTGAAAACACCTGATCAAATTGGCCCAAATAGTTAAAGCTTATTGAAGGCTTTTGCTGATAAAACGGAAGTAATCCTTTATTCAAGTAACATAAAATACCATAGTCAACTCCGCGATTTGGGATTCGACGCAATTGCTCTTTGACTGCCTTTAACCCTTCAATAGGTGTCTGAGTTCCTTGAAAATTGAGATGAACGGGATAAATACTCGTGAACCAGCCCACTGTCCTTGATAAATCAATACCTTCAATCATCTCTTCTCTCCCGTGTCCTTCTAGATGAATAGAAACGGTTTGCTGATTTGTACAATCGACGATAGCTTGTCCTAATGCCGTTAATAGTACCTCATCAATCCTTGCCTTATGAGTGACTAGAACTTCGTGAAACAATGCTTGTGTTTCTTCTATTCCTAAAGTCCTCGTCACTTGATCAATCGATTCTTCTGTCGTTTCTTGTATTGGATAGTCCATTGGAATTTTCATCGTTTCTTTTTCTACTTGTTCATTCCAATAATCCTTTACTTCTTTTGAAATACCCGAATCACTGTATGTCTGAAGTCGTTCAGACCATTCTTTAAAAGATGTACTTTTCGCAGGTAAGCGAATTTCTTGACCTTGTTTCATCTGGTTATATACCACCTGTAAATCTTCCAATAGAATCCTCCATGACACTCCATCTACTACTAAATGATGTATCACCCAGAATATTCGATCATTTTCAATCAAGTTATCTTCAAAGTACACTACTTTCATTAACGGACCAGTAATTAAATTGAAACTAGCTTGATGAATATTCATCTCTTCTTGTATTATTTTATTCCACTCTTTTTCATTAACTTGATTCCGTTTTACAACATGGAGTACTGACAGCTCATCAGTCCCTTCATTTCTCTGCCTCCACGTTCCGTTTGGTAACTGTTCGTACCGGAAACGTAAAGCATCATGATGTTTCAGTAAATTTAATATCGCTCCCTCTAGTAATTTCACATCCAATCTTTCTTTTACTCTTAAAAGCATTGATTGATTCCAATGCTCTGTATGTGGATGTTCTTGCTCGAAGAACCAGCACTGAATTGGAGTAAGAGGCACATCACCTATCACAATTCCCTGCTCCGCTTGTACTCCCTGCGTTTCTATAGCCACTTGTGCCAGCTCAGCGATAGTTGGGCATTCAAACATTTGCTTTGGAGTAAGTTTTAACCCCACTTGACTTGCTTGAGATATGATTTGAATACTGAGAATCGAGTCGCCACCAATTTCAAAGAAATTATCATAGATTCCCACCTTTTTAACACCTAATACTCTCTTCCAAATGGTAGTTAGTATCTGTTCGTTACTATTCCGAGGGCCAACACATTCACTATTAATCTGCGTTTCCTCCGGCATAGGTAAGGCCTCACGATCAACTTTACCGTTAGCTGTAAGTGGAATAGCTTCCATCGCCACAAATCCCGAAGGAACCATATAACTTGGTAGTTTCGCTTTAAGATACTCTCTCCACGCATCTACATTTCCATCTCCTACAACATATGCTACTAATCGTTTATCGCCTGGCTGATCTTCTCTTACAATTACAACTACCTCTTTTACATATGCATATGTATGTAAAGTAGACTCAATTTCCCCAATCTCAATTCGGAAACCACGTATTTTAACCTGATGATCAATTCTTCCACGATAATCTAGATTCCCATCTGGCAAATACCTCGCTAAGTCTCCTGTCCGGTATAATCTTGCTTTCAGATCACTACTAAATGGATGAGATATAAAACGCTCTGCTGTTAATTCAGGTCTATTTAAATACCCACGTGCAAGCCCTGCCCCGCCAATATAAAGTTCACCATCAACACCTATAGGAACAGGTTGTTGATAAGCGTCTAGTATATACACTTCTAAATCGGGAATCCGCTTTCCAATATTACTTCTTGAAGCCTGCTGCACATCATCTAAAGTAATTGGATAATATGTAACATGAACTGTAGTTTCTGTAATTCCATACATATTAATTAACTGTGGGTTTTTCTCCCCATACCTTTGAAACCACGGTAACAAGCTAGTAGGTTCTAACGCTTCTCCGCCAAATATGACATAACGCAGCTGCAAATTTTTATTCTTATCTTCTTGTTCACACACTTGTATTAATTGTCGAAATGCGGAAGGTGTCTGATTTAGAACTGTGACTTCTTCCTCCACCAATAATTGATAAAAATCCTTAGGTGATCGACTAATCCAGTACGGAACAACAACTAATTTTCCACCATATAATAATGCTCCCCAAATTTCCCATACTGAGAAATCAAATGCATACGAATGAAAAAGCGTCCAAGTATCTTTTTCATTAAACTGATACCAACAATCCGTCGATTTAAATAACCGAATGACATTGTGATGCTCTATCATAACGCCCTTTGGATTTCCCGTTGATCCCGAAGTATAGATTACATATGCCAGATTTTGGGGACCGACACTAGAAACCGGCAAAGTCTTACTTTCTTTCCCAATCTCATCTTGATCACGATCCAGGCAAATCGACTCAACATTTTCTGGTAACCAGTTCAATTCTTTTAAACTTTCTTGCGTTACGAATAACTGAATGCTAGCATCTTCTAAAATATATTGAAGTCGTTGCTCTGGATATGTTGGATCAAGTGGGACATAAGCCCCACCAGCCTTCAAAATCCCTAAAATACCTACAATCATCTCGTGGGAACGTTCAACGCACAGTCCAACTAAAGTATCAGGTCCTACTCCTTTTTTCTGCAGATAATGAGCTAACTGGTTTGCACGTTCATTAAGCTCCTTATAAGTAATTTTTTCTTTTTCATACGTAACTGCAATAGCATTTGGATAAATCATCGCTTGCCGTTCGAACATTTCATGAATAGTTGCTTGAGGCGGGACATCCAGTTTAGGATTGTTGAACTCAACTAAACTTTTTCTTTTATCTTCCTCAGAAATGATTTCTATTTCAGCAACCTTCTGCTTTGGGTTTTCAAAAATATTTTCCAGTATCACTAGCATAACGTTAAAGAATCGTTCTATCTCTTCCTTAGAAAATAGCTCCTCACGATAATCAATATGTACATGTAAAGAGTCTATATCAATTAGATTTTCAATATGCACTGCAAAATCTTGTACTTCTTCACGGTTTGGAATCCATAGTGAGTCACCACTTTCATCACGATCCCTATAATCAATCGTAGTTCCGAAAAGTCTCACATTACTGTTACTCTCTTTATTAATCTGCTTTAATAACAAATCAAATGGATATTTCTGGTGTCTTAATGATTTACTTTGTTTTCTGGACACCCTACTAATAAATGAAAGTACTTCTTCTTCTGGATCAATATCCATTCTTAAAGGAACTGTACTCACCATCATTCCAATCAATTTTCGTTCCATTTTAGTCATACGGTTGCCGTAAGCCATTCCTAAACCAATATCAAGCGATGAGGTCCACCGATACATGGACAACGAGAAAGCAGCAACAAAAAGAGTATATAAACTAATTTTGTAATCTTCAGAAAATTTTTCTATCTTTCTCTTCAAATGTTCCGTTAATATAAACGTCTCACGTGATGCTTTGGTACTAACTTGGTACGTATTATAAGGCTTCAACCCGGTCACAGATGGCAGTGTTTTAAATTCCTCTAACCAGAATTTTTGATCTTTTTGAAAACGACTACTATTCAAGTATGTTTGTTCATTAGTCAGAAATTGAACATATGAATTTTTAATTTCGCCTTCCTCATTCTCGTTATGCATGTCATAATAATATTTTGCAATCTGCTCAGTAAATATTTGAATTGATAAACCATCCATAATAATATGATGAACATTTCCAAAGACCGCACATTCATTATCGTTTAATTTTATTAAAGCGAAATAGTATAAATTCGAATTAAATAATGTAAACGTTTCTTTTGTTTTCTGCTCAATCCATTCCTCAAGCAAATTTGTATTCTCCACATTACTGAAATCAAAAAACTCAAATTCTTGTTCTTCATGTTTAATAAAATATTGTTTAGGTTCTTGATGCCCATTTTCTTTTAACCTAATGCACAGACCGTCATTTTCACTGATAACGCGATTCACAACTTGGTTTAATTTTGAATAGTTCATTTTTCGATGAAGTTTAAATAAAAATCTTAAATTACATATTCCTTTATCAGAATGAATAACTTCTGTATACCATATTCTTCGCTGCGGATGGCTTAATGGATAACATTCCTCATTGGTCATAAAAATCTTCCCTTCAAAAATTATTTGCTCTTATAGGTTCGTGTTTATGTTTAGCCCATAAATATTTCTGCAGTGAAACTCCAATTACTCCAATAATAACAAGCCCAATTCCTCCATAAACATAGAGTTGAGTTACTCCAAACAAATGCACTAATGGACCACTCATAGCAGGAGAAATAATTAGAACTGCGTTTGTTAAACTGCTTTGTATACCAAATACTCTTCCTACTTGATCTTGATCCGATTCTATTTGTAAAATGACTTGATTAGATACAAGCATCAGCCCACTTCCGATACCAGCGAT
This sequence comes from Bacillus sp. 007/AIA-02/001, assembly GCF_004634455.1. Taxonomy (NCBI): domain Bacteria; kingdom Bacillati; phylum Bacillota; class Bacilli; order Caryophanales; family Bacillaceae; genus Bacillus; species Bacillus sp. 007/AIA-02/001. The sequence continues at coordinate 163,629 of NZ_SEIY01000005.1, forward strand.
AAAACTAATTAAATAGGCTAAAACGAAGACCGTACCGGGCGTTATCAAACCAATCCCCCCAAAACCAATTCCCATTAAAACCATACCTCCACATACTACCCAGCCATATTGAAATTGTTTTAATTTCTGAGTTAGTAATGCACCAAGTATTCCGCCAAGACCAATAATAGAAATGATATATCCCATTTTACTTTTATCATGTGGGAATAAGCTCTTAAATAAAGTTGGGAATTGTGAGTCTACTAATTGTAATACCGCCATGGCTATTGTAACGAAAATCATGGTTGATAATATTATCCGATTAGATAACACATAACCCCACCCTTGTACCCAAGCGGTCCAAGTACTTTGTTTTTGCTTTTCAACAAATTCTTTCGATATAGTTTCTTTAAATTTTATTGTGGGTATCAAAACTAAAGTAGCTAATAAACAACTTATAGCTCTTATAATGAGGCAGAACTCTGGTTGAAACCAGCTCAACAACATGCCCCCTATAAGTGGGCCTACTATCTTTGTACCCTGCTCTACTATTCCGTTGATACTTACTGCTTTAGTAAGCAAGTCCGGGGATACAATCTGTCTTGTTAGTGTTTGCTGTGCAGGATAATAGAAAACAATAAAAATGGAACGAATCATTAATGCCACTAAGAGCCAGTGGATATCTTGTACAAATAAAAGAGCAATTGTTATTAGACCAACCATTAGATTACAGAACATCATAATTGGAATTTTTCTAAAACGATCTGCAATAACACCTGCCCATGAGCCAAAAATAATTCCAGGAAGTGCATATGCAACAGGAATCAATCCAATCATAGTAGGATCTACTTCCCATTCAAACCCAACTATAGTCATAATCGCTAACATATCAATAAAAACACCAAGCATAAGCAATGAATAGGCAGAGAAAACTTGTAAATAAACCCTATTTCCTAATAGGCCTTTTGAATCAGTAGTTTTCATAAAAGCAAGCTCCTTAGGTTACTAATATAAACGCTTTTGCGTATAAGGTACCTCTTTATTAAACTTAATTAATCATTATTGACATCTCACCTAGAATTTAACTTCGTCAAAACTCAAACCGCTCTTATTTTTCATATATTTAAAATAGTCAGACAAGAGAAAGCGTACCTATTTCTTCATTTTTATATCAACTGTTACAAAATATATCTTTACCTTACACTAATAACAGCTAAACGTTGCCTTAATATAACCCTTTACAGTCGTTTGCACATTCAATTCACATCCTTTTTAAAGTTGGCTTTTTTCTATCTCAAATACTATCACACAAATATTTCACCTACTATATTCATAAAGTTGAAATATTTGAATCAGAAAATTCGGATAAAAAAACCAAATCCACAAATCATAACAAAACTATTATTTGGTTATATTTTCATTTTATAGATAGCTTTAACCATAGGAATATTAAGAATAAAGTTTTTTAATTTTATTAATATAATAGTTTATAGAGACTATCAATCCTACTAAATAAAAAGGTACATATACATTAAAGTATATGTACCTTTCCCTATCCTACATATTTTCTATTCAAATTAATTCCAATAACTAAAGTTGATAATAAAAATATAATATTACTAATCACTAATGTACTCATAACAAGAATTAAATAATATAGTATTAATACTTCTGCACCTACTACCTATTTTATTTATTGGATATTTATACTTCAAAAAAATTACACATCATTCACAATTAGGATACATACCTAAAATATGATTTGAACATGTTATTATATTTTAAGATAATATAAAATCAGTTTTTCTATAAGAGAACTTAATTTTTATGTAGTACGAAATTGTTAGTAATACAGTATATACTAATTTAGTTATAAAAACATTTAAAGACCACCTATTTCCATAAGTGATCTTTCTTTGTGATTCTGTATTTGTGCACTACTGTAGAAATATATCGTAGAAACGCTTTGTTTGCTAAATGTTTAGTTCTTTCCATTTACTAAAAAACATAGCTTCATACACTTAATATCATATTCGTTACATTGCAAACTATTATTTTGTCTTCTGTACAGGCAAACTACTAAAAATCAATTCAGCAACTTTTACATATCCTTTTGAGTTTGGATGAATTAAATCCTTAGACCAAAGCGTATTGTCATTAACTAAATGATGATTCCAAAAATCAACATGATGAAGCTTATACTCTCTGCTCAGTGAATGTATAACTTCATTTGCCTCTAATAATTGTTCTTTTATTTCTTGTTTTTTTTCAGAAGCAAAAGGAAGCCTAACTGTAAAATCAGGAAGGTTTGCTATAATAATATCAGCCCCTGCTTTACTTAATGTATCTATCATAAATTCCATATCGTTCTTATATGCATCATGATTCCAACGTCCTTTTAAAACATCGTTTGCCCCTGCAATGAGACTAACCAAATCTGGATTAAAAGTTAACGCCTTTTCCAATTGCTGCAAGCGAATTTCTTCAGTTACTAACCCACGCTTTGCAAAATTGGCATATTCTATATCTTTTTCACACAGTTGAACAAAATGATCTACCCAGCTTTTTAATGCAATTCCCTCAACTTCATCCCCTATCCCCTCTGTAAAACTATCACCAATTGCTACAAATCGCTTCCACATATGTATTCCCCCTTTATTTTTAAACATATCTATACTATACAATAGCTCACACCGTAATTGTTATTTCTAAGTGGTTTTCGATTTCAATTATATTCCACTTTACTATATTTACATTTAGAATCCAAAATTGACCGATTCCCAAGTATACTAAGGAATCGGTCATATTCGTATATTTACTAAAGAAATAAAATCCCTCTAGGAATTATACTTTTTTCAAAAAATTTGTTGTTCTTTGTTTTGCCCAGTTGATACATTTCTTTTCGATTAAATGATACGAAACTATAGAAAAAAGTAGTGTCATTGCAATGCACAAAGTAAGAAGAAAAAATTACACCCTGACATTCCAAGCTATCCACATAAGAATCTATAGTGCTTGGAAACCTTTTGTTTCAAACTAATATTTAGTTGTATCCTATAAAATTAGCTTTTTACTATATCAATCGTACGATCCCACATACCACTAAAAAAAGATCCTGTTTTACGTATAAAACGTGTAAGCCAATTTGCTTGTTCCACATCAGATTTTGTTACAAGGTCTATTTGTAATGAATTACCTGATAAGAACCCAGGATCTGTATTATCTTTAGACGAGATAATCATTTTACTAATTGTTACACCTTTTTTAATAGGCGCTTCTTGTTCCCTATTCGATACTTTAAATTCTTTTTTATAAATGTCTTTATTGCCCTTCGGCATTGGAAGTGAAACAGCTTGCTTCGTTTGAACTACTACATCTTTGTCTTTTGCATTTGCCACTCGAACTGTTTCATGTCCTTTTATTACTGAATCTTTTCCGTAGACATTCTTCACTTCAAAATTCGCAAATCCATAATCGTATAATTTCTTTGTTTCATCAAAACGTGCCGTATGAGATTTTGCTTTTATCACTACAGAAATTAGTCGCATACCATTTCTTTCTACTGTACCAGTGAAACAATCTCCCGCTTCTGGAGTCGTTCCTGTTTTCAAACCATCTACACCTTCATATTGCTTAATTAAGCCTTTTAACATCCAGTTAAAGTTCGCCATATCAATTGGATATTTACCACCCTCTTGGAATGTTTTTTTAGGAATTTTTGCTGTATTTAATATTTGGGGGAAATCTTGAATAAGACGTTGTGCTAAAATTGCACAATCCCTTGCAGACATTTTATTTTTCTCTTCTAGAGTTGTCCCTTCTAGATGATATCCTTTTAAATCTTGATTTGTTAAGCCAGTAGAGTTTACAAACTTATAATCTTTCATACCAAACTCTTTTGACTTATCGTTCATCATTTTTACAAAATTGACCTCTTTACCAGCAATCTGTTCAACTAAAGCAATTGTTGCACCATTTGCAGAGTAAATTGCCATTGCCTCATATAACTCTTTTACCGTATAAGAGCCACCATTTTCTAATGGAACATTTGATAGTGAACGATCTTGCGAAATCTTATGTGCATATTCAGAGATTTTAACTTTTTGATCCCATTTAAGTTTTCCTTTATCCACCGCTTCATGAACTAAGTATTCGCTCATCATTTTTGTCATACTAGCAATTGCCAATGATTCATCTGCATTTTTTTCATATAAAATTTTTCCAGAATTTGCTTCTATTAAAATTGCTGACCCTGCTTCAACGTCTATAGCAGGATCTGTTTCCGCTGCTGCTTTTCCAATTGTAACGACCATGCTACAAAATATTGTAAGCACTGTTACTATTGCAATAACTCTATTGCAAAACATACCTTTCACTTCTGTTACCTCCAATTTCTTTGTACTTAAAAAAAGCGTTATTCTAACATAATCCCGCAAAAAAATAGAAAGTGTTCTCAAATTGTATATACATATAAAACGTTAGAATCGCTTTCATATAGACCATCTCATCCGACATTTTTAGGTGCGCTAATACTTTGTATTCCCACACATATCCTTATTTTTAATCCCCTTATATTTTTCAAAATGATTCACACTTTCATATTTTTTTAGGATTACAGTTAATAGACAATCTAAATAATACATTTGTTCCACATTTACAAAAAATAAAAAACTACACCCTATACTGGATGTAGTTTTTCTAACTGATTTATTTATTTTTCACTTCATTTTTATAAAAAGCAAATAATGGTTCGATGGATGGACTAGATAACAGCGGAATTGCCTTCTCAATCAATTTCCTATCCCAATCAAACCAACGCATTTCCATTAACATGTTTATTTCTGTATCAGTGAATCGTTTCTTTATTTCCTTAGCAGGATTTCCACCAACTATTGTATACGGCGGAACATCTTTACTTACGACTGATCCTGCAGCAACAATTGCACCTTCACCAATAGTAACGCCAGGCATTATTATAGCATTCATTCCAATCCAAGCATCACTTTTAATGACTGTATCTCCCTTAGGTTCATATGATTGTTTAATTTGCTCAGCGAATGGATATACTGTAATCCATTCTGAGTGATGATTATGATTACCACCCATTAAAATGACTACCCCGCTTGCTATGCAAACATAATTCCCAATAATGAGTTTGTCAAGGTGCCATCCCATCTGTTCAATTGGATTGAACAGTGCTTGGGACTTAGCATCTCCCCACAAATACCTTACACAGCCATCTTCAAAATTTTGATAACTATAATAGCCTGAATAATAGGAGTACTCTCCTACTTCAATGAGTGGATTTGTTACTATATCTTTTATATACTTTGTTTCTGACCAATGATTAAATAATGGATGCTTCATAACTTTATTCCTCGCTTCTAAGTATTATATATATTGCTATTTACTTAGAAGCTTACTACGACTGCTACATTTTTTAGCTTTCTCAAACGACGAATCATTATCTTCAAGCCTTTCTTTTATACTATAAAAAAGCATAACGCAATACATTACACTAGTCAAATTGTGTAATTTTGAACACATCTTAAACAGCGTAATACTGCAATAGGAACATGAAAACACTCTAACTTTGATACAAATAATATATTGATTACATTTAGTTCATATTTTGTAAAAAAATCTTAATTGCCATGACAAAGCAAACAATAACCACTATTGGTCGTATTAATGCCGTCCCTTTTGTAAGCACCATCTTCGCCCCAATATATGATCCTATTATTTGACCAAGCATCATAATCAATCCAATTGTCCAATCGATTTGGCCAAAAATAATAAAATACAACAAAGCAGCGAAATTACTTGTAAAGTTCAAAATCTTAGCATTTGCAGTCGCCCGTGTAGCACTATATCCACATAAAAGAATGAATGCTAAAGCAATTAAACTACCTGTTCCTGGGCCGAAGAAACCATCATAAAATCCCAGTAACGGAGCCACTGTTAACGCAAACAACAACATACTTATTTTTCTCGGTCGATCTTCGTTTGCTATATTTGGAGATAATAGAAAATAAATGCCAATAAAAACAAGTAAAAAAGGTAATATCATAATTAGATATTCTGCTCGTATCTGTAAAACAAGCCATCCACCGAAAACTGATCCAAAAAAGGTCATTAAGATGGACAAACGCATTTCTTTAAGATTAATTTCTTTCTTCTTAATAAAAAACACTGTTGCCATGAGAGTTCCGCTACTCCCTTGCAGTTTATTAGTTGCTATCGCTACAGAAGGAGACATACCTACTAATAACATTATCGGGATAGTTATCATACCACCGCCTCCAGCAATCGTATCTATCCATCCTGCTAATACAGCTACTAAAAATAGTAGTATGAGTAATTCAATAGTAAAATCCATACAAAGAATATGGGAAGGCTTGAGCTATTATACCCCAAACCTCCCCATCTTCCCTCCTCTCTTTAAACTAGTTAATTAAATCTTTAAAGTAACTTTCTTTCTGATCACGTAATCGGCTGGAAACGTATTGCCTGCAAACAATTCTTCTTCCGTATTTATTATTTCCAATCGGGATTTTATATTCTTCCTCAGATAACCTTTCTCTACCATGAGTTACATTTGTTTGTTTACCATAGTATGAATTTGGGATAATTAATAAATCTTCAGATGTAAGTGGAACCTTATAAGTAGGCGTTGTTCGTAAGAGTTCTAAAAACATGTCAAATTTCAATTTTTCTTCTTCACTTTCTCCTACATAAATCAATCTATTCTCTGCTCCATTTAAACAAGTTGCAATAATATCACCATTATCATCTAAAAATATAATTTGGTTTATTTCCCCTACAAATCCCGATATTTCACCATCAGCCATTCCTGCGATATGAGCAATAGGCATTTTACTTATCGCCAATATGTCATCTTTACTGAAGAAATTTTCTTCAAGATGCTTTTGAAGTAATTTTGGCGTTCCAATATGAGTTTGAGTTTTTAAATTTAACACTCCTTTTAATAAAAGAGCATCAACTCTAGTAAATTTTCCACAAGTAATTTCAGACACTATTCGTTCCACGGATTTATTAAGTCTATTTGATACAATTTCTAAATTCGTATTGAATGTTTTCAATCTTGCTTCAATATCTGATTGGTCTTTCATATCTGTATACACTGTGGCATCGTTATGTTGATAAAAGTTCCCGCCACCGGTGCTTGCACCGACATTTCGCAAAACTTCATCGTTGTTTAAAGGTGAAATGAGATGAAATCTATTTTTCCCTGCATGTTCGGATGGGTGAATTAAAGCATCATAATTAAAAAGTGTGGCAAAAAGCCATGTGACCCATTCTGCATAAAAATATTTTTTCATTCTATCGTGTTCGTCTTCACCATAATTAAAACCTCTGCGATTTTCCCCAGGTAATAGTGTTTCTATAGGATCACATGGAGTATTTTTAATAAGGATAGGCGGTACGTTCCCACCACAATTCGCTATTTTTATCATATGTAGTAGATTTTTCATGTCTGAATTCGGAGTTTTCTTTGAATAGTCAATCAAACAATTAAGCCACTCTTTTGAAAAATATGCTGCTATTTCTTGATCACAAGTATAAGGATTATGAGTTTTTAATTCATTTTCTATCAGATTCTTCATTTTATCCTTCAATAGATTCGGAATGGTAATTTCTTCAATTTCTGTAATCTGCAGTATTCCTTTATTCATTATAAAACCTCCGTTGTTTTATTTTTTACACCCTATCTTCTATTAAACAAACTATCCACTTCTTTTTTACTCCTTTACTTTTCGTCAGAGCTATTAGAATTACCGATTTACAAATAAAAAACATGGAGTATAAGAGATTTCTTCTTAGTTACATTTCCCCCACGAACCTCCATTGATTTAGCAAATTTAATTTGAAAATCTGATTCATTTTCATACTTTACTTTCAAACTATGTTTATATGATTTTCAATTCAAGTAAGAGTATTTCATTTTCTAAAGTTTTCCTAATTTTAAAATCAGAATTTTCAATACAACTATGTTAACATTAAAAATATAACACGAAACAAAAAAATGTAAATAAATAGTTTTTTTATAAAAAATAGTCAGACTATTTATAAGGTAATCCGTATTCCATTGAACCAACTACGGCCTCTCAATTTTATTGATAACAATAAAAAAGCCCCCTAAATGAATAGAGGACTTTTTCCAAGTATATTCTATTTTAAAGTTCTTACTTATCTTTTACTTTAAAAGATATTGCTGTAACTTCTTTATTAACAGTTCCATCCCGTTTGGACTTACGATAATCTTCCCATTCGCTAACGAAATATTGCTGTCTGAAATATCTCCTGTAAGTGCACAAGCTCTTGGAGATTGATATTTTCGTAAAATAATCTGATCCTCTTCTATAAACATTTCAAGAGAATCTTTTTCTACAATTCCTAAACTCCGTCTTATTTCCATTGGAATAACAATACGCCCCATACTATCTGCTTTACGAGTAATTCCTCTTGATTTCATAAAATGCCACCCTTTATATTTATCTAATATTACGGTATTCATTTTAGCAATAAACAACAATTAGGAATAGTTCGTATTACAGTACTTTTTTTAGAAATAAATAACAATTAGGAATAGTTTATGTTAAAATTCTTTCTTGTTTATTCTTGATTTTTAATATATTTTTCCTTGATCATTTTTATATATTGTTTTCTTTCAGTTAGTTCAAATATAAATAATGCTTTTTTTATGTCTGTTAAACCAACTTCATTAGAGTGCTGAACTTTCAATAAAATTGCACCTTTTTCAAAAAACAATTCACCTAATAAGTATAAAGTATTCATATTTATGGCTAATTTTATACCTATTTCACTATACTTTATTGCTTCTTCATATTGATTTGCAAGGTGTAAACATTTTGTTAACGTATGAATGAGTCTTAATTTGATTTCTTTTTCTCTAGGAAATTCTATCTTATTAAAATTAATTAAACTTTGTTTTAATATATTTATACTTTTCTCATACTCTTCATTTTCTGCATGTATTATAGCAATTGAATTCATTATGCTTATTTCTTTTTCTGATAAAAAGTTAGTACTACTTAAGGTTTGTTTTAGTGCTCTATTTAAAATGTCAAAAGCATTACTTGTTGCTCCATTTACATAATATATAGCAATCGCTTCATGCCATAATAAAAATTGTTTATCCTCTTTTGATTGGAAATTATTATCATTTTTCTCTTTTTTCACTATTTCATAAAGCTCATTATATTGTTTTTGTTTTACACAATCTCTCATTACACATTTTACATTTTCAATATATTTTATTTTTTTATTTTTGGTTAGTGCGAATATATAATTTGGATCAATACCAAGTCTTTCAGATAATTGATACAACAATATGCTAGATGGATAAATAATACCTTTTTCTATCTTACTAATTTGACTTTGTGAACATATTCCATGACATAATTCAGATTGTGACATGTTTTTTTTCTTTCTAAGTTCTTTAATAATAATACCAAGATTGTAGAATTCCATCTTTCCTCCCTCAAATGTAACACTTTATGAGTATAAGAATATTTTCCAACTTTTAATGTAATGTAAAATTGATATAGTTACAATTACTAATTATATGGATTTATAGTTTCTTTTACAAACTTGTATCACAATACGAGAAATTATTAAAATATGGTTCACTAATAATCAATGTGCGTTTTATTCACCCCCACTGATTATTAGTCCACCCCAGGCAGGCTTTTACAGGGAGTCCGACTTCTTTGCCACATCTAAATTTTGAGGTCGGAGTCTTACTACCCGCAAATAGCCGGATTAAAATAAATATGATTTTTCACCTTTATTTCTTTTAATAGTTTCTTTTGATTTTTATATAAATAATTTCGAAGGAGCGTATTTTATGAAAAGAATGTTGACCGAAAGAGAGTTAGAAGTGGCTATTTATGTAGCAAAAGGATACACAGATGCAGAAATTTCAAAAAAAATATATGTTACCCCTCGAAGAATTTCAACGATAATTAATCATATTAAAGAAAAATGGCATATTAATTCTAGAGTGGAATTAGGTATTTTAGTTTATCATTATGGTTTTATAGATGCACCCTTATTTTCAAATAAAAAAATTCAGCTATGTAAAAAGGTTGTACAATAGATAGCTGAATATAACGAGTTTAAATTGCAAATAAAAATAGAAGAGCAGACAAACTTTTATTATTTGGTTTACTCCATCACTTTTTAAATTTCAGACATTAATATAAAAAGGTTAGAGAATTAACTTCTCTAACCTTTTTATATACACTATTAGGTTTCAAACAGTAAAGATGCCCTAATGCTACCATTGATCCTGTTCCCTATTCAACCTTGTATAAACAAAAAAAATCAGATATTACCACTATTCAAAACCAGTTACAATTCTCTCTTTCATTTTCTGTATTACTTCACTGCTCAATACTTTTTGACCAGCAGGAAGTTTTAATATGGCAGCGGCACCTTTACTAAGGTATATTTCTTGATCATTATTTTGATTTACTACCAATATTCCTTGCCCTTCAAATTCGAAATAACTAATATCTTTTGTTTCATTTGTATTATTTTTTATTGCTTTATATAATCCATATAAATCTTTACTTCTATTTTCTCCGCCCGTTCGAATCGGTTCAGTATCATTCGCAACAATTAGTCCTTCTGGCTGCTCACCCTTCATAATAAACCACAGCTTTTCATTTGTTGGTAATAGTAAATTCTTAAATTCAGAGCTATTTAAAATTTGCTGTGCTGGAATTGTTTCATAGATTGGTAACGAAAATGGAGATGTTGTTATTTTTTCAAAACTTAAATTTTCAGAAGAACTTCCCTTACTATATTGATAATCTTTTAATGCGATCGATTGTACTGATTCACTTTTATTTTTTGATGCATAACTAATTTTACTAGCGAAAATAATAACGGTCATTAAGCACATGCACAGTATCACAAGCTTAAGTAGTTTTCCCATTTATGAACCCCCGCTTTTAATATTATTAGTTTGCATGGATATTATAAACAGTTTCACTCCACCAAAAATTATTATTGTTATGGAACGTACTGAAATTATGATTATAATGATCACCATACCAAGGGTCCATGTATGTTATATAATCTGTTCCATTTGTCCCTTTATAAAATCCATCAAGTACTAGAAAGTGTCCGATGTTAGCTCCATTTTGCCACATAATGAGTGCAATCATCGGCTGATTACTATTAATTTGACTTTTGAACCAATCATAAGATTTTGCTCCAGAACTTATAGCTGAGCTAACACCATATCCCGATAATCCATATTGTATTTCACGTGAAGTTGCAGGATTATTATATGATCCACCCTTAACATACCTAACGTACTGATCTTGTGAAGGAGTTTTCCCAAAATAATTTAAAACCGAAACCGAAGTGCCTGCCCAACACCAATTTGATCTTTCTTGTAATATGTTAGGTACAGATAATTTACGGTCTGTTGGTGTACTTGGGGGATTTCCATTAATATACGCTGACGTTACATATACTTTTTTTCCATCTTTAAAATAATAAAACCAACGATTATCTAAATTTCCTGTCCAGTAATCTTTAACCGCTTCACCATACTCCCATCCTTTAAAAGATACTTGTGTATTTCCGGGAATCACATCTACAATATTTGCATTTAAACTTTTTGCCTCTCTAACATTTATATTCAATGGAGCTGTTGTTCCTGAAAATTCAACTTCTTCTGCTATTATTTTCTGAACACCAATAAAACTAAATGTGAAAAACAATAAAAACATACAAACAATAAAATGATTTCTTCCCTTCATTTCTCCACCCCTTTATCAGTACTAAAAAACATCAACAATTCATCCTTATTAATTGTTCAAGCTTAATATTACATACTAACGAAAAATGACTTCTCATAAAGTGAAACTTTAATCAGTAGTGGTTTTATTCATCCCCCACTGATTATTAGTTGAACCAATCGAGCTGCCCGGCAAATAGTGGGATAAATTCCAATACAAAAAAGGAGCCTATAAATTTTTATAGACTCCTTTTTATTTCGTTGTTATTACTTAGCTAATTCTTTCGTACCCTTCATTACATCAATGAAGAATCCCCAGTTATTCACTACAGAAGAGATACTGATATGTTCATCTGGAGTGTGGACGTTGAAAATGTCTGGTCCGAATGAAATTGCATCTAACTCAGGCATCTTTTGAACGAATGCGCTACACTCAATCCCCGCATGTACAGCGAAGATTTCAATTTCTTTATTGTATTTTTCTTGATGTACTTTTTCAAATAAATTACGAATTTGTGAGTTTGGATTGTATGGCCATTCTGGATACTCTGACTCTATTTCAAATGTAGCACCAACTAATTCAGCAATATATTTGATTTCTTCTGCAACATGTTGTTTTAAACTACTTACAGAACTTCGCACTTCGTTACGTAATTTAATTTCATCTTGCAACGTTTCAATAACGCCTAAATTTGTTGAACTTTCTACAAGACCTTTAATATCCATGCTCATACTTTGAATGCCATTTGGAATTAAGAATAATGATGAAATAAGCTGCTTTTGTGTCTCTTTAGCAAATACTTTTTCAACTTTTTCATCCAATTTTGTCAGTGTAACATGAACATCTGGATCAACAGCACGCATTTCTTCTTGTAATACACGTGTCCATGATTCTAGTTTTTCTTCTACTTGTCCTACATCTTCTGTACGAATTAAAATTGTAGCTACACTTTCACGCGGAATTGCATTCGTTTTTAATCCGCCGTGAACTTCACTTATGTAAAACTCCGTATGTACTGATAAATCACGTAATACTCGTCCTAATACTTTGTTCGCATTACCGCGTTGTTTATCAATTTCCATACCAGAATGGCCGCCTTTTAGACCACCAACATATATACGGTATGCATCCATATTCGCTGGCGTTTCATCCCAAATTACTTGAATTGTTTCAACAGCTTTCGCACCACCTGCACTACTTACAAGTAATTTATGATCTTCTTCAGAATCAATATTTATAAATATCTTTCCTTCAAAATGATTTGGATCAATAGCAAAAGCTCCGCCCATTGTCGTTTCTTCTTCAGTAGTGATAACGACTTCAAGTGCTGGATGCGGAATTTCTTTTGAATCTAATAAAGCTAATGCATACGCAACTGCAATACCATTATCAGCACCTAAAGTTGTTTGATTTGCATATAACATGTCCCCAATGATTCGTAATTCAATTGGATCTTTTTCAAAATCATGTACTGTTGCTTGATTTTTTTCGCAAACCATATCCATATGACCTTGAATAATAATAGCTGGTACATTTTCATAACCAGCTGTTGCTTCTTTTTTAATAATGACATTTAATGCTTCATCTTGAATGACTTCTAAGTTACGCTCTTTTGCAAAGCCCACTAAATAATCACTAATTTCCTTTTCATTACCTGATCCTCTAGGAATCTTTGAAATTTCTGCAAAATGAAAAAATACAGGGTGCTTTGTTAATTGTTCTAAAGTAGAATACATTTTTCAAGCTCCTCTCAAAATGAAAAAATAATATGTAAGTCTCATATCATTATACCATGATTCATTATTTTATCTTTCTTTTAACTTTTATTGTTCATTTTATGTACAACACTCTTACAACATTGTAAGGGCGTTGTAATCTACATCGATTTTTCTCATTTAATAATAGTCGTATACTTTTTAAAGAAACACATTAAAGGAGATAAAGAAAATAAAAAAGTTTTTAGCAATTATTACACTATGTTTATTATTTTTTAGTTTTACTATTGGCTGTGAGAGAGCGTCACTAAATAGAATTGGTAAAGATGTATATTACATGCAGATAAAAGGCGAAGGAACTATCGAAAAAGTAGATCATAGAAACTTACGAAACTATACGCTGTCCGCATATGATGAAGATGGCGTCAAAAAACAAATTACATTTAGAAGTACAAAAAAAGAAAACAATCATAAATTAAATAAAGACGCGTTTTTACGCCTTTATGTAGATCAAGATGATAATAGCAACAATGAAATATCATCAATTGAAGTAAAGTCCTATGAAGAGATTCAGAAAACAGATTTACCTAAAAAAGTAAAAGATAAGTTTACTATTAAATAAAAAACAAAAGAAAATGCTCTATGCATTTTCTTTTGTTCTTTTCACCTGTATATATTTTGAACTACTATTATTCATCAGTTTCTCTAACCGATTTATATTCTCCGTTAATGCACCTTTCACAAGAGAGAAATCTGTATTGGATTCTTCTTTTTTTTCTTTAAAAAACGAAGACTTTTGTACATTGACTTCAGCCATCTCTTCTCCCCCTTTTCAAAAAGATACAACCTTTTATTTATATTATATAGCAAATGTAGAAAGAGTGTACACTTATGATTTTCTTTTTAATTCTTCTTCTAATTCTTCTACTTGCTGCAACGTATCCCCTTTTATTAAAGAGAAATCTGTTGTATCTTCGTTATTTTCTTTAAAAAAATCATTGTCATAATCTTTTACCACTACAATCACCTCTACATGCTAGTGTAGGAATGATTGTCCAATTTTATTCAACTTTGTCGGATTTTGTTTTTAATTTATGTATAGAAGAAAAGGACAGAAAAAGATTCTGTCCTTATTTACTAAAATAACTATGATGTATTGTTAAATTATATACATTTTCAAAATCCCGATCTTGCAGGTTATTTTTCTTTCCATCAATAACAATGAAAACGTCACTTACTATTTTTGCTGGTATAATCCCGACATTTTCTACTTGCACCGCTTTCTGCTCATTCAATTGCTCGATATGTTCTAACGGGACGATAATACTAAATTGTGAGCGAATACCACGAAAGTTTGTATTTAATTCCTTCGCAGCTTCAAAAACAACAATTTTCGCGCCAATCTTTTCCCCATATGAATCTAAAAATGCATTTAAGCTCTTTGTATATTCCTCTTCCGTATGCCATTCCATCGTACCGAATACTGCTGGATTAACATTTTGAATAATTGTCGTGTATATTTCTCCTCTTGCTTTAGATGCAATTAATGATCGTTTTATGGATTGAACTGTCTTGCCAATATCGCTAAATTTCGCACCCCATATTTCTGAAATATTAGGCGTTAAAATGAACGCAATATCAACAAAAATAACCATTGCAGTAAACATTAAAAGATTTTTCCAGAGGGTTAAATCGATTCCTTTTATCATGAAATACACGGTGACAGATATGATAAACAAACCATACCAAGTCTTTCTAATACGTTGCTTCTTCTCCTCGTACAACTCTTCATTTTTCCAATAAAAGAAAACAAGGACTACAAAGACAATCGCTAAAACAAATAAGCCAATTCGAATGTTAGAGATCATTAATCACATCACCCTCCATTCAAAAACTACTCACGATATCATTACATGCGCAAGCTGCTCTCTTTATGACAAAAGACGTGGACAAGCTTCTAAAATTAGCTACATCGCATATATATTAGAAGGTACCACGTCTTTTATCCTGCTATTTGTGGGCAGTAAGACCCCACTGATTAAAATTTCACTTTACCATGAGTCTATATTATATATGTAGACAAGCATTCATTTCAAATTTTCGTATTAAAAAGAAATATGTTTCGGAATTTCCCCTTCAGGTACTTCTCCATCCATACTTAAATAATAATGACGAATCGGACGTAAGTTTTCGTCTAATTCATAAACAAGCGGAATGCTAGTTGGAATATTTAATGAAACTACACCATCACTTGAAAGGTTGTCTAAATATTTTACTAGCGAGCGAATTGTGTTACCGTGTGATGAAATAATTACTTTATTACCACTTTTTAATGTCGGCGCAATTTCTGAATGCCAATAAGCAAGTACTCTCTTCTCCGTATCCTCTAAACATTCAGTTAATGGAAATTCACCTTTTTTGAGTGTTTTATATCTTGGATCGGTCGCTTCATATCGAGGATCGTCTTCAGTAAGAGCCGGTGGTCTTACATCAACACTTCTTCTCCAAATATGAACTTGCTCCTCACCATACTTTTGAGCAGTTTCATCTTTATTCAGCCCTTGCAATGCACCATAATGTCTTTCATTTAGCTTCCAAGATTTATGTATTGGAACCCAAGTAAGATCCATCTCATGAAGTACAATCCATAACGTCCGAATTGCGCGTTTTAATACAGATGTATAAGCCACATCAAAAGTATATCCGTTTTTCTTTAATATTGCTCCTGCTTCTCTCGCTTCACTTAATCCATTCTCTGATAGATCAACATCTGTCCATCCAGTAAAGCGATTTTCAAGATTCCATAAGCTTTGTCCGTGACGAATAAGTACAAGTTTTATCATTATAATTCCCCTTTCGGAAATGTGAATTTTATTGTTCCATTGCGTACACGTATAAAGTATCTAGTAATGTATCTTTTTATCCATTCACTCTATGACCAAATCATAGTTGCCAAATGTATGGATAAAATTTGCTCTTTTTCAAACGATAAAAACAGAAGTTTTTTCATTATTTTTGATCGACTGGTATTTCACGTTTCGATATCCAAGCATCAAAACCTGATCGGCTATTTGCCATTTCATTCATAACTTGGTGCCAATTGTCCTCACATGATTCACCAAATTTTGAAAAAATAGCACCCATTTGTTGTCTTTGTACATCACTCAGTTTTTTCTCTAAATCTGTACCTTTTTCTGTTAAAGACAACTGTTTCACACGTCGATCATGCATAGCTTCATTACTCTCAATTAAGCCCTTTTCCACAAGTTGACGTAGCGGCCCGTGGAGAGCTTGTTTACTTATTTCTAATAGTGATAATAACTCATTTACACTTATCCCTGGAAAACGTGCGATAAAAAATAAAATTCGATGATGTACTCGTTGAATGCCATATTCTTTTATAATTTCATCTGGCTTTTCAGTAAATGTTTTATATGCAAAATAAAATAATGCTAATGCCTCATTCATCTGTTCTTCTTTATGTTGTGTCATCTACTTTCCCCCTGTATGTAAATTATACCACAATCTAGTAATGAATATTTTAATCAACGCATTAGAACTTCTTTAGTCTATTGAAACATTCATTGCATAATTAGGAGATGATTCATTTGAAAAAACAATATACTGTAAGTACATATTTATTGGATAGACTACACGAATTAGGAATTGAACATATATTTGGGGTTCCTGGTGATTATAATCTTGCCTTTTTAGATGATGTGATAGCACATAAAAGTTTAAAATGGATTGGCAATTGTAATGAATTAAATGCTGCATATGCAGCAGATGGGTACGCTCGCATAAAAGGAATCGCCGCTCTTATTACTACTTTCGGTGTTGGAGAATTAAGCGCTATTAACGGTATTGCTGGCTCATATGCGGAAAACGTGCCAGTTATAAAAATTACAGGTACGCCACCAACAAAAGTAATGGAAAATGGAGCAATCGTCCATCATACGTTAGGAGATGGAAAGTTCGATCACTTTTCCAATATGTATCGAGAAATCACTATAGCACAAACAAATGTAACACCTGAGCATGCTGCTGAGGAAATTGACCGTGTTTTACGTGCATGTTGGAATGAAAAACGCCCTGTTCATATTAATTTGCCGATTGATGTGTATAATAAACCAATTAATAAACCGACAGAACCTATTATAAATAAACCTATTTTAAGTAATAAAGAAGCATTAAATAAAATGCTTCTACATGCCATTTCAAAAATAAATAGTGCCAAAAAACCTGTTATTTTAGCTGATTTTGAAGTAGATCGATTTCATGCTAAAGAAAGTTTACATCAATTCGTAGAAAAAACTGGGTTTCCCATCGCGACGTTCAGTATGGGAAAAGGAATATTCCCAGAAAAACACCCTCAATTTATAGGTGTTTATACTGGTGATGTAAGTTCTCCGTACTTGCGAAAAAGAATTGATGAATCTGATTGTATTATTAGTATTGGTGTGAAGTTAACTGATACTATTACAGGCGGCTTCACACAAGGTTTTACAAAAGAACAAGTTATAGAAATCCATCCCTACACTGTGAAAATTATAGATAAAAAATACGGTCCAGTTGTAATGCAGGATGTTTTACAACATTTAAGTGATTCAATTGAGCATCGTAATAAAGATACCCTTGACGTTAAGCCATTTATTTTAGAATCATCACCTTTTACTGAAGAGTTCAATCCAAAAGCACAAATGGTCACACAAAAACGTTTTTGGCAGCAAATGTACCATTTCTTACAAGAAAACGACGTCTTAATTGTAGAGCAAGGAACACCTTTCTTTGGTAGTGCTGCTATCCCTCTACCTAATGACACTGCATATGTAGGACAACCGTTATGGGGATCTATCGGATATACACTGCCCGCTCTACTTGGTACACAGCTCGCCAATTTATCACGGCGCAACATTTTAATTATTGGTGATGGTTCTTTCCAAGTAACTGCCCAAGAGTTATCAACTATACTACGTCAAAATTTAAAACCGATTATATTTTTAATCAATAACAACGGATACACTGTTGAACGTGCCATTCACGGACAAAACCAACCTTATAATGACATACAGATGTGGGATTACAATAAACTATCAATGATATTTGGATCAGAAGAAAAAAGTCTAACATTTAAAGTAGAAAATGAAGCAGAATTAGCAGAAGTCTTAACAAATATAATTTTTAATAAGAATCAACTTATCTTTATTGAAGTTATAATGAGCCAAAGCGATCAACCTGAATTGTTAGCTAAACTCGGGAAAAGATTCGGTCAGCAAAATTCTTAATATAAAAGCATAACCTAATTATACAACTAGTAGTGTAAAACTTGTTTTGAGAATAGTTTCGACACTCAAAATACATAAGGAAAAGGATGGAAAGTACCATCCTTTTCTATTTTAAGAGCCTTCTTCGACTAACGCCCCGTGCGACAAGCAAAAATTCTTAATCCATCTTTAATTTTATAGCTTTTGTCGCAATAAATGTTTTAATATGCTTATCCAATATCCTTGTTCCACCAAAATCATCCTCATAAAAACCTGTTATAGCAAAACCAGCATCAATTTGGCCTTGGATTTGGTCTTCTAAAGTATGCGCATATTCTATTGTTTGATTTGAATCGATGTAATCTTGAACTTCATCCTCTGGTAAATAATCCAATGTTGATGAAGGAATTGAATGTTTAACATCCAGAATACCTTTTTGCTCTTGGTTATCATCAAAAATCCATAGTAACGGATTTGTAAATCCAGCAATAAGAACACCTTTATTCTTTAAAACCCTAGAAACTTCATTCCATACAAGATGAACATCTTTGACAAACAAATAAGCTACGCTTTTTCTTTTTTATTCAGCAAGAGTTAACTGCCAAGATACACCATACTTATCATTTAACCAGCCAAACTTTTTACTAAACGGATAAGAACCTAAAGGCATAAGAATCGCTCCATCCTGCGCTAGTTTATGAAAGACCGTTTCAATTTCTTCTTCTGTCTCACAAGTTACATAAAGAGACATAGCTGGAGTGAATGTAAAATTATGATTTACATAACTATCAATACACATAAACTCTTGGCCATTTAGCGTAAAAGTTGCATGAATTACAGTTCCCTCTTTACCAGGTCCATTTTCATCGTAGCGAGAAATACTTACAATTTCTGATTGATCAAATAGTGACGTATAAAAATTCATTGCTTCCTCAGCTTTGCCCTCAAACATTAAAAACGTAGTAATTTTTTGATTTGCGTTACTCATATGGAGACAGCCCCTTGTTATGTATTTATGTAAAACATACGCCAACAAAACCAAACGTACGTTCCTTTTAATATATTGTCTATAAAAACGATGAGTTTGTCAATTATCTACTTTATTATTTCTTCTTAAATAATGCTGTCCAAAGAAATGATTCTCCAAACATTTCTTTCGGTTGTTTCATTTGTTTCATTCTTCTAATCTCAATTACCTCAAATTCTTTAAATATCTCTCTTAACTTTTCTTCCGAGTATGCAAGACCACCTTGTAGACTCCACTCTCTATATACGTCCCAATCTGTTATTTCCGATCCATTTCGCTCATCTAAATCACCTGCCGCAAAACATGTTAATCCGAAATAACCACCCGATTTTAATGAGTTTTTAATTAAATCCACATAATTTATTCTTCTATGCGGTGGAATGTGATGCAAACAGCCCGAATCGTATACAAAATCAAATTCGTTTTGAACCTCTAAATTAAAAATTGAATCACAAATAAAATGAATTGCTACCTCTTTTGCCAATGCCCTTTCTTTAGCCCAATTAATGCCTTCTACAGATAAATCCACTGCTGTTACATCAAATCCTTGAGTCGCTAAATAAATGGCATTTCTACCTGGACCACACCCAAGTTCTAATACTTTCCCTTTTGAAACTCTCTCTTTTTGTATATACGAAACTAGGTTCTCATCTGGGACATTTCCAAAAAACGGAACATCCTTTTCTCTATTCTCATAAAATTCATTCCAAAATGGTTCTGCAGGTCTTAATAATGAATCAAGCATTTTTAAAATGTCTTCTTGTGTGTGTAACGTTTCATTTTTCATTAATACCCCTCCACAAATTAATAGTCAGAAAATTATTATATATCTTTTTGAACTTTCAAACAAAGAAAAAACTCCTACATTCAATAGGAGTTTTTTCTTTAAAATCCAAGTACATCTTGCCATTTTAGCAATTTCTCTTCCCGTACTTTCAAATAATCATGTTCATATTTCCCCATCCGTATTTCACTAACAATTTCTCAGTCTGCAAAAAAAGAACTCTTTCTGTTTTCGCTGCTACCTTTACAACATGAGTCACTTAAGAAGAATACTTTGCTGAAAAATAAAGTCGATTTCGTTAAGGTATATTTTTGCTAACGCCTCTTCTTTCATACATGATATTTCATACAATCATATTTTTCTAATAAAATAACGTTTTTGTTCACTTTTTTGATACATTTACGAAACATTCATGTGTTATCTTCATTAAGTTCTTTTCTTTTTATAATGTCGTGTGAGATATACCAACAGAGGAAGCCCTAGATCCCCTAATCCTAGGGCTTTTTTATAAGAATTTTATACATTTTATTATTTCCACTAACTCTTTAAATTGTATATACATAATATAAAATTTTCATGTTGTTATATTTTTTGATGGCCTCTTATCTTTCCTTAAAAGGCTTTTTTTCAAATAACGCTTTTGTTTAATTTATATTTAAAAAGTTCCTTTTCATAAAGACTTCCCTTATATGCTATACTCATTCTTAAATAATTGTATAAGGAATGTTAAAAATGGATGATAGATCGTCAAGACAATGGAAATTGCGACAAAAGTTAAGAGCACTGAAAACCAAAAACAACAATGACACAAACCCTTTGTTTAGTGAATGCCTTGAATCCCTAGGAAACGAAACTCTCATTTTCTCCCAAGAAAAAAGCCAGCAGATTGCTACTATTTTAATGAATTCATTTCCTATAATTGTCTCGGGAAGAATAGATTGGGAACAGATAGATAATCAATTCATAGCTTCGAACAAAGAACAACTAATTTCCCTTATTAGAGCAAACCAACTAGATTTTGACGAACAGATTTTTATAATACGGGATAACTATGAAATCCCTGTAGTAAGTACAAATCTTGATAAAGTATTCCAATCACTAGTTGACGTTGATGCAGTCAGTTTTTATTACTGGCTATTAGACAAAGAATATAGATTCGTAATTGAAATAAATGATGAAGAATTGATTAGGATTGGGTTTCGCTAATACTCTAAGCATATGAAGCTAGTTCCCTTCATTTCTTAATATTTTCTTCGTCACCACCGCTATTATTATCATTATGAAACTAATAGCAAATATAGGTAAATAAATTTTCGTACTGAATCCTTCAAACATAAAACCATATACGACTTGCCCAATTGGTGCCATACATTGAGATACCGCTGTTATAAATGCCATCACTTTTCCTAGATTTTCATTTGGTGTTTTCTTTTGGACTACAGTAATCACATAAATGGATACAATTGTCATAATCATTGCGATTAGAAGAGAAGAAAGTATAAAGAGGATAAATGGTGGATAGTATCCTAAATTAAGAATAAACGGTGTAACTGATAGTGCCACTGGCATTACTAATAAAGCTATGATAAGCATCCAATTATATAATGTTTTCATCTGTAACTTTTTAGCAAAGAAACCGATTGACAATGCCCCTAATATGGTTGCAAAATCAATTAATCCCATTCCAATTCCATACATCGTATCGCTACTCTGCATAGTTACTCGTAACATAATAGGTCCTCCAACAACAAATAACGGTGTCAAAATTAAGTTTAGTAAAGCTGCAAGTAACATAGCCTTCAAAATAAAAGGTTGCTTTAAAACATAAAGAAAACCTTTTTTCATATCTTTTACAATTGTCGGTATGATATGGCTTTCTTGCGCTCTTTTTATAAAAGGTATTGTAATAAACATTTCTAAAATTGCAGATAAAAAGAAAGCAAGACAACTTGTTATTACGAGCATTTTCAAACCAATTATGCCATATAATATTCCTCCTAGTACAGGTGCAACTATATTAGATAATGCTTGCACACCATTTATGATACCGTTTGCTTGTTCTAACTTTTTCTCTGGAACTAATTGCGGAATACTTGCCATAACAACTGGTGAGTACATTGCACTAATGACTGCTAGTAAAAACATAATTGCTCCAATCAATAAAATAGATACCGATTCAGTTAATAACAAAACTATAAAACTTAATACAATAGCAGCGTTTATAAAATCCAAAATGACCATTACATTACGGCGGTTGAAACGATCTGCTATCGCTCCGCCAAGAGGAGCTAACAAAAACGGGATACTCGTTATGGCATATAACCCTGCAAATATATCGGCACGTCCTGTTATATCTAGCACATATAAAGACAGTGCAAAACGTAATAGTGTTGAACCTAAAATAGTAATAATTTGACCACTTACCATTAAGTGAAAATCTTTCAAGGAAGATTGAATACTTGCTGGCATCTTCATCACATCCTTCATTTAGTCTAGACCGACTGCCGGTCTATAACACCCAAACAGAAAAAAGCTATTTCTGTTTCATTAAAACCTCGATCATATAATCAAAGGACCCTTCTTTCGCTCCAACAGATACTTCCATCATTTTAATATAAGCCTTAGCTCTTCTCATCATTTCTTCCGGTTTCCACTGGAATAAACCATCATCAAATATGACTTGTGCTGAAGAGAGTAATAATTCAATTGTTTCTTGTGGGTATGGAGTAGAAAATATGCCTTCTTCTATTCCTTGCTCTAAAACTTCCGTTAATACAGGAGATAAATGTATAATGGATTGCACTAAACTTTTCTGATGCATTTCTGCATTATTTGGTTGATGGAATTGTTCAATCATTTTTTCTTTGACATCTCCTGATTTTGGTGATTGTTCCATTAAAATTTTAAATAACTTATCTAAAACGGGGATATCGGGATTGGAGACAATCCTTTTCGCCTTAGTGACATCCTCTTTAATAATCCTCATAATGATTTCATCCATTACTTCCTCCTTCGACTTAAAATAATGATAAAACGTCCCCTTTGCTATACCAATTTCTTTTAAAATATCATTCACGGTTGTTTTCGTATAACCTTTCGTAAGAAACAAACGCTCAGCTGTTTCTAAAATTTCCTTTCTACGCTCCTCATACTCCTTTACAATTCGCATTCAAGTTCTCCTTCCCATCAGACCGACTGTCGGTCTATTAAAATTATATGTTTAGTTTGCAAAAAGTTTCCTATTATCGTACATATACAACACCATACTTTCTATTTCCTTTATAAATTTTTATTTTTTAACGTCCGCTCAATTTGTTTAAAACGTATCTCATGTTTCTTATCGTCACCTTTCATTTTAGGAAAAGAACGATGCCTCCGTTCGATCTATGTACTTATCAATGGAGTATTTTGTTGAGTTCCAATATGTAATATTGCATATTTCGCACTTTTAATTTTTGTATATGTGATAATTTATTTATAAAAATATAAATTATTAATAAGGGTGATTTATATGAGCAAGTTCCGAAAGAAGATGATTAAATATTTGCAAACATTTTGGGGATGCTTAGCATTTGGTGTATTAATGTTTGCTATCTTCTTAATTACGGATTTAACAGATGCATCTTTAAATACATTAGGCTGGAGAGACTGGCTAGGTTCTGTAGCAGGCGCAACCATTTTATCTGTTGGGATGTTTACTTTAAATAAATTGAATTTAAAATAAATATTCGGTCAATACTGAATGTGGGCTGTATGCCAACATTCATTTAAAGTAGTCTTCTCTGTATCTCCTTGTATTGAGCAGTTAGCTTTTGCTAGCCGCTCTTTTATTTTGTTCCGGTTCTTGCCTCTTAAAGAACTCTTTATCTACTTTCCCCCAATAAGTACACATATCTATTCTCCATTGCTACAAAATGAAATCTTTATTTTGTTTTACGCGTCGCTTCTTCAATCAGCCAAGATACAATATTAAAATCATTAGCTTCACCCTTTAAAGATGTTCCGTTCCAAAAGCATTCTTTCATCACTTCAAGTAATTTTTCAACAGCTTCAATTCATCTCATATTCATTTTCCTTTTCTTCCAAATAACTATTTTGTTTTACTAATTAGCTGATTAATTTCACAAACACCTTTATCAAACATTCCACGTTTCTTCACCCCGTGAATATTTTCCAAATAAAAATACATACTATTTTCAAGCCGCCGTGTCCACGGCCAATACCTCTTTCTTTTGTTACAGCAAAAACAGGTAGGTTCTTCACTTATCTACTTTCTCTGTATATTTTTTAAGAAATCGAAAATAATACCAACAAGCTGTTTGAACTAGCAGCTTCACTCTTCTCGCAATGGGGATGCAAATTATCACAATTAGCTAACTCATTGAACTCACTGGCAGACAACCAAAATCGTTGTCTGCTTTTTGTATGAGATTTTTCGTTTTACATATACTACTTTTGAACCTGCAGACCAATACGAGCCATTTTGGTGCTTGGGATTTCCCTTCCGGGGATAAGTATCTTTTACTTATCCCTTTTTTGTATAGACACGTATATTTAGGGTAAAACTAATTACAAGCAGATTTTCTGTTTATGCGTAGTTCTAAACAAGATTACTTTTCTCCTATTAAAGGACGGCAGGTACGACTGCTAGTCCTTTTTTCTTATTTCGCATATTATCACTACATTACCTTCATCGTCGTCGTAAGCAATTTCCCCATAAGGATGGCAGTGGTGCTTCTCGAGTTCCTCATCGATCAAAACTAACAAATTAGTTTTCCAGTTTCCAACGATCGTACACCAATACGAGTTTAATCCTTCATAAACTTCTCTTGTTCTATTTCAATAATTGCGGAATGTATAATGAAAATACTCGCTCGCTTCAATACCTTTTCTTTTAACCAAAGTGTTCTGCTGAATGATAGTAATACCCTTGCACTAATGGTTTTGGACTATAAAATTCCCTTTATAAATTTCAAATGCGGTGAATGAAATTTTGTTTTTTTCTTGCCATCATCCTTGTTGTATACAAACAAAAAAGAGCCACAATATTTTGCGACTCTTTTACAATTATAACTATTTAACGGCCACGTCTTTGCTGACCTTGCTTTGTACTACCTTTTTTATTACTTGGCTTATTAAATGATCGGTTATTTTCATTTCTAGAACTATTTCTTGAATCACTTCTTGAGCTATTTCTTGAATCACGTCTTGATTCACTTCTTGAACCTTCGCGGCTATCTCTTTGACGATTTTGACCTGATTTCTTCGGAGCTGGCTTTGGTACCGGTTTTCCGTTTTCATCTACACGTTTTATCTTCGGTTGTTCGATTATTTCTCTTTGTATTGGTGCACCAAGCGTTTTTTCAATTTCTTCTAAATGTTTTTCATCTTTCGCTGCAACGAACGTAATTGCAAGACCTGATCCACCTGCACGTCCTGTTCGGCCAATACGGTGAATATAACTTTCTACATCTTCAGGGATGTCAAAGTTAAATACGTGCGTTACACCATCTACATCAAGTCCACGAGCTGCTACATCCGTTGCGATTAAGTACTGAATTTTAGCTTCGCGGAAACTCTTCATAACTCTTTCACGTTTCGCTTGAGGTATATCACCATGAAGTTCAGCACAATTATAACCTAATCCTTTTAAATTATCATAAAGCTTACTTGCTCTAACCTTTGTACGACAGAAAATAACAGCTAAAAATGGCTGATCACGATCCATAACAAAACGAAGTGCATCTGGCTTTGCACGGTCTGTCGTCTCAATGACACGCTGCTCAATTGTATCAACCGTTACTTCTTCACTTTGTACTTGAATCATTTGCGGCTCATCCATATAACGTTTCGCTAATTTTTTAATATCTTTTGGCATCGTTGCTGAGAATAACATCGTTTGTTTACTACCTGGTGTCTCATCTAAAATATCTTCAATATCATATAAGAAACCGAAATAAAGCATTTGATCCGCTTCATCTAGTACAATCGTTGAAAGATTACTTAAATCAATTGTTTCACGTCGTATATGATCTAATAATCGTCCTGGTGTTGCAACAACAATATGTGTATTACCTTTTAATTTTCTCAATTGTTGTGCTACATCTTGCCCACCATAAATCGCTAGTACATTAATATCTTCTCTTTGAACAAGCATTTTTTTAATTTCAGTTGTAATTTGCAGAGCTAGTTCCCTTGTTGGTGCAACAATTAAGGCCTGAACATCACTAGACTCTGGATCGATTTTTTCTAAAATCGGTAACACGAATGCTAACGTTTTACCCGTTCCTGTTTTCGCCTGCCCAATAATATCTTTACCTGACATAATAACAGGAATTGCCTTCTCTTGAATTGGTGTTGCTTCTGTAATTCCATTTTCACGTAATGTATGATTAAAAGTTTCACTAATTCCTAATTCTAAAAAGTTTTTCAAATAGACCACTTCTTTTCCTTATTTTTCACATTAGCTTTCATTGTACCATTTGTTTCGCCAAATATGAAAAATAAAAAAATTCTTATCTTCTTTTTTTATATTCATCCTGTACTAGATGAACAAATTCTTTTTGCTTTTTCTCAGATTTTATTAATGCTTCCATGTTTATAGAAGTCAAAATATACCTTTTAATTTTTCTATTACTCCAAATTAAACTTGTATACTTCAGATCTTCATGTAGATTTCGAAACCACTCTAATTCACTTAATTTTGCGATATGATGTTTCAATTTCATGTCATTTCGAGGATAAAATAAAATGATATCTGCTATTACATCAAATAACGAACCCATCTTCTCCCCCCTATACTCTTGCTCAAATTATATATATTCTTCTTTACATATATATTTCAATTTTACCGAAATATAATGTTACTGATTTGGTTGAAATCGCAAAATATATGAACTAAAAACCAATCTTTTCGATTTAGGAAAGACCGATTTTCATTAATTTATACAGTAAGCTTTCCTCCATGATAGCAATAATACTCTGCTGCTTTAAAACTTTTAATCCTGTTTAAAGACTGTTTCGCTTTTTCTATATCCAAACAAAAATTCGGATTAGCTATTACTAACTCACGATTCTCTTGAACAGCCGCATCTCCCGTAATTACACAATCTAAATTCGGAAAATATAATGAAATATGCCCCGAAGTATGTCCTGGCGTCGCTACTATTTGACATTCATTATTCAAAATCATTTGACCATCATGCACTTTTTCATCGACGGAAATATGTTTTATATTTTTTAACTGTTGTATAAACCATTTACCAAATTCTTTTTCTTCATTTGGCATACGTTCTAACATTACTTCAGCTTGAACTAACCTCTCTGATTTTATATCACCACTAATATAGTTAGATTCAATTTCACTAGCAATAATATTAATTTGAGGATATTTCACTTTGAAATCATATAAAGCCCCTAGATGATCATCATCATAATGAGTAATAATTATATTTTTTAAGTTTTTCATCTCATATCCATGTTTTAATATTGCATTTTCAATTAAAGGTAAAAAACTTGGATATCCTGTATCGACTAATGTTAATTCATTATGTACTATAATTAAACTTGGATAAACACATTGTTTTTGCCCGTTAAATTCGAATTCAATTGGTAGTTCTATTATTTTCATTTTGCTTCCCCCATACCGCTTATAAAATGCATAATAATAACTAAATCATCCACATACATTTTACAATATATATACTATGTAACGGAACACTATGAATCGTTACATAATCCACATTATATTATTTTAAACAGGTAATCCCCTATTTTTATGGAAATATATAATTAAGAAAAACAATAAAATTGATTAATCTCTCACTTCTTTGTCCATCCTTTTAAAAAATCTATGTTTTGTAAAAGGAGTGTTTATATGGAGAAACAGACACTTTGGAAAAAGTTCAAAAAAAGCTCTGTAAACCTCGGTAAATCTAGCGTATATGAAAGTATTATTTTATTCTACACAATGAAAAAGAAAGAATTACCTACTAAGGCGAAATTCATAATATTAGCCGCTTTATCTTATTACGTATTAACAATCGATTTCATTCCAGATATAGCTGCTATTATTGGGATTGGGTTATTAGATGATGTTTTAGCAATCGCTGTAGCGCATAAATACGTTATGAGACACGCAGATGCTGAAATTCGAGAAAAGAGCAAAGTAAAGATGGAGTCATTATTTACTTCAGCACAAGCATAATGAAATTATCTAGTCATTTACCTACCTTTTTACTTTCAAATAAAGCTAACTGTAATTAATGATAGTTCCACCTCACTGAATATTACCCTTCACCATGAGAGCATAGCAGAATAAATTCCTAAACAAAAGCATTTCTCTTAGCTCTCAAACCGTAAACAAATAGGGAATCAGCACTTGTTCCTAAGTTCTGACTCCCTTTTATTTGTTCTTATATCTATCTGTTATACAGTTTCATACGTTCCCTTATACAAAACTGCTATTGCCGCTACTATAAGAATCATACCCATAAAAGCAGGTGCGGCATGACCAAGTGATACATAGATTTGTCCTCCAAGAATAGGACCAATCATTCTTGCTAAAGCTTGAATAGATTGGCTTCCACCTTGAATCCTTCCTTGTTCACTAGAACTGGCAGACTTTGAAAGCATCCCGTTGAATGAAGGCCCGAAAATTGAATCCCCAAAACCATACATTAGCATTCCAACGATTAGTAGTGGATAGAGTGAAAACAAAGCTGATGCCGCAATAAAACTGTATCCTATAATCTCCGAAACCATCCCAAGAATAGCTATTTGTTTATCACTAAGATTGATTAAAAGCTTTGGCATGATAAAACTTTGTGAAACAATGTCTTGAAAGCCCAAAATTGAAAACATAAGTCCGATTAATGCAGGTTTCCAACTGAAAGTATCTATTGTAAATTGCGTGAAAATTGCTTGTAAAGATCCGTTAGGTATCCAAAGTAAAAACGCTGAGATAAGTAACCATTTTAAATTTTTCATGGAAAGTATATTTGCTAGCTGTGCAAAAGGATTTAACCTTACAAAAGTAATCTCTTTTAACCTGTTATTTTTGTCAAGACTCTCAGGCATGTATTTCATACCATATAAAACATTTAATAAAGTTATGAACGCTCCAAAGTATAAAGGTACAGAATGACCAAACTTTGCAAGTAAACCCCCAAGAGTTGGTCCAATAATAGTTCCCGCACCTACAACTGCACTCACCCATCCAAAGTATTTCGTTCTCTGCTCTTTCGGAATGATGTCTGCAAAATATGCGAAGATAGTACTTATGCTCCCACCTGTTATACCTTCTATTATCCGTCCAGCAAATAATACCCATAAAGCTCCTCCTATGCCAAAAACCAAGTACCCAATTGCAGAACCAAATAAGCATATTAAAAGTAATGGACGACGGCCATACTTATCGCTTAAACCCCCGAGTGCTGGAGCAGCTAAAAACACGCAGGCCGCATATACGGAAGTTAGTAGTGTAACAACTAATGCTTGTTCTTCCGGATTACTTGTATATGGCTGTACTAAGAATGGGACTACAGGCATGATGATACTGAAACCTATACCACAAAGAAATACAGAAATAAGTCCGAATAGTAACGCATGTTTATCTATGCTTTTTTCAGTTTCCCTTTCATTTTGTGATCTAAATATAGACATTTAACTTCTCTCCTTAAAATGTTTTGTTGCTTTGTCAACAAAATAATAACCCTGTTTTGTTGATTAGTCAACAAAGATAAAATAATAAAAAAGCAGCCTATTCTCATATTAGAGTAAGGCTGCCATTTTATTATTAAAATGTATTACGATTTAATATGTATACCTTGTTTCTTTATTTCTGCATCCAAATGTCTACTATACTTTTCCACAAAGCTAATTATACTGTCGAATTCTTCTTCAGTTACTTGCTCAAATACAGCTTTATCCCGCTCTTGAAACTCTTTGTGCAGATTTTCATGGATTTTATAAATTTCTTTCCCTTGTTCGGTAAGCTTAAAATAAATTTCTTTCTTATTTTCTGACTTTTGGTAACTTTCAACAAGGCCTTTTTGTATGAGCTTCTTAGTCATTCTACTTATAGCACCGCGAGTCACATAAAAAGCCTCTGCGAGTTGTGTCACGTTAGAATCTGCATTGTTTTCAATATATTCAATACAGTGGACTTCAGAAGACTTAAACCCTTTAAGACCTTTTTCCATCTTATCTTTATTAAGCCAAACCAGCTTATTATATAATTCCCTGAAACCGTTCATGACCTGTTCTTCTTTATTCATGACCTGCCCTCCTCACCGCTCATTAGCACATTAAAACTATTATATTAAATTTCTGCTTACGTTTCGACAATATTGAAATAATTATTGTAACATTAAAGATATGTGTAAAAATAGGCGCTTAAATAAAACAATTCATTAGACAGCAAATTCTGCAAGTTTATTGCTACTTACAGTAAATGGTAGACAAAAAGTAAGAGCTAAGATCATTTCTCTTAGCTCTTCTTTCATAAAACTATTTCACTTCATTAGCGACAAAAAAGTGCTCACATACACTTGATATGCGCTGTAAGTCCACGTTCCCACCAGATATAACAGCCACTACTTTTTTCCCTTTTATATAACTATCAACTTTTCCCGCAAGAAGTGCAGCAGTTGCTAATGCACCTGCACCTTCTACAACAGCTTTCCCACGTTGTAATAAATCTTTCATCGCTACTTCCAGCTCTTTTTCTGATACAGTTACAATATCATCTACTAATTCTTTTACAATTTCAAATGTTAATTCTCCTGGTATTTTAACTGCGCAACCATCTGCAATAGTAGGAGCCTCATAATGTTCTACGATTGCGCCTTTATCGTAAGATGCCTTCATTCCATGAACATTATCTGCTTGGACACCAATTATATTAATGGATGGATTAAAAGATTTTAATGCTACAGAAATACCAGAAATAATTCCGCCTCCACCTATTGGTACAATGACAGTATCTACATCCCACATATCATCAAGAATGTCTAATCCAATTGTACCTTGACCAGCCATTACCTCTACATCATCATATGGATGTAAGTATGTTTCACCTGTTTCCCTTATAATTTCTTCACATTTTACCTTTGCATCATCAAAGGTTTCACCATGTAAAATCACTTCAGATCCATATCCTTTTGTTGCTTCAACTTTTGCCTGAGGTGCAGAAATTGGCATAACAATTTTACTCTTAATACCGAGTAAATGAGCAGATAATGCAACTCCTTGTGCATGATTACCTGCTGAACATGCGATTACACCTCTTTCTTTTTCTTGATCCGTGAGCCGTGACATTTTATTAAATGCGCCACGAAATTTAAAAGAACCCGTTAATTGCATATTTTCTAATTTCAAATGTATTTCTCCGCCCGTTTTACTAGTCAAATAAAAAGATTTTACTAATGGCGTTTTACGAGCATTTCTATCTAGAATCTTGTGAGCTTTTTTAATATCGTCTATATGTAATGGTAGTTTTCTAGTTATCATACTGACACCTCTTCCAAAGTTCTATTTCTAAGTTTTCGTAAGTCGTAGCTCCTTTATACGAAAAGAAAAAATCTTTATATATGTACCCCACTCTGAAATAAACACATTTGCAAACAATTTAACATCCTCTTCATATCGCGTTCTTTATAATGATTTAAACATGCAATTTGGATCCAATTATTCTTTTGTAAATAAGATGACTCATAATGAACGATGTATCCTTGTAATGCTAATGCATCGCCTACTACTTTAGAAGAATGGTCTTCGCTTAATACAATAGTAAGTATAATTGGCGCGGCATGTTCTTTAGGTGAAACAAGCTTTAAGCCCATATCAGTAATAACTTCTTCAACATATTCGTATGTCTCTTTAATTTTTACAAATACCTTTTCATCTTCAAATCTCTTCAACGCTTCTTGCAATGCATAAATTAAATTCCATGATTGTGAGTATGGAATGCTTTCATTTTCTTCATACATGCCAATGTCCATATAGGCTGGCACAGCCTCGTTTATTTTTACAATGTGGTTATAAAAAACGAAAGAAATTCCTGTATATGATTTAATCGCTTTACCGCTAACACCACTCGCAAAATACACATCCTTCAAGTCTAATGGTATTGCTCCAATTGAGCTTATGCAATCTACACATAGTTTTATTTGATTCTCGTTACAAAGAGTATTTAGCTCGTTTAAATCGTTTAACATTCCAGTAGATGTTTCATGATGAACAAACCAAATCCATTCATAATTTCCAGTTGTCATGATTTCTTCTAATTCGGTATAAATAAATGGATCTCCCATTTCCTTTTTATACGTATCAAAATGTAACTGTGCTCGTTTTGCATGTCCAACTAATCTATTACCAAATTCCCCATTTGTTAATACTAGTCCTTTCCCTTTTAAAGAACGTAACTGTAAAGCAATCGCATCATTTGCTAACGTCCCTGTTCCTAACATAAGCTGTACATGTTTTGCTTTTGTCATATAAAGTAACCGTTTTTTCACATTGTCCATCATCACTTGAAATGACTTAGAGCGATGCGAAATAGGCCGCGTAGAAAATGCCTTTCGAACGTTCTCTTCAATATCTACTGGACCAGGTAAAAACGTATATTCTTTCGTCATAACCCCCCCAACACTCGACTCTTCAAACATAGCAGGGGTAACATACATTGGCTGGAAGGCTGCTTCTTCTGTACCAACTAACGTATGGAAAGATTTGAATCCCATTTGCTCATATAAAGCTAGTTCACGTGTTGTTGCAGAAATGAGTGCTAATTCATATCCATTTAGAAGCAAATAACGATGTAGAAAACGAATTAATCCTAACAACGCTCTTCCATTTCTATATTCACGTTCTACTGAAAGTAAACGAATTTCATACATTTTTTCTCCATGCTCTTGCAAATAAACATCTAAATTTGAGATTTTATAATCTAACGAGAATGGTCGTTTTCCCCGCACTGCGACCATACCTACTAATCTATCCTCATCTAAACAAATTAAATATGTATTTTCTTTATGAAACCGATCTATACGAAACCGGTCTTTCGTTTCTTCATGTTGTGGTATCTCTTCCACAAAAGTTTTATAATTTAATTTATGTATACTTTCAAATTCCCAATCTTGATCAGCAACTTTATAAATTAACCCCATGCCTTATCTCCTTTATCTATTTAATAAAAAATGATAAGTGGAGATTATCCCCACTTATTAAACATTCATTTTATTCTCGATTCACATATAGAATAAGTACAATAATCATTCCACTTAATATAGTGGTAACAATAGAATAAGAATAAAGAATCATACAAATTGGTAAACAAGCAATTGTAATTAGTCCTGGCTTCGTAAACCCTTTAAATATTAAATAAAATACAATAAAAATGCCTAAGAGGGTAAGCGCTATCAAATAATCAAATGCGATTAGTCCTCCTATAAATGTTGAAATACCTTTACCGCCCTTGCCTTTAAATAAAACTGGGTAAATATGTCCAATAATAACGGACAATAATGTTAACATTACGAATGTAGGATCTTCAAAAAGATATTTTGCTACAGCAACAACGATTGCCCCTTTAATCGCATCACCTAAAAATGTAGCGATGAAATACCCTTTTCCATATACGCGCCCCATATTTCTTGCGCCAGGATTTCCGCTTCCTTCATCCCTAATATCAACGTTATGTCTCAATTTTGTTACTATATAAGCGGTCAATATGTTTCCAATTAAATAAGAAGCCACCAAATATAAAAACTGCATACTATTAATCATGTAATCATTCACTTTCTACATGGGATTACATATACAATATTCAATTACTACGTATATTGTACGTTTTTAACATACATCCCTTTATACATTTTAACATCATATTTTTACAAATCATACAAAAATTCTCATACAGCTATTTATTTAAATATAAATTCTTCATTAAATAATATGTTCCTTTCACTGCTGGTTCGGATTGTGATACAAATGTAACTTTTCCTATACTTTTCTCACAGCATTTCTTAAATTCAGCATATATTTCTGGAACGAAACGCATTATGCTACCACTTACTGCAATTGAAGTTGGTACATCAAACTTCATTTTATTGTAAATATTCACTGTAATTCTCGTTAATTCCTTAGCAGCTTGCAAGATAATTTCACGTGCATCATCATTCCCATTTCTCGCTTCCTGAATAACTAATGGCGCGATTGCTGCAATTTTATCTTTAGAAGAAGTATATACTAAGCTTTTTATATGAGACGGTGTCAAAAGTTGAAACTGCCTTTGAATGTTCAAACTCAATGGACAAAGACTGATTCCTTGATCGAACTGAATTGCCATTTTCTTTAAAGCTTGTAATGCAATCCAATATCCGCTCCCCTCATCTCCTAAAATATGTCCCCATCCACCGCTATACTGATATACTTCCCCTTTCTTTCCGATACAAATTGCACCTGTACCACCTATAGTTAATATTCCCTCCTTACCTTTTAAAGCAGCTGCATGCGCGATCATTGCATCATTAAAAATTTCAATTTTTGTTCCGTATTTCTTTTTTAAACGTAATGTTAATTCATTTGTATTCCCTCCGCTTATACCAGCTAATCCTAAACAAATACAAACGCAATGCTCATTCATTAAACTCTTCTGGCATTGATTAATTGCTTCCATAATATGCAAAAGTGCCTGGTCAAAATCTATTAATACATTTCCAAATCTGCTCGTACCCCTTACAACTTCATTTCCATCTTGATCAAATGCAATTGCCTCTGTCTTCGTTCCCCCGCCATCTACTCCAATCATATACTTCATATGTTCGCCTCATTTTCATCTGCGTATGGAGGGAATGTTATATTCCCTAAAATTACGGAATTCTTAGCACCTGTTGCGCTCGGCACATTACTTGGATTACGATGATATGTTTCATTTGCTAAAATGGCAAAGGCGATTGCTTCCTTCGATTCTGAAGAATAGCCTATATCTTCTTGAAGGAATAATGCACATTTTTCTTCTTTCAATCCATGCCGTATCATTTCTACAAGTGTATCATTATAACTTCCGCCACCACCTAGAATTACCTCATCGATTTCATAATACGGCAGAATAAACTCCTTATAATGATAAACAATTGAACTTGCTGTAAACCTTGTGACAGTCGTCAATATATTTTCTTTACTATGCTTTTCAAACCGCTTTAATAACTCACTGACAAATTCTTCTCCAAACTGTTCTCTACCAGTTGATTTCGGTGGATTCATTTTCAAAAATGGATGATTCATACAATATGTCAAAACCTCTTCTACAACTACTCCTTGTTTTGCAATGTTACCATTTTGATCATATGACAACTGAAATAACCTTTGACATACTTCATCCATTACCATATTACCTGGACCTGTATCAAATGCTATAACGCTTTTCTCACTTAGTTGACTTGGTATTACAGTCACATTACCAATCCCGCCGATATTTTGTAGTAGTCTATTTTTAGTTTGGTGACGATATAAAATAATCTCTGAATATGATACAAGTGGTGCTCCTTGTCCTCCAGCTGCCATGTCCATCGTTCGAAAATTAGAAATAACCGTCGTATTCGTTTCATACGCTATAATTGCTGGTTCTCCAATTTGTAATGTAGAAGGAATCATACCTCCATCTTGCTGTGGCTGATGATAAATCGTTTGTCCGTGAGAACCAATTAAATCTAATTGTCTCAAAGGAAAATTGGCCTCTTTACAAACTTCCTTTACAGCGTTTGCGAAGCGTAAACCGAGTTTAAAATTCAAACTGCATATAAGTTGTACATTTGAATTTTCTATTGATAATGCCTGCTGGATATCATTTTTCATATCATTACAAAATGGCACAGTAGTAAAATGGATGAGTTCAACTTTAGAATCTACACCGCTTCCATCTATATGAACGAGTGCTACATCTATTCCGTCTAACGAAGTACCGGACATTACCCCTGCAACATACATAACATGCATGACCTCCTATTTACTAAAAAACAATCATGTAAGTAACCAACGTACAACCAATCGAAAACAATATAAATCTAAAAAACAACTGAGCTTTCGATGCAAACGATCCATCAATGAAAGAAACAACTACCGTAAGCAAAACGCTTGCCGCAATACTTGTAACGAGCCAAATACTATGCATTTGTGATAAATTTAGCATGCCTAATAAAGGGACAAAAAGTAAATTTGCACAAATCACTCCAAATAGTAATAAAAACACACCTTTATAACTAAATTTTATATTCATTCTATTTCCCCCTTTCTAGTTTTAATGTGAAAGAAGTGATAGACAAAAAGTCTATCACTCAAAATAACAGCATGCAGATTAAGGATTAACCGACTCTCCGTCACCATTCTTTTCGATTTCAAGCATATTTTTGTCGTACATTTTAAAGAATGGTAAATAAATAAGGAACGATATTGCTATATTTATAAAAACTAATACAATCGCACGCCAATCTCCACCTGTTGCTAAATATGCACCAATTGGAGCAGGTAATGTCCATGGCGGCATAATATGCGTTGGTGTTACAAATCCCATTGCGGTTGCAGCATACGCTATAGTAGCTGTTACTAACGGGGTAATGACGAAAGGAATAATTAAAATTGGATTTAATACAATCGGCAAACCGAATATAACCGGTTCATTTATATTAAAAATCCCAGGGACAATACATGTTCTCGATAATGCTTTTGAATATTTTGATCGACCAAATACAATCATAGCTAACACAAGCCCTAACGTTGCACCCGAACCACCAATCCAAATAAACCATTGATAAAACGGTTCTGGTGCAATAAACGGAAAATGACTCGCTCCACTTGCTACAGCTTCACCGTTCTTTCCTAAATACACATCCCAAAGTGGCCTTGCCACAGTACCTACAACTGATACTCCGTGTATCCCGAAAGACCAGAAAAACGTAATTAAAAATACAGGTATAATAACGCCAAAGTAACTATCACCAGCTTTTACTAACGGTGCGGCTAGTTTATCTACAACGTAATGTAAATCAACTTTAAAAACGACTGTAATAAGACTCATCATAATAATAACGAATGCTGCAGGTATAAGTGCTTCAAATGAACGTGATACTGACGATGGTACTTGTTCTGGCATTTTTATCGTTACGTTATTCTTCTTACAAAACCTTAAAATCTCAACTGATAAAATAGAGACGATCATCGTCACAAATAATCCATGACCTCCAAGATTTGTCATCGGAAGCATGAATCCTTTTTTATCAATTAACTCAGGCGTTAATGTTAAAAGTAGTGAACATACCGCAAGCTGTGCTCCTGATAAAGCATCTAATTTATAACTTTTCGCTAAATTATATCCTATTCCAAATGCTATATATAAGGACATAATAAACATAGTTAAACGATATGGTATCAATATACTTGTTTGATTCTTTAATGCCCAAACCGATATGAAACTATCTTTCGGCAGTGGTGGAAATGCTACTATTAAAAAAAAGCTTCCTACTATAATAAATGGTAACGCCGAAATAACTCCATCACGGATTGCTTGTAGATGCCTCTGCTCAGAAAGCCTTGCCATCGGGCCAGATAAGTTTTTATCAAGAAACGTGACAAACTTATTCATAACGCTTCCTCCTAACTAATTAATTCATTTACAGTTTTTAATAAAGTCGGGCCTCCAAGTGGCGTGTATGCTTGCGGTGGAATGATGCCACACGGAATAGATTCCTCCTCTGCAAATTTTTTTACAGAGTCAAATCGGTGTCTTATTTGAGGTGCCACCATTACGACATCCCAGCCATTCTTTACTTCTTCCTCTACCTCATTCGTTCCAATTGCATGCACTTCCATGTTCACACCATTTTTCTCCGCTTCTTTTTTTAAAGCGTTTACAACAATTGCACTGGACATTCCTCCAGAACAGACGAACAAAACTTTCATTTATTAATCCTCCTATACTTATAATTTATTACCCTTCAAATGAAAGGAAGTTTCACTTTACTAACAAGCATATGAAGTAGTAAATGAATTTAGTTATAATGAAAGTAAATTTCATTAAAAATATTTTTCCTATTAAATTAATGTTTCAATATGCAATTTTCTCTATTGCAAAGTCAACCTCGCCTCCTATATTATTTTAAATAATCATATGATAGGGAGGCGTATAAATGATCGTTAAACGTTTATTAATGATATGTTGTATCGTCATCTTGTTCATCCCTTTCTCTTTCATTCCCCCTCACTCTACTTATGCTGAAGTAAATACTGCATACAAAAAACATGAATTACGTGCTGTATGGATTGCATCTGTTCTGAATATTGATTGGCCCTCAAAAACTGGCTTACCCATTGAAAAACAGAAACAAGAATTTATAAGATTATTAGACGATGTAAAAAGCACTGGTATGAATGCAGTTGTTGTACAAATTAAACCAACCGCTGATGCTTTCTATCCTTCAAATTACGGTCCTTGGTCTGAATACATTACAGGAACACAAGGAAAAGATCCTGGTTATGACCCGCTTGCATTTATGATTGAAGAAACTCATAAAAGAAATATAGAATTCCACGCTTGGATTAACCCATACCGAATAACGATGAATCACACCGATATAAATCGATTATCAAATAATCACCCTGCAAGGCAACATCCCAATTGGGTTGTCCCTTATGGCGGAAAGTTATATTACAATCCCGGTATTCCAGAAGTGAAAAAATTTATAACAGAAGGTGCTTTAGAAATCGTGCAAAATTACGATATTGATGCGCTGCATATGGATGATTATTTTTATCCATATAAAGTAGCCGGTGAAGAATTTTCAGATCAGAAAACGTACGAAACATATAATAACGGTAGATTTACAAATATAGAAGATTGGCGACGTAACAATGTAAATGAACTTGTAAAAGATTTAAATACTGCTATAAAACAAGAAAAATCATATGTAAAGTTTGGCATTAGTCCGTTCGGCGTATGGAGAAATATAGCTGACGATCCGACTGGCTCTAACACAACCGCAGGCCAAAGAAACTATGATGACCTTTATGCTGACACACGTGAGTGGATACAAAAAGGATATATT
The DNA here is from genome assembly GCF_004634455.1 of Bacillus sp. 007/AIA-02/001. Lineage (NCBI taxonomy): Bacteria > Bacillati > Bacillota > Bacilli > Caryophanales > Bacillaceae > Bacillus > Bacillus sp. 007/AIA-02/001. The sequence continues at coordinate 203,299 of NZ_SEIY01000005.1, forward strand.
GACTACATTACACCGCAAATATATTGGAATATAGGTTTCACCCCAGCTGCATATGACATATTAGTAGATTGGTGGGTTAAAGAAACAAATAACAAACCGATTCACCTATACATCGGTCAAGCGGCCTATAAAATTAATAATAACTCCGTCCCTGCTTGGTCTGATCCAGAAGAATATCCAAGACAAATTGCATTAAACCGGCTATATCCTGAAATAAAAGGTAGTATGCATTTTAGCTTAAAAGATATTAATAACAATCCACTTGGAGTTAAGGATAGACTCTCAAAAGACATATATAAATATCCTGCATTAATCCCGCCTATGCCTTGGATTGATCATGATCCACCAAAACAACCGACTTTAAAAGGTGCCATTCCAAGAAATGAAGGTATTGCAATTGGCATCATTGACAATAGAGATAATGATTCTGCTTATTACGCTATTTACCGCGCGAATGGGAAAAATGAAGTGGATATACAAAATCCGAAAAATTTACTTACTACTGTAAGAAAAACAAAACTTGGAGAAATTTATGTAGATAAAACCGTTATTTCTGGAGAAACGTATACGTATGTCGTAACTGCAGTTGATCGATTGCATAATGAAAGTGTGGCTTCTAGTCATACTACCGTTAGTGCAAAATAAAATCTCATAACAAAAAGCGCCCTAAAGCTGTGATACTTAGCTTTTAAGGCGCTTTTTGTTATTTATTCTTAAACTTCTCAGTCGCTGCTCTCATCTTCACATTTAAATCGTGATCAATTGAATCGCGAATATCTCGCTCTACTACTTCCATTTCTTTTTGGAAATTTTCCAAGTAGATTTTCAGTTCTTCTTCCTTCTCTGGTCTTTGTGAAGGTGGTAATTGTACTACCAACGATAACATGGCCGTTAAATCTTTCATTAAGAACGTTTCAAGTTTATGTTGTTGTTCAAACATGCGTTGCTCTTGATAGTACGGAAGTGCATTCAATACTGAAATTGTAATATCATCAACCGTTCTTTGTAATGAAGGATTTATTGAGCGTTTATACGCTTGAATTGTATTTAATGCGTCTGGATAACGGTCATAAAAATACAATTTGTAAAATGATAAGTCTGTCGGTTTTACAGTTTGCTGTGTTTCTTGTCTTAAGAAATCTTTCACTTTCATCGCAGCTACATCAATATCTTCATTCGTAAGCTTTTTCGTAGTTTTTGCCATTACATGCACTTTTTTCTGCTTTTCTTTCGGTAACATCGAGAAGACTTGTTCTCTCGTACGTTGACCTGATGCACAAAATAGAGTATTTAATGTATTTTGTTCTTTCTTTCCTTCAGTGCGAATCCAGCGATAAAACAGTGGATGTTGTGTAAATTCTTGTAGAAACGGTATTGATTTGTTTGATAACTTGTCTAAAGAATCTTGCGCTCTTTTATATGGCTTCGTCCATGAAAAATACAGCTTCCGTCCGAAATATACGACTAAAACAACGACAGTAAATGCTATTAAAAGCAATGTACCGAGTAGTAATAATACTGTTTGAATGAAACTCATTTGTTCACCTCCTCTAATAATCCGTTATTTCCTTGGACGCTGAATGAGTTTCTGCTTCATCTCATCATTAAATGTGTCTAGTTCAATAACGAACTTCTTACTTGACTCGATAATACGTTCTGACGATTTTTCAGATGCTTCAATTGCAGCGAACACATTTTGGAATGATTCACGTAATTTATCCATGCTAATAGCAGGGTTTTCAAGCAATTTTGTCGTTTCTTCTGTATTTTGTTTTAACGCTTGAGAATTACTTAATACCATCGATTCAATTGCTTCATTTGTCGCATTCACTGCATCGATTGTTTTCCGTTGATTTGTTAACGCTAACTGAATAGCAGCTGAAACCGTTACAACGTTTTGCGTCATCGTAATTGCATTACGAATTGCCTCTGTTAACTTTTCATTATTTTTCTTAATAATGTCTACAGATGCGATAGATTGTAATAAAACACTTTTCGCTTGCTGCATATTACGTGTACGTACAAGTATCTTTTCTAACGCATCGTTAATTAATGGAATATCTCTTTGACGCTCTGGGTTTTGTTTCTCAGCTTCAAGCATGCCAGCAAGCTTTTTCCCTAAGTATACTTGTTTATCAAGCGCATGAATTTTATCGTGCGATTGTTCTTTTAACATTTCAAGACCAACTGTATCCTCTTGTAAGTTATCACGGCCAATTAGAAGGGATCTAATAATTTCCTCGATTTGTTTATCTATAGATTGGTATTTATGCACATATGTTTCAAGTGGATTTTTCTTGAATACTTTAAACATTATTTTCTTCATACCACTTGCTTTAAGTGAATTGGGATCAAGCTCTGATACCACTTTCCGTAATTCTAACAATGTATTTGGAATTTCTTCATTTTTCCCATTCATCATCGCTGTTACAGGGCGTTTTAAAGCTGATAACGTTTGTCCTGCTGCCTGTTGCTCTTTATCCCCTAAATCTCCTAGCTGAGACAATACTTTTGATAAATCTGTATTTTGCTCGCTATTTAACTTTTGTACATAAAGATCAGCTTCTTTATTTAGTTCCTCTAATTCTTCATCTTTTATAACTGTATCAACTACTACTTCTACATTATTATCTTTCACAATGGATACAGGTTCTTTTTTCTCGAGTTCAGTCAACAAAATCGCTCCTTTATTTATATGTGCGAATTTATATGCACTATATTTCATCAATTATATCGTATTTCATATACATTCTGACTGCTTGAAATCGATTTTTTTAGAAATGCCTGTTTATGCAGTCATTCCCTGTTTCTTACTATAAGTATACCTGTAATCAACATAATTTTCCTCAGACTTAAGACCTAGAGAACGACATGCTGAAGGCGGATTCTTCGTATGTTACGTATATAAATTATGTTCTTCTATCCTTCTGTACTCAATCTTTTGACATACACCCTTTTTCAATGTGATAATTATATTGCGCTCACTCCTATTTCTTCTTGCGCGCTACGAATGCTCCATTTTGAAATGCCAATAACACCGTTTCAAACATTTCATCTTCTTCTATCATTTTTTTAAACTCGGCTAATTCATTTGCATGAGAGGTTGCGTTATCAACAACAAGAAAACCCTTTGGTTGTAAAATGCGTTTTATATGCTCAAGCCACCACATGTATTGCGTACGCTCTGAATCTAGGAAAATAAAATCAAATGAATGATCTAATTGCGCATCTAAAAATGCCCCTGCTTCTTGATTATGAACATCAATCCTTTGTAAAAGGTTTGCCTTTTCAAAATTGACAAGTGCCTCTCCAACTCGTTCTGAAGAAAGCTCTACAGTTGTTACATTTCCATTTGTTTCTTCTACCGCATTAGCTAACCACAATGTAGAATAACCATTAGAAGTTCCGATTTCTAAAATGTTTTTTGCGCTACACCCTTTTACTAAAATTGATAAAAATTGCCCCATCTCACGAGTAATATTCCGTAATTTTTCTTCCCTTGTTTTTTTATTTCGATCATGCTCTTCTCCATATTGTTCAAGTTGAAATAATAATGAATCTAACGTATCCATTTTTTTCATCGCCTTTCCAAAGCAATATGATGAAAAAGCTCTTGCTGCCCGTCTACTTTCATTATATGCGAAACAAAAACCTTTTTCCTGTTATATGACAAAGATTTGAATTTTTTTATAGCATATTGTTTCGTTTTTTGGTAAAGTTAATTTCTACGTGCAATTATTCCATTTATATTATTTCATATTAAAATTGCAGTTATTAAATTATATAAACCCCATTTAAATGAATCGGTATTTCAAATTCAATTAAGCGCCCTTTTCGGACGCATTTTCTTTGTCTATATATTTCCAGAAGAAAGGATGCTTACAAATGAACGTGATTAGCTTAGATGCTGCTAGAAAACGAAAGCAGCATAAAAAATTAATGATTACTATACCGATTATTACACGTATTTATGAAGAAGACGGGGAAATTAAATTTGAGGTAGCTGGCGAAAAAGATGTACCTCTTGAAATGTTAGAAAAATAATAAAAAACGCATTTCTGAAGAAATGCGCTTTTTTATATTTTTACATTTAAATGCATAAGTTTTTCAGGGTTAACCATCATATAAATATTTGAAATTTTCTCATCCTCAAATACAAACGAAAGAACATAAGTTACTTTATTATTTATTGTAACTATAACTCCTGGTATACCATTGACCATTTTGAAATCAACAGTGTACTCTTCTGTCAATCGTTGTGCAATCCCAAAGAACAAACGTATAATTCGATCCGCAGAATAAATCGGGTTAATCGCAGTCGTAACTTTACCACCACCATCAGCTTTGAGTATAGCATCTGTTTTTAATACTTCTAACATACCTTCCGCATCCCCACACTGTAATGATGATACAAACTTTTCAACATAAGAAGCCATTTTCTCCGTGCTTAATTTTGATTGCCTCGGTTTCTCCAACATGCTTTTTCGAGCACGTTGAAAGATCTTCCTGCAGTTTACACTACTCTTATCAACAATTGAAGCTATTTCTTCGTATTCATAACTGAAAACTTCTCTTAATATGAAAACAATCCTTTCTACCTCAGATAATTGTTGTAAAAGTAATAAATATGCGGTGGAAAGGGATTCTTTCATTATAAATGACTTTGATGGCTCATCACTCTCTTCTACAATTGGCTCTGGCAACCACATCCCTACATACACGTTACGTTTATGCGCTGCCGATCGTAATTTATCAATTGAACGATTTGTCGCCATCTTACATAAATATGCTTTCATATTTTCTATAGATTGAGGATCTTCTATATTATTTAGCGAGATAAATACATCCTGAACGATATCCTCAGCATCCATAACACTCCCAAGGATTCTGTATGCTAACGAAAATAATAATGGTTGATACGCTTCATATAACTGCTCCGTTTCCATGATGAACTGCCTCACTTTCATATTGCTTTAAAATGTATAACGCTGTACGCTTCCCGCTTGCTACCGCAGCATCAGCTAATACTTCATCATGCCCTACCCAATCTCCTGCAACATAAACACCTGGCATTTCAGGTATATTAGGGCTCGCTTTTTCAACACGGTCAATATGAGGAAAATCATGTACTACTGTTATTTTCGGTAAATATTGCTGTGCAACAACTTCTCTTTTCCAATTTGGATGTAACAACTCCATCGTACTTTCCAACTGTTCTTTATCATCACGAATATGATTCATCTCGAGTACAGGATTATAGTACTTAATTAGACTCACTACAATTGATCCATCTTCACTTAATTTAGCTGCTCTCGATTGATTTGTGAAAAATATAGGTTGATCTAATCCTAATACAAATTGATGTGTAGGATTGGGTAATTGTCTCAAGCCAATATCTAATGCAGCAACAGTAACCGGTACAGATTGTTCACTCCATCTATGCAAACTTGTTCCTTCTGCACCTTTTATTATTTTACAAGCTTCTTTCGGCGGAGTCGTCACGATGACTGCGCCTACTTCAAAAACCTCATCATCAACACAATGTATTCTTTGTTTACCTTCGGAATGCTCAATTTCCACAACATGCTTTTTAGCCAAAAACTGCACCCCGATATCATTCGCTATAGCTCTTAATTTTGTTATTATCGTCTCCCAACCACCATCTACATAAAGCACTCCCTCTTTTATAGAAAGCTGTATTTGCTTTAGTACAGATGATGCTAATTGTATTGTAGGAGCAAACGTATATGTTGTTGTTCGGCATAGCGCATAAAATATATTGCGAACCATTGGATCTTTTATTTCATTTTCTGCCCATGTAGTTAGACTCATTTTCGGAACTTCTCCTACATCTAAATTTCCTAAACGAATCATAAGACGTGAGAATTGTACTTTTGCAGACCAAGAAAGTAGTGGTGTTGATAAAATTGAGTAAAAATCTGTTGGGATAGTGAATATATCCCCTTTCCATATTCCATGTGCTTTTGTAGATGGTATTCCACCTGGAAGAGTCATACCAAGCTCATTAAAAGTTATAAACGCTGCCCCGCCTCTATATAAAGCATGTGCACCAAGATTCATGCAGATTCCATTTTTATTTGTAGTCATCCCTCGGCCACCGAATTGACTGGACTTTTCTAATACAATCACTTTCCTTCCAGCTTTCGCTAAATATATAGATGCTGTTAATCCAGCAAGCCCACCGCCAACAATTGCTATATCAAATGTATTCATAATAAAATCCCTCCTTAATCGTTCTACATACAAGACGAACGATTAAGGAGGGATGTGACATAAAAATAAATTTTTATTATCCTACTTTATTTCATTACTTTTTAATTCGATCATATTGCATACGAAATAACTCAATTGCAAATGGAATATCCTCTTCACTCTTTAAATAATAACTGATCCATCCTGATTCAGGTAATACGTGATGTGGTTTTACCAAGCCTTGCTTCACTAATTCATCTCGCTTTAACTTCGGAAATGGTAAATCAGCTAATTTATCACCATGAAGATGGCCAAGTTCTTTCTTGCCATAATTTATTTCAATACCACCAAATCGATGCGGTTTTTCAGAAACACCCGCCCAGCTGAGTACTTCATTTCTAATCATTTCACTAAATGACATGAACATTCACTCCTTATAAATGATTGATGTAATTTTAAATTAACATTTTCATTACTTTTTTCCATCAATCCAAAGTATGAATGGGAATACGAATATAGTTTGGTCTTAACACCTTATTCTTTATGGAATAAGTGAATTTATTAAGCTACCGACAACAGCACAAAACAAAGACTAGACACATATCCTAATTTTGTAACCTAACTTACCTATAGAAAGGCGGGTAATACAATTGACTGCCAACATCGACTATACCTCCCCCTCAACCAATTTTACTTATGATGTAAATAAAAGTAATTTTTTTCGGAAAGATGCCCAAAATTATATAAATGTACTTGGTATTAAACAATTAAATACTTTAGAAAATACTTCTTTATTAGATATTTATTTAAGTACAGGAAATGTTGTAGAACCACATATTCATCAAAATGCAGCTGAACTTGTTTATTGTATTTCAGGGTCTGCTGTTGTTTCTTTACTTAATCCATTTACGAATCAAATATTAAACTTACCGATAAAACCCGGGCAAGTTGCCAACATTCCACAAGCGTGGTGGCATTATGAAATTGCTACAGCAAATAATACTCATTTATTAGCTATTTTCAATGCTCCAACTCCAGAAGTTATTTTCGGTTCTGACATTTTAAGGTTAACTCCAGCTCATATGATGGCCCATACTTACTGCCTCAATGAACAACAATGGAAACAAGCGGTTTCCCCTATCCAATCAACTACTGTAATTGGTCCTCCGTCAAACTGCAATCAAAACCGTGAAATGAAAAATTATCCAACCCAGCCCCTCGCTCAACAACATAATCCGCATCACCAAGATTCTTATTACTTCCCTCTTTACTGGGGCTATTAATTTGTAAATTTTCAAAAGAATCATCATTTATCTCCTAGGAAAATACCAAGGAGATTTTTTTATTGTATCTTCTCTTCCTATTAAAAATAGTAACAATTGATAGTGGACATACATATAATATTTATATATTAAATTGGAGGTGATAGTACTATGAGTAATTATAACTATCGAAAAAACTACTCTTATAATAAAAATAGTAGTTCTTCAGCATCCTCTCAATCTTCCAATTCTCAATCGCAAAGAGACTTAGCGGAGCAAGGCTATGTAAAGAAAAAAGGATGTAACTGTAATAAAAATAAATAGTTTATCTTATGGATGAATTCTTTTTTAAAAGAATTCATCTTTTTTTACTGATCGGAAATTTTTAAAGTTACATAACTTATTACTTAAATGAGAAAGGGTAAATTATACTTTTTTATACGAACTTAACAAAGAGTAATTGTTCAATTAATTTATTACTTATTTTCCTAAAAAATATAGTCCTTCCTAAATTTATTAGGAAGGACTATATACAAACCCCTGTTTAATTTCCTACTAAACATTGTAACAAATTAAACGATATTAATACCTGCACTTACAAATCCAGCAACTGCAGCTATTGGACTTGCTGCTGTTAATGAAACATATAACAGTATTTTATCCCCAGCTGCTACTGGAATAGCTTCAGGTATGATTCCTGATGCTGTAGAACCAATCGCTATTGCGGCAAATGCTGGTGTTAATAATAGAGGTGCACCTTGTACTGTAAACGTATTGCTTGCTGCAGGTGCAGTTAATATTTGTATTTGCACTTGAACAGGTGATATTGGAGCTAATGCAGCTGTCGCACTAAAGAAACCTGCTAATGACGTGATAGTTCCTGCACGTGGTGCTACAAATGCATAATCACCTACACCTAATGCTAATGTGATACTAGTTCCACCTGTTAATGCTACACCAGGCTGACTAAATCCAAATCCAAGAAGAGTTCCTGTATTAGCTACTAACGCGTTAACTAACGCAGATGGTGTTGTACCTGAAGCAAATGGAATAATAGCTCCGCCACCAGTTGCACCTGTTGCTCCTGTTAAACCTGTTGCACCAGTTAAACCTGTTGCCCCCGTTGGACCTGTTGCTCCTGTTGGACCTGTTGGACCTGTTGCTCCTGTTGCTCCTGTTGCTCCTGTTAGGCCTGTTGCTCCTGTTACTCCTGATGGACCTGTTGCTCCTGTTGATCCTGTTGGGCCTGTTGCTCCCGTTGGACCTGTTAATCCTGTTGCTCCTGTTGATCCTGTTACTCCTGCTCCTGTTGCTCCTGTTGCTCCCGTTGCTCCTGTTGCTCCTGTTGCTCCTGTTGCTCCTGTTGCTCCGCCTCCTGGACCTGTTGGACCTGTTGGACCTGTTGGGCCGCCTCCTGGAGTAGCACCAATTAATTGAGTTAATAAGTTTAATAAAAGTTGTAAACTTGCAGGGTCAATAATTAAAGAGAAGAAGAATGGTGCAAGAGCACTGTAGAATTGTTGTAATAAAGAAAGTAATTGACTTAGATTTGGGTTAGGAGATTGTAGTAAATTAATAATACTTTGAATTAATTGTTTTAAGAAATTCCCTTCTGGAGAAGGTGCTAATTCATTTAGTAAGTTCAATAGTTGAGTAAACAAATTGAGTAAAGCTAATCTGTTTGCATCACTTGGATTTGCAAAAAACGCTGCAATAGCCGAAATTAAAGAGTTTAGTAAAGTAATTAATCTACCTAATTGCTCACTAGTAATCGGAACTGTTTGTGGATTGTTACAACACTCTGGAGTGAAAACAATCGGATTATTGCAGTGGTTATGACCGAAACAATTATTACTTGTCATTTATGTCCTCCTTACTTGTTTTATATTTGAGTTTTTCCTATTATAAAAATCATAAAGTTGTAAAAGAGTATGTGTTATATATTGACTTAAAATAGGAAACATGAAATATAATTAAACTTGCAAACGCTATTTAATTATGTTCATGACTCACATATTAATTATATGTTTTTAATAATTGACTGCTTAGATTAAATACCTAAACTTAAGAGTTTATTTTATTTTTCCACGTTTATCTCTTAGGTTCAAAGACACATTTTAATTTGAATACAAAAACCGAATTTACGATTTACATATATTCCGCAAGTAACAACATCATTTTTTCATATACATAAAGAACACTTCTTTACTAAAATTGGGCTCCCCTTTTAAAGGGGAAGCCGTTTCTATTATAAAAAACTCTCATACAATATAGTGGACAAGTTATTTTATACTTCGTTCTAATAAAATATTGTAAGGAGTGAAAATTAATTGCCTATCATTCAACCATTTATGGCATCTAGAAGATTTACATCTACACTAGGAGCCGGCACAGGTACAGGTGCGGCTTTTGCAATTGCTGCCACAGCTTGTTTAAACGATGCGGGTACTACTGCAACCGCTTTTCCGACTTTCACGTATTACAACTTATATGTGAACGGTATTCTTCAACCAAGCGTGAACTCCAGTGTTACTACTGGTCCTACTGGTGCTATTACAATTCCTGGTGGGGATGCATTAGACGGCGGAATTCCAATTACAATTGAATTTATCGTCACTTAATGTTACCGAATGTAATTCAGAACAAAAAAGACAGATTCCTTTTCACATTAAGAATCTGTCTTTTTTAATTAATAATAATAAATTGTAAAATAATTGAAGAACCTTGCGATGGTGGTTGGTTATCCAATAAAGTTAGTTTACCAGTACTAACTTCATAGAATGGTTGTGGTTGCAGAATTCCATTGATAAACAAATTTACATATGAAACCTCAGTAGGTGATAGTATATTCGTTGTACCATATTGAGCTATGCCATCTGCATCTGTATATATAAGTTTCTCTCCATCTGAAAAAGTGTAATATAGCAAATTAGTTGTTGTTATAGGGCCAATCCCCCCAGTAGGACCTGTTACTCCCGTTGCTCCTGTTACTCCCGTTGCTCCTGTTACTCCCGTTGCTCCCGTTGCTCCCGTTGCTCCCGTTGCTCCTGTTGCTCCCGTTACTCCCGTTATTCCTGTTATTCCTGTTGCTCCCGTTACACCCGTTGCTCCTGTTACTCCCGTTGCTCCTGTTACTCCCGTTGCTCCTGTTGCTCCTGTTGTTCCTGTTGCTCCCGTTGTTCCTGTTGCTCCCGTTACTCCCGTTGTTCCTGTTACTCCCGTTGTTCCTGTTACTCCCGTTGCTCCCGTTACTCCCGTTACTCCCGTTATTCCTGTTATTCCTGTTGCTCCCGTTGCTCCTGTTATTCCTGTTGCTCCCGTTACTCCTGTTGCTCCTGTTGCTCCTGTTGCTCCTGTTGCTCCTGTTGCTCCTGTTGCTCCTGTTGTTCCTGTTGCTCCCGTTGTTCCTGTTGCTCCCGTTACTCCCGTTGTTCCTGTTACTCCCGTTGTTCCTGTTACTCCCGTTGCTCCCGTTACTCCCGTTATTCCTGTTATTCCTGTTGCTCCCGTTGCTCCTGTTATTCCTGTTGCCCCCGTTGCCCCCGTTGCTCCCGTTGCTCCTGTTGCTCCTGTTGCTCCTGTTGGAATATATATTGGTGGAAGAGCTGAAAATGTAGGTCCAATATTCTCAGGTTCTATCTTACCTTTATTTATTGATAATTTGTCATTCCGCTTCAATTTAATTCCTCATTCCACATATTTTTAATTAACTTACATAAGTATGAGTCTATTATTAAGAAATGCTTTCATAACTATTCTTTTTTCTTTCCAAATGATTCATACAGTTATTAAACATTTTACCGTTGCTATAACCCCTATTAATATAATAAAATGATAGTTCCATTCCAAAAACACGAAACTTATTGCATTCTAATTTAAAAATGAGGTAATTTATACTCAAGATAAAAATGAAAAAAGAATAGAAAAACTAGTATCAACGACTCTTGAAATTATTCTTCCATACAGACTTACTGAACCTACCAGAAATACTGGGTCAATAGTTACAACAAACTCTATGTTCGCTAATAATACATTAGGTGATCCCATCACTGTGATATTAGGCGGAACTAATATTCCTCTTTCTAATAACCAAAGCCTCGGTAATTTTACAGTTAACGCCTCAAACGATATATTTACAATTCCTGTAACCAGAAGATATCATTTAACCTATCAAGTTAATACGACAACTGCTCTACTCGCTGGAACAAAACTACTATTAAACGCTTCTACTCCACTTCCTGGTTCTATTTTTTCTCCCGCTATATCAACTTCAAATTATAACAATAATTTAATTGCCGATACTACAATTTCACTTCAATTATTCGGCGTATTATACATCGTTAATTTGGTTGGAGGCGGTTCAACAGGTGCCTCTCTAACAATTATACGAATCGATTTAAAAATGATTCATTCTTTTTCTAATAAACATTATTAAATACTAAGTCTGTCATGATAAGAACCTCCCAATTATTTCATAAAAGTGGTGGCGCATTAAAGAACAAATTGCACTATATTCATAGTAGAAACTATCTATACTAAATTTTCCGTATATATATTATCAATTTACACTGACTTCCACCGATGTTACATTAAATATGAAGACAGTTTCTTTTTTACGAACCATCTCAATACGTATTTGAGAAACGTACTCCAATCCTATACGCGAGAGCAATACTATGTTGACACTCAGATGAGTGTCTTTTTTTGTGAGTAATAAAAAATAAAAACCATCTCTTAAAGATGGTTTTATCTTTTGTTACTATAAATGTAAACTTATGCAGTTGGATAATAAATTGTCATGCTTAATCGAGTCAAAGATTCCCCTAAATTATAATAAGAGTGTGATCTATCGGCCTTAAAACGAATTGAATCTCCACTATTTAATGTATATTGACAGTTATTCACTTCTACTGTCAATTCACCTTCAAATACCGTAATAAATTCTTCTGCGCCTTCTTTATGCCCTTCTGAACTTAATTTCCCTTCTGTTTCTATTTCTACTGTATACATTTCAAAATGTCTATCATCTTGAAAAGGAAAAGAAGGATACACTTTATATTTTCCATTGTCTTCAGACAATGCTTGAATATCTTTTCTTAAGATCACTTTCGTATCAGGCTGAGGATTGTTGATTAAAGAGGTAAAAGAAACTTTCAAGCCATTTGCAATTTTCCATATTGTTGTTAGTGTCGGGCTTGATTCTCCTCTTTCAATTTGTCCAATCATCGTTTTACTCACACCTGTTAATTGGGAAACTTTTTCCAAACTTATTTTTTCTTTTTCTCTTATAGTTTTTAAATTTTTCGCTAGTATAAGTTGAATTTCTTCCATAAAAAACACTCCCACACTATATACAATATAACGACCGTTATGTATAATAAAAAGCACACGTTATATTGTTCTTTTCGGTCATTATAACATACAAAAATAATTAGGGGGGTTCAAATGCCTATATTTTCTTTTTTGTTATTTGTATTTATAAGTAGCTTCACACCTGGTCCTAACAATTTCTTAGCTATGACATACGCAAATCAACATGGATTAAAGAGAAGCATAAACTTTTGCTTCGGAGTAGCTTTTGGTTTTTTCATCCTCACTTCTTTATGTAGTTTCTTTAATGTTGTACTACTTAATATCTTACCCATAATCGAATTCCCTTTAAAAATTTTAGGTGTAGCGTATATGTTATATTTAGCTATTAAAATACTTACTAGTAAAAGCAGTACGAATCCCGTTGAAAAAGATAATAAAAACTTATTCACTGTGGGGATTTCTCTTCAATTCGTTAATCCTAAAGGGATATTATTCGGACTGACTGTAGTATCGACTTTCATACTCCCCTACTACAATTCATATTCAAGTTTTCTGCTTTTCTCATTATTTCTAGGTATAGTCGGTTTACTAAGTACATTTAGTTGGAGTTTATTTGGTTCAATATTCCAAAAAATATTAGTAAAACATAACCAATTATTCAACATCATTATGGCTGTTTTATTAGTTTTCAGTGCCGTTTCAATCGTTATACACTAATTCGATGCTCATTTTAGATTTTGTACTTTTTAATACCACTCTTTATCAATTAGACTACTTTATATACTAATCCATCCACATACCCTATGTGGTTTAAAACTTTTAAGAGGAAACCTTCTAACAATAGGTTTCCTTCCATATCATATTAAATAAGAAGCAGGTTAAATACGGAGGTGATTTTGATTAAGACTACTTTAATTTCTCATTTTTACAATGAAGAATATTTACTTCCATGGTGGTTAATGCACCATACAAAGCTATTTGATCATGGCATTCTTATTAATCGTGGATCCACTGATCGTTCAGTTGAAATCTGTAAAACATTCGCTCCTAATTGGGAAATACGAAACTCAAAATCACTCGAATTTGATGCTTATTTAGTTGATCAAGAAGTTATGGAAATTGAAAGAGAAATTACAGGATGGAAAATGGTATTGAATACGACAGAATTCCTGTGCTGTTATAATAAAGAACAATTTTTCAAATCACTTAGCACTATGGGTGGCAATATGTTTTCAATAAGAATGATTATGATGATTGACAAACCGACTCATGGCTACACTAACCCAAGATATAGCTCTCCGCTTGTTAAACAACGTTATCACGGCATAATAATTCAACCTAATCCAAACCAACTATATCTTAACGGTAGATTAATTCACAATAATTCGCACGGGAACTATAGAGTCGGGAGACATGGTTCGCATTATCCTTATAGCATTTACATGGAACCTGCTTTTATTTTTAAATTTTTTTATAGTCCATGGAACGATGCAATGAAAAAACGAAAATTACAAATTGGGCCGACTCTTTCTCAACATAGTGTACAGCGTGGACTAGGTTCTCATCACTTAACAACAATTGAAAAATTAGAAACAAAATACAAATTCTATGCAACTTTAACTACGGACCTCCGGTTATTCCCAGAATACCAAATTATATTTCCTGACCTTTATCCTTAATGTCATGAATATTTAGTTTCCACATCCATCCGTTTTTTATTAACATATCAACTCCAACTAAATATTTTTCTCTAGTAGAAATCTGAGCTAGGACTCTTGCTGCGCGCAGATTCCTCTTATTTAATGTCGTATCACCAGCCTATAATCTTTCATACCATTTCATTGAGTACCTGATGTTGGATTAGAAATAAAAAATGGCAATTCATTTGGAAAATTTTCAATTTCAGATTATATACCTTCTAAAACAAAGTATTCAAACAATAGAACCTAAACTAATGTCTTAAGTTATGGCTTTATTTTTTTCTTATTATTCACTTTAAAATCTTTTTATAATAATATTGAAAAATACAGTATAATATAAATTACTGTTCTTTGGGAGGGTTATAATGTCTGATAAGTATAAAATTTTCATTCTTATTGTTACCGCATCTTTTTCTTTCTTTTCCTTAATAAAAGATTTCCGCAACACTTCAAAAAGTTTCTTTTGGGGTAGTTTTGTAATTCTTACAAGCTTCATAATACTTTTAACACTCGCTTTAGATTTAACTCAAATACTCCTATATTCAGCGCAAATTGCGCTTGAAATTATTACAATACCACATAAACTCTTTCTACCATCTGTCACTGAAGCCGCTATTATTTACTAATAAAGTATTTTAATTTTCTTATGCATGCCAAAATATATTTTGGTAAATTTGACACACATTTATATCAAACAAGCATATTTTATTGTATGGTGACTATCTAATAATACAAATTTTAAATTTTTATAAGATCCTTTTATTTTTAATTAAAAATTTACAACATTCTAAAACAGTATGCACATAATATCCTCAATTCCCTTTTTCAACATGAAACTTGTCTCAGAGCGCCTTTAAAAGCGCTCTTTATCTTTAATAAAGGTTTTATTAAAATTTAGGTTAAAAATTAATACCCTATAGTCATAATAGCTATTTACTGTTTCCAAAATAAGTTGCATTAATAATATAGAAATGAAATACCTATAAAAATTATTACTTTACTATTTCTTTAAACATGCTAGTGAGGTGATTTCGATAGATTATCAAAACAAAGATATGTTCATTAACTTTTCACTTTTAGATATTAACCGTATTATTCTCCCACATTCTCCTACTGGGGCTACCGGCTCTACCGGTTCCACTGGACCTACTGGTTCCACTGGGACTACCGGGGCTACCGGTTCCACTGGCTCTACCGGGGCTACTGGCTCTACCGGACCTACTGGAGCTACCGGGGCTACCGGTTCCACTGGGACTACTGGGACTACCGGGGCTACCGGGGCTACCGGTTCCACTGGACTTACTGGCTCCACTGGACCTACTGGCTCTACCGGGGCCACTGGACCTACTGGCTCTACCGGGGCCACTGGACCTACTGGACCTACCGGTTCCACCGGACCTACTGGCTCTACTGGAGCTACCGGACCTACTGGACCTACTGGTTCCACTGGGACTACCGGGGCTACTGGAGCTACCGGGGCTACCGGTTCCACTGGACTTACTGGTTCCACTGGGACTACCGGGGCTACTGGAGCTACTGGACCTACCGGTTCCACTGGACTTACTGGCTCCACTGGGACTACCGGGACTACTGGGGCTACTGGAGCTACCGGGGCTACCGGTTCCACTGGACTTACTGGCTCCACTGGACCTACTGGACCTACCGGTTCCACCGGACCTACTGGCTCTACTGGTTCCACTGGGACTACCGGGGCTACTGGCTCTACTGGTTCCACTGGGACTACTGGGGCTACTGGGGCTACCGGTTCCACTGGACTCACTGGCTCCACTGGGACTACCGGACCTACTGGACCTACTGGACCTACCGGTTCCACCGGACCTACTGGAGCTACCGGGGCTACTGGGGCTACTGGCTCCACTGGAGCTACCGGGGCTACTGGCTCTACCGGTTCCACTGGACTTACTGGCTCTACTGGGACTACCGGCTCTACCGGACCTACTGGAGCTACCGGTTCCACTGGACCTACTGGTTCTACTGGTTCTACTGGCTCCACTGGGCCTACCGGGGCGGCTAGTGTAGGATTAACAAACTATCTATATGTTTTTGATACTACTAACCAATCAATTGCAGTAGGAAGTAGTGTTACTTTTAACACAAATGGACCTATAACAGGAACTGCCCTTAGCCACATCACAGGTACTGGAAATATTATAATTAATACACTAGGAACATATGTAGCAGAGTTTCAATTACAAGCTTCTCGCGAAAACCAATTCTCCCTCCAACTAAATGGTACACCAATTTCAGGTGGACGTTTTGGTACGGGGTCACCACATACAATAAATCAAGGTACTGCTGCTTTTACCGTAACAGTTGTTCCTTCAACATTGACTTTAATAAATAACACCTCTTCAGCAGGTACTATCACTCTCTCAAATAGTGATGGTGGCTCTTTAACAAATGTATCTGCAAGTATAAGTATTTTTCAGGTCGGATAATTAATTTGGTTAGAAAAGTAATTCATAAAGTTTACAAATAAAAAAATGAGGCTTCTCTTTTCTAGAGAAACCTCATTTTTTTTATTAAATTTTAAACTGACTCGTATACAGATCAAAATAAAACCCTCTATCTTCCATAAGAGACTCATGATTCCCTCTTTCTAAAATTCTTCCATCCTTTATAACAAGGATTTGATCTGCTTTTTCAATTGTTTTAAGTCGGTGAGCGATCACAAAACTTGTGCGACCTCTCATTAAATTATTTAGCCCTGCTTGTATTTGTAATTCTGTTCTTGTGTCAATATTAGATGTCGCTTCATCGAGAATTAATATATCTGCATCTGCTAAAATTGCTCGTGCAATCGCAAGAAGTTGTTTTTGTCCTTGACTTAAATTCGATCCTTCTGAAGCAATTTCTGTTTCATATTGATTTGGCAAATGCTTAATAAAAGAATGTGCAGATGCTGCCTTAGCTGCAGTGATAACTTCTTCATCAGTAGCATCTAAGCGTCCATAACGGATATTATCCATAATCGAACCAGCGAATAAATACGTATCCTGTAAAACTACTCCTATTTTACTTCGTAAAGAATTAATATCATAATCTTTTATATCTTTTCCATCAATATGAATTTGTCCTTGCTGTATATCGTAAAAGCGAGTTAACAAATTAATGATTGTTGTTTTCCCTGATCCAGTCGGGCCAACTAAAGCAATTGTCTCTCCTGGCTGCGCTTTAAGACTCACTTCTTTTAAAATCGTTTTATTCTCTGCATAGCCAAATGAAACATTCTCAAGTGCAACATGCCCTTGTAAATTTTGTACAACAAATGCGTCTTTTTTATTTTGAATTTCTGGTACCTCATCCATAATCTCAAAAACACGTTCTCCACCAGCAACTGCCGCTTGAATTGTATTCATTAAAGTCGCAAATTGACTTAACGGTCTTGAGAATTGACGAGAATAATTAATAAAAGCCGCAATAACACCTACTGTTGTCATTCCGTTTAAGACCATAACTGATCCAGTCCCAATGACAAGCCCCATACCTAAGTTATTAATAAAGTTCATACTTGGAAAAATAAAAGCTGAAAATGTATCAGCCTTCGTAGCTGAAACTCTTAGCTGTTCATTAATTTTATTGAAATTTTGTACAGTTTCTTTTTCTTTTCCATACAACGTCGTAACATCCGCACCTGTAATTGCTTCCTCAATAAATCCATTTAATTCACCTAAATCTTTTTGACGCTTCGCAAAGTTTTTACCACTATATGCAACTAGTTTTTTTGTAACGTAAAACATAATAGGTACTGTAATTAAAGTTACAATTGCTAAAATCCAATTTAAGGCGAACATCGCAATCGTTACACCTATAAAAGTTAGCGCTGATGAAATAATTTGTACAACACTTTGTGTCAAAGCTTGGTTCAAATTATCTATATCATTTGTCACACGGCTCATTAAATCACCTTGAGAACGCACATCAAAGAACCGTAAAGAAAGCGTTTGGATTTTCTCAAAAATATCTTGTCGTATTTTTTGAATTGTTTTTAATGCAACGTTAATCATGACAAATGTTTGTAACCATGTTAAAAGTACAGTTACACCGTAAATCGCGATAAGTAACATACACATTCTTGCTGTACCACTTAAATCTTTCGGTACAATATATTGATCTATAATGACTCCCATAAAATAGGGACCTAATAATCCAAGTAAAGTAGTAACAACGACTAGAAATATAACAAACATTAGAGCAGCTTTTTGATAGCCCATATAGTTCCATATCCGCATTACAGTTCCTTGGGCATTTTTAGCTTTTCCCATCTTCGGTGTGTTTCGTCCACCTTTATTAGCAAATTGCCCTTGAAAATTACGCATGTTCTTCCCCACCTTCTTTATGCAAATTACCACCTTGGGAAAGATAAATTTCCTGATAAACCTCACTTCGTTCTAACAATTGTTCATGTGTACCATTGCCAACTAATTCACCATTATCTAATACAAGTATTTTATCCGCATCCATTATGGAAGAAATTTTGGACGCGATTAATAATGTCGTTGTGCCTTTATATTTTGTTTTTAAAGCTGTTTGAATAGTAGCCTCTGATTTTGCATCAACTGCTGATGTAGAATCATCTAATATGAGAATCGGTGGTTTTCTCACAAGTGCCCTTGCAATTGATACACGTTGTTTTTGTCCACCTGATAGATTTGTCGCACCTTGTGTTAAATTATATCGATAAGATTCTTCCAGCTTATTGATAAACTCAGTCGCACAAGCTGATGCAGCTGCTACTTCCAGCTCATCATGTGTTGCATTTTCTTTACCATAACGTAAATTCTCTTCTATACTACCTGAGAACAACAAAGCCTTCTGAGGTACAAACCCTATTGAAGCACGGAGTTTTTGCAAATCATATGTTTTAACATCTATTCCATCTATACATATTTCACCTTGATCCACATCATATAGACGTGGTAACAGTTTCGCTAAGGTAGATTTACCACTTCCAGTTGATCCAATAATCCCTACTTTTTCACCTTTTTGTATGCTAAACGAAATATCCTTTAAAACGTATTCATTATTTTTCGTATAGCTATAACTAACATTTTTAAATTCGATATTCCCCTCGATTTTCTCAGGTTCGATTGCATTAGCTGCGCTTATAATATCAACCTCGGTATTTAACACTTGCTGTACACGATCCGCAGATGGAAAAGCTCGCGCAATTTGAATAAATACCATGCTAATCGACATAAGTGACATTAAAATGATATTCAAGTAATTAATAAATGCCAAAATCGCTCCTACTTGAAGCATTCCATTGAATACTTTTTCTCCACCAATCCATAATGTTGCGACAATCCCGCCACTTACAACTAGCATAATGATTGGCATCATTAAAGAAATAAGTTGCACAGCTCGAATATTTATCTTCGTTAAATTTGTATTTACATTTCCAAATTGGACGATTTCGTATTTTTGTCTTACATACGCTTTTATAACACGTACACCAGATAAATTTTCTTGTAACTTTGTATTCACTTTGTCCAATGCCTCTTGCACCTTTTTAAATGTACCACTTGCTTTACTTGCAATTAAAATAATCGCAAGTAATAAAATCGGAACAACTACAAGTAATATTGGAAATAACTCTCGCGCTGTTACAAAAACAATAATTATACTTCCCATAAATAACAGTGGACCACGAACGAGAACACGTAATGTCATCGTCATTGCCGATTGAATGGAAGTGATATCATTCGTCACGATCGTTAATAATTTACCTGTTCCAAATGAATCACGATTATTACTAGAAAATGTTTCTATTTTCGCAAACACATCTTTTCGTATGTCTGTAGCGAAATTAACAGCTGCTTTTGTAGAATACATCATACACCCAAGCCCTCCAACTAAACCGAGTGCTGCTGCTCCTATCATAAGAAGCCCCATTTTTATTACATAATTTAAATCCCGATTTGCAATCCCAACATCAATGATATGTTGCATAATAGTCGGTTGAATTAAGTCCATCGCAACCTCAAGTACCATGAATAGCGGTCCAATAATAGCGAAGAACATGTATGGTTTTAAATACTGTAATAACTTACGAAATGATTTCATACATAATCTCCTTTTCCCATGAAATTACCACTGAATAATTCATATCCCTCCTTATTTAATTGATATTTTTTGTAATTTCTTCATTACTTTTATTATATTATGCAAATTAATATTTAACATTATTAAATGATAAGTATTAATGACTTTCTGGTCAATAAATGTGCTTTATATTATGTAAATACAAAAACCGTATTCTTAATGAAAAGAATACGGTTTTTTCATCTATATTTCTTCAATTGTAAAATTTAAAAACTCAGTCTCAAATCCATTATTTTTAGAAGGACTACACGTGTAAAAACCTATTTTAATAGGCTCATTCCCTATATCCTCCATTAAATGAGCGATTCTTATTTGTTCCCATTGATGGCTCTTTTTCACATATATTGTATAATCACCGCGTTTTCGAATAATTCGAAAACGAAGTTGTTGCTTAGCTGCTTCAGTTGGATAATCTTGCGTTGACCAGTCAGAATATCCATTATTCGTTACGACAGCTCCTAAATGAGAAGGGCCATCTGGAATATACTCTAATGAAGTTTTCAACCAACACTTTTCCGAAATCATAACAAAAAGACCTGCTTGATCGTATTTTGAATTTGGATTCATACACAATTGTACTTCAGCTTGAAAGTCTGTCATCATTTCATTATAAAATACATGACCATTCATGACTTCAAAACCATAATGTGTTTTAAGCCAAAAATCTGTTTCTGCTTTCGAACGGACAATAAACGCCTGCTTGTCATTAATTTTATAATATTCAGGGACATTCATTATAGTGAGCTGCTCAACATGTTTAGGTATATATGATATATTCATAGTTCCTCCATAATAAAACCTTTATACAAATATTTAAAACTCCGCTAATACTGGGAATTTATAACCTTTAAAATCTAACTCTTTATCACTTCGAACCATTAAATACTTGCTAGACTGTAATTCTGTAAACTGTACATCCTCAACCCCTAATTGATCCGGTGAAAAATAAAATTCGATTTCCGTAAACCTTTCATTGATTTCTCCACATAATTCATCTAAAACCGGAAGTACTGGCGCAAATACTCCAAATAATTTCAACTTTTCATTGTCTACTTCATAAACGATTAAAGCATCTAGTTTCTCTGAATAATACAATTTCTCATTCCATTCCGAATCATACATATTCAAATAAAATGAAGGATGGAAGTTTAAAGTTGAAAAACTATTTGAAAGTCTTTGGCTACTATCAATCGTTTCATGTATTAACTGTCTATTCTCTATATTATAGAAATCTAACTTTTTAAGTAGTGAATGGTTATTATTAATATTTTTATCATATGGTATAGTCATCAAATATTCCTGCACAACTTTAAATCCAAATGCTGTATATAGTTCAGGTTTTTCCGTAAACAATAATGCACATTCACATTTCTTATCAATTTCTTCTATCATTTTACTCATTAATTGTGTCATTAGCCCTTGTCTACGGAAATTAGGGTGTGTCATTACTGATTGAATACCCGCCGCATTTATTTTTTCACCATTAATTAATAATGGGAGTGAAAATGCCGCAACATTTGCAATCACTTTATCTTCTTGTAAAAATGATAAAGCTTTATATGTATCATCCCAATATCCTTTATCCGAAAAATCATTCAATGTTTGAGTTGTAATTCCAAACACTTCTTCAAATAAAGGAAATAACTGCTCTCTTTTCGGTTCTTCTATTAGAAGACTTGCCAATTTTTCAACATTCCCCATGTTGTACCTCCAAATGTTAAATTCCATTAAATTAGATATACTTATATGACCTACTCTTAAAAATAGAGGTCTTACCAATCAATATACTATCATAAAACATAAAAAAAAAGTCTAATTAATTTTATGTTTCGACTATTTGAAAATAAGTCGAATAAAAAAATATTAAGATTTTCGGATATTAATTAGTTTATTTTATAAAAATAGCGCTTTCTAATTAGCTTTTACTAATAGAAATACACTATTTATAATAAAATATTTTTATTCTTTTATCCCTTCAAGTCTTTCCTTCGTATTAATTTCTTCTCCACTTATACGCTTTTCAAAAGACTTTCTCCAACTATTTGAAAGTGCATTTACTTCTAATATCCTTTTTACCCCTTCAATATTTTGTTTTTCCTTATGCATAATACGGTTAGCGAATGCTACTGAAACACCTTTTGGATCAGACTGTAGTCTTTTTAAGGTGTCGACTGATGATACCCATCCTTCTTTTAATACACGAAAATAAAATCCTGTATATCCTGTTTCTTGAAAATATAGTGGTAACTTTGGAATATTATATTTTTTTGCTAATTTAAAACAAGGTTGCCTTGGTTGTGTTACCTGTACGATTGCCTGTCCTAGCTCAAATGTATCACCAATACAAACATCCTCTTCGCTCATACCACTAACTGTTATATTTTCTCCGAAAGCCCCATATACAAGTTCTTGATTCAATTCTTTTTCCCAGTATGGATAGTGATCACCAGTATAAACACAAACTGCTTTATCTACTCCTCCATGATGAACTAAGTCAGCTTGTCCATCCCCATTAAATTTTACAAAGGATAAATATACCGGTTCCTTTACTTGTTTCTTATTTATGCCTGTATGAACTACCTTTCCACCGTATGTAACCTCTTTTGGTAATCCTATATTTAAAGATAATAATTGATATTCATTAGCCATTCTATTTCCTCCTTTAAAGGTGTTACATGTATTTTCTCTCAATTAATTTTTACAACCCTCTCTGCTATATAAAGATGATTATAAAACCTTTAAAATCATTGTTCAATTCAATTATTTATATAATAATGATAGGTATAACCTATTATTATACTTGAGGTGATTCCAATCGAATTACGACAACTTGAATACTTTTTAGCTGTTTCAAAAGAATTACATTTCACAAAAGCAGCTGAGAAATTAAATATTTCACAGCCTTCTCTAAGTCAACAAATACGTGCATTAGAGCATGAAGTAGGAATGCCACTTTTCGATCGAATTGGTAAAAAAATATCTTTAACTGAAGCAGGGAAGATTTTATTATCACATAGTAAAACCATTTTTCATGAAGTCGAACAAGCTCGTTCAGCTATTCAAGACCTAAACGGATTACAGCAAGGTTCCTTAACAATAGGGGCTTTGTTAACCGTCCTAAATTATTTACTACCACTAACTATTTTAAATTTCAATAATTTATATCCCAATATAGAGCTTTCTGTATTAGGGCTTCGCACAGGAGATATTCGTGAAAAATTATTACGAAACGAACTAGATATTGGAATTACATTTCTCCCGGTGCAAGATAAAGAGATTATCTCTATCCCTCTATACAAAAGCGATCTTACATTAGTCGTGCCAACTGGTCATCGATTAGCTGAACGTAATCATGTATCTATTGCTGAATTACAAAACTACCCTTTAATTCTTTTACCTAAAAATTTCTTTTTAACCGAACTAATTACATCTCATTGTCAAAAATTCAACTTTAAACCAAGACCAATTTTAGAAATTAGCACGATGGAATCTTTAATCCAAATGGTTTCCAAAGGAATGGGAATTACAGTGTTACCCAAACCATATATAGACTTTTTACAAAATAAAAACATTCAAGCTATTAAAATAGAAAACCCTACTCCAACAATTGAAATAGGGCTAATTTATAGAAAAGATAAATATATGTGTGCTGCAACTCGAGAATTTATTGAGCAACTAAAAAGTACAGTACGTTCTTTCCAAAACTAAACAAAAGAGATTATCCTATGAAACCGTTTCACAACGATCTAGTAGAATAATCTCTTTTCAAAACAAAGTAAACATTATATTAAACTCTTATAGATTTTAATGTACCTTTTTAGATATTGGAATATATTTAGTAAAATATGCACCAACTAGCAATAATGCAATTGAAAATAACCAAGTAAAAGCACCGCCAAAGTGAAACCAATATGCAAACATATTTAAAATTGCGAGTGAAAAGAAGCAAATAGAAGTTAACGCACTTTTCAATCCTTTTATCCCAGATTTTTTTCTCTTTTGATAAGCAATATACATCGCAATAACAAGAAAAAAGATAAGAACAAATGGTAACATAACTTTTAGCATTGGTAATCCCTCCAGTGTAAATGCACTCTCTTCATTATCATCTTATCTCATTTATCTTTTAGGCATCAATTCATTCTTATCTTCCCTCCAAAAGTCAGTATAAGTTTTATTTTTAAAGTTCACGTTCACCTCAGAAAACGGCATACTTCCTCCAACTTTCAATGAGTACCAGTCGTTTAAAAGTGGTGATCCGAAACAAATCTTCATTGTACGATCATGTAAATCGAATAATACAGAATGTAAAGTTCCAAACCATTCTTCATAGTTATGTACAGTCAGTCCATCAGGATATTCTTCTTCTACTAACTTTTTTAAAGACTCTATGCTCACTTGTTCATATCCATTTAAATGCTCATGTAAAACATGATATCTCTTTGTAGATTGTTCTAATTTCCTATTATTTAATTTCTGAATTGATGAACTAACTGCATGGTTTGTTGATACAATAAAAGTTTGGTTGTCACCATCAATCGTTGTTGTGGATTTATGACCGTCAAATATTTCAATATGTGCTGCGTTTAAAGGATCAGCTACTATTAAATTAATATTACTAGCAATTGGTATTTCTTCTATTAGTGATTTAGCTTCCTGCACATTTTTACATTTCTCCAACAACAATCGAATTACCGCAAAACACTGTAAACCATTTACCATTGGCTTTCTTAAACCTGCAATGTTTCCTACTGGTTGACCACATGCTGAAAATGTAACAGATAATCCATGTTCGTTAACCCCTTCTGTTCGACCAAAATATTGAGTAGAAAAGCCACTATGTGCATACGCACCTTCAACATGCGTCGAGCAAAAACGCATATCATCTATTACTGGTGATAAATCATAATTTCTTAATACATAAGTGTGAGTTGAATCTGTCTTTTTAGGTAATACTGCACAATGACTACAACCTGCTTTCAATAGTGTTTGATAGTAATACATCATATTTTTTGAAGGAATTTTTAACACTTCACAAAAACCTTCAATTTCTTCATTAATTCCAGAACAATATTGATTTAATATATTTCTAGATTCTGTCCAATGGTTATGCGATATTAAGTTTTCTTGCTCTATAAATTGCGGAATAAGATAAGAATGTTGTTTCACAAATTCACCTTGTTGCTTACCAATTTCATAATGACTTCCTTTGAGCGATGAAAAATACCCCTTTACTTGATACATCAAATTCCCCCTCTTATTAAACATATCCATATCGTACCAAATGAATCCCATTCATTCTTGATGTTTTTTACTACCTTACCTTAACTCCATGCCACTTTAAAACCTCCACTAATAATTATTTACTAAATAATTATTTTTTTGTTAATATTGCTACAGAAGCTTTACTTCAAAATAAAATAGTTTAATATCAAATGAGCAAAATACTATATTGAACTTACTCGTAAGCAATCATCTAATTTTTGAGATTAAGAAACTTATTTATCAAAGCAAAAGGAGAATTTATGTATGAGCAATTGCAAACCAATTGATGAATTAACTATTGAAGACCTAAAACAAAACCCCATTTGGGAATGGGCAATAGATGAAGAGGAAAACGAAGAACATGACGAAACATGGGTAAAACCAGCAGCAACTACTAATTTTACAGAGGAGCTAAACGGTTCAATCGTACTAGGCGAACTATTCTTACATAATGGTGAAAAATTCCCTATGATGTGTGAAATTGACATTGAAAATAACGAGGCAGTAATTCGTTCTGTTGTTTATTATAACGAAGCAGAAAATGAGTATATTGCTATAGAAGATATTGTGAAAACGGTCGAAATGCCGTTATCGATTATTATTAACCTAACAATTCATGCAGAATCCAAAACCTTATGCTTCACTGCACATAAAGTAGATATTTATAAAAATTCAATAACGACTAATTTAAATTAAAGTTGGGCGAAATAAAGAAAACAATTATTAAATAAAGTGAAGCTTTAATCAGTGGGGGTCTTACTGCCCAGCAAATAGCGGGATAAAAACCGGAAAATGATTATCGATTCCCCGGTTTTTCAAACTAGATTAAAGTATTCCCTTTTCTACTAAAGTCTCTGCGATTTGAACTGAATTCCAAGCCGCACCTTTTAATAGGTTATCAGAAACAATCCAGAGGTGGAATCCGTTTGGCATATCAGGATCTTTACGTATTCTTCCGACAAATGTATCTATTTTCCCTTCTGCATATAATGGCATTGGATACAGCTGTTTACTAGGGTTATCCTGCAAAATAACACCTGGTGCATCCATTAATACTTCCTTAATTTCCGTAACGGTTGCTTCTTTTTCCAGTTCTATATAAACCGATTCTGAATGCCCTGATACAACTGGAACACGTACACAAGTAGCTGCCATTTTCAGGTTTTCATCTTCTAATATTTTCTTCGTTTCTTGAATCATTTTTACTTCTTCAAAAGTAAAATCATTGTCTGTAAATATATCTACTTGAGGCAGTACATTAAACGCTATTGGGTAATGTTTTTTATCTTTTTTCGCCGGTAATATATTACTTTTCACTTCTTCACCAGCAAGCATAGACTTAGCCTGCTCTTGTAATTCATGAATCGCATGAATGCCAGAACCCGATACGGCTTGATATGTTGAAACGATAATTCTTTCTAAACCGAATGATTTTCGAATCGGCTGAAGTGCTGTTACCATCTGTAATGCTGAACAATTTGGAACTGCAATGATACCTTTATGCTGCTTTAAAGTATGCGCATTCACTTCCGGAACAACGAGCGGTACATCTTGCGCCATTCGGTACTCACTTGTGTTATCAATTACAATCGCACCACTAGAAACTGCATGAGTTACAAATTGTCTAGATACTTCTCCCCCAGCGCTAAAAAAGGCAATATCTACACCTTCAAAGCTAGTTGTTTTTGCCTCTTTTATAATTATCTCTCGTCCTTTGAATCTTACTTTCTTACCGGCGGATCGTTTTGACGAAAGCAATGTAACTTCAACTATATTAAACTTCATTTCATTCTCTAACAGTTCAATAATTTTTTGTCCTACCGCACCTGTAGCCCCAACAACAGCTACATGATAGCCCTTTTTTTTCATCTTTTCTCCTCCAATATCACCTGAATGAATATTTCTACAATTTCATTTTATACAGAATTTAATCATTTGGAAAATTAAAATACATGATATAATCATTCACAAATCATGATAATAAAAGAGGGATTGCTTATGGAAATGAGACATGTTAAAACATTTTGCGCCATTGTGAAGTATGGTAATTTTTCTAAGGCTGCGCATGCGCTAGGTTATGCGCAATCTACTGTTACAGCACATATGAAAGCTTTAGAGAACGATTTACATATTCCTCTTTTCGATCGGTTAGGGAAAAAAGTGCTACTTACAAAAGCAGGTCATCAATTTCATCCTTATGCATTAGAATTACTTTCAATATATGAAAAAGCGCGAGAAATCCCCCAAAATACAGATTATTTAGAAGGTACATTAAGTATTACATCTAATGAATCATTAGCGGTATACCGATTACCACAATTATTACGTACTTACAAACAGAAAAATCCGAAAGTAAATATCGTACTTGAAACAAACACAAATGAACAAGCATTACAAAAATTACGTGAAGGAGAAACAGACGTTGTCTTCATAATTGGAGAAAGTATAGAACATAATGATTTTATTACGCGTACTTTTAGTAATGAAACATTTGGATGGATTTTACCAGCTTATTCCTCTGCGCATACAAATCCATTCCAGTTATTACAGGACACCCAGTTCATTTTTACAGAACAAAGCTGCGGCTATAGGCCAATGGTAGATCGTTTTTTATGTCAAAGTGGAAATATTCCAGCTAAAACATTTGAAACTTCCAATGTTGAAGTCATTAAACAATCCGTTATGTGTGAGTTAGGCATTTCAATTCTTCCTTATATCGTTGTACAAGAAAGTTGCCAAAAAGGACAACTATGTTTTCAACCTATCGAAACTCCAACAGTTATTCAAAGTTATGTAATCTATCATAAATCTAGATGGATTTCCCCGGTATTACAATCGTTCCTTTCCTTACTTGAACGAGACTAAAATATTAAGACGTACATAGAAAAAGAGTAATTGCCTAATAAGCAATTACTCTCTTTCATTAATTAGTATACTATTTATTAGTCTGTTCCCCACCTGCAATTAATTTACTACCTGAATATGTACCTTTGTTCATAAACACTTGATTAATTAATTCTTTTTGCTCAGCTTGCGACATTACTCCTTTTCCTTCTCCTAAATTCCCACTTTGTAATTTCCAAATCTTATTGTGATCCCCATCAACCTTTTCATATTTTCCTTGTTTCCATCGTTCTAAAATTTCTACATATGTACTTCCCTGTACAAGATCATTACTCTTTATAATATCAATTAAGCTTTCAATCCGCTCTTGTGTAATAAAAATATAGCCCCACTTTTGATCAGCTTTCGCTTTTTGATGTGCCATTTCATGTAATGCTGTCTGTATGTTCTCATCTGTCCATTTAAAATTTTTATTAAAACCACTATTCGGCAATGAATAATTTCCATTTTCTAAAAGCTTTGCATCTTCTGCTTTTACGTTACTATCAGCTAATACTTCTACTGCTGGAGCAGCTGGTGATGCCTTTTTCGCAGCTGGTTTACTATTATTTAAATAATGCAGCATACCATATGTTAAACCTACTCCAATTACCGCCATACCAGCTATAACACCTATTATTTTCAAAAATGTTTTCATCTCGCTTGTTTCCTCCCAAATATCTCCGTTCTGACTACCTAATTATTTCTTATATAAAAACTGTTACTTCATTCAAAATATCGCATCCCATCCCCTATCATATTATTTATATATACTTCCTCATATTGTATTTCTTTTTCTTTAAAATTGAAAGATTATTCTGTTAAATAATGAAAATATTCTACAAATTTTTCCTTTATATTTATAAAGAAACAAAAAAACAACGAGCGCGTTCTACAACACTCGTTGTTTTTACTTTATGCACGATTTTCTTTTAACCACTTCGTAATAGCATCTAACTTCGAAACATCAAAACGTCTTTCTTCACACACGTTCAAATTTTGTGAGTTTCTCACTATTTCTAATTCATTATTTCTTACACTTTTTGCCTCAATTAATTTACAATACCCATCTGTAACAGTATTTAAATTTTCATAATAACGCTGAAACGATTTTGATATATGTAAATGTTTTTCAAAGTTTCTTCTTCTTTTCGTCTCATCAGATACTTTCCGCTTTCTAAGTTCTTCATCGTTCGTATATAAATAAAAATATTGATCCGGAAAGCCAATTTCCCTATTTATCATCTTTTCTTTATAAAAATTTTCTATTAAAGATAATGGCTGATTAAATATATCAAAATGAAAACACCAATTATAACTAAGTGGCTGATAAATATCGCCATCGAGTATTACTAATCCATATTGCTTTGACTTCTGAACAGCTATATTCCAGCGCTCAACTTGTTTTTCAAAATACCATGTTCTATGTTCATTTTTTGGCCTTTCAAATAAAGAATTCACTTCAGGTATTATATAAGCACCATAATTCTTTTCTAATTCACGGCACGTGGTACTTTTACCAACAGCGCTTGCTCCCTCAAATGCTATTATCCCCATAGTTTCTCCCTCTTTCATTAACTAAAATTTCGTTGTTTCGCTTTTCTTCCCCATAACTTTCTCCATAAAACAATTGAAGCGACAGTGAGCATGATTGTTGTAATGATACTACCTTCAATTCCGAACGTGCCTCCATGCAATGTTTCTGGTCCATTTGTTATAGACTTAAAAATTGGAGTAGAATATACAGTTGTGCCACTAACTGCAAAACCATATACATTATATTGAGCCCAGTTCCAAATTGAGTGCCATGCACATATTCCCCACAGACCGTCTTCTTTCAATACATATAAAGCTGCGAAAACACCCACTAATATTATATTCGATATAGATAATATTGTAATTCCTGGATTAAGTAGATGAAGAAATCCAAATAAAAATGAAGTTACAATTATTCCAACCCATATACGACTTCTAACAGAAAGAACCGGGAATAACCAACCTCGTACAATAATTTCTTCCGCTGCCCCTTGTATTAAAAATGCAACTAGAGATCCTACTATTCCTACTATCACTGTTGAGGTAATATGTTGTACTTGCAATTTCACACTCCCCATTAATAATAGTAGAATAACTGGCGTTGAAATAAATAAAAACCCTATTAACGCACCTTTTAAATACTTTCTCATCCATTTCTCTTTCCAAAAGCCAATGGATGAAAAAGGTCTTTTTTCTACAAAACGAACCCATATAAATAAAATAAATATAGCTCCGCCAAACGTTAACACCATTCTAACATTGTCATAAATACCTTTCATGAATATCGTTTCAGCTTTCGGTAAAAATAACATAAATAACATAAAAAGTTCGCCTAAAGTCAAAAATATAATGGCTAATATTACAGCAAAGACTGGATGGACCTTTTTTCTCCCTGCTTTTGCTGCTTCAATTATTATAAATGAATTATTTTTCACTTTCTTTTCTCCTTTTATAATATTTAACTACCAACAGTAACCAACCATATTTTACCACGAAAAATATATTATTAATATTTACTCTAAGTTTTTCTTACATGATTTTGCATAAATCCCAATTAGGAATAATATATAAATAAAAGAGGTGCCTTTGTGCCTTTACTATTATCACCCAGATTACTCAGTGGTATTACCAGCACTTGCTATTTCCCACCATTTGTTGTAAGATAGTAATTAAGGTCAATTTAACACTATATTTTCTTTGCATATTATCAAGTATCAATCGGGGACAGTTTGTACTCCTTATGGGTTTTTGATAATATGTGAAATTTTATTTTCATTCAAATAAGGCCGATCATATTGTAATTTTTCTACTTTTAGGAGGCATTACCATGACATTAACAGGTAAAGTAAAATGGTTTAACAGCGAAAAAGGTTTCGGTTTCATCGAAGTTGCAGACGGTAACGATGTATTCGTTCACTTCTCAGCTATCACTGGCGACGGCTTCAAGTCTCTTGACGAAGGTCAAGAAGTTAGCTTTGAAGTTGAAGAAGGTAACCGCGGACCTCAAGCTAAAAACGTTGTAAAGCTATAATTCAAACAATAAAAAGGTTGTTACCAGCAAGGTTAACAACCTTTTTAATATATAACTAAAATTTTTTACATAAAAGGAGTGGTTACATGTATCGCAATCGAAAGAACGATGTAGCAGAAGTACCACCAGAACAAACCCCTGTTTGGGAATGTGAATCAGAGGATTGTTTAGGATGGATGAGAAAGAACTTTTCATTTGAAGAAGAGCCTAAATGCCCTTTATGTAAAAGTAGCATGAAAAGCGGAGAACGTTTATTACCTAAATTAGGTTAATTTATAATAAAAAAAACCTCTTTTAATTAAGAGGTTTTTTTTATTATAAATTTATGTCCTCAACATCAGTTCGCACTATAGAATACAATAATGCATCGTGTTGCTTATTTCCTTGATGAATATATCCGCGCAATAGCCCTTCCTTTTGGAAGCCAATTTTAGATAACATTCTACAAGAAGTAACATTTTCAGGATATGTAATAGCTCCAATTCTAAACAAACCTAAATCTTTAAATCCATAATTAATAATTTCTCCAGCTGCTTCTGAAGCATAACCATTTCCCCAATAGCGAGGATGCAGATCATATCCAATCTCAGATCGTTTACTCCATAATTGTAAATTGTTTAGTCCAATTGTTCCTATTAAAACGTTCGTTTCTTTTAACACAATTCCCCATCGTATTGCCTTTTTCTCAAAGTAATTTTTTGAAAAAGATTCGATCATACGTGAAGCTTGTCCAAACTCCGTAAAAGAATTCATACCGTAGTAACACGTCACTTCATCCAATGAAAAGATTTCATATATTTTTTGACAATAAGATTGTTCTATTTCAACTAAACGTAAGCGTTCTGTTTCTAGTATAGGAAATGCCATAGGATCACTCCTTTCTCTCTACTCATTCATTATATCAGAAAAAATATGTATAATTAGTAAAGTCCTTATTGTTCCATAAATCAAACATTTCTAATGGCACATTCTCTCTTAATTCTATATACACGAATTAGATACCTTCTGATTGCACCTCAAACATGACGCTATAATTTCCATAAATCGAATTTTAAATTATCAAGAACTGTAAAGAAATTGTTTCTTCATTTTCTCCTTCTAAACAACCAACCTACCCCATACATTTATGGTAAAATATAGTTAATATATTATTTTATTGTGGAGGTGAAGATTTCCTATGTATATATTCATCGGCTTATCCCTCTTACTCATATTACTTATTTTTTTATTCGCAAAAAAATTCACACCAAACTCATTCATGATGACTAGCTTTAAAGGTAATAGCTTTAGGACATTTTCAATCGGTATTTTAATCGCTGCCATACTCTCACTTTCATATGGAACTTATCATGCGGTAACATATCAACCTAGTTATTTAGATATTAAATTAAAAAATCAAAACTATACTGTTTTCGGTAATGTAGGCGAATTCGGTTATTTCTCCGAAGAATTATTAAAAAAAGATACAGAAGTACAACTATATTTCGTCTCTTGGAAAACAATACAGTTAAAAAATCCGGTAATACTTATAGAATATCCTTCAGGAAAACAAGAAACATGGAAGCCAAATATCGTATCAATACCGGTAAATAAATTACAAGAAAAACATGATATAAAAGATATTTATCAACTATCACCGTATTCATTTAAAGAGTCTGGAGAAATAACATTAACAATAAAAGAAAACAATGTAAAAAACAATACAATTTCCATTCAAATAAAATAAATAAAAACTGTTCCTCCATTTTGCTGAAGGAACAGTTTTTATTTATTCTACAGTATTATTTATTTAATGTAGCCATTATTTCATTGGCTATATTCTTTCCATTTCCAATACACGCACCAATTCCGACACCATAATATGAGGCACCAGCTAAATATACATTTGGATAAAGATTCGTCATTTTTTCTTGCAATGCTTGAACCGCTTGATTATGTTCTAAATGATATTTCGGCATTAAATCTTTCCAATTTGTAACTTCGACTACTTCTGGCTCACCTTTAATTCCGAGACTCTTTTCAATATCATATAAAGCTACTCGTACTAATTCTTCTTCACTATAATTTTTGATTGTTTCATATACCGGATTGGTGCTCTTATAAAACATTCTTACTAATAATTTTTGTTTACCCGATGTATGTTTCCACTTTCGACTTGTCCATGTACAAGCATCACAATGTAAATCACTGTTTTCCGTTACAATAAACCCTGTGCCGTCAGCTGGTAGTTGTTCATCTAGTATGTCAAATCCTAAGTAAATACTTATAAGAGATGAGTTTTTAAATGTATTAAACTGCTCATTTAACTCATTAGACTGTAATAAAGTTTGTGCTATATCATGCGGAGCTGCTAAAACAACATAATCAGCTTGTATTGTTTCATGATTTACAAAAGAAATCTCATATCGATCTTCTTGTTTACTTACAGCCGTCGTTATAGCACCTTTTTTTACGACAGTTTCAGTGAGCACTTCTTCTAAGCGATTAATTATCGTAGATAGTCCACCTTTAAATGATACGAATTTTTTATTTCCTGCTGATTGAAATTGTTTTTTATTCTCTTCAAAACCTTTAATAATACTTCCATACTTATTTTTATAATCCAGTAAATACGGTAATGTAGATGCCATTGTAAGCTCATTCAACTTACCAGAATATACGCCTGAAAGTACAGGAGCAATTTGTCTTTCCACTAACTCTTTCCCTAAGAAACTTTCTAAAAATAGAGCAAGTGATGTATCTTCCGTAAACTCTTTATTTTTCGTTATGAAATCTTTTAAAGCTACGATTTTCCCTTTCGTTGAGACTAGCGTACTGCTAAACAAAGACTGGGCGCTCATCGGTATCCCAAATATAGTATCAGAAGGAATCGGATGTAACATGTTTTCAGAATATATGTAAGAAATACCCGTTTCATTATATACCATTTCATCTTCTAAATTTAAATCTTTTACAAGTGGCATAACATATTCATTACGAGCAACGATTGAATCCGCTCCTGACTCCATAATGAAATCCTTTTCTTCCACACTATGGATTTTACCACCTAAATACTCTTCTTTCTCAATAAGAATAAAATTTAAATCGATATTATAATCCTTTTTTAATTTTTCTAAATAAAACATAGTAGAAAGTCCCGTTATACCTCCACCGATAACAACAACTGTTTTCATATGTGCTGCGCTCCTAACCGATACAATTAATAATTCCTTTTTATTATAACCAAAAGTCCTTATATTCGACTAGCAAGTTGCGCATTCTGTAAGAAATTAGACAATATATTTGAATATATTTTCAAATTACCTAATAAAAAAGAACTATAACATATACAAACCACGTCATAGTTCTCTTTATTTTAAAAACATAAAGTAATTGATTAATTTGTCTAGTTCTTGACTCAATGCCAATACTTTTTCATGTTGAATTCCATAATCCGATACTAAATATAAAAGTTCTTCTTTTTTTATTTCAATTACTTTTTCCAATTTCGCTAGTTCCATGTCGTTTTACATCTCTCCAAAAATAAAATGTATGTATTTCAGTATAGCCTACTTACATAATTAGTAAAAGTAAAATACGCATGTAAAATCTTACATATTTGAAAAAATAATATACTACTAACAAAAAAAGAAACTAGATTAAGCTTTCTTTTACAGATTATTGACGTTCATTAAGAATGAATAATTTTTCTAATGTTATATCTTTATAATTTGGAGCTCTCTTTATATGATTAAAATAACTGGCAATTGCAGCTGCTCCAAAATGCGCATGCCAAATATCATTTGTTTCTTTTTTACATTGAGAAATAATTGAAAGGCCGCCTTTTAAAATACTTTTGTTTTCCATTTTCTTTCTCCTCTAGTTAAAATCACTATATTTTCATCCTAAAGATGGTGTCAGTACAAATAAAATGTGATTCGATTCATCACTTTTATTCAAAAATCGATGCTTCACATTTGGTGGAATACGTACAACATCGCCTTCTTCTAAAAAATATTCTTTTCCCTCCAATTCTACGTACACTACCCCTTTCATAATAACAGCAATCTCTTCCTTATCTTCATGGGAATAATGACTTTCTGTTGTGTTTGCTTGTTTATTTAAATCCATCATTAACATTTCAATACGTGCTTTCATAAAATCAGGTGTTAATACATCATATACAATGTGATCATTGTTTTCCCGATATACTTTTTTTCGATCTTTTTTCTTAGAAATGAGCGAATCTGTATCGATATCATTAATAAAAAGTGTAAACAGCGGTACATTTAATGCTTTTGCAATTAACTCCAAAACATTTAAAGAAGGATTAGCATGTCCTCTTTCAATTTGGCTAATTAGTGATGTACTAATCCCTGCATAATCAGCAAATTCACGAATTGTCATATTATTTTTCTTACGATAACTTAATACTGTTTGTCCAAGCCTATCATGTATCATAGTAAAACTTCCTTTCGTCCATCATAATGCATATTTCATTGTCTTTGTGCTGACATACTAAACAAAGGCAAATAATCCTTTCCTATTATCTCCGGGACTTATATACTTACTTTTGTACATTATATCGCATTAAGTTTATTATAATAAACATTCTATCGGAGGGACAAACTTTGAAATCACCTATTCTTTCATATTTCATCTTATTTTTTGGTGTATTCGCCTTATCAACTTCAGCAATTTTTGTAAAATTGGCAGATGCTCCTGCGACAATCATTGCTTTTTACCGATTATTCTTTGCCACACTGATCCTGTTACCGTTATTACTATTTAATAAAAATAGTCGAAATGAGCTAAAAACTTTAACGAAAAAACAATGGACATTCGGATTCACATCTGGGCTATTTTTAGCTGCACATTATGTACTATGGTTTGAATCATTACAATATACTTCTGTAGCAAGCTCTACAGTTATCGTAACGTTACAACCTTTGTTCTCAATGATTGGTGGTTATTTTTTATTTAAGGAGAGATTTACGAAAGGAGCGGTTATTGGTTGCCTCATCGCTATTTCAGGTAGTATCATCATTGGCTGGCAAGATTTCAAAATTAGTGGAGAAGCTTTATATGGAGATATTTTAGCATTTATCGCTGCCGGTATCATTACTGCTTATTTTTTCATTAGCCAACACGTTCGTAAAGATTTGTCACTTATACCATATTCGGTAATTAGTTATGGAAGTAGTGCTGGCTTTCTTAGCATATTTGCTTTCATGCAACAAGAATCTTTCATCCATTACTCTACACAAACTTGGTTGTGCTTTATTGGATTAGCTTTCATTGCTACAATTTTAGGACAAACCATTTTTAATTGGTTATTAAAATGGATGAGTGCTACTGTAATTTCAATGAGTATTTTAGGTGAAACAATTGGCACTTGTATGCTAGCGTACTTTATATTACATGAGACTATTTCTTTACAACAAGGACTAGGAATTACCGTTATTTTTATTGGTTTAGTATTATTTTTATTACAGCCAAATTCTAATGAAAAAGCATGACAGTATACTGTCATGCTTTTAACTATTCATTATGTACAATTAAACCATTCGGTCTAAAACGACTCATCATAATTTCATTAATAAACTTTCCGTGAGCTTTCAAATTCCCTATCTTTACTCCCTCTTCTACAAATCCAAATTTTTCATATAAAGCTTTTGCTTTTGGATTCGTTTCTAACACACCTAGTTCTACTCTCTCTAACATTAACCAATTATCAGCCAGATCAAGCATCTTCATAAGAAGTGCTTTCCCAATTCCTTTATTATGATATTCACTGTCTACCCCAATGAATAAATCGCCTGAATGAGATCTTCGGCCCGGACTTTGTGTTAAACCTACAAATCCAACAACTTCTCCATCATATTCTGCAACAAATTCAAATTGATTTGGTGCTAAATTTCGAATTCTATTTTCCATAGCTTCTACACGCATGCTAGGTAAGAAAACCATATACGGTAAAACGTCATCCTGTATACATATACGATGAATTGCTCTAGCATCTTGTATTTCTACTGCTCTAACGTTGATCCCCATCTTTCTCTCCTCCATATAAATAACAATATATTTGTTTGTGTGTATTCTAGAAACGTGTATGAATGACCTTCTCACTCGTATTTCTTTATGTCATTTTTACATAATTATTTCGATATAATACTTAATTTCCAAAAAGATTAACAACTATATGGATTTGGTTAACTTTTCGCCTCGTTATATAAATTAAGCAAATTTTCAATTGGAATACCATTTAGTTTCATGCCGACTATATTACAATTTTCTATTTCAATATTTTTCAGATTACTATT
Organism: Bacillus sp. 007/AIA-02/001; assembly: GCF_004634455.1. NCBI lineage: Bacteria > Bacillati > Bacillota > Bacilli > Caryophanales > Bacillaceae > Bacillus > Bacillus sp. 007/AIA-02/001. The sequence goes on from NZ_SEIY01000005.1 coordinate 241,430, forward strand.
ACTTATAGTGCTGCCTTCCAAATCACATTTATCGAATACAATAGGTTCCTTCTCATCTCCGAGACTTGTATTTTTAAATTGCACTCCACCTAAAGTCACCAAATTAAATTTACTGCCAGAAAGATTTAAATCTGCATATGATGACCATCTAAAATTTATATTTCTAAACTTTGATTGACTTACATTACAATTACTCATATTCATATTTATTATATTGCTACCAACAAATGAACTGTTTTTTAAATTCACTTGATAATACCCTGTATTCGCTAAATTACAGTTTTCGTATTGACTATTTTTCATATCTTTATTTGTAACTACACTCTCTTTGTTTGAGCTTGTTTTTATTCTTTTCACGTAACAATACTCATCTTCCGATTCAAAAATCATTTGGTAGCCCATCTTTTTATAAAAGTGATGATTATTAATTTGTCTACTAGATGTTTCGAGATCCCAAATCTTTATGTTTGGATATTCCTTTTCTATTAATTTCATAACATGTGATCCAATTCCTTTTCCTTGATAAACAGGATCTACAAAAATACGATCAATTCGACCGTACGACTTACCAGAAATCGTAACTATTATCCCTCCAATTATTTCTTTATCCATTACAACTTTGAAAGAATCCAATTCTTCAATGGAATATTCCATCATTTCAACTGAAGAGTACCCTGGCGGTTGAATGTTATAATCAATGACATCATCTTGGCCGTATAGCCATTGTTTTGCTTCTGCATCAAATGTTCTTTTCATTATTTCTGTTAATTTCTCAGCATCTAAAATTGTAGCTTTTTCTATAGATATTCTCGTCATTTTCGTTTTCCCCTTCATTATTACAAACCAACCATTTTGTGAATGCCATAATTATCAATTCACTTTTATTTTTAATACTTTTCCCATTATTACATATGGAACATCATTTTTACTTGGATGAAATGGCTCTAAAACATTTACCCAATCTAATCTTTCATATAACGAACGTGCTTTTTCATTGTTTATTTGTGTTGTTAAAACACTCGTTCTATTTGAAAGCCCTTCTAGTAATTCATTATGTAATTTCGTTCCAAGACCTTTATTTTGATATTGTGGGTGAACTGCTAACTCTACAAATTCAAAACAATCTTGCAACCATTCGTCTACTTGCTCTAGATGTAATGCTTCTCTCATTAATTGATTATAGTACTGTCCCTCGATTGAGCGATAACCATAAGTAAAGCCAACTACTTCATTTTCATCATTTATTGCTACTATACCTTTAAAACCTGTATATTCTATATGCCTATTCATTCGCTCGATCATTTCATTGAAATTTATTTTCTCAAATACTTTACAATACAATTTTGCCATATCCTCAATTAAGATTTCATCTTTTTCAATGCTTACGAATTTCACTTTATTCCCCCCTGTTAAACATTTACATACTTAAAATTTTAAAAACAAAGAAAATTAATACTAATCACTCTCTTTACTATTAAACTACAAATCATCCTATATTTTCCACAATTACTTAGTATTAATGAATAAAAGAAGAGACCATGTAATATCAACATGGTCTCTTCTTTTATTCATTTTCAATTTTATTCCGCTATTTGCCGGGCAGTAAGACCCCCATCTCAAAATTCAGCGAAAGCAAAGAAGTTAGGTGGGGGTCGGGCTAATAATCAGCGGGGGCTGACACCCCACTGATTAAAGTTTCACTTTATATAATTAAAAATTAGATATTACTTAAGCCAATCGTTGCAAGTGTTACTTAACTGCTGTAAATCTTCTATAAATTGACTCGCATCATATCCATCACAAACCGAATGATGTACTTGCAATGAAACTGGTAGCATAACCTTATTTCCTTCGTTAAAATATTTCCCACAAGTTATAATTGGCAATAGAAAATTTTCATCATTATTAATATTAAGATTAAATCCAGTAAAACTAGTCCAAGGTATGCTAGAAATCGGAAATACATTAGGAGGAATATTTTCTTTCGTGAAAAGACCATGAACACTAGCATAGCATCTCATATCGTCTTCATAATTTTTATAGAAAGTGCGGAAATCACTTGAATAATCCGTCCATATACTTGAAAAAGACTTATCATCTTTATGAAAGATTGTATAACTCGGTATCATTTCCTCCCAATAGCCTAAAACTCCTTCATCGTTAAAACATGTTCGAAATTTTTTATGATTATTTACTACTCTAGAAATTAAATATATAAAAACGGGATAAAATTTTATTCCCTTTTGATATACTTCCTCTAATAACATCGTGATATCAACATTAACAGTCATACTAAATGTACATTTCAACTTTAAATAATGCTCAAAATACTGCTCTCTATTCCAATCTTCTCTATCAATTACATGAAACTTCATTCTAATAGCCTCCTAAAATTTTCTTTTTATTTTAGAAGGCTATTTCCCTTGCTTTCACCATAATTGTTCACTCCTAACAGTTTACATTTCACCCTAATTATTTATTTAATTATATAACATATGTAAGAATCAATTCACATATTTCTTGAAATCCATCCACATACTATAGATAAATCAAATGAAATTTGGAGGATACATACATGAATAACAAAAATATGAATAAAAAAGAAAATGTTACTGAAAATACTACATCTATTCAAAATAATAATACTGCAAACCTTACTATTGAAGAACAAGCAATGAACGGCTTATACGGAATGCCCGAAACAACAATTGAAGATGCTGATCACGCTGCAGCTGATGATTTGACTTCAAAAAATTAATTAACTACATTGAAAAAAGCCAAGGAAAATACCCTTGGCTTTTTTAACTATGCATCCACCTTTTGTATTTCTTCACTCTTTCTTGAAAGTTTACCTGGCCAAAAAGCAAATCGGCCTAACACAACTGTAATTGCGGGTACAAGTAACGGTCTTACGATAAACGTATCTAGTAATACGCCAATTGCAGTTACAATACCAAATTGAACTAATACTTGAATTGGAAGTGTACCTAACACTGCAAAAGTTCCTGCTAAAATTAAACCTGCCGATGTAATAACACTACCTGTTTGTATTACACCATTTTTTACTGCATCCAAGTGATTTTGTGTCTTTCTGTTTTTCCATATTTCTGAAACCATAAAGATATTATAATCTTCACCTAAAGCAACTAAAAATACGAATGCGTACAACGGTATTGCACCTTGAATGGCCGGCGCTCCCATACCGTAATGAAGCAATATCCATCCTGCTCCTAACGCTGAGAAGAATGATAAAACGACAGTTACAATTAAATAAATCATCGCAACAACCGATCGTAAGTAGACAAGTAATAGTAAAGCGATAATGCTAATCATTACTGGAATAATTACTGATTCATCACGTTCAGTAATTTGCTTTGTATCATATAATGAAGCTGTTTCTCCACCAATCCACAATTGCTCTTCAGCATTACTAATCCCAGCATCTTTTAATACTTTTTCTACATTACTTTTCAATTTAGGAATTTGATCTAACGCTTCAATTGAGTATGGATTTTCCGCTAAAGAAACTTCATACATTTGTATTTGCTTATTTTCTTTTCCCTCTTTTGGCTCTTTCACTGTATTTATGAAAGAAAATTTCTCTAGTTCTTGTTTAATAGGAAGCTCTTTTCCTTTCGTATCAACAACCACTTTTACTGGTGCTAGTTCACCAGCCGAGAAATGATCACTAATTAACGTAAACCCTTCGCGAGAAGGCATATCCTTTGGAAACGATTCTAATAAGTCATATGTGTATTGAATACGTGGTACGAACGAAGCCAATCCACCTAATACAAACACAGTTAGCATAATTATTGTCCATGGTCTTCGTACTACTACATCTCCAAGTTTTTTACTAAAGGAGCCTTTTGATTTTTTAACTTTTACAGCCCTCTTTTTCTTTCTTGCAAACTCCCCATTCATTGAAGTTGTTCTCGGTATAAACGGGAAAAATGCAATTCTACCGAAAATTAATAATAGTGCTGGTAAAATCGTTAAAGCCGCGATTCCCATTATAAATACAGCAACACTAAATGGTACTGCAAATCGATGAAAGGCACCATAATGAGCAAGTAGTAATGTTCCTAATCCAAGTACAACAGTTAACGCACTCATTATTATTGCACCGCCAGATGCTTTAATCGCAAGTTGCAATGCTTTATATTTACTTTCTTCTTCTAACAAGTACTCTCTATATCTCGAAATTAAAAATAGACAATAGTCCGTTCCAGCGCCAAACAATAATACTGTCATAATTGATATCGCTTGGGCATCTACTTTAATCCATCCGTGATCAGCTAAAAAACCGAGTGTAGGACTAATAATACCGTATGCAAAGCCAACAACAAGTATAGGTAAAATCGCTAAAATTGGTGAACGATACAGTAAAATTAACAAAACTAACACTAGTAGTACAGTAGCCACTAACAATTTCACATCTGCTTGACTAAATAAACTAACTGCATCCGTTTGAATACCTACAGGTCCTGATAATCGAACATGTAAACCAGATTCACTTATTTTTTGTTTAAATGGATCTTCATCCACCTTACTATTCACTATTTTTCTAAACTCTTCAAGATTTCCTTTTAATATATCCGTACCAGCAGATTTATTAAAAAATACCGGTGTAACAAATGATGTACCATCTTTTGACGCACTTTTTGATAATACTTGCTCTGGGATTGTATCAAATGGTGGTAACGTTGATTGTTCTTTTAAAGGACTAGCTTTTAACTCCTTATAAACATCTTGTATGAGTTTATAATCCTGTGACTGTAATCCACCATCTCTATACCATACTACTAACAACGGATTCCCTGCATTATTCGGAAACTCTTTTTTTATAAGCGCTTCCGCTTGCTGTGACATAGCTGTTTCAGGTAAATTTTTCGGATTCGGTTCTTTCGTACTGTTTACTTGTGGTAACGTAAATGAAAGTAATAATGTAATAAGAATCCACACCGATAAAGTGATCCATTGCGTATTTTTCCCTGCCACAAGCCTCCCTAACATATGTAACGGGTGCTTTTTCATAAAAACCCACCTTCCTTTTTTCCTCCATTATTAATTATATATACTGGTCGGTTAATTAATCAAGAATGATTGAAAATTATGTTATAATTATCTCAATCATAAATGTCAGGAGCGAATGTATTTGGAACAAAAACAACGTCCTATCGGAAGGCCGCGTCAAAATAAAAATACAAAATCTACAAAAGAAACCATTTTAGAAGTAGCAACCCGCTTATTTCTTACACAAAATTATCAAGTCGTTTCTATGGATGAGGTCGCAAAAGTTTGTGGTGTTACGAAAGCAACTGTCTACTATTACTATTCAACAAAAGCCGATTTATTTACTGCTACTATGATCGAAATGATGGTACGTATACGTGAGAATATGTCTCAAATACTCTCTACAAACAAAACGTTAGAAGAAAGATTATTAGACTTCGCTAAAGTTTACTTACACGCAACGATGGATATTGATATGAAAAATTTTATGAAAGATGCAAAACTGTCGTTATCTGAAGAACAATTGAAAGAATTAAAAAATGCTGAAGATAATATGTATGAAGTACTAGAAAAAGCACTCGATAATGCGATGCACATCGGAGAAATCCCAAAAGGAAACGCTAAATTTGCGGCTCATGCTTTCGTATCTTTATTATCAATTGGGAATTTTAAAGATGAAAATCACAATCCTATTCTTGCAAATATAGATGAATTATCACAAGAAATCGTTTCTTTTTATTGGAACGGATTAGGTCATTCATATTAAACTGATTTGCTTTAATAAAAGAGCATGTTTGATTTTTTTCAAACATGCTCTTTTATAATTTATTTATATACTAATAATCAGATTATACTTCAATGCTGTTTAACAAAAAATTTCACTTTAACTTTTACAAATTTTGAAGTTGAACATTTATATTCCCCTTACTAAATCCCCCATGGTAACAAACTACAGATTCAATATGTAAATTTAAATACTTCTTCAAAGACTGCTGTGCTTCCTTAATATTTATAGTTGTTGGGGCGTGAATTCCTCCTAACATCCCATTCACACTATACATAGAGTCTCCTGCAATAAGAATTTTGCTTTGTTTCAAATATAAACTAATATGACCCGGAGTATGCCCTGGAGTATGAAGAATTAGTATTCCACCACAATACGGAAGTTCTTGCCCGTCAATCACAGTATCACTCACTTTTCCTTTTGGGCGGTTCTCTACATTTCCGTCCTTCAATAAAGGTAAATCCCCCTCGATATATGGCTTATCTAGTTCGTGCGCATAAACTTTAATATTACTTCGACAGCGCTGCAACAATTCTGGCAGACTACCTATATGATCAATATCCTGATGCGTCAAAATCACGACTTTTAACTTATCAAATGATACCCCAACCTTTTCCATCTCTACTTGTATATCTTCAATTTGTCCTGGGAAACCCGTATCTATTAATACTGCCATTTCATCATTCCATAAAAGAATTGGATGAATAACAAATTCTTGAAATTCAAGTTGTAACATTTCTACTCCTTTAGCAATCTCCATACAGCCATTCTCCTTTATGTTGAAGTTTGAAAATATGTACAAGTAAACTGAAAATATAAAGTGAAACTTTAATCCGTGGGGTTTTACTACCCGACAAATAGCAGGATAAAGCACCTCTATCTTATAATATGTTTTGTCATCCCAATAGAGAATGCTTCAAAGCCTATAGATTCATAGTAAGATTGCAATTTTTCTACACACATAAGTTGTGGAATAACCTTGTTTTGTTCACAGTGCTGGATTAATCGTTTCACTATTTCTTTTCCGATGCCACTAGACTGATATTTTGGCAATACACCAACTCCACAAATAATGCCTGTTATGACTCCATCTGATATGGCACGCCACATCCCTACTAACCTCTTATCATCAAAAACATAAATTGCATACCAACTTTGCTTACACATTCGTTCTAACTCGTTAACCGTTAATTTAAGAGAATTCCATCCTAAAGATTCGTATAAGGATAATAATCCATTAAAATCTGTAGGGTGTTCACTTGTGTAGCGTATACTATTTTCCATGTAAACACTCCCTATTCTCTGGCTTGTTTATATTTCATAAAATTCCCTTTACACAAATCTGATCGATGTAAAAATAACTAGAACAAACTTCAATAAGAAAGATAGAATTCCTTCTCAATATAAAATAAAAAGAAGTTATCTCAAGCGAGATAACTTCTTTTATATAAGACTCTCATTATATTATCAACCAAAAATTATACAACTACATACGATAAGCACAAACAAAACTAATAAACCATTTGAGAAATAACCCATTAAATACTACCCCTTTATTAAATTATGTAAAAGATTTTATCATAAAATGATTTACAACTTAATAACTGAAAAAGACATTGTATTCATTAGTTATATACGTTTAGTAATATTTTATATTCGGTTATATTCTCGTTCCCTGAAATTGCTTATCATACTCTTCTACTTCAGTTCATATAAGTTCAAAATATTAAATAATAAATCAAGAAGACCTCCACCTTGAACTGAACCCAAAAAATTAGACAAATATATTAAGCAGCTACTAAGGATTGAACTCTGTATTGCACAGGGGACAATCCTTTTAGTTTTGTTTTAATTCTT
>NZ_SEIY01000006.1:0-212165 GCF_004634455.1 Bacillus sp. 007/AIA-02/001
AAGAATTAAAACAAAACTAAAAGGATTGTCCCCTGTGCAATACAGAGTTCAATCCTTAGTAGCTGCTTAATATATTTGTCTAATTTTTTGGGTTCAGTTCATACATGACTGGTCTTTTACATTCATACATTTAACTTTCATTAACACTTATATTCATTTTCTAATAACAACTTGAATAACATCAGCTAAACCAGTGTGCCCTTTCCCTTCAATTCGCTCTTGTTCGCCATTAAAGAAATGAATTACCTTATGTTCTTCACACCAAGTAAGGATATCAATTGGATTATACAGCATATCAACATCTTTTGGTCCACCAGTACCATAGTTTATTTGTTTTTTTGAGTAAACTTCAAACATAATTAAACCACCAGGCTTTATCGTTTGTATCATTTTACCTAATATCATTTTTTTATAATTATCATGAAAATGTCCAAATACCATAATTGCTGCATCATATTCATTTTCTGGCAAACTATCAGCTAATAAATCTACTTTTTTTGTATGCACGTTTACGTTATGCTTCTCTGCCAATTTTTTTGTCTTCTCTAATCCATCTTCCGAATAATCAATAGCTGTTACTTCGTTCCCTTGTCTTGCTAGAAATACAGCATTTCTACCTTCTCCCTCCGCGAAAGCTATTACTTTATTGTGATTTGCTAAACGAAATGCTTGTTCTTTAATAAATGTATTAGGTTCTTCCCCGTAAAAATATTCATCTGATTTATATCGATCATTCCAAAATTTAGTCATCATCTTCTCTCCTTCTTCATATCATTTTCTAACTACAATTAAAGATATCGAAGAGTCTTTTTATCCTTAATTAATTTAAAAATAAAAGCAGATTAAAAATCCACTTTTATTTTTTTCGCAAGATCTACGATTTTTTGATTTCGTAACTCTTCTTCCATTTTCTCTTCTGCTGCGAGCATTACTTCATTAATTAAACATCCAGGTTTGTCATGTAAACAACATTCAAACAATGATGTTTTACCTTCAATTGCATGTATAATATCTAAAAATGAAATATCTTCCCAATTCTTACTAAGCGAGTAACCGCCCTTTGGACCAGATGATGAATGTATCATCCCTTCCTTCGTCAACTTAGTTAGTATTTTAGACAAGTACGTTGGTGAAACATTTTGCATTTCTGCTAATTGGTGAACACTAACTAACTTATTTGGTGTAGCCTTTGCCAGAAAAAGCATTGTATGAAGAGCATAATTTGTAGCTTTAGAATATTTCATAATACAGCTCCTATTGTAGACTTCATGTATCTACAATAACTTTATTTTTTTATTATGTCAAACGTTTGTAATACTCCATACAACATTATTTCTTCACAAGTAATACATCTGCCGCGCAAATCGTCACTTCTCTAAATGGAGAGTCAAATAAAACACCTAGTTCAAAACCATCTTCAGTAAGAGCTATTTCATGATATAACCACCAAGCATTTTCAAAGCTTTCCGGCATAGAACACTTTGTTACTCCTATAAAGGTTACTTCAAGTTTATCAAATTCACTAAAAGTACCACTGCAATCTAATACGATAGACAAAGTATCTTCTGATTCTCTCTTTATTACTTTAATTACACTATCGTGTAGTGATGTCTTGTGTAACTGAGCGACATTTGACGGAAGTTTTTTCTCAATGGAATTAAAATATTCTACGTATAATTGATCTAATTGTGCCACTCTTTTCTCATAATCTGTTGTCCACTTTTGCATACGTTTTTTCAGTTCACCTGATGGGTATTCTGAATTAATTGTGATGTTTTGTATAATTGAGTATATCGATTCAGGAAGGAATTTTAATAAATCTATTTTCCTTTCCTCTATTTCTTCCTTTAAACTTTGTATATCCATTTCTGACCATTCTTTTATAGACTCTATAAAACTTACAAATTCTAAAACTTGCATTTTTTTATACCAATCTCTTGTAAAATATTTCAATGACACCTCTCCTAAAACATTTTTAAATCCAGTAAAAACAATATATCCACTTATTATATCATTCCAATAACTATTTTTTCTAAAGAAAAAATGTAAAACTGTAAATATTCCGCCTATTTTTTCTAAAACTTCAGAATATTTATAAAAGTATAAAATTAGAATACATTTTAGCTGTACAAGATTCACCTGTACAAAAATTCAAACAAAAAGGGATGGTTATATGTTGAAGAAATTAGTAGCAGGAACATTAGTAGCGGGTTTTGCATTAACTGGAGGACTAGGTGTGGTAAGTGCTGAAGAAAAAAGCAACACAATTAAGTCATTTGATTATTTAAAAGTGGATGAACAAAATGTTAATTCATTTGCAAAATTAAATGATCAGGATAAGAAAAATATCCAAATTACTATGGTATTACCAGAGCAAAATGAAAATGGGGATTGGCTAGCTTATGGTTTTACTAGTCGTGAAACATTAGATGCGTATATTGAAAAGGATAAAAAAGCAATTAAAAATAAAATTAATCCTTTAGGTAGCGGTGCTGGTAGTACTGATTTTTATGAACATAAAGATAAAGGTGGCCAATACATTTACTGGAGCAGCGGATTTAAAAACTTACCATCTAGCTGGAATGACAGAATTTCTTCTGTAAGTACAGCGTCACCTTCTGCAAGTTATTCAACGACACTTTGGGAGCACACTTCAACACAAGGATATGGAAAAGGCGTTTTATTTAAACATGCTGATTGGTACGGTAAAACTGCTAATTTAGCTGCTGATTGGAACGATATTACTTCAGCGATTGAAATTAAATAGTAATAAGACATTTAATTTCTTCTATAAAAATTCAAACCACTATTCTCTCTTTCATTTAGAGAATAGTGGTTTATCATATTTCTATTTAAGCATGTACAGCATGTCCTACTGCTTGCATTAACGCTTCATGAATCGCCTCAGATAAAGTTGGATGTGCTGCAATATAATCTCTCATTATATCAGCGGTAACTTCTGTATGAATCATTACGGTTCCTTGACCAATAAGTTCAGTTGCATAAGGACCGATAATAGAAATCCCTACAATTTCTTGGTATTTAGGTTCCACAATGACTTTTACTTTCCCTACTTGTTCTCCTAAAATAAGAGCTTTTCCGTTCGCTGTAAAAGGAAATTCTCCGATGAGAATATCACCATATTGTTCTCTTGCACCTTTTTCACTTAACCCGACACTAGCTATTTCTGGAGCTGTGTATATACATCGAGGCACAGCGTGATAATTTACTTTCACGTCTTCTCCACTTGCGTGTAATGCTGCTGTCGTTCCTTCATGGAAGGCAACGTGAGCAAGCTGAATTCCACCGATCACATCACCAGCTGCGTAAATATGTGATACGTTCGTTTGCATATGTTCGTTCACAGCAATCCCTTTATTTGAAAACTGAACCCCTGCTTTTTCTAAATCTAATTGTTGTACACGTGGTTTTCGGCCGACAGAAATGAGAACATATTCCGGGTTAGCTTCTTGGATACTACCTTCATATTCAAATGAAGCTTGCTTCTTATAATTATTTAATCCTTTTAAAGCAGCTCCTGTAAATATTTCTACGCCATCACTTTCTAATTTCTCTCTTAAAATATGTGCGATATCTTCATCTTCACCTGGTAATAATTGCGGTGCCATTTCAACAATCGTAACTTTTGTCCCAAGGCGACTATAAATACTTGCAAACTCACATCCTATTACACCACCGCCAACGATTAACAATGAAGATGGTACACTCTCAAGAGACATCGCATGGCTACTATTTAAAATCCATTTTCCATCAAACGGAGCGAATGGTAATTCTGTAGGTTCGGAACCAGCTGCGATAATAAACCTCTCTCCATCCACTACTTCTTCTTTATTTCCTTGTACAACTCGCACACGATGATCCGTTTCGAATTTCGCTTTTCCTTTTACAACTTTAATTTTATTTTTCTTCATTAAATATTGTATTCCTTGGACGAGTTGCATTACGATTTGTGATTTCCTTGCCTGTATTTGATCCCAATCAATTGATATACTTCCTGTATTAAGCGTAACCCCATAATCATTCGCTTTTCTCACAATGTCATGCACTTCTGCACTTTCTAACAATGATTTCGTCGGCATACACCCAACATTTAAACACGTTCCGCCAAGGTCAGCTTCATCAATAAGAGTGACCTCTTTTCCATTTTGAGCCGCGGTAATTGCCGCTACATATCCAGCTGGTCCGCCTCCAATTACAACTAATTTACTCATTCTCTCACCTTCTCTTTATAAAAGAATTGTTATAGGTTCTTCTAAATAATATTTAATTGTGCGTAAAAATGCAGCTGCTGGTGCACCGTCTAGTACACGATGATCGAATGTTAAACTTAAAGGTAACATACTACCTTTTTTAAATTTTTTCCCTTTATATACAGGAACATGTTCAATTGCGCCAATACCTAAAATACCAGTCTCAGGTGTATTTAATACAGGTGTGAAATATTCAATACCAAAGCTACCTAAATTACTAATTGTAAATGTCGTTCCGTGCATATCATCACTACTTAAGCTACCTGCTCGCGCCTTTTGTGCCATATCCTTAATCTCTTTAGACAACTCTACTAAAGATAAATTATTTGCAAAGCGAATAGCTGGAACGACTAATCCTTTTTCTAATGCGACTGCTATGCCTAAATGCACATGTTCAAATTGATGAATGGCATCATCTATATAAGCGCTGTTCATTTCTTTATGCTCTCTAAGCGCTAATACAACAGCACGAGAAACGAAATCCGTAATGGTTAGTTTGTTTTCGTATCGTTTTTGCACAACTTCCGCTATGTCTTTATGTAATGCAACTAAATCTGTAACATCTACTTTCATCGTTAACGTTAATTGCGCACTATTTTGTAAGCTTGCATGCATACGACTCGCAATTGCTTTTCTCATACCAGTAACAGGAACGACTGTACTTTCTTCTTGTTCAGGTACTTCTGGATTTGCTACTCTTTCTTCTAGCGCCTTTAATACATCTGCCTTTGTAATCCTTCCGCCAGGACCTGTACCAACTAATGCCTTGATATCCAGATTTTCAGACTTTGCAATTTTCTTCGCTACAGGTGAAATTTTAATTCTTTGCTTCGATACTTCTTTCCCATTTGGTTCTTGATTTTGTACATTTTGTACTTCTATATTAGATGTTTTTTCTTCTATAACATGTGTGCTTTCCTGCATTTCTACTTTTTCATTCGGTTTACCGATGTAGCAAATTACAGTACCAGGCGGCACTCCTTCATCTTCACTTACAGCTATATCAAGTACCGTACCATCAGCTGGCGCTTCAATTTCCGTTTCAATTTTTTCTGAATTAATACTAGCAATCAGTTCTCCTTTTGCTACATTATCGCCTGCTTTAATATTCCAGCTCGTAATAATACCTTCTTTCATCGCCATACCTAACTTCGGCATTACAACTTCTACAGCCATGTGTCTCTCTCCCTTCTCATCGTTTTATTACACATGTAATAAAGATTGGTCTCCAATCATTTCTGATACAGTTTCAATTACTTTTTCTGGCGTTGGCAAATACAACTTTTCAAGTGGTGGTGAGAACGGAACAGGTGTATGTGGTGCTGTAATTCGTTTAATAGGTGCATCTAACAAATCAAAACCTTTATCCGCTACAATTGCCGCAATATCTGTTGCGATACTACATCTTGGATTCGCTTCGTCAATAACGATAAGACGATTTGTTTTTTCAACAGATGATAAAATAGTATCTTCATCAAGCGGTGATAAAGATCGTGGATCAATTACTTCTACTTCAAGCCCCTTTTTCGATAATTGCTTTGCAGCTGCAAGTGCTGTATGAACTTGTTTTCCGATTGCGACAATTGTTACATCAGAACCTTCTCGTTTAATATCTGCTTTTCCTAAAGGAATTGTATAATACCCTTCCGGCACTTCACCTTTCATATTGTAAAGTGTTTTATCTTCAAAGAAGATTACTGGATCATCATCTTCAATTGCTGCTAATAATAAGCCTTTTGCATCATACGGCGTGGAAGGAACAACAACTTTAATACCTGGTATGCTCGTAAATAATGCGTACAAACTTTGTGAATGCTGAGCTGCTGCACTAAAACCAGCACCATGCATCGTACGTACTGTAACGGGTACTTTTGCTTTACCTCCAAACATATAACGGAATTTCGCACCTTGGTTTAATACTTGGTCAAGACAACTACCGATAAAATCATTAAACATTAACTCAGCTATCGGACGTAACCCAGTTGCAGCAGCTGCCATCGCAGCTCCCATATAACCCGCTTCAGAAATTGGTGTATCCAATATACGATTTCGGCCAAACTCTTGTACAAGTCCTTTCGTAACACCAAGAACACCACCCCAAGCTTCATCATCTTGCAGATGATCAACTTGTGCACCGCCTGCAACATCTTCACCTATTAAAATTACATTTTCATCACGACGCATTGAGATTTTCATCGCTTCATTAATTGCAGTTGACATACTTACTGTTCTAGTCATAATTTTTCACCCTCCTCTTATTTGTAAGAAACGTATACATCTTTTAATAATTCTTCATCGTCTGGGTATGGACTATTTTCACTAAATTCAATGGATCTTTGTACTGCATCATCTACTGCTTTTTCCATATCAACAAGTTCAGATTCCGTTAATAAACCTTCATGAATTAAATGCTTACGGAAATTCACAATCGCATCTTTTTCATTTAAATGTTCTTCTTTTTCTTCTGATGTTTTATATGTTTGCGCTTCACCTTCAAAATGACCGTAATTACGATATGTCATACATTCAATAATTGTTGGACCATCACCATTACGCGCACGTTCCACTGCTTCTGCAGCAGCTTTATATACAGCTAGAAGATCTTTTCCATCTACTTGAACGCCTGGAATATTATAAGCTTTTGCACGATCCGCAATAGAATCACAACTTGAAGCATATTCAAATGTAGTTGCTTCACCGTAACCGTTATTTTCTGCAATAAAAATAACTGGTAACTTCCAAATCGCCGCTAAATTAACCCCTTCATGGAATGTTCCTTCATTATTTGCTCCGTCACCGAAGAAACAAACACTTACATCTTTTGTTCCTTTATATTTAGCTGTCAATGCTGAACCGCAAGCAAGTGGGAAACCCCCGCCTACAATGCCATTAGCACCAAGCATTCCTTTATCTAAATCCGCAATATGCATGGAACCGCCTTTACCTTTACATAATCCTGTCGCTTTCCCGAAAAGTTCAGCCATCATACCATTTAAATCACAACCTTTTGCGATACAATGTCCATGACCTCTATGTGTACTTGTAATACTGTCACTATCCGTTAAGTGGGCACATACACCAACTGCTACCGCTTCTTCACCTGCGTATAAATGAACGAAACCTGGCAAAACGCCTTGCGCGAACAATTCATGTACCTTATCTTCAAACTTACGAATCTCTAACATTTTTTCATACATCCAACGAGCTTGTTCTTTCGTAATTTCATTCCCTTTACTTTCAGTTGTTTTTAACATGTCCAGCCCTCCTATTTTCTTGATCATCTTTTATATTGCAAGTACCGTGCCAAATTCTAATCCTTGATTTAATAGGTTTTCTCTTTTCTTTCATAATAAAAAAGTGGACAAAATGAGACATCTGTCTCGTTTTGTCCACTTTTGTTCACCTAATTTGAGAACTATTATCTTATTCATTATCAAAGCTCTGCTGTAATTTTCGGATGTAAATAATTTGGCCAATATGATATGCATTATGAGTTGTTACATTCGCTAACACTTCCCACCACTTTGCAGAAACAGGAAATCCTACTACATCACTTTCAACCTTTTCTTCATTTATAAGATTTTGCCATTGTAACAGTTTTTCTAGTAGTTTTTCCCGTAATTCATCGAAAGTTTGATTATCTGAAAGCATAAAACTTTTGTTATTATCTCCTATAGAGGGTACTGCATTAACATTTGATTCTTTATACCTAGTTTGCCACGTAGAGTTCCAATACAGTAAATGTTGTACGATTTCAGCTATACTATTACTCTCTTCATTCGGTTTCCAGAAAGCTTCCCTCTCAGATAAATCCTTAACTGCATCTGAAAATGGCATATACCAACTGGGATCATTTGCATTTGCTAATAACTGATCTGCTAATACATCTTTCACATGGACCATTTTTCTTCCCTCCTGTTAAAAAGATTCATTTCATGACAATACTCACTTCTCTAAATACGCTGAGTTTGTAAGATTTCCTCTTTTTAAGCATAACCCCATACATATGCACATAAAGAAACCGAAAGCACCTAATACATAAGCTAATGCATAACCACTTCTCCCAATAACCCAGCCCGCAATTCCAGGTCCAATCATTTGCCCAACTGCATAGAAAACAGATATAAAACTAATTGCCATTGAGACATATTTCGGAGATACTTGCTTTGAAGCTGCAACTTGAATTAATAATAGTATACCTCCGAGGCTAGAACCCCAAATAATTGCCGACACGATAAAACCAGTTATATTTCCAAATATAATTGGAGCCATATCACCTATAATAGCTAATAAAAGCGCACTACATAAACTCTTCTTTATACCAATTCGATCCGAAATAAATCCCCAGACAGATGCTCCTACGATTGAAAAGATGCCAGCAATTGCATAAACAGTCCCCGAAATTGATGCTGAGATACCACTATCAATCATAAAACTAGTTTGATATAAATTTGGAATTAAATATACAACACCAACAATAAAATACATCCATGCAATGATATATAGTTCTTTCGTTTTCCATAAAAACGATTTATTACTCATTTTTTGCTCATCTTCAGTAACTTCTGGATTTTTCAAAACAACTGAAGCGGCAAATACAATGATACATGTAATAACTCCAAACAAAAACCATGCACCACGCCAACTATACTCAGGAAATGTGCGCACTACATAAGGAACAATTATTCCACTAAATAGCATACCTATACCTGCACCGCTTAATAACAATCCCATTACAGTTCCTCTTTTGTCTGGAAACCACCCTACCGTTATTGACATGAGTGGTGTATATACAAGAGCACTACCAGCTCCAGCACATAGCATACAAAAAGCAACTATCCAAAATGAAGAAACAAACGCTAATCCCATTAAACTTATAACGACGAACCAACTGCCTATTAATAAAACTGATTTTGCGCCAAAACGGATAGTAAATATTCCAGATGTTCCTACAGTTAATAAATAACCTAAAAAAAGTATGGTTCCTAGCATACCTGATTGAGCCGTAGATAAGTGAAGTCCTTCCTGCATAAATGGCAGTATAATTCCATATGCCATACGGGCGAAACCAGTTGTTGTTATAATAAGAAAGATTCCTATTAATACAAATATCCAAAAATGACTTTCATTCCGCTCTTTCATTTAAATTCCTCCATAAAAAATTATTTCCAATTGGATGTTGATTGTAATTATAATGATTATGACAAAATACAACTACCAAATGGTGGAGGAGTTTACGGTATAACGGATTTTTAATACATACGCAAAATTTCAGAAGGTTTCATTCCATATTTCTTTTTAAATGACTCTGAAAAATGACTAATATTATTGTATCCAACAGCAACTGCCGTTTCGGTCACATTACTAGTTCCCGAACGCAATAAAAGCATTGCTCTTTCCATTCGCTGTTCTCTTAAATATGCAAATGTGGACGTGCCAAATAATTCTTTAAAACCAATTTTTAATTTATAATCATTTAATCCTACTATTTTAGCCAATTCTAATAATGATGGGGGTGACTCCATTCTTTGAAGTAAAATTTCTTCAGCTTGTTTTATTTTATTTAAATCCTTTTTGGATAATTGGCTCCTTTTATTTGCATCACGATCATTCAGTAATACTTTCCCAAAGTATATAGAAAGCAATTCGAGCGCTTTACTTTCTATTTCGAGTTGATTAATACGATCCTTTTGGGGATTCTCTAACATTCTCTTAATAATATTAGATGTTAGGGCATCAATGGGGGTTTGAAACTTTTTAAAAGATTGATTTCCTATTATAGTATGAAAATCATGACTTTTTTCAATAGCACAATTTAGCATGAAATGATTAAACAACTGTACAGGAATTCCAATTGCTAATGAATATAGTGGAGTTTCTTTTTCATATTCAAATAGAACTTCAAAGTCATTCATAAAATATAAATAGCTATTCCCAGCCATTAATTTATTTGTAGAGTAACCAACTTGTACTTCCCCGGATCCTTGTAAACAAAAATTAAGTTCCACCATTGCTGCATCCGATGCAAATTGAATGCGATGGTTTTTATGAAACTGGTAATTTGATAGCACTATTTCCATTCCAGAAAACGAGCTCCACCTTCGCACTTCACCCATACCTATTGTTTTTGGCACATACATATATCTTTCTTCTACAACTTGTAACCCATGAAAATATTTACTAAAAATATCATGAAAACTGTTAGTCTTCATGAAATCCACACTCCTTTTATATACAAATTACAATCAATTGATAATCATTTTCAATTATAACGAATATCTTTATACAATAAATAGCTTTTACCTTTATATCTCGTTATGATAAAAGAAAAAGAAAGCGAGCCGACAATGAATAAAAAAATTGCAATTATTACTGGGGCTTCAAGTGGATTCGGCCTATTAGCAACGCTTGAACTTGCGAAAAAAGACTATTTAGTCATTGCTACAATGCGAAACCTAGAAAAACAAGGAACCTTACTATCTCAAGTTACTGAACTCAACTTACAGCAAAATATAAAAGTTCAACAATTAGATGTAACAGATCAAAATTCTATACATAACTTTCAATTATATATAAAAGAAATAAACAGAGTAGACCTACTTATTAATAACGCAGGATATGCAAATGGGGGCTTTGTAGAAGAAATTCCAGTAGAGGAATACCGCAAACAATTTGAAACGAACCTATTTGGGGCTATATCAATTACTCAGCTTGTCTTACCGTATATGAGAAAACAAAGAAGTGGAAAAATCATTAATATTAGCAGCATTAGCGGCCAAGTTGGATTCCCTGGTTTATCTCCTTATGTATCTTCAAAATATGCATTAGAAGGCTGGAGTGAATCACTTCGCTTAGAAGTAAAACCTTTCGGAATAGATGTTGCTTTAATTGAACCAGGTTCTTATAACACAAACATATGGGAGGTTGGGAAACAACTCGCTGAAAACCAATCTGATACAACATCTCCTTACAAAGAGTATATGGATAAAATACAAAAACATATTAATAGCGGCAGTGATACATTTGGTAATCCGATAGATGTTGCTAATAAAATTGTAGAAATTGCTGAATCTAAGCGTACAAATTTACGATATCCAATCGGTAAAGGTGTGAAATTTATGATCTTTGCGAAGAAGATTCTTCCTTGGAGATTGTGGGAATATCTTGTTTTGAGGAGTTTTAGGAAGTTGTAAATAAAAAGAGTAACTATCAAGATAAATAATGGTAGCTACTCTTTTTAAATATTCATCATAAAAAAACAAAACGATATTAATATGTAGAAAGAGGATCAAAATAAAGTAACATTGAAACCATAAAAACAAATGCGAAGAATCCAATTATAGAAAGAATATATTCCTTTGTTTCTCTGTTATACTTCCATTCCATCCATACGCGTAATAAGGAAATTGCTCCAAAATAAGTAAGTACAGCAATTCCTATATTAGCATTTTCTACTTTGAACAGATAAATAAAACTTACTATAAGATATATGATAAAAAGACCTATTTCTAATTTTACATGTAAACCATTTACATGTTTATATATCCAAACATTCCCCTTTGGCATATTTAATTTTTTCCTTAAAAACTTTTCTAAAAAATATCCTCCAATTATCATACTAATAACTATAATCCAAATAGTAGAGTTGCCCATTGCATTCCCTCCTATTAAATTAATTATGTTTTCGTAACAAAGTGGACTATATAATTTTTTAATGTTTCGATAATATCTTCATTTTCTTTATGCTTACTTCTTTAGTAGTAGTTTTATCAAGACATGTTTTATGTATTGTACAGCAACAATCTATTTCCCATCCTTTTCTTCGGGATGTATAACTTTTTTCTTGCTATTTTTTCAAAATGAATGCAGATAGTACTCATAAAATTAATAGAGTTATTTTTCTAATTGACAAAAAAACTATCCTTTTATTTTCTTACTTTCATTTTCTCCGGCTGATCACTCGGATACGTAGCATTCTCTTTATTTTCAACGTCCCAACTAATTATAGTCGCACTATCACGTCCCAACTGATGATGCACGTGTTCTAAAACATTGTGAATATTTTCTTTAAGTGTTTTATCATTTCTGTTCATAGCATTATACAAATTTACAGGTATTTCATATCGGCGTTCCCCGCATTCTAATACTCCATCTGTCACCATTACAATTCGGTTCTTTCCAGTACGTAATTCACGAATACCTGATGAATAGCAAGGAACAGGTAAATCAAATGTGTTTACATTTCCAATCCATTCGTAAAAATGACGTTGATTTAATGCATATTGTCCTAACTTATGTAACTCTTCATGAAATACATACACTAAACAATCACCGATAGAAAGCCACCATATATAATTTTCTTTCCTTACACATAGTAAGCAAGCTGTTTCACCTTTAATTTTTTTGCACTTTTCCTTAAATGAAGATGCCTGAAAAATTGTCAGTATATGATTTTCAACAGATTGAAACACTGTATTAATTGGTTCATTCAAAATTACTTTTATATTTTCATATTCTTTTTCGATTGTATTTACTACTAAATCAACACTTTCTGCACTATTATGTCCATCTAATATAGCTGCAAATTCCCATTCGCCATTTGACCAAACTAATGCACCATCTTCATTCTTTTTCGCTCCAGCACTTATATTCCCACCATATTTACCAAGTACAATATCACCATATTGTTTAACTGAAATTTCTCCTAAACACATTTCTATATTTCCAACCCATGAATATTGTGTATTATTTTTTGTATGCATACTCATTTACCATATACTTTCGTATTCTTTCACATAGTTTTTTTATTTTCTCTTCGTCACCATATGGTGCGCCAGTCCATTTCGCTATCTCGGTTGGTGACCAAAACTCTTTTGGTGTATTCGGATAACGCGGAATAATGTGCATATGCATATGTGGTACACCATTTCCTGAAACAAAAGTGTAAATATGCTCTGCACCTTCGCTTTCTTTTAGCGCTTTACTTACTCTACTTGTTATAAGTCCGAACGCTTTCGCTTCTTCATCTGTTAGTTCAGCAAGGCCAGGTACATGTCTTTTTATATCTATCATTACATAACCCAGGTATGTTTCTTCACTATCCCAGTGGACATGTCCAACGTAAACGAGTTCATCTTCGTAAATAGCTCCACCTGGAACTATAATATTTCCTATATGTTTTTTGCAAATGAAACAGTTTTGTTCTATTTGATTGTTTGTTGACATATCCATCACCTTCCTTTTCATATATAATATCACAAAAAAAGGAAAAACAGGTTTAGTATTCAGAATTTTCATTCTTTTGATACAACAATTTTTGAAATGAATTTACATCTCATTATTTCTTCAAAAACGCAATCCCAATTATAATCCCAATCACAATTCCGATTACTAAATTATTTGTAAAGTGCCCTTGAAATACACCAATTACAACTCCTATACCGACACCTATTGCCAAAGCATCATTTCTTTTTTTATTTTTAGCCAAAATTACATCTCCTCCCATCATTTCTCCCTAAATAACATACATTTACTTGAATGTATTAATATAAGGACTATCTCGCTTAAATATTTCCAAAAAATGTACTGTAACTTCACATATAATATTTTCCATTTTCTGTACATACTCCTTTTATATTGGAAAATTTTCAAGTAACTATTAATTATACATAGGCATTTACTATAAGAAAGCTTCGTAATTTATTGAAGGAGGAACGATTCAAATGTATCCTCATTGGAATCCAAATATAAATCAACAGTATGTTTATTCCTCTCATCCCGCAAGGAATACATTGCATCATGATTCACAATATATGATGCAGCGTATTGCAAGTCTTGAAAATCAATTAACTAAATTAATCTCATTAATCGAGGAAAATAATCAATTAATTAAATCAATGGAACAACAAAAAACCAAGTTTGTGCGCCAGCTGGAGGTTCTGTTATCGTTCGTATGTGATCTGGATGCAATAAAAAACACACTTTGTATTATAAAAGTGTGTTTTTTATTCATTATTTTCTTTTCGTATGGAACCCTTGTGTAATTCGATCTAATATAATTGCGATTACTACGATAGCTAATCCAGCTTCAAATCCCATTCCGATATTAACTTGTGTTACAGAGCGATATACATCAACTCCAAGTCCTGGAGCTCCTACAAGTGATGCTGTTACAACCATCGATAACGAAAGCATAATGCTTTGGTTCACACCAGCCATAATCGTTCCGGTTGCAAGTGGTAATTGTACTTTAAATAGTTTTTGTGATGCCGTGGATCCAAACGCATTCGCTGCTTCAATTAAATCTTCTGGAACTTGTCTAATTCCTAAGTCAGTAAAACGAATTGTCGGTGGCATTGCAAAGATTACTGATGCAATAATTCCAGGTACTACACCTACTCCGAAAAATGTAATCGCTGGAATAAGGTATACGAATGCAGGCATTGTTTGCATAAAATCTAATGTTGGTTTTAAAAATTTTGAGAAACGTTCATTTTGAGATGCTAATATACCAATTGGAATTCCGACAATAATTGAAATAATAACAGACGTAAGTACGAGTGCCAATGTTTGCATCGTTTGTGCCCAGTAGTTAATATTCAAAATAAATAATAATCCAATAAGCGTAAAAATGACTAAAGATAATTTCCTCGTTGTGTACCAAATGAGGAAACATAAGATAATAATCATCAATATGGCGGGTATTATTGTTAAAAAATTAGTGAGTAAATCAACAAATCCGCCAATAATATAAGAGAATCCTCGGAATAAGCCTTCAAAGTGCTCATATAAACTTGCAACAAATGAGTCGACCCATTCCCCTAATGGAATCCGCGGTATACTATTCATCGTCTTTCACCTCTTCCTCAATGTTTCCTGCAAGAGCTTGAATGACACTTTCACGTTTAATAATTCCTCTTAGCCTTTTCTTCTCATCGATTACTGGTAACGGATATTTCATCTCTGCCATTTTTGCATATGTCTCTTCCAGTAAAGTATCCAAATACACATGCGGAATATCATTAAGTAATAAATCAGCAATCGGCCACTGTTTTTGTACTGCTTTACTCGCATCATCCGCAGTTAATATACCTAAAAACTCATACTTTTTGTTTACAACATATACAGTTGAAACACCTGCATTCCTCATAATTTGAAGGGCTACACGAGGTCCACGATCAATTAATAAAGTTTCTGGTCGTTTTAAAATAGACTCCGCCGTAATTACTTTTCCTAAATTCACATCCGCAACAAACTTTTCTACAAATTCATTAGCGGGGCTCATCATAATTTCTTCTGGTGTTCCAATTTGGACGATTTCTCCATCTTTCATTAATGCGATACGATCTCCAATTCGAAGCGCTTCGTCTAAATCATGCGTAATAAATATAATCGTTTTTTCCATTTTATCTTGTAACTCTAACAATTCATCTTGCATTTCTTTTCGAATAAGTGGATCTAATGCACTGAATGACTCGTCCATTAGTAATACATCTGGATTATTCGTTAGTGCCCTTGCGATTCCAACGCGCTGTTGCATACCACCACTAAGTTGACTTGGGTAATTATCTTTATGATGATCGAGTCCTACTAACTGTAGCGATTCTAACGCTTTTTTCTCTCGCTCTTCAACCGGAACTCCTTGTATTTCTAAACCATATGCAACATTTTGTATAACTGTACGATGCGGAAATAGAGCGAATTTCTGAAATACCATACTCATTTTCGTTCTTCTTACTCTCCGTAACTCTTCTTTTCCCATCGTTGCGATGTCTTCACCATCTATGTATATATGACCTGCAGTTGGTTTAATCAATTGATTTAACATACGAACTAGCGTAGATTTCCCGCTACCAGACAAACCCATAATAACGAAAATCTCTCCAGAGTAAACTTCAAACGTTGCTTTTTTCACCCCAACGTTCATTCCTGTCTCTTTTAAAATTTCCGATTTACTTTTTCCTTCTTTTAATAAGGAAAGGGCCCTTTGCGGATGTTTCCCGAATACTTTTGTTACGTTTTCAACACGCACCTTTGTATTATCCATGTCACTACTCCTTTTCTACCCATCTATTCACATAGTGTTGCGATTTTACCAAGAAATATTACATAAAAATGACATTCATAAGATTTCTTTAAAATTCTCGTTTCCGTTCATAATAAGAATGCTTACTTATACATTTATTTTATAAGGCAAACGTTACTTAGGAGGTTTTCGATGCGAAAGAAAATTTGGTTTATATGCCTTGCATTATTTATTACTATGATTTTCACTTCATGTAATGCAACAAATGCAAATTCGAAAGGAAAAATTAAACTTGGTGTAACAAGTTGGAAAGAAAATATTGCAACCGCAAACATGTGGAAAGTTTTATTAGAAGAAAAAGGCTACAAAGTTGAGCTCATGTATTTAGAAAAAGCCGCAATTTGGACTGGTGTCGCTCGTGGTGATGTTGATGCGAATTTAGAAGTATGGCTACCAGTTACAGATAAACCGCTAAACGATCGTTATAAAGATGATATTGTCTTAAAATCAAAATGGTACGAAGGTACTGGACTAGGTTTAGTCGTCCCTTCTTATATGAAAAACATAAACAGTATCGAAGATTTAAATGCTCATAAAGATGAACTAGAGAATAAAATTGTCGGTATCGAACCCGGTAGTAGTCTTATGAATTTAACGAATAAAGCAATGAAAGAATATGATATAAAACTAAAACTTGTCCAATCCTCTGAAGCTGCGATGATGAGTGAACTAAAGAAAGCATATACGAAAAAGAAACCAATCGCTGTTACGCTTTGGAATCCGCATTGGGGCTTTTCAGAATTTGACTTAAAATATTTAAAAGACCCTAAGAAAGTATATGGTGAAAAAGATGACATTTATTACTCTGTTCGTAAAGGTTTCGAAAAAGACCATCCGGATATCATAAAATACTTTGACAAATGGAAGATGAACGATGAACAGCTTGGTACATTAATGGTCGAGTTAAATAAAACGAAAGATCCCGAAGAAGCGGCGCGAAAATGGATTAAGAAGAATCAAGCGCTAGTTGATGAATGGATAAAAGATTAATAAAAATAGGCTAGAGGGTTAGCATATCCTCTAGCCTGTTTTTAACTTATTTTTTCGTAACAACGTTATCTACAATCCCATATGCCTTCGCTTCTTCTGCAGTCATAAAATAATCTCTTTCTGTATCATGTGCTACTCTTTCAATCGGTTGCCCCGTTTTTTCTGCAATCATTTTATTAATATCATGCTTTAACTTTAATATTCTTTTCGCAGTTATTTCAATTTCTGTTGCTTGCCCTTGTGCACCACCAAGCGGCTGATGAATCATAATTTCACTGTTAGGGAGAGCAAACCGTTTTCCTTTTGCCCCTGATAATAATAACAATGCACCGAATGATGCCGCAAAGCCCATGCATAGCGTTTGCACATCTGGTTTAATTAAATTCATCGTATCTAATATTGCAAAACCTGCTGTCGTTGAACCGCCAGGGCTATTGATGTATAAGAATATATCTTTTTCTGCATCTTCTGCTTCTAAAAATAATAATTGCGCTACGACACTACTCGCTACTTGATCATTAATTTCTGAGCCGATAATAATAATGCGGTCTTTCAATAACCTTGAATATATATCATAGGAACGTTCTCCTAATTTTGTTTGTTCTACTACATATGGAATTGCATTCATTTTAAATCCCTCCAATACTTGTTATGCTGCGTAAAGCATATAACTGTAGGAAGAAGGGTTTTTCACATTAAATAATAAGACTGGCTGTTTAGATGGTAACTTAGTAAAATCTATTGTCGGAAGAAGCTTCGTTAATAATTCCGGTCTTTCCTCACGAATAGATGTTACAACAACTTCAATATCCTCTGTGAATTCGACTATCTCAATCCCTTCTTCACTTACAGTTTTCAGCCTATTTCTACTCCGAAATAAAGAAGCTTTCACTGCACCTTCTGATACAGAACACACTTTAGCAATATCAGCGATACTATATTGAAAAACATCTTTTAATAATAAAATTGCGGATTGCTGTACATTTAATGAAGACAATACTTTCCCTACCATTTCATGCAAATCTGCAATGTTCTCATGTGGTTCTTCAAATGTGATTTGTTCTCTTATTTTTTCATGAACAGACTTAGACTTCATCTGATCTAACCAACGATTTCTTGCTATTTTATAGACGAGTGTCATACAAATTTCTTTATTTCTATATTTTTGAAGCACTTTACACACTGTTTCTTGGGCGAGATCTTCCCCATCCCATTTGTTTTTCGTTAAAAAAGTACAGTATCTTTTTAACTCTCCATATTGTTCAATTAAAAAGTTTATATTTGAATGATTCATATCGATATGATTCTTTAAAACATGAGTTACTTTTGTGCACAAAATAACCACTCCTTTTCAGCGCTTACTTAATAAACGATTCAACATTAAAAAAAGTTACGGGGATATAAAAAAATAATGTTTATGTTCAATAATTCGCGGTCATAAATATGTTATGTACAATTTTACGTGAGGAGGAACAAATTTGCCAAAATTAACAATTGAAGGTACGGGAACTTTTGATGTGAAAGAAGGAACAAAGTTAGTATTAGCAATTGAGGATAGCGGTGTCAACATTCTTCATCGTTGCGGCGGGAATGCACGTTGTACAACTTGTAGAGTAGAAATACTAGCAGGTGATTTCTGTGAAGCGAGTGCGAATGAGAAACATGCAATGACGGAAAAAGGAATTGAAGATCATTTACGATTATCTTGTCAAATGCGTGTACATAAAGATATAGTCGTTCGTCCGGTACTTACAGTTGAAAATTCAGGTCTTGATGCTGGGCCACGCCCGGCGGAGTAAAGTGATGAATTTAAAACAGCTCGCTGGCGAATATGCTGCTAACTTTGTAAATGATGGCATGAAAATTGGGCTTGGTACAGGTTCTACTGTATATTGGACAATACAAAAATTAGGTGAACGTGTAAAAGAAGGATTATCATTTCAAGCTGTACCGACATCAAAGGAAACTGAAGCATTAGCACAGCAACTAAATATCCCCCTAATTTCGTTAAACGACGTACAAAGCCTTGATCTTACAATTGATGGAGCGGATGAAATTGATTCAAATTTACAACTTATAAAAGGCGGTGGTGGTGCATTACTTCGTGAAAAAATCGTTGCCTCTTCCTCTAAAGAACTAATTATCATTGCTGATGAATCGAAATTTGTAACACATTTAGGTAATTTTCCATTACCTGTTGAAATCATCCCTTTTTCATGGAAACAAACCGAAAATAAAATTCAGTCTTTAGGGTGTCAAACCACATTACGTTTGAAAAATGATGAAACTTATATAACCGATAACAATAACATGATTATCGATTGTATATTCCCTAATCATATTTCTAATCCTGCCCATTTACACACCCAATTAAAAATGATTACTGGTGTAGTTGAAACAGGGTTGTTTATAAGTATGACGAGTACAGCAATTATTGGTACTAAAAATGGGATAAAGAAATTGTAATAAAAGCTAACTTTTTAAAGTTGGCTTTTTAGTATGTTCTTCTTCTCTTAATAGTGCTTTATTATGATATACTAGGAAAACGTAAACTGATTACACTAGAAAGGACTGAACATTTTGCAATCCAAACTTATAACAGAACTTGCTGATTTAGAAACTGCCTTTCATATTCGAAAAGAAGTATTTGTAAAAGAACAAGGTGTCCCTCTTGCAGATGAATTCGATACATTCGATGAAATCGGAGAGCAATGTAAACATATTTTAGTTTATTATCATGAACTTCCTGTAGGCACAGGTCGTATACGATTTGTTGATGGTGTCGGAAAATTAGAACGTATTTGTATTTTAAAAGATTATCGTACATACGGATTAGGTAAAGTCATCATTCAAACGTTAGAAGAACTTGCTCGTAACGAACAAGTTACGAAAGTGAAACTACACGGTCAAACACAAGCTGAAGGATTTTATAAAAAATTAGACTATGAAACTTCTTCTGATATATTTATGGAAGATGGCATTCCGCACATACTTATGACGAAAATGTTATCATAATAAAAAGGGTAGTATATGAATCTTATGTATTCATACACTACCCTTTTTTATTAATAGAAAAGTGAATTCTTAAGATTACCTTTTGCATCAAAGCCCATCATCTCTTAGTTCATACCTAAGTAAAGCTTACACTGTTTTCCATAATGATAATGCATAAATCCAGTTTGGATCACCATTTCCTTGATAACTCTGGACTGCTTCATATACTTTTCCTTCGTGTAGAACTCTATCTCCCTTTTTATATGCTTTTTTTGCATCCCACGCTTCATATGAAGCGCTTTCGGTTTTTGTAGTAATTGTGAATATATCACTCTGTACGGATTCATTTCCAGCTACATCAACAGCTTTCACTACATATTTATAAGTAGTATTAGCGAGCAGATTTTTATCCAAATAAGAAGTTGTATTGGATGTTGCAATCTTTTTCATTGATCCTTCTGTTTCTCTATAAATATCATAATGGTCTACACCAATATTATCGTCAGATGGACTCCACATTAAATCCACACTTGACGCTGTCGTTCCCATACTATGTAATCCTTTTGGTTGTGTTGGTGCTTCTGTATCAGGAGTCTCAACTGTCGTTTTTACTGTAAGCGCTGTACTTTCTGTCGATACATTGCCAGCTGCGTCAATTGCTTTTACAGTATAAGAGTATTCTGTACTTGGTTGTAACTTCTTATCAATAAAATGAGTCCCTGGTACTGTATCAATCATCTCTCCGTTACGGAAGATTTGATATCCTTTTACCCCTACATTATCCGTAGAAGCGTTCCATGTTAGTTCTACACTATTCGCTGTTACTTTTTGCGTCTGAAGTCCATTTGGAATACTTGGTGCTTCTATGTCTGGTTTCACATCATTAATAAGATTAACATCAATTACATTATAGAATGCATTTGCTGTATCAGCTACATCCCATACTGCTAAAATCACATGATATCCACTACGATCAGTAGGTACATTGATTTTATGAGTTAAATTATTTGAAGCTGCAGAACCATCATGTTGTACAGTTCCAATTGGTTCGAAATCTGCTCTTGTTAGCG
This sequence comes from Bacillus sp. 007/AIA-02/001, assembly GCF_004634455.1. Taxonomy (NCBI): domain Bacteria; kingdom Bacillati; phylum Bacillota; class Bacilli; order Caryophanales; family Bacillaceae; genus Bacillus; species Bacillus sp. 007/AIA-02/001. The sequence continues at coordinate 21,411 of NZ_SEIY01000006.1, forward strand.
CTTTATTTGGATTCCATCCTTTTTTAGTAATATAGTAATGCCACTTACTCGTTAAGTGAGGCGCAGTATACTTCCAAGTAAATGTATTTTCCCCACCAGTGATTGTATTTTTAAACCAACGATTTGCTGTTTGTTGATCTAAAATACCACCAAATTTTCCGCCTGCTGAAGCAATTTGTCCATCTACTGGACCACCTTGTGGGAACCCTTTTGGAGCTTCTAAACTTTGTGGTTCATACATAACACTTCCACAGTTTACATTTAGCGCACCATAAGTTGGACTACATAAAGCGGATCGGCTACCGGGCTTTTCAACAAAACCGTGCGCATAAGCATTTTGAGGAATAAGTGTCGTACTAATAATTCCAGCTGTTAATGCTACAACTCCTAAACTTTTTTTGTTCATTTTCATATTTTGTAGTTGTTTTAAAAATCGATTATTCATGTTCATGTCCCCTTCTTGTTATACTTTGTAGTGGAATGTGGGCTTTGATGTAAAAGAATAACAAGAGACAAACTTGTACCGATGTATGTGTTAATTATGCATACACCGCAGTGAAAATATATTTTTTCCTTGTGAAATATTTCACTTTATGAATATATCATGACATAGAACTCGCCTAAGCATGTGCAGAAGTTGTGCAGAAACAGTGAAATTATTACTAACATATAAAACCACATCCTGAAATCATAAAGTAAAACTTTAATTAGTTGGGGTTTTACGGTCGGTTAATACGGGATAAAATAAAAGTGTGCAGCAGAAATTGTAGACTTAGTTCTCAAAATTCACATTTAGTATTTTCATTTTTTCCATTTAAACAATTCTTCTCTTCTTACAACAGAAAAGTGTCTATATCATTTAATATAGACACTTTTTTCATGTATAACTTTATATTTATTACTGACCTACAAATGTAAAGATTTCATCAACAGCTTCTTTATATCCACCCGATGTTCGGAATGATTCCTTCAAATTCAAAGCAGCCTCTTTATATGAAGGGTTATTTAAAACTAACTCCACACTTTCACGCAATTTCTCCACGGTTAATTCATTCATATGTAATTGAACTCCTGCTCCAAGACTCTCCACTTGCTTTGCGATTGCTGGCTGATCTGCACTTTGCGGTATTACAACGAGCGGAATCCCATTATACAGTCCTTCATGCACACTGTTCATCCCGCCGTGTGTAATAAATAGTTTCGTATAAGTAAGCAGTTCGGTTTGAGGCACATAGTTTTTCACAATGAAGTTTTTAGGGATTTCGCCTAGATCACTTATTTTTGTTTTATTACCAATAGACATGACAATTGTATGCTCGCTATTCTCAAAGGCCTTCATACACAGTTTATAAAAATCAATCACTTCATTAAAAACAGTACCTAATGAAATATAAATCGGACTTTTTTCTTGAATTGAAGTAAAATCAACGTCTCTGTTTTTTACTTGTGCAGAGATAGATGGTCCTACAAATTTATATGTTTCATCAAACGTATCACCAAAAGGCTGGAACTCCTTAATTGTATACACAATAGTAAGGGGTGCAGGATTACAGAAAACTTCATACGGTGATTTTATTTCAACACCATATTTTTCAGCAATTCCCTTCGTTAAGTTTTGAAAATCATTCTGTATTTTATCATGAATTTCTACTGGGATATTTTTTGACAGATGACCTAACATTTGCTCAAAAGATTTTTCATCCTGCGCAAAAGATGTACATGAATTTATAGATGGCAATTTAAGAATTTGAGCAATTAAGTGCCCACAGCCAAACATAGAATCATGAATTATGTAATCAAAATGTTCACCTTCAATTTGTTCTAGAACACTAGGTATAACAACATCTGCTGTATGTAGAAGACCGTTTATTCTTTCCTGTAAATAATTTCTGCCTCCAGATAGAAACGCTTTTATAAATTTTTGATCGTCAATCGTTCGTACAGTAGCACCTGTCTTCTCAATTCGTTCCCTAAAAGCTTCTATTGAAAAATAAACGACCTCTTCACCACGAGAAATCAATTCTTCTACAACTTGTAAAGTTGGATTTATATGTCCTTCTGATCCAGCGTTAATAAATAAAACACGCGCCATAATAAACACTCCTTACGTTAAATCGTTTCTATGTTGGAAAAGTACGGATTCTCTCCATACTCTTTTCTTAGTTGTTCGTATCATGTTCCTACTAAATTGATCTAGCAAGTCTAAAACCGAGATCATCTATATGAAATGTAGGATGGCTTCGACGACGACAAGTAGCGCCGCACCCTCTCGCTGTTTCAGCCCAACTACCACCACGAAAAATGCGGTATGATCCGTACACTGTTTCATCATACAAATCATAACACCATTCCCAAACGTTCCCTAGCATATCATAAAGTCCCCATGCATTCGGTTCTTTTTGGCCAACGTCATGAATCTCTCCATTTGAATTTTCATTATACCACGCTATATCATGAAGTTTCCCGTATGTATATCCGGTTGTACTTGCTTTACATGCATATTGCCACTCTGCCTCACATGGTAATCGGTAGCCATTCGAATCTAAATTACATTTCACAATTTGACCACCATCACTAATAGAATAATATTCTTTTAATCCCGCTATTTTTGAAAGTACATTACAAAACGCAATGGCATCGTTCCATGAAATATTTACAACTGGTTTATGATTTTTTTCAAAATTATTTAATGTGCTATTTGTAATAGCATCATATAGTTCGATTGTTACAGCATACTTTGCAAGAAGAAATGGTTGAATTTGTACTAGCCATTCTTTTTTTATTCGATCATCTCTTAATACTACCTCTCCAGCTGGAATATTTACCATTAATGAATCGATTGTTTGAATTAAATCATTAGTCATTTTCTATTCCTCCAAACGTTCATTTTATATGAATTTATAGTCATATACTCATTACAAAATACAATTTTCAAAAAGCGTTAAATTTTTCATAATAAAAAACGATTAGTTTAATTAAACTAATCGGTAAGATCCAAAAAGAATTGTTGTGTCACATTGTATTATTATATGTGCTCTAAAAATTTCCGAACCTCATTTGGAGATTTTAAAACAATAACCTTTTTCTCTTCGGACAATTGCTCTAACCCTTTTAAAATTGTAGGTCGTTTAGCATTAGGATATTTCCATATCCATTTAAAAAATTGCAAATCAAATCTTTCTTCACATCCCGCGCCCATATCTGGTCTTGTTTTATTCCGGTATTTTACAATTCTTTTAAACGCACGATAAATACAAATTGTTCTATGAATATCAAGGAAGATAATTGTATCAGCTGCATTCAGTCTGATATCCATCGTCCCGCCATAATTCCCATCAATAATCCACTTCTCATCTTTAATTAAGTTATTTTGAACTGCTATTTGTTCTTCTCTCGGAACACCTTCCCAATTCGGTTTCCAAAATAATGCATCAAGATGATGCACCTTAATATTTAATTTATTTCCTAACTGCCTTGCTAATGTAGATTTTCCTGAACCACCAGAACCAATTAATATTATTTTTTTCATACCTTTACGATACATTCTATAACTTCTTCAATAGCTTCCTTATTAGCAAAAATCCAGAAGAACATTTCTTCATTTAACTTTAATAAATCTGGTAACTGGACAAAATAAGCAATAAAGATAATTTGAATTGAAAGCATAACATACCAAATAGCTTTTAGTTCTTCTTTCGTTAAATCATTTTGTTTATAATAACCTTCAAAGACTTTGCTAACGATATGTAACCATTTCCCTCTTAATCTTTCATTACTAAATAGCTCGCTTAATACACTTGTACAGCAATAACATAAATCAAATATTTTTACATTATTTTCTAAAATCTCAAAATCTATAAACCCTTCCAGTTTATCATCTTTAAAGATTACATTCGATAGATGCATATCACGATGAATAATTTGTCTCGGTAATGAATGGACCGTTTCCTTGAAAGCTGCGTGCATTCGCTCCGTCTTTTGAATTACCTCTCGATGAACATACTCATTCTTTTCTAAAATCGGTATAGCCCATTCAAATACCATCTTATATAAATCTCTTTTTATTAACTCATGGTCACTATTCACCGAATGTAATGCTTTGTGCAGATTAGCTATTTCTTCTCCAATTGTACTTGCTAGCCTTTCCAGCTTATTCGTATCTTTTATTTCTAAAACACTTCCGGCAACATACTCATATAAGCAATAATATTTTTCTTTATATAATACATATTGTTCATCATTTTCTGTCTTTACTACTCTCTGTACTTTAATTCCCTTTTCATACAGTTGCTTCAAAACATCGAATTCAACTAGAAGTTGCTTTATCGATCCCGTTCTCTTTAAAATGTACTCTTTATTCTTGCATAAAACCTTCGCTACTTTTGGTTGCATTACAGTAGCTGTGACATGTTCATTTCGAAACCAAAGCTTTGCAATTTCCAGTGCTTGTTCCATTTACAAATACCCCTTTTACAATTCTTATTTCTTCCGAAAAATAACCTCACACAGTATTCCCACTCCAACACCAATTGTATAAGCCACTACATCACTCCACAAAAAACCGTATCCCAACACGAGTCCCCCCAAAGTCGTTGCACGAATGCTATCTATCCATTCCGCATGATACAATTGGCTCGCTTCAATCCCGTAGCAAAACATTAAACTAATAAAAGCCAACTTCTTCGTCTCTGTTTTAGGAAACAAAAATCCAAAGCCAGTGAAAATCATTAATGCCCATAATGCATCACCTAAATAATCATTTAATAGATGTGGTAGTGCAAAAGCAAACTTTCTTGAGCTAAGACCTAAAATAATAACAACTATAGTAAATAGTGCATATACTACTCTATTTCGTTTCGTATTCATTTTAAAGTCTCCTAATATGTAATGTAAAACTGTAAATAGCTAGTAAAACAAAGTTATTTTACTAGCTATTTATTGATTGCTTTTATGATAAGAAAATGTGGATTCATATTTAAATAATGATATGATTTTTCGCTTACTTCTTTCATTTTTTCAATTGCCTTCGGTTCCACTATCTCTTCTAATACAAAATAATTTGTAGTTTCATTTAGTATGTCTTGTAATGATCTTCTAAAAAACTTGACTTCAATAGTAATATTCGGTTTAACCCAAGTATCTATTAATAACTGTTTTTCAAAATAATTTTCACATGGAAACTTTGTGAAATCCATAAAAGGATGATGAATAGAATAAATAAGTTCTCCACCTGGCTTCAATACACGACGAAATTCTTGAAATACTTGATTCCAATTTTCTATATAATGAAGAGTTAATGAACTTACAATCACATCATACGTATTATCTTCAAATGGCAATGTTTCTTGCAGATCATGACAAAGGAACGTCGCTTCTTCTCCTATATTTTCTTTTGCTGCTTTTACCATTTCAGGACTTACATCAATTGCTGTAACATTTGCTCCTCTTCCTATGAATTGAGAAGTATACCATCCAGCTGCACATCCAGCATCTAATATCTTTTTTCCTTCTAGTTCCTTTGGAATAAGCTCCATCATCGCCGGTCTTTCATAATAACTGTTATATGGATTTGCGAAATCTAGATTTTCTTTATATGTACTCGCTAATTTATCATACGTATCTTTAATCGAATCTTTCATTACACACACTCCTAATACATATTAATCCATTAACTCCTGCTGCTTTTTCTTTGAAAATGATTGTAGTACTAAATCATACGACCAATCAATCATTTTATTAATTTGCTCCTGCTCTATACCCTTATGAATATAAACGGTATTCCAATGTTTTTTATTCATATGATACCCTGGAATAATTGTTTCTGGATAATCTTCTCTTATTCTTAATGCGACTTCTGGATCACACTTTAATGTAATCGCAGCCTTTTCACCTTCTTCATGATTTACTATCGCAAATATTTTATTATTAAGCCTCATACATGTTGCACTCCAGCCATCTGGAGAATCTTCTGTCGCTTTTCTTTTCGATAAACAGTACGCTCTTGTTGCATTCATTTTAATTGGCACCTCTTATTCTTTCCCTGTTTGATTACGATGCATCACAATTTGCTTCGTTGCTTGAAATTGCTGCTCACCGTAAAACTTTATTAGCTTCTCTCCGCAAAATAGACTAACAATATTAATATGAGATATTTCTCGAAGTAATATTGTAAGCATTTTCTCTCCAATACCTTTATTTCTTACATTCTCATGTACGACAACATCTTCAATGTATGCTCGAAAAACACCATCAGAAACGACTCTAGCAAATCCAACTAATTCATTTTCTTCCCATACTCCAATGGCTATACTATTCTTTAACATTTTTTCAATATCGACTTCTTTTCTTTCTGGCCACCAGCCGACAGAATCATAAAGCTTCTTAATTTTTTCTGCACAGATTGGTTGTTCTTGTTGCAATTTATACGTGTACATATGCTTTCTCCCATCAATCAGTATACATAATATTATTATAATCTCTTTTCAAAAAAGTGCTGACTATGACCTTTTGGATGATCTTCAACGATACCATACTCTCGGTAACCGTGCTTTTTATAAAATTCTGGCGCTTGAAAACTAAATGAATCTAGCAATATTAATCTGCACCCTTTTTCCTTCGCAATTTCTTCAATTTTATGTAACAGTTGACTACCATAACCGTCATGACGAACTGATTTATCAACCCATAAAAAGTCGATATGAAGATGATAAAAATACATCGTACCTGTTACACCACCAAATATTTTTCCTTCTTCATTTTTTACTACGAGGCTTACTTTTTCCATCGGCTGTTTTACTTCATCTGTTAAGATGGACATATTATATTGAATGACTTTATTTTTAATGTATTCTCCTTCAATACGTGTACCGTTCTCTATATGTTTCATATACATTGCTTCCTTTCAACTTAGTAAGCTACATTTTATTTTTCCCCTTTAAAATACTAATCAAAACGAATCCACCATATGTAACAAAGCATGAAAAGCCAATTATCCCTGGTACAGAGACATAGCCTACCCTTATGTAATTTATAACTGCAAAACAAGCGATAGACAATAAAATAGATGGCCAAAATATAACAGCTATTTTTCTTCGCCCTCGTTTCGATGTACTTTCTTTCTCTTCAGAAACACGTGTGCCAAAAAGCAATACAATACAAATAAGGATCGCTGCAAAGTAAATTGTATCTAATGACAAATTGTGATCATATAGGGCGATTCCAACTTCAAGAGCAATAATCGTTAAAATTAAAATAATGATTGTTAAAGTCTTTAAGTTTCTTTTCAATCGCTCACTCCTAGCATGCTTTCACTATATTCTTTGTATATGTACTTTAAAACTACTGCAAAAGCTTCATCTACCTCTTTATTTTCACGGCGATTCGGTAAATCTTTTCCCCCAATCACATAAAGAAGTGGAAATTCGTTAAACATTCCTATAATACCAATATTTATTGTAGCTGTGAGTAATCCACCTGTCATATGAGTTATATGATAATATGGAATTTCTTCATACTCTCCTTGCTGTCTTACCATGCCGCTAATAATTGGTTCCCATAATTCTGGTTCTGATTTATAACCTTGAAAGGTTTGTATGAAAAGGGCAAGAACTTCACTTAATTCTCCAACATTTTTCTCATCTCTAGCATTCTCTTGTATATGAATTTTTGAAAAGTACGTTTGTGCGTACATTTTCACAGCATCCCATCCACCACAGTGCATTACAACTGACTGTGCAACGTAACTATCATGACAAGCAATCATTACCTCTACCGCTTGACTAAGTGTTAAAGAAGTTCTTCCTTGTAAATGCGGATATAACTGCGCACTATCTTCATGTGGATTAAATTTAATGTAATGAAGTATATCATTCCAATTATGTTTATTTTCCTTCACCATTTGCGTTACTACAAATCCAATGACTAATTTTGCTGCTGATGCTAACGGAATATTTAATTCACTATTATACGAAGCAACTATACGATTATTTTTTGTAGAATAAATTGCCATTCCCACATAATTAGATTGTACCTCTTTTATTTTATTTATAACAGTTTCCATTTCTATCCCTCTTTTTATATCGTTATATTAACTTCTAATATTTCAACATTGAATGTAAAAAACCTTTTCATTAGCTATTAAAATAAGAAAAAGGTAGCATGAATTTTTTCTTGCTACCGAAAAATATTTATTCTTCTATAGGATTTTCAGGACCGTTAAGTTCCAGCTGATAAAAAGCTAAATCTAGCCATTTATTAAACTTATAACCAGCTTTTTTTATTGTTCCTGCATGAACAAATCCATAGTTTTGATGCAAGGCAATACTTTTCTCATTCTCTGCATCAATTCCAGCAATTAAGGTCATATACTCTCTTTCCTTTGCAATTTTGATTAATTCTTTCATTAATGAAGACCCAATGCCATTTTTTCTATATGCCTTATCTACATACACAGAATGTTCAACTGAATATTTATAAGCAGGCCACGCTCTAAATGGGCCGAATGTCGCAAATCCTACTACTTTATTATCTAATTCATATACGATAATTGGATACTCTTCAGCCTTTTTTTGTTCATACCAATCTATTCTATTTTCAAGGGTTACAGGTTTATACGCATATACAGCTGTTGTATAAAGTATCGCATCGTTATAAATATCTAAAATGTATGCTAAATCTTTTTTCGTTGCTTCCCTTATCATTATTTTCTTCCTTTCATCATGTTCACCTTATTTTACTATCTTTTTAATAGTTTTATTTTATCGAAATTTCCGATTTTTATCTACATACGAATACTAGCTTTTCGGAAACCATCAAATATATTTATTGCAGCAGATAACATGTAGAAGAAAATTCCTCCCCCAATGAGCCACGTTTTAAACTCCTCTGAGGAAATAGTAAATGCATTTGCCAAATACGTAATAAACCCTGCGTTAAATACATGTGGATTTACTACAATTACAATGAATACTATCGTCCCAGCTATTTGAAGAATAGCATTCCCAATCGCCAATCTTTGCGTCCATTGTCCCTGCACTAATTTATAAAGGGATATACATATTTCAAAAACGATCATAATTACAACGATTGGCCAGTACTGCAATAAAACATCTTGATTAAAAGTTGGCGAGACAAACTTCAGTCCATTTGCCGTACCGTTATATACGCCAACAAGATAATTCGCATAAAAGTAAAGTGTAGCCCAAACTGCTGTCCACATTAAACCTCCAAAAACTTCAAACTTCGAGATTGCTTTTTTCTTTGGGATATACGAGATGTTTTTCAAATCATCTGGTGTCCATTTTTTTAAACTTGTCGTCAACGGCTCGATACCTTTGTCTTTATCTGTTCTTTCTAAAATAACAAACACAACTGTCAACCAGAAAAATACATGGAGGCCCACTTCAAAAATTCCCCCAATGCCTTTACCTATCAATTGTAAAATAACATTTAATACCGCTTGATCACCACTATAGCCTATAAAATTTTCTGCAACCATTGATATGAGTGCAATGACAGCTGCGATTGGTATAATCATTTTTAACAACGTTGTATATACATCAAAATAACGTGGTCCAATTAAATGCATCGGTCTATCCAAATAACCATTAGCCAATGAAACCGGACTCCCCAATTTTTCGAGAACGCTCTTTACATCTTTCTCATTATAATCTTCAGGTAACATATCATCTATAGTTGACCTTAGTTCAAGTGTAATATCTTCACGATTTTTTTCAGGTAATCTCTTCGCAACCTCTTGGATATAGAGATCAATTAAATTCATTCTCTTCCTCCTCCTTTAATAAGTTATAAAGTTCTTTCGAATCCTTTATCCATTCTTTTTTCAACTGCAAAAATATTTCTAATCCATAATCACTTAAAACATAATACTTACGAGGTCTACTCTCCGTTTTATCCCAACTACTCGTCACTAATTCCTGCTTTTCTAATCGGCGAAGTAGTGGATATAAAGTACTTTGATCAATTGTAACCCCTGATTGCTCTAATAACTGGACAAGTGAATATCCGTACTGCGGCGTTCTTAATTGACTTAAAACAGCTAACGTTAATGTCCCTCTTCTTAACTCAGTAATTAACGAATTTAATAAAGTATCCATTCACTCACCTCATTTCCATTACTATATGTCATACAGTATGTGTTTTATACTATGTATCGTACAGTATTAATGTGACAAAAACTATAATTTTTTACCAAAAAACAGATAATGAACAGCGCAAATTATATGATTTGTGCTTTTTTAGCTAAGTTATATATAACACTCTATAAGGTAACAACCTTAACTACTAATTTTGAAGTTCCAGTAATGCTATATTAAGTTACAAATATCGTATACATATGATGTGAACATAACATCTCACTATAGGAAGCTATAAAAACGGTGAATTACCATGCTTGAATAATTCCCGTTTTCAGCACCTAATCAACGTTATTTCCTTCATAAACTTCATCTTGTTCAAAATCTTTATTTTTGTTTGGTTTATTAGAGAAAAATAAAAAAACAATTAAATTAGGTTAATTGTTTTTCAAATACAAAATCTTTATTTTTTTAAATAACCTATGATATTCGAAAAGACAAATTCTCCAAATGCAAGTGGTATATAAATAAACCATAACTTTAATATTGCCTTTGTTTCTTTGTGATCAGAATCCCCCATTAAAACCAACCCTATCCTTTTTCTTCTAATATTTTCATTTTAATTCCAATAACAAGGAAATTATACCATTTATTAATGTTTTAGTCTATTTTTTCTGAAAATTAAATAAATAAAATTCTTGTATTCCCTCAATATTCAGATAAACATAATAACTTTTTTACGTTTCATCTTCAAAGTCAATAATGACTCCTGTTAGAACCGCTACATTACCAATCGATTGGATCCCGTGACCAATAAAATCCACCTTAAATTCTTCCTACTTTAATTTATGTAATGATATAATAACACTAAATTTTCAACACGTGCTTAATAGATTGGGGGCTTATAATGGATAAACCTCTCACTGCATTACAAACTATTATTATACATATGAATACAACTGAGCATTGGCATGATTTTATTTGTTACTGTCAGCATCGCGAAGCGGGACTTCGAAAATTAGCTTTTAAACATTTAGAGACATTTATTACAAATGCAAAGAAATGGGAATCAAAAGATCAAGAAGAGTTTGCCATTTCGCTGTTTACTATTTTAGATGTATTAAACGAAAAAGATGAGGTCTTAACTTTCTCACTAAATAGTTTTCTAATTGACATTCTATATAGATGGACAGAAAACAACCCATTTGATTCAAGACCTTTTAGATGGATAGGAATTTATATGGACTCTAGCAATAAAGAAGACGATTTAGAAAAATCCCTTCGAAAAGCGATTGAATTAGGTGGTGATACCGAACAAGAAGCCATGATATACCTAGTTTCTAATTACATCAATACTTTAGAATTTGGTACACATGAATTCCCTTCAGGTTATTGCGGAGATTTAAGTGAATGTATAGAAAAACTTCCCTATATGCTTCAATTAATTGATAGAATTCAGAATAAGAACATAAAGGAGCAAAACATTGGGCAAATACAAGAACAACTACACCTTATTCTAGATTGGTTAAAACATACACAAATTCCAGTAGATGCCGTTCGTGTACGGGAAAAAGAACAAACTAAGAAATTAGAAAAGGTCATTGTATATTATTTACACAACAGCTCAAGTCGTTAATTCATCGTGTACAGAGATAATAAAGTTGTTTAAAAAACGCCAGTCATGTTATTCAACAATCGGGCTATATAACGGAATAAATCCTTGTAAAAATTAAAAATATTTGAAATAATCGTCATTAAGTTGAAGTAGAGCGATTGCAGAAAAAGGTGATACGACTTTTTCTTACTTAATAATTGCACGATAGTTAAAAAATTCAACTAATTATATTCCGAAAGGGTGTGTGTAGTATCTTATCAACTAATGTTTTTACTTATAAATCTAAGGATGGAAAAACAATAATAATTAGAGAAGCTAAAGAACGGGATGCAGAAAGAATACTAGATTCTGCTTCAAAAGCTTTAATAAACGCTCCATACATGCTAAGTACGGTTGAGGATGTAAAAAAGGTGCGTATCGATGCTATTCAAAAAACGTTAAAAGCTTATCATGAAAATCCAAATTATGTACAGTTTATTGCTGAAGTTGATGGTAAGTTAGTCGGTGCAATAGATTTTAAGAACGGAAACAAAGAAAAAATTAGTCATCAAGGGGCTTTTGCGATGACCATACTACCCGAATATCGAAATTATGGTATTGGAAGAGCTCTTCTAGAAACGTTAATCAATTGGGCTAAAAATAACAGTAAGATTGAAAAAGTTTGTCTTGAGGTAATGGAAGATAATCTAGGTGCAATCCAGTTATATAAGAATCTAGGCTTCTTTGAAGAGGGTAGAAAAGCAAAGGGTGTAAAATTGGATGGTAGCTATCAAGATTTAATATTAATGGCTTTATTCGTTTAAAATTGAACATTAATTTCAATATAAAAAGAGGGTCTTCATAGTCATCTCCCTGTTAAGTAGACAGTAATAGAAACCCTCTTTTTATATTTATCCCACATTAGCTTGCAGTAAAACTCCCCACTGATTATAGTTTCACTTTATTTTAATCCTTTAATTAAAGGTGACGCTTCCCCACTATGGAAAATCCATAGGTCATGAAGTGATCTCGTACATCCAACATATAGTAACTTTGCATCATGTTTTGTGTCTTTGTAATGTTCTTCATCCACATCAATTAAAAGCACCGCATCAAATTCTAAACCTTTCGCTAAATAGACAGGTACTACTGATATACCACCTTCATATTTACTTTGGTTTGCTTCAATTACGTTTACCGTTAATCCTGCATTTGTTAATTCCACATATATATCACGGCATTCATCTTCTGTTCTTCCGATTACCGCAATTGTTTTCACATCTGCATTTTGCAAATGTTTTACCGTCTTCACAATTTCAGTAAATTGATTTTCCGCATGAATTACTTTCACATCTTCTCCACTGCGGAAGACTGGTGTTGCGAGTCCTACTGGGATTTCTGCATTTTTAATTATTTCATTTGCAAATTCAATAATTTCTTTTGTAGAACGATAACTTCTTGTCAATTCATAATAACCGGTTTCTTGGAATACTTCCTTAAAAGCATTCCAATCTTCAATTCCTTGGTAATCATAAATCGCTTGCGATAAATCACCTAATATAGTGAAAGAATTACCTAATGTAATTTCTTTTAATACATAAACTTGGAAAGGCGAAAAATCTTGCGCTTCATCAATAACAACGTGATGAAACTTCTGCCCGATTTCAATCCCTGTTATACGATGATGTATGTATATTAAAGCTGGTAAATCTTCTACATACACTTCTTTTTTACGACAACTCTTTTCTGTTTCTTTAACAAGTTCTTCAGGTAATACCTCGAGTATTTCTTTACTTTTTACTATTGAACTATACAGTGAAAGAGCACTCATTTTCGGCCAAAACTTCATATATGCGTTCAGTCTCTTAGTCGCTTCTTTTTTAAGTAATTTTTTCTCGTTTGTTTCCCCGAATTTTTTAAGTTCAATTTCAATCCAGCGCTTCATTCGTCCTACTAATCGTTCTCTTCTTTTCTGTAAAGGATAATGTTTATATTCAACTTGCATCCATTTTTTAATATCTTCTACTGGAATAATCGCTCTATCCCACGCCTCAAAATCTTTTGTCGGAACTAACTCATTTTCAAATTGGATCATTCTCTCTTCAATAAACGTCTTAAATTCCAACGTACCCTTTAATTTACCTAGCATTATCTTCTTTTCATCACGATTAATTGAAAATGCTTCTTTCAATTTTTCTTCTGTCTGCTTTAGTTTCACTGAATCATCTAACGTACGTAATGCCCAATCCAGAAACGTTGTTTGACTAATATTCCCTACACCTAATTCAGGAAGTACACTCGAAATGTAGTCTAAAAACAGACTATTCGGCGCAAATACGATCATTCTTTCTGCTTCTAGTTGTTCACGATATTCATAAATTAAAAAAGCAAGGCGATGTAAAGCAATTGTTGTCTTTCCGCTCCCTGCAACCCCTTGAATAAGTAATGGTAAATTTCTTTCCGCTCGAATAATATCATTTTGTTCCGATTGAATCGTTGAAACAATATCCTTTAGCTTATTATCTTTATTCTCACCTAATCGATATAGAAGAAAATCATCGGCATGCGATACATCTTCATTTCCTTTTACATATGTATCAACAACACGTTCAAGTTCTCTTTTTCGAATGGAAATGTTTCGTTTTAAATACACATCACCTTCTACTAAGCCATCTGGTGATTGATAAAATGCTAATTCTTCTCCACCGGTAAATGAATAAAACATACTTGCGACAGGCGCCCGCCAATCAATAATGATTGGCTTCATCGTGTCCATATCCGAAACCCCTACTTTTCCGATATAAATCGGCATAACTTCTTCTTTTCCATCTTCCTGAAAATCTAACCTTCCAAAGTACGGCTCTTGCACACCAATACGTAAGTTTTGTCTATTAGACTCCCTCATACTTTCAAGAATTTGCTCTTTAAAATCTTCTCCATAATAAACCGGGGTTTTTTCAAGCTTATCCAATTGCTCATCCATCGTATGTAAAGTATCCTTCATTTTTTGTAACTCATCTTCAAATATGTTGCTCATTTCGACGATTCCCTCCTGTCCGTTCTAATTTTTCAGTCGAAGTATCATTGTATTAAAAACCCAATCATAAAGTCAATAGTTTTCGTTTAAATTTTCCGAAAAAACTTACTTTTCATCTTTCTAATTTAAAAAGAATATGCAACATCAAAATCACACAAATACACATATAGTATAGTGATGCATACAAAAGATACTACTTTCTATTTGTCTCCTATTTAATTTATCTATTAACAAATATTGTAAAAATTAAAGACTTTAATCAATGGGCGTTTTACTGCCCACAAATAGTAGGATAAATAAAAGTAAAGGAGGCTCTTCGAATGAATATTTTTAACATTTTGAATCCATCTCAAGATTAAATATGCTTTTATCTGGCTGTATCCTTATGGTTTGTTGGTCAATTATGTATGTTGAAATATATAGACTTACAAAATCCGTCTGGCCATGTGTTATCATGCATGCGATCGAGGATGCTGTTTCTACTGTTTTAGTTACAATAACAGGGATTATTACTCTTACAAACAGTAGTGATTTTTGGTTAAATCCTACTAGCGGGGTCGCTGCTACTGTTTTATTTCTCGGAATTGGAATCGTACTAAGAACTATAAGAATAGAAAGAGAACGACAATTATTCACACAATAAAAAGCAGATAATGAATTCGTCATTATCTGCTTTCCAATTTTTAAAACTACCTTATTATATTTTTTGATACATAAGCCAGTCACCAGAGTCTATCACTTTCTTTAACATCTTTTTATTCTGAGCGATATACACATATGCCTCAATTTCCCTATCAGCAACATATACTGTTTGCGTGATTCGATCATATAAATCAGTCTCCGCATTACCTGTATATTCTTCTAGTTCATCTAACTTACACAATATCTCATCATTTACTACATAAACTTCTCCATACACCTGTTCTTCAATCGAATAAGTCATGGCCGGATATCCTTCATTCGTATCAAATAATTTTCCATATGTCCAAGCTCTGTCTGCGATGCATGTTGCACCTTGCATATAATGAGCATTCGTTTGTCCTCTTCTTAATGTGCCATAAACGAACACATGATACATAAATTCTTATCCCCTTTATATGTCTCTACTTTCTTATTTGTAAATAAGCACGAATCATAAAGTAACTCACTTCATTCGGAAGCTGTTCTTTAATAGATTTCAGCCCACCCTCTGCATTTTGAACGGCAGTTTCAATAAGAGATTCATACTCTGCTGGAACAAAGCTTTGCCAATCTACTTCCATTCCATCCTCATAGCAGCGAATTAAATGGTTTTCAATTGTTTGTCTTGATAAGTTACGTTCTTTTGCAATCTCATTCAAATCAATACCTTGTTTATACATTTCATATGTTTCTAAATGAGAATTTGCGGTTGCTTTTCCTGACTTTTTACGCTCTGAAACTACTTCTGTCTTAATCGTTTCAGCATAATTTGGATTTTCCTCAATAAAATGCTGAACTGCTTGTAAGAAGTGCGAGCCATATTTCACAAGTTTGTGTTCTCCGATACCTTTTACCGTCAACAATTCAGAATCATTTTGCGGCATTTTCACACACATATCTTTTAATGTTTGGTCAGAGAAAATAACGAACGGAGGTACACCTTCTCCTTGTGCAATTTCTTTACGTACTTCACGAAGCACTTCAAATAAAGGATGGTCTTGAACAATTTGTCTTGTCTCTACTCGTTCTTTTCGTAAAACATTCTCTTTACCAAGTAATACTTCTTTCCCTTTTTCAGTTACTTTTAACGTCGGATAAGTGCCATGTTCAACTGCAATTAACTCGTCTGAAATTAAAAACTCAATAAACTCACTGACCTCTTTTACACTACGGTTCGATAAAAGCCCATACGTTGGTAAAGTATGAAAATTAAATTCAATAACTTTCTTATTCTTCGACCCAGTTAATACTTGCGCTATCATTTGCTTTCCAAAGCGTTGGTTCGTTCTAATCATGCATGATAAAACCATTTGTGATTCTCTTGTCACATCGATGCTCTCGCGATTGTCTGTACAATTACCACAGCGTCCACAATCTTCTTTCGGTTCTTCTCCAAAGTATTGCAAAATGAATGATTGTAAACATTGTTCTGTATGACAGTAATCGGTCATATTTTGCAATTTTTCAAGTTCATTTGAAAAACGTGATTCTCCAGTTGATTGATCAATTAAAAAACGCTGTACTTGTACATCTTGAGAAGAATATAACAATATACATGTACTATCTAATCCGTCACGACCAGCACGTCCTGCTTCTTGATAGTAACTTTCCATATTTTTTGGAAGCTGATAATGAATTACGTAACGAATATTCGATTTATCAATACCCATCCCGAATGCAGATGTTGCTACCATTACACTTACTTCATCTCGTAAAAAGAGTTCTTGTTGCTCATTTCGATCACTATCACTCATACCAGCATGATATTTTGATACAGAAACACCTGCCTTCATCAAATCTTCATATAACTGATCGACTACTTTTCTAGTAGCTGCATATATAATCCCGGATTCCTTTTGATTTTGACGAATATAATCCGCCAAATATGCATTTCGATCTTGCCCTTTAATGACAGAAAACGATAAGTTCTCACGCTCAAACGTTGTCATAATTGTATTTTCTTGATTAATTTCAAGTGTGTTACAAATATCATCACGTACTTGCGGTGTTGCTGTTGCTGTTAATGCTAATACGAGCGGCTTTTCTGGAAGATAATCTAATATGCGATGTATATGTAAATAACTTGGACGGAAATCATGTCCCCACTGTGAAATACAGTGTGCTTCATCAATCGCAATCATAGGGATTTTCATATCAATAAGTTGATCAACAAACTCCATCGAATCAAGACGCTCAGGCGCCACATAAAGTAACTTGTAATGTCCTTGTTTCGCTAATTGAATTCGCTGATTTGCTTCTGCAATAGATATAGAACTATTAATATATGTAGCTGAAATGCCATTCTGTACCAATGTATCTACTTGATCCTTCATAAGTGATATTAGAGGCGATATAACCAACGTCGTTCCTTCAAATACTAATGCCGGAATTTGATAACAAATCGACTTACCGCCACCCGTTGGCATAATACAAACCGTATCTTTCCCATCTAGTACATTTTTAATTGTTTCATCTTGTCCTCTTCGAAACGAAGAATAACCAAAGTAGGACGCTAAAAGTTCTTGTGCTTTAGTAAACAAAAAAGAGTCACCCGCTTTTCTTTATCTTTCATCTACTTCTATTATATCAATCACTTATGCGACTTGAAAGGGATGATTAGATGCTTATTGTTTTTTCATTATTCTATGTTTCTTCACTTATTTAATATGAATTAGCATCATTATTTTATATGTTTTACAACATTTATAACGTAAATCCAGTACACAAGAAGAAAGAGTTTCAATTTAAATGTTCATTTTATTTCCCTTTCTTGAATACTACTAATCGTATACATATAAATTCAGGAGGTTACTATATGAAACATCGTAATATGAGTTCCATCAAGGCAAAAACGAAAACACAAAAACTCCAATTCTCTAATAATGATGCGTGGAAATATGAATCATACTATAAGTACCAGCCATTATTCTCTTATAAAAAGCTTTTTAATTTTCTTTCTCAACTTTTTAGACGTTAATATATGTGCAAAAAATATATCATTCACAGAATTTTTCTCAATATTAAATGTATAGACTTACTACAATTCAGTTGTTACCATATATAATAATCTGTTGGATAAACCCCTTAAGTTGACCTGCTTATATTAGCAGGTCTTTTTCATGATTACATACTTCTGTGTACCTCGATCTCACTTCCAAGTCTTTTCTCCATTTTATAACCATATTTAGATCCCAACAATTAATGATAATCATAAATTGTTGGGATTTAAATTGTTCACATATAATTATGCAATTCTTCTTTCTCAATACACAAAACACATTTTACTTGTTACTATAAAAGTACTCCAGATGAGTTTTTTGCTCATCGACATTATCTAGTTATTGGGGCCTGCCGCGGGAAGCAGGTCCCTTTGACTGTATGAAGGTCCCAATTTCATTTGGACACATTTACCAGGTTTTTTCAAAAGAATTTTATGATAACATTACGTAGTCGAGTCCGACATCTCGGCAATACCCTTTTGAGGGTCTGCAACTTCCCTTACAGACCCTCTTTTACTTTATATTCAATTTATTCATATATACCACAACACCATTCATTGAATTTCTCCATTTCAAATTCCCTAAAAATAATCTAGGACACGTAACTAAAAATAAATCTTCATCATACTTTGAGTTATACATGTTCAAAGGAGTGTTACTATTTATGTATTCTTATTGGCAATCGTATTACTCCCCCTACCATAACCCTTATGTAAACTATGATTTATCCGTACGGAACTACCGAATTAGTAAAAATGAGAATTTTTTAAAAGGGTATATGCGTTCTTTATGGGAACAACACGTCGCTTGGACGAGATTGGCTATTATAAGTATAGTATTTAATTTACCAGATGTTAATGTTACTGTTGGACGACTTCTACAAAACGCAACACATATGGGACTATCACTTGAACCATTTTACGGTGAGGATGCAGTGAAAAAATATAGTGCATTAATTAAAGATCACTTAGTAATTGCAGCGGATCTTGTTAAAGCCGCAAAAGCTGGTAATCAAAATGCAGCGGCCGCTATAGAGAAAAAATGGTACGCTAATGGTGACGCAATTATTGAATTCCTTAACAGAATCAACCCATATATAGATAAAGAAGAATTTAGAAAAATGTTTTATGAACATTTAGCACTAACGAAAGCAGAAGCACTTGCCTTCCTAAATAAAGATTATGAAGCAGGAGTAAAACTTTACGATAAAATTGAAAAAGAAGCATTAGAAATGGCTGACATGATAACAAACGCAATCGTAAAACAATTCCCGCAAGTATTTCAATAAAGTGAAACTTTAATCAGTGAGGGGTTTGTTCATCCCCCACTGATTATCAGCTCTCACCAATCGGCTTATTTAGTTTTCTCTCCATGATATTTCACCTCTCCTCTTTACATTTAGCTTATATCGATATATTTTATTAATATCCGTTTTTTATAGGAGGAAATAGTTTGATTAACGCGATTGGTCTCGTTTTTATACTTACAAATAAACACGAGAAAAAAAAGAAAGTTTACTTAAATGAAAAATTTGCACTAATAGATATTATTGATTCTAAAGAAGTATTTGATGATGAAGGGAATCCTTTAGTAGAACTAACATGTAAATACAGTATATATTTAGATGAAAAATATTACTGTAAATCTCTCGATGATTATACCGGACAAGTCTTTCCTTTCTTAAGTGCAAAAATAGGAAAAGGTCTTCTAAGAAACTTAAACTATTACTTTTCTTACGTTGATGCCTATGATAAGAAACCACCAGTTAAAGAAATAAGACCACTTATGAAACAAGTAACTAACAGATAGCCAAAAATACCAAAAAAGAAAGCATCTAACCCTGGATGTTTTCTTTTTTATTAAAAACTCATTAACTTTCATCCTCTTCTAAAAGTATGTATCCAAGCATATTTTAAATTAAAAACATTGGAGGATTAGAGTGAATGAAATACTCAGAAACAATTATAAGCAAACGACTTCGAATACTTAAAATGACGGGTATGTTTTTCATGCTAGTGTTAATAGCATGGATTGGCTATACAAAATTACTTTATGAAAACGGCTTTCTTCAAGAAAAAAAGAATTCAGTAGAAGTAATGAACACTAGCATTACAGGAGAAATAGAGCAGCTTTTTCATATAAACTTGCAAGGTTATCGAAAAACAAGCCTTGATGCTGTTATAGAAGCCAGTAAAACCGATCCAAGTGAACTATCCTTAATTGAACTAGTCAACAAATCCTGCTCGCGAGATTGCATAGGTGAACCAGTTACATATGTAAACTCAAACAATGGATATATCTTTTATAAGGAATCTAATGGAACTAATGTAGCTATAACGGTTAAAAAGAAAGACAAATGGGTAATTGTAAAGAAATCTGTTCAAGATGGAATATAATCACCCAAAAAAAGAGTACGCATCGTACTCTTTTTTATTATTAATACCCTTCCTCTTCATGCCTACAATGGCATTTCGCTTTTGTTTTACAATGACATTTTTCACACTCACACTTCGGTTTCTCTTTGCAACAACACTCGTGAAAATCATTGCGCTTACATCTACATCTCCCAAACATTAAATCATCCCAAAATTTATTACAATCTTGAAAATGTCCACAATGACAAGTATTTCTCATAAATATGCTTCCTCCTTGATAGAATTCATCATATTCTATGTTTGAAAGTATACAAAGGCTTGTTTATTAGTCTATTTTCTCCATATTATAAGTAGAGTTAAAAGATTAAATAAAAATAAAAACCGTCACATGACGGCTCTTATTTTTGCAAACTACTCTTTTGTATAAAAATATTTAATTCCTTTCATATCTAACCAAGCAGTTGCTTTATCCAGTTCGTTCCCTTGACGATAATCTGTTTCGAAATACACAAGCCCTTGGTTATCTCCACGAGATATTATTTTAGAAGTATATCCAAGCTTATCCATCATTTGAATCATGTCAGAAATTAAATTTACACCAAATTCATAAGTAACTACTTTGCTATATTTATTCACTATAATTCCAACCCCTTCTTGTTTTTTTATCGGCTCAACAATTTGATTTGTAAACCAAGCTAACGGCTTATTTCCAATCAGCTTATTTAAATCACACTTGCCGATACCAGCCACATTGCCTGTCTCTGTGTATTGCCAAATATCACATGGATACGTCGGTTTGTTACCACCATAACGAGGAATCCATACAAAATCACAATTGACATTTTCCATTTCAAATGGAGCATACATATGATGAGCAATATATAAACCGACTTTCTTAGCTCCTAATCTGCGTAATTCATCAATAAAAGCTTGTGCACCCGCTCTCATATCGTTCATTGTTCTTACTTCTACGTCAGCTACCCAAACTGTTGCATTTTTATCACCACGGTTCCAAAAGTCTCTTGCTTCTATCCGTGCATCCTCTACTGAAACGAAACGACAGAACGCATAATTACCAAACGGAATATTCCTTGCTTTCATTGCTTGTACATAATTTTTATATAAAGGATCTACATAGTTTGAACCATCTTGCACACGTGCAATTACGAAATCTAATTGTGGTGCTGCGATATCCCAGTTAATGTCGCCATTCCATTTCGAAATATCTACAATATAACCCATTATTTAACATCTCCTTTTTCATTATTATATTCAAAGCTTGTTTTTTTGTTATTATCAACTAATAAATAGTATGAGAGGTATTATATTATTGGGTAATAATTTAAAATTCGGCTTATGTATTGAGAAAACAAAATATTATTACGGGTTTAATAAGTAAAGATTTACAAAACTCTAAACTATATAAAGTGAAACGATAATTAGTAGGAGGCTACGAGCAGTGTAATTCCCACCTAATTTCTTAGCTTCATCCGAATTTTGAGGTAAGAATTTTACTTCCCGCAAATAGCTTGATAAATAAAACCACCTTTCTGACAGGTGGTTTTGTGTACTAATTTACATATAAATTGTCCATATTTTTATAGTTACTTAATATACTTGTTAACTAAAAATAAGACAATTTTTAGTTTTTAATCAAACCAATTTTCGTTTTATCTGACGTACTCATAGTACCATTTACGTGCATCTAACCAAGCTGTAAATTTATCGATATTCCCGGACGGATAGCCATTCGTTATAGCATAACCAATGCCATCTTTTTGAACGACAATTTGTCCATCAATACCCGCATCAACCATAGCTTGAGCCAAATCTTGTAAATTACTAAATGCTACACCACCAGTTTTTACTTTGAGCAAATCCGCTGCACCTCCTCCAGTTTGTCCTGTAAGAGCAAATACAATAGAATTAGCGATTTTATCAACATTCCATTTTGCCATGTCGGATTCATTATCAATAAACCCTAATTCAATAAGAATAGCCGGTGCCTTCGTTCCATTTAATACCGCTAAATCTGTACGTTGTTTCGCACCTCGATCACGCCATCCAATATCTTTTGCTAGTTGAGCTGAGATTTTAGCCGCCAAATCTTTCTGATCATAATATAAAACCTCAACACCCTGTCCATTTCCATCACTTGCATTAAGATGAAAAGAAATAACTAAATCCACAGCATGGGAATTGCTATTCCGAATGATATTATTTAAATTTTGTGATTGAGTTGCCCCTACCTCGTCCGTATCGTCATAAACCGTGTGTCCTAGGGCTCTTAACTTAGCCGCCACGGCATCTTTAACTTGCCTATCTAGAACGTGTTCTTTCCGATTACCGAAATTAGCACCTTGAACAATACTATTGTGTCCTCCGTGCAAACTATATCTAGCCATTATTCATCAACATCTCCTTTCTTAATATCTTATTCAAAACTTGTCTTATTGCTATTCCCACTTACAATCTTAACTGTGCCCATACGTCCTATATTTTCTAAAAGTGATGCAATTTGTTTTCGATATAAAAAAGCTATCGCTTCATAAATCGAATGATTTATTCTCTAAATTACTTTTACATGAATGACGACACGAACAAAAAAGCATCACCCTTTCGGCAATGCCTAAAAACTCTATTTTACTTTTCAGCTCCCTAAATAAATAGAGTTTAAAATCACTGAAACTACACCTATATTTCCTCCCTTTCCTTCACAGCTTCTTTCAACCTCTGCAACATATACCCAATTCCTTTACACCCCTCTAGCGGATATGTAATCATTTCTTCTGGATATAACTTTGTCACTACTTTTTTATGCTTCTTCCCTGCTAGTAAGACGATTTCGTCAAACTGTAGTAAACTTTTATCTACCATCTGTTTTTGTAATTGCTCTATACTTATTACCTCATCGCTTTTTGAATCAAATGCAAGATCATAGTTTTCTAATACAATATCACTTGGTCTTAAAAATCCATGTTTCGCTGATAATATAACCCAGTTTTCGAAAAACATAGTTGCGTACGCCTGACATGCTTTTCCGAACGGACTAATATATACATCTTTTGCTTCCATCGGTCCGTAGTCTGAATGTTTATCCCAAATTTTCTTTTTTCCGCATGGAATTATACATAGCCTTTTCATATATATTTCTACTCCCTTTACTTTGGTAAATAAAATTCGTTATTTTGTACATTTTTTTCTCGAGATACTATATAATAATTCTGAAAGTTAAAATTACATATTTTACCATATGCGTACTATAGATTACTCTCATTGCAAATATTATAATACCATAAAAAATTTTTCATTTTTTCTTCAAAATAATGAAACTAAATTATAATGCAAGTATGTATTAATAAAACAATAAAGGAGGTTCATAAAAATGAAAAATATTATTCCTGCACTATTAGTCTATTTTATCGTTTGCGTTATTTCCGTTATCATCCCAGCATCTGAAGGCTATAATTATGTCGGCTGGAAGTTATTTGTTGGGCAAGTGTATGCGATACCTATTTTCTTCATTACTACGATAATCACATTTTATATAAACAAGAAAAAATCTTACGAATAAACGATTATAAGGATAGCTAACGCTATCCTTATTTTAATTCGTTAATCAAAACTTTATATCCTTTCTTCTAAAAAGTTAAACGCAACATCTGTATTTCAGCGTTTAAACGCAGTTCCTCCGAAATCCAGCTCTCTAATTTTGAAACAGATGCAATATTTTTTCAAAAAGCCCCTGTAATTTACTTTTCAATACTTCCATATCATTAAGCATACACAATGCGACTGTTTAAAAGTTAAAAATTTCTGCTTATTATAAATAAAAAAGGACAAATAGCCAATCTGACTACTTGTCCTTACTGTTCATCTGTACGCAATACGATTAAGCTTGGAATGCTTCTGTTAATACTGGTACGATTTGTTTTTTACGAGATACAACACCTTTTAAAGTAGCTGTATTGTTTTCTAGTGATACGTTGTATGCTTTCTCAACAACGTTTGCTGCTTTACCGATCGCAAGACCGACAGAATCGTTAGTTAAGATATCAGTTACAACGAATAAGAATAGGTCTAAACCTTTTTCTTCTACTACTGCAGAAATTACTTTTTCAAGTTCCGCTTGGTGTACAAGAACGTCGTTTGTATCAACAGCGTTTACTTGTGCGATTTCAACTTTCGCATTACCCATTTGGAATTCTTTAGCATCAAGAGAGATTAATTGCTCCATTGTTTTTCCGCTTAAGTCAGCACCAGCTTTTAACATTTCTAAGCCGTAGTTATCTGCATCTACACCAGCGATTTCCGCTAATTCACGAGCAGCTGCTACATCTTGTTCTGTGCAAGTTGGAGATTTGAATAGTAAAGAATCTGAAATGATTGCAGATAACATTAAACCTGCAACTTCTTTACGAATTGTTACGCCATTTTCTTTGTACATTTTGTTTAAGATTGTAGCTGTACAGCCAACTGGCTCACAACGATAGTATATAGGATCGCTTGTTTCAAAGTTAGCAATACGGTGATGGTCAATAACTTCTAACACACGAACTGATTCGATATCGTTAGCACTTTGTTGACGCTCGTTATGGTCAACTAAAATAACGTTGTCCACTTCGCTTGCTACTGTCTCAACAAAACGCGGTCCTTCTACTTTAAAATAGTCTAACGCAAATTGAGTTTCACCGCTGATTTCGCCTAAACGTACAGGCTCAGCATTCATTCCTAATTCTTTTTTCAATTCTGCATAAGCAATTGCAGAACAAATTGCATCTGTATCTGGGTTTTTATGCCCGAAAACTAGTACTTTTTCCATGTTTTCCACCTCTTCATGAAAAGGATATCTTAAAGAAGCAAATATGACAATATTTAAAGCATATTTTTTTATAAATAATTGCACTTTCTTCTATATTTTTCATCATTTTCATAAAAAAAATCATCTAAAATGAATTAGATGATCGAAATGTATGTTTCAATTAAAATAGTGTAGGAGCTTGCACTACATTGTTAAAAGCAAAATTTGAGGATAAGCCATTATTCAAAAGGTTTACATCTATAACTTGATAAAACGCATTTCCAGTGTCTGCAATTTCCCAAACAGCTAAAATAAGATGGTATCCACTACGGTCAGTTGGTACATTTGCTTCGTGCGTTACTGTTGTCCCTGGTCTAGCTCCACCGTCATTTTTTACATAGAATGGCACTAAATCTAAATCTGATCGCGTCAAAGGTTTATTTGGATTCCAACCTTTTTTCGTAATATAATATTTCCACTCTTTCGTACTATGAGGAGCCGTTAGTTTCCACTTGAATGTATTCGTCCCGCCATTTAACGTAACTTTCTTCCACCTATCTACAGTTTGAACATCTAAAGCGGGAAAATGACCAGCCCCTGCAATTTGTCCATCAGAAGGTCCTAGTTGTGGAAATCCACCTATCCCTTCTACACTTTGTGGTTCATATTGAATTGGTCCACAATTTACATTTACACCTTGCTTACATAAATAAGATCGGCTCGCTGGTGATTCTACATATCCATGAGCTGAAGCCTTTTCTGAAAACCCAAATGTTAATAATCCCGTAAGTAATACGCCACCACTTAAAATAACTTTCTTCATCTTTTGTAAACTATTCTTTTTCATTCTTTCATCCCCTTCCCATAATAAAGCGAAAATAACTATAGTCGGCTAGTCATCTTCTCTACATTTATTATAAGACGAGAATCATTACTAAAAGAACCCTCTAAAAACTTTCTCAAATTCATTTAGTGCGTTAATTAGATTATAATTAACTATTTTAACACCGCCAGAAAAATATAGACGGTGTTAAAAATAGTCGTTTATTATTCACTTACTAATAATTAAGCACTCTCCCCGTTTGATTATAACTTAAATGTTTTTATAATAAAGAACCGTAGCATCTAACTTTCCATTCGGAGAAATTGCATACCCTGGTATTGTTCCAACTTCTTGGTAGTCTAGTGATTTGTACAATTTATTGGAAGGATCTCCTTCTCTAGTATCTAATACTAAAAGAGACCTGTTTTCTTGCTTTGCTCGTTCCTCTGCTTTTTGCATAAGCGATCGTCCAATACCGTTTCGTCTAAAGTTTGGATGAGTCATTAATTTGCAAATCTCAGCTCTATGAATTCCGTTAGGCTTAGTAACTAATTGTAATTGAATACTCCCTGCTACTTCGTTGTTTATTTTAGCCACATACAATATCACTTCTGGCGCTAATACTGTTTGCCAATACTTTGTTGCATCTTTTTGTTCCAGTGGAGGCAAAAAACCAATTGATGCCCCATCATTTACAACCATTTTCAAAAGTTTCGAAAGTTCTTCTATATCATTTTCTAGTTTCTTAATTTCTTCAATTACTAAATTTCGCATTACTTTTCCCCCTTTTGTTTCATTGTAACAATTTTTAAAGAAGGAATAATGAAATAATAAGAGGAATTTATAGTTAAGATATGATTTTTTGTGAAAGGATAACGATATGAAATATATATTAGATAAAATGTACGCAAAAGAATTACTCGAATGGGCATATGAACAAAACCCGGGCCCTTGGTTTGAACATTCACTACATGTTGCTCATGCAACTGAAAACATAATTATAGAACTTATAAAAAAAGGGTACAAGCTAGATGCTGACATAGCATATAACGCTGCCCTTTTGCATGATATCGGAAGATACAAAGGTTTTACCAAATCGGTCATTCATTCCTATGATGGTTATATGTATATGAATGATTTAGGGTATACAGGAAACGCTGTTATTTGTGTGACACACTCATTCCCATGCAAAAATGAACATATAGATATCGCAGCAGAATGGAGTCTCGTTCCTGACCATATGAGAAGCCTATTAGTTGAAATATTAAATGAACATTGTAACTACGACTTATACAATAAAGTAATTACTCTTTGTGACGCTCTTGCTGATGCGGATGGCTTTACTACGCTGGAAAGAAGATTAATTTCTGTTGGTTTGCGTCATGGTACAACATCTCATACATCTTTACATTGGAAAGGGTTTTATGCGATTAAGAAAGAATTAGAAGCTTTAATCGGTAAGAGTATATACACAGTTCTTCCTGATGTAGAAAAATCTATTTATGAAGATATAGAATATTAAAGTAAATACAAATTGAAAACGATAAAATTTGTATTTATGTTTCTAAAAGACTCTTTCAAAAATGGAGGGATTTCTTATTAGTAAAATAGGATTTGACTTGATAAACCTTGAGGGGAATTTTGAATTTGGATATGAAGATATAAAAAAGATTTCTATGAGATGTAAATTTTCTAACTGTTCACATACAAACGAACCAAACTGCGCGGTTAAAAGAGCTATCTCTGACGGTGCTCTTTCTGAAGAAGTAGTTAACAGTTACTATAGAGATTTTAATGAGGCACATTATGTTTCTAAACAGAAAAATAAAACAAAAGCCATTGATTATATGAAGCAATTGAAGCTTTTTACAAAACCTTAAAATTAAATAAATAGTTGTTATTTCTCATTCCTACTAAATTTAAAATTCTCCCATTATTGTATAACCATAAATTGAACCCATCCTAGATAATTTTTATACTCAAATTTAATTTCACATAAAAAACGTTTTAAACATAAAGTTTAAAACGTTTTTTTATTCAATGCTTTTGATTTTTCAATTCTGTTAAACACTCTTGCACTAAAGTTACCGCTTGACTCATCGCAGCTCCGCCAGCAAATGCTGCTGAAACACCACATGCTTCTAGAATCTCTTTATCCGAACATCCTTGATCAAGACAACCTTTTGTATGATAAATTGTACAATACTCATCTTGCGTTGCTAAACTAATTCCTAATGCAATAAGTTGTTTTTCTCTTTTTGTTAAAGAACCCTCTTGAAAACAAGCTTGCGTGAACGCATTATATGTCTCAGCGATTTCAGGAATTTGATTTGTAAAACTACCTATACCTTCTTTATAATGATGTAGAATATCATTTATCGAACTATGTTGCTCATGTTCCATCTTATTCCCTCCAGTCATATTATCCATACTTATTGTAGTATGTGATGAAATGGAGGCAATATACCTTCTTTTAAATTAAGAATTTTTAGTTAATTTAAGTTATAATTTTAAATTATCATCTACAATAACTTTTTCTCTAGAACTTTTTCTTTCAACCTCTTTACTTCTTTCTTCCCAAAATGTTAATCCTTCAATCCCCACATTTTTAGGATTAAATACTGGATCTTTCCCTTCTTTTTTCTGCGTTTCATAATCTTTTAACACTTTTAATGCGGTTTTACTTAAAAGTAAGATTGCGATTAAGTTTAACCATGCCATACTACCGATTCCTAAATCTCCAAGATTCCATAAAAGCGACGCTGATTCAACGCTACCGATGTAAACCATAATTAAAAATCCAAATTTTAAAACTGGTTTTAACCAGCCATACTTCAGTTGACGATCTAAATAAGTAAGTGTCGTTTCAGCGATATAGTAATAAGCGAGTAACGTTGTAAATGCAAAAAAGAAAATCGCAATTGAAATAAATATTGGACCAAACCCTGTTATCACAGTTTCAACTGCTTGTTGTGTATAAATTGGACCAGCTTCCACATTTCCTATGTTTTGTACAATGGCGGTTTTCCCTTCAGGTATAACATTATACATACCTGTTATTAAAATCATAAGAGCTGTCGCTGTACATACGACAATTGTATCGATATATACGGAAAACGCTTGAACTAATCCTTGTTTTGCGGGATGCGATACTTCAGCAGCCGCCGAACTATACGTCGCTTCTCCGACACCAGCAACGTTTGAAAATACAGCGCGTTTTACGCCCCATGCAATAGCTGCACCAACAATTCCACCAAACATTTCATTTACACCAAATGCGCTAGAGAAAATTAAAGCAAACATCCTTGGAATCTCCGTTACATTCGCAATTAATATGATACATGTAACAATTACATAACCAATTGCCATAAATGGAACAAGCATTTGAGAAACGCCAGCAATTCTCTTTACACCACCAAAAATAATTGCTGCTAGTAACATGACTAAAAATATACCAGTTATATATTTGCTAATACCATTAGAGTTTTCAATTCCAACTGCGATACTACTAGATTGAATACCTGGTAATAACACGCCATATGAAAGTGTTACAACTACTGCTACAATGACTGCAAACCATTTCATTTTCAAACCTTTCTCAATGAAATATGGAGTACCGCCGCGATATTCATTCCCTACTTTAATTTTGTATACTTGAGATAATGTTGATTCTACAAACGCGCTCGCTGCCCCTAACAAAGCCATTACCCACATCCAAAATACAGCTCCAGGACCGCCGAAAGCAATTGCTGTCGCTACCCCTGCAATATTACCAATTCCAACTCTTCCTGATAAGGCTAAACAAAATGCCTGAAAAGATGATATTCCCGTCTCTGAACTCTTTCCTTCAAATAATAGTTTAATCATCTCTTTAAAATAACGGATTTGCAAAAAGCGTGTTGCAATCGTGAAATATACGCCTGCCCCTAATGCAAAAACAACTAAACCGATACTCCACACTTGCCCTACTAACCATTCTACTAAATTCTCCATCCAAATCCCCCTTATCATTCTTTGGAAAAGCAATTTTGTATATAAAAAAAACGGACAACTATTATCAAACTTTCTAGTTGTCCGCATCTTTCATTATTTCATCCCTCAATTTTTATCAGTAAAACGCCCTATTACTTTATATTTACCCAAACACTTTTCACTTCTGTATAATTATCAAGCGCATATGAACCTAATTCGCGGCCAATACCAGATTGTTTATATCCACCAAATGGTGTAGCTGCATTTTCTAAGTTATAATCATTAATCCACACTGTTCCTGCTTTTAATTTATTTGCTACTTGATGACCCGTTTTGATATTTTTCGTCCATACACCCGCAGCAAGGCCATAGGATGAGTTGTTCGCTCGTTCAATTACTTCTTCTGTCGAATCAAATGGAAGTACGACAACAACTGGTCCAAATATTTCTTCCTTAACGATTGTCATATTGTCTGTAACATCTGTGAATATAGTTGGCTTAACGAAATAACCTTTTTCAAGCGCACGTTCGCCACCAGCCGCAACTGTAGCACCTTCTTTCTTCCCTTGCTCAATATAATTTAACACACGCTCTTGTTGTTTCTTAGATACGAGTGGACCCATTTCCGTTCCTTTCTCCATACCTGCTCCAAGTTTTACGTTGTTCGCCATTTTCACAAGTGCATCTACTACAGTTTCATAATGTTTACGATGAACAAATACACGTGATCCTGCGCTACAATTTTGACCGTGATTATACATAATACCTTGGAATGCACCATTTATCGCTTCTTCCAAGTCCGCATCTTCTAAAATGATATTTGGTGATTTTCCGCCAAGCTCTAACGTTACATGCTTAATCATTTCTGCAGATTGACGCATAATATACTTTCCTGTAACAGTAGATCCTGTAAAAGCAACTTTATCAATGTCATGATGATTTACAATTGCAGCCCCTGCTTCAGGACCAAAGCCTGATACAAAGTTTACAACGCCGTTTGGAAATCCAGCCTCTTTAAAGAGTTTCGCTGTATATAGTAAAGATAAAGGCGTTTGCTCTGCTGGCTTTAATACAATCGTACAACCTGTCGCCAGTGCAGCTCCCATTTTCCAAGAAGACATAACAAGCGGAAAATTCCACGGAATAATTTGTCCTACAACACCAACAGGTTCATGTCTCGTATAATTCAAGTAATCTTTTGAAATCGGGATTGTTTGCCCAATAATTTTTGTAGCCCATCCTGCGTAATAACGATAATTTTCTACAGTCGCTGAAATATCATCATCAAGTGCTACTTGATATGGCTTTCCATTATCTAAAGCTTCTAGTTGCGCTAATTCTTCTCTATGTTCTTCAATTAAATCTGCTAATTTATAAATAAGATGCGCTCTTTCAGCAGTAGTCATTTCTGCCCACGGGCCAGATTCAAATGCAGATCTTGCCGCTTTTACTGCAGCATCAATATCCTCTTCTTGCGCTTCACATACGACTGCTAGAACCTCTTCTGTTGCTGGATTGTACGTTTCAAACGTCTTTCCGCCAATAGCAGAAACAAATTCGCCATTAATAAACATTTTAATTTCTTCATTTAAAAACGCTTCCACTTTTGGTTTCAGCTCAATATTTGTCTTTAACATTATGTTCTCCTCCTTATTTAAACAGCTGCATGAGCTGCAATATTTGATAAAATCGTTTGAAGCTTTTGATCTTCTTCTACAGTTAACCCTAGTCTTGGATAGCGAGAAGGTCCTCCCGCTTGCCCATGTAATTCCATAGAACGTTTAACGATTTGAACATATTTCCCTGATCCTTCAAGAAACTCGCAAAGTGGTAAAATAGCATCGTTTATTTCCCACGCCTTTTCTAATTCACCATTTTGAAAATGCTCATACATTTTTGTAACGAGACCGGGAACAATATTTCCTGCTACTGAAACCCATCCCGAGGCACCAACTAAATATGATTCCATAACTAAATCTTCAGAACCACAGAAGACTTGGAAAGCCCCTTCACTTTGTCTTACTAAATCTCTCGCTTTTCGAATATCTCCGCTAGATTCTTTAATATGTGTAACATTTCCACACTCTTTTCCAATACGGAGCATTAGCTCTGTACTCATATCAACACCAGAAGTAAATGGATTATTGTATAACATAATTGGTATATTTACAGAGTTTGAGATTTCTTTAAAATGAAAATAAATCTCCTCTTCCTTCGGTTTACAATAGTAAGAGTTTATAATTAATACACAATCCGCTCCGTGCGCTTCTGCATGTTTCGTATATTCAATTGTTTCTTTCGTCGTCTCTGCTGCAGTTCCAACAATAACTGGAATACGGCCATCAATTTCTTTCAACACGGTTGCTACCATTTTAAATCGTTCTTCTTTTGATAAACTTACAAATTCTCCTGTACTTCCATTAATGATGATACCTGCAACGTTTTGTTCGATAAAGTAATTTACATTTTGCTTTACCCCATCCCAATTAATTTCCTGAAATTCATCCATCGGTGTTATTAATACTGGAAATGCCCCTTTAATTTTTTGCATATTTATCTCTCCCTATCACATTTTATTTTAATAAGAAACCTGCCGGAAACGGATCCGTAGGGTCTAATAGAAATGTCTGCATCCCTGTAATAAACCCTCTACTTTCAAAACGGAAAATGTATCCTAGTTCCTCCTTCTTCACTTTCTCCACAGTTATAAAACTATTAAATATACTTTCATTTTTAAAAGGTTTATCCGCCATATAATCATTTTTAAATAACGCATGAACATAGGAAACAATAGTAGAAACAAAACCTGGCGAACGTACGATAAAGTTATCTTCATGAAATGTAATCGACTTTATATGGTTCTTTTCTTTTTGCGAAGGATCTACTAAAATAAGCCTTTTTATTAGCGACTGTTTTTGTATAGTCTGTAGTGTAGCTTCTCCCCATCTTTTCAATTCAGAAATGTTTTCCATGCGAATTTCTGGCGAATACGCACCTTTCTCTACAACTGCATATACTTTATCTGCTTGTATGAGAGAATAACTTACATTACCAACCTGTAAATTTTCCTCAATCATATAGCATAGTTTGCTTTCAAACGAAACCGATATAACTTCATCATTCTCTACATACGCATGAACTAAAAATATTCCAGATAACGTTTCAATTTTATATTGATTGGACTCTCTCTTTTTTAAATAACCACTTTCGAGTAACATCGTTATTACTGCAACAATGCCTCCATAATGAAGCGGAATCGAACCTTCATGATTAAAAAATAATACAGCTGCATCCACTTCATTATGGATAGATGGAACGACAATACACCCATTCAAACCGATAAAACCACGTGGTTCATTTAATAAAAGCTTCATCTCTTCTGCTAATTCACCTGAAAATTGTTCATTTAATTGCTCCAAACTGTAGTAGTATTTGCATGGTACGTCTTTCATTACACGAAATGTCTCGCCATTTACATGTACGTCTACTGCTGTATACATTTTTTGAATGTTCATTTTATATCCTCCGTTTCATGTTCCATCGGCGGAATTAGCAAAAATCCTTCTTTAAGTGGATCCATTTCATTGTAAAAAAATCTATGCATACCCATAAGCCAAGCTGATCCCGTAATTTTCGTTATGACAGCTTCAATATTTTCAACATGTGTCGTATCCATGACATATCCTTTAAATAAAGAACCAACGATACTCTCATGAATGAACTCTTCACCAATTTCGATTTCTTTCTGAGCGTATAATACAGCTAGCTTCGCAGATGTTCCTGTACCGCATGGAGATCGATCTATTCCGCCTGGTGGTACAACAACTGTATTTTTCACATGCGCACATTCATGAGTAGGATCTGTATAAAATTCAACATGTGTTAATCCTCTTATAAACGAATACTCTGGATGAGTGATTTCAAACTTCTCATTAATTGTGTTCCTTATATGAACCGCCTTATCGATGATTGTAGATGCATTTTCTGGTACTAATTCTAGATCTACTGATTTCGCATCAATAATGGCATAAAAATTTCCTCCATACGCAATATCAGCCTCTATAGTTCCAATGTCTTTCACTTGTACAGTAATATTTTTCAATAAAAAAGCTGGTATGTTACAGAAAGATACTTCTTTTGCTTTTCCATCTTGAACAGCAATATCTACTTCAACTAAGCCAGCCGGTGTATCTAGTTTTAAAGAAGTAATCGGTTCAACTACCGGAATTAAACCTGATTCAACTAACGCTGTACATACACCGATTGTATCGTGACCACACATCGGTAAATATCCACCTGTCTCTATGTATATAACACCTATATCAGCCTCAGGATGACACGGGTCTGTTAATAATGCTCCTGACATTACATCATGACCACGCGGTTCATTCATTAACAATTTTCGAATCCAATCATACTCCTTTTTCATATGTAACATCTTCTCTGCCATCGTCTCTCCAATCAACTTTGGAAGTCCACTAATTAATGTCCTCGTTGGATTCCCACCTGTGTGTGTATCAATCGTCGTAAAGACTCTTTGTGACCTCATCCATTTAACACCCTTTCTGTAAAACGACTCAAACGAAGTGGTTCAATAGGAATAATTGTCTCTTTTTCATTTAATAACTCTTCAATTACTTTTCCAGTAACTGCTGCAAGACTAATCCCATCACCTTCATGTCCAGCGGCAATGAAATAATTCGGAATATGTTCCACTCGTGAAATAATCGGTAAATGATCTTCTGTCCACGGACGTAAACCAGCGTAAGAACGAATTACCATCATATCTGCCATTTTCGGATAAAAACGAATTGCTCTATTTGCGATACATTTAATGACTTCATTATTTATCCTCGTATGAAATCCTACAAATTCACGACTACTACCAATTAAGAAATTTTGACTTTCAGTAGGCTCAAATACGAGCGCAACCCCGTATTTTTCAGTTAAAGCATCCACTTTTCGTTTTCCGCCAAATTTAGAAATTAAATAACCGAATTCCATTACTTTACGGCATCCTACGTGTTGTTGCCTTGAAGCTACAATAATATGCCCTTTTCTCGGTTCAATTGGTATATTTATATTTAACATCTGACCAATCTTAGGAGCCCACACACCGGCTGCATTTACAACTTGTTGTGCTGTAAAAGTTCCATTCGTAGTTTCTACAACAAATGAACCATCCGTCTCTATTTCCATACTCTTTACTTCCGTCTGCTTAAAAGCTTTTGCGCCAAACTTTTGTGCCTCTGACAGAAGCGAGAAAGCAAGGAGATATGGATTCACAGTTGAATCCGTCGCACATTCTAAACCGCCTAATAAATCATCAGCAAAAAAAGGCGACTCTTCCCTTATATCTTGCCTATCAAGCATTCGAAACGGTAATCCAGCTTCTTGTTGCCGATTTACCCATTGCTGCGCAGCTTCCATCTCTTCGTCTGACTCACATACGAGAATACTTCCTGGTGCCCTATATTCAAATGAATGCTCTAATTCTTCACTTAAATCAGTTACTAATTTTTGACTTACTAAAGACATTTGACTATCAAATCCCGGGTCTTTATCAATGGCCAAAATATTCCCATCACACCGTGAAGACGTCCCGCTGACAAATTCCCCTTTTTCAATGATTGTTACGTCTCTTCCGTATTTTGAAGTGTAATAAGCGATAGAACACCCTATTATTCCACCACCTATAATTAAAACGTCGCAGTGCCTCACAATATACTCCTCCTTTCCTAGCCCTCTCACTTTCTTTTTATGCAATTGACGTGCCAATTCTGTACATATACAATTTTTATAAAAAATATTTTTATTTGTAAAAATATTTTAAATTCATAGTAAATAGGTGTATTATTTTTTTATCACTGTCAAAATTTTTATACATAACAGGAGGACATTATGGAATTCTCATTTCCGACTATACAAGAATTTTTGGAAAGCGTTTTAATCAATCATACATGTAGCCTTGATCGCATTAAGAAAATAAACGAAAGGTTTTATTACCTCCCTTCTACTACAGAAGAATATAATTGCGCAATTATTTATGTAGATGACTCATTCACTGCATTAATTGACGCTTTTTCTTATGAATTAGCTGTTATCATCCTTAACGAAAACGATGAGCCGATATGCTGTATAACTTCTCAGCAAATGATTCCATTTCTTTATAAGTCCTACAATGA
Source organism: Bacillus sp. 007/AIA-02/001 (assembly GCF_004634455.1). Lineage (NCBI taxonomy): Bacteria > Bacillati > Bacillota > Bacilli > Caryophanales > Bacillaceae > Bacillus > Bacillus sp. 007/AIA-02/001. The sequence goes on from NZ_SEIY01000006.1 coordinate 57,972, forward strand.
ACTACAGTCATTTTATGACACTGTAATACAAACAACTGACTCTTCTGTTACAGTAATTGATAGTAAAGAATGCGTTCGAACTTGGACAGATGGTGCTGAAAAAATATTTTCAGTCAACCATAATGAGATTATTGGGCAACCGATTACTCGTTTTTTTGATTATAAAGACTTGGAAATTTTACAATCTTTACATGATGGAAAAAGCATAGTCGCTCAGTTCCATCAGCCTCGCCCCGATTTATTCGTATTAATTAATTCAAATCCAGTTTATTGTAATGATGAAATTATAGGAGCAGTCGTTTCAGAAACAGATGTTACAAATCAAGTCGCTTTAAATGAAAAACTATTTAATATGTCACATGAAATGCACCGTTTAGAACAAGAAGTGGCAAAGTATAAAGATGAATCCGATCCATTCCTTGCGATGAATGGAAAAAGTCCTGTTATACAAAGAACGATACAATTAGCTAGAAAAGTTTGTTCGGTGAAATCAACTGTTTTAATACTTGGGGAAAGCGGAGTTGGAAAAGAAGTATTTGCGAAAGCAATTCATGAAGCAAGTGAAGTAGCGAAGGCGCCTTTCATTTCGATTAACTGCGGGGCAATTCCAGAAGCATTATTTGAAAGTGAATTATTCGGTTACGAGCGTGGGGCGTTTTCTGGAGCAAATAGTAAAGGAAAAAAAGGTAAAATTGAACTCGCGCAAGGCGGTACTTTATTTCTTGATGAAATAGGTGAAATGCCACTTGATATGCAAGTAAAACTGTTACGTGTACTGCAAGAGCGAAAGTATTACCGAGTTGGTGGTGAAAAAGAAATTAATATTGATTTCCGTATTATCGCTGCTACAAATCGTGATTTACAAGAAGAAATGAGAAAAGGAACTTTCCGAGAAGATTTATATTACCGCTTAAATGTAGTTAGCTTGCAGATTCCACCGCTGCGCGAAAGACGCGAGGATATTATTGAATTAACCTATTCTTTCTTAAACGATTTTTCAATCAACTATAACAGACCAATTCGTGACTTACCTTCAAGCATTATGCATGAACTGCTTCATTACAATTGGCCAGGTAATATTCGCGAACTTCGAAACGTTGTTGAACGGCTTGTGGTATTCGCAACAGACGGAATTATAAAACAAGAATATTTACCATTTCATACGACTGAAACTTTAGACAACCATACAGCCCATTCCCTATTACTCAGCAACAATAATACAATCCTTTCTTTACAAGAAGAGATGGATGAGCATGAGAAAAAAGTTATTGAAAGGGCTTTACGAATTTTAAATGGGAATAAATTAGAATGCGCAAAACAACTTGGTGTAACAAGGGCTACTTTATATAACCGTTTAAAGAAACTTGGACTTCAATAAAGAATCAGTATGCACCGATCAGGCGTTTACAGGTAGCCCTCTCTCCCTCCTCTATATTGGCATGATTTTTGCTTATATAATTTGTGAAAACCGAACTAGAGGAGGAATACACATGACAAATAAAAACAACTTAATCGTTTGTCGTTGTGAAGAGGTTACATATGGGCAACTTCAATCGACAATTGCTGAATATAACTGCTCGGCAAGAGAATTAAAACTAAGAACACGTGCTGGCATGGGATTTTGCGGTGGTCGCACATGCAGAATAATGATAGATCGAATGATTGAAAATGCGAATCCTGACGTAACTCTTAATGAACTACCGTTAAAATATCAACCACCAATACGTGCAGTTACTTTTGGATCGGTAGGTGAAAGTAAATGAGTAGAATTACACATCACCCTATTTTAGGTACTTTACAAAGTAGTGAGCATATTACCTTTCAATTTAACGGTCATCAATACGGAGCATATGAACATGAAACGATAGCTGCTGCCCTGTTAGCAAATGGAATTAGGACATTAAGAGTTCATGAAGATAGCGGAACACCGCGAGGTATTTATTGTAATATCGGACACTGTTCCGAATGCCGCATGACAGTAAATAATCAAACAAATGTACGCGCATGCTTAACTGTTGTAGAAGAAAACATGGTTGTTGAAAGCGGGAAACAGCATCCGAATATCGTGAGAGAGATGGTGAAAAAACGATGAGTGATGTAATTATTATTGGTGCAGGGCCAGCGGGATTATCTGCTTCTATTTCTTGTGCTCGTTTCGGACTAAAAGTGCTCGTTATTGATGAATTTATGAAGCCGGGCGGGAGATTGTTAGGACAGTTGCATCAAGAGCCTACTGGAGAATGGTGGAACGGAATAAAAGAATCGAAGCGACTTCATGAAGAAGCAGAATCACTTTCAGTACATATCAGGTGCGGTGTTTCGGTCTATAATTTAGATAGAGATGAAAACAATTGGTTTGTACATACTAATATCGGTACGTTAGAAGCACCTTTCGTACTACTTGCTACTGGAGCTGCGGAATATTCTATTCCCCTTCCTGGCTGGACACTTCCAGGAGTGATGTCAATTGGAGCAGCTCAAGTTATGACAAATGTTCATCGCGTGCAAGTTGGAAAAAAAGGAATTATTATTGGTGCTAACATTTTGTCTTTCGCCATTTTAAGTGAATTGCAATTAGCGGGAATTACAGTGGATCATATTGTACTCCCTGAGAAAAGCGAGTTAAGTCAAAAAGCTGGTGAACCTGAAGAAGTTTTAAACTCTCTTTTAAATGCAGCACATCTCGCTCCTTCTGCTATTTTGCGAATAGGTAGCCACTTTATGAAATATGATTGGGTTCGAAAAGCTGGATTAACATTCTATCCAAACAGCGGAATGAAAATAAACGGAACGCCACTTCACCTTCGGAAAGCAGCTCTTGAAATTATCGGAACAGATCAAGTTGAAGGTGTACGTGTTGCTAATATTGACTCTAAAGGAAATGTTATTAATGGATCAGAGAAAATATATGAAGCAGATTTTGTTTGTATTGCCGGGGGATTATACCCACTTGCCGAACTTGCAGCTGTAGCTGGTTGTCCCTTCCATTACATTTCAGAATTAGGTGGACACGTTCCTCTCCATTCCGAAACAATGGAAACTCCTCTTCCTGGTTTATTTGTAGCTGGCAATATTACAGGCATTGAAAGCGGAAAAATTGCGATGGCGCAAGGAACAGTTGCAGGTCTATCTATTGCTAAATATGCAAGCAAAAAACGTGATATAGTCGACCAACAATTATCTCACGCCATTCAAAACGTTCACTTTATTCGTCAGAAAGCTGCAATTCAGTTTAATCCGATGGTAGATATCGGTAGACGAAAGATGAATGAAATTTGGCGTGATTACTCTTCTACATATGCACATACTAAAAAGAGCTGCTGAGATTATTCTCAACAGCTCTTTTCTCTATTCATCTGAGTTATTAAATTTCGCTAATGCGTAAATGCCTTCTTCATCATCTAATTCAAGTTGTAATCTCGCTGCGAATGGATTGACATTATATTCTCTGTCAAGCAATAAGCGTAAAGCTTCGATTAAGTTTGCTTGAATTAAAATTTGCTGGCGACCATTTACCTCTACTTCCGCAGAGAAACCGTAGTCGTCATCATACATGAGTTCAACTAATACTTCTTCTGGACCCACTTGTCTTTTTTCAGCGATATATATACAAAGCGCATTTATAAGCTCTTGTTCAGAAATTTTTATTGTTTCCATGCTACTTCATCTGCCTTCTTCTTACGTTGGTCTTTGAAGTATTTAAATGCACGAACTGCTAACATTACGATACCAGCCATTACTAACATATTTACCATAAACGCTAATACAGAACCAAGAGCTCCCATATTTGCAAATAAGCTACCCATTAGTAAACCACCAAGACCACCTAGTAATAAACCTTTCATAAAGCTTCCTTTATTACTTTTTGGTGCCGTGTTTGTTGCTTTCGTTTTTGAATCTGGAGTCGTTTTTTGAGAATTTACATTTGAGTCTTTTTTGTTTAAATCAACTTTTGACTTTTGACCTGAACTTGGTGTAAATGATTTTTTACCAGATTTGTAACTTTTCGCTGCTGCATGATCTACGAACATAAAGCTACTAGCCCCAAAGATAACCATGAATGCTGTCATTACTGCTACAAGTTTTTTCAACATATTATATCCATTCTCCTTTTATATAGATATATGTGAAATCTATCTTTCTAGTAAATTCAGAATGATAGATTTGTTTTTAAGAACATTTTAAAGGTTCTTATGAACTTATTATATGAACTTTTGTCGAAATATGCAAGTATTATTTACTTTCAACAGTTTGGTCACAAAGGAAAAATTAAGCAAAACAGAATTGACTTTAAATGCAACAAAACATATTATAAGTTCATAAGAACTTTTTATTATTTTGGAGGTGAAAAGATGGAAACATTTCATCTCACACGAAACGAAATGGCTACCCTTCTTCTATCACTAAGAGGATGGAATACGAAAAAGCCTCTCGGTATTTTACAAGAAGCTTGGGCAAAGTCACATAAAAAAGATATTGAAAGCGGACAAAGCGTTACAGCTTTTATTACTACCGCACTTTCACCTATTTTTGAAAAGCTGATTAAAATTGACGATACTGATGTCGGTTTTTCTTTAAATGAAATAGTTGCGCTTGGCAATCAGATTGAAAACACAAGTTTCTCTGTAACTGCTATGCAAAACTGGGTGAAACGAGATATAAAAGAAATGATTGGCTCTCCTCAAAAAGGAAAAAAATATTCAATTGAACAAGCAGCCTTACTATTTATTGTCGAAGATTTAAAAACAGCACTTGATTTTGAATCCATTCGTAAGCTATTACGCCTTATTGTAAATGACCCAGCTGATCGAAGTGATGATTTAATCAATCCTGTTCATTTATATGTAGCATACTCTTCTCTATTTGAAGAACTCAATCAAGGGAATTGCTTACAATTAAATGCAACAGATACCGTTCATACAATTGAAAACATCGTAAAAGAAAAAGCTGATAAAATCGCAAGTAAGTTCGATCAAATTAATAACGAACAACGCGAAGCAATTCGTAACGCTATTATTATTGCGACCCTTTCTGTACATACCGCTTATGTACAAATGTTAGCAAAGCGTTACGTAACAGCAACTTTATTTTTACAGAACTTAGATGTGAAGCCTTAAAAAATAGGAGCAGAAATGCTTCTATTTTTTTATGAGAAATTTTTAATAATCTTTTCATTAACCCTTCATGAAAACGTAGCTTATATACTTTACTATAATACTTATGAGAGACATAAAAGAATTGAAATAGCAATCCCCTATGTAAATAAGGTATAATCTACATATGGTGAACCTTTTATGCAATTAAATAAAAGGTTCTTATACTCAAAAATTCATAAACTAGAAGGTGCAACAATGTTAAGTAGTTTTATTCATTCAGTATTAACGTTTTTTGAAGGATTAGGTTATTGGGGCATTATGCTTGGACTTATGATTGAGATTATCCCAAGTGAAATTGTCCTTGCTTATGCAGGATACTTAGTATTCAATGGAAGTATCTCATTTATAGGCGCAGTTGTATTCGGTACAATTGGCGGTGTTATTGCCCAAATCTTTATTTATTGGCTTGGACGATATGGTGGACGCCCTATATTAGAACGTTATGGAAAATATATTTTCATACATAAAAAGCAAATAGACGCTGCAGAAGATTGGTTTAATCGTTACGGAACTGGTGTCATTTTTACAGCACGCTTCATTCCAGTAGTGCGTCATGCGATTTCAATTCCTGCTGGTATTACAAAAATGCCTTTACTACGTTTCACTACACTAACAGCACTTGCGATTATCCCTTGGTCTATCATTTTCATTTATTTAGGTGAAAAGCTAGGTGAAAATTGGGAAAATATTAACGATATTGCTGGTCCGTATGTGAAATCATTCGCAATTGGTGGCGTCGTACTTATACTTTTATACTTCGTTATAAAAAAATGGACAAAAAAGCGTAAAAATCTTGCTTAAGAATATAAAAAAGCCGCTATAAATTCAGAATTATAGCGGTTTTTTATTTATATTAATCTTCAGGAATTATATAACACCTTTCCATCTACATTTACATGGATAAGCAACCATTCAATCATTTCTTTCGTATATTATCTCAAAAAGGAGTGATTCCCCTATGCATTGGCAGCAAAAAATACCATACTTAATCGGACGCCCTATCGGTATCTCTTTCATAAATGGGCAAGGAACTTCTGGTGTATTATGTTCAGCGCATGATGGTCAATTATATGTGTATGAATACCTTTATCAAGCCCAGTTCGCAATGAAACATTATGATTATGGACAGATTCAAGATATACATGCATTCCCAAATTGTCCTCACCAAAATCCTCTATACTAAAAAAAACGGAACGGCTCATAGCCATTCCGATTTCTATACTTTATTTCTCAGAATTAAATTTATGCACTGCTTCATCAAAATAAATCCAACCTTTCCAGCCCAAATGAATCGTATCTTTTAAGAAATACTTATCATATTCATGACCAGAGAAATCAACTACTGGATATCCTGCTTTCTCAACCTGTTCTCGAACTTTTTTATAATACACTTCACGGCGTTCTTTCGGGAAGCCAGTATAATCATACCAAGGCCCATTTACGGGTACAGAAATAAAGAGTGGTTTGACATTTTTCTCTTTAAATAAATCTAAAATAATTTGTAAATCATCGTATTCTGGTGATTCATCATATGTTTCATTTGCTCTAAAGTTTTTTAAACCTTTTAGTTTTTTCTTCAGATTATTCTTATGATAATACGGATTTTCAATTCCGAATGTATTTGTAGTAGACTCTGCTTTCCCTTCTTGTTCTGCGTGTTTACGTGCGTCTTCCCAAGAAATTGAACGAAGTCCGATATTTGTTTTCTCTTTCATCGGTTCGATTTTAAATAAAGAGTTAAATAAATCTCTATGATCTAAAATATTTCGATGCATATAAGCAAGTGGTTTAACTAAACCTGCTTTTATGTTATGTTTCGTATCATTATATACAATACCTTCTAATGAATTTTTTAATATATCATCTTCTTGAACAACTTTATAATCTAATAGCCGTTTCGCGATTTGCTTCTTCATTCCTGGATTTATCTCATCATTAAAAATAAAATGATATGCTTGTTGTTTGGAGAAATTATTAGTGAAATCCCCTTGTGATACACCAGTCTTTGTAAACCATTGTGGTGAAAGAACAAACACTACTTTTTTACCTTCTAATTCATCCATAGTAGATGTCATATTTAAAATATGAGCTAAACTTTGTGTACCACCAGTTCCAATTAAAAACGGTGTAAAACCAGCTGGATTTACTTTGAAATAATTAGACGGATGATATGCATCCATTCGTAAAAATTCTGATGAACCGTACATCGGTAAATACTGTGAATTCTCTAACATTTTTTGCTGTAAGAAAACACTTTGTAATTTCTCTTTTTGTAAAGAAGTTGCCGCATCTTCTACCTTCTTATCACTAATAAGCGATACTAAACTTTTCGATGGGATTAGAATGATAATGAAAAAAAGCACACACGCTAAAATTATAGGACCAAAAGCATGCTTCATTTTCATCTTCTGTCCCTCTTTCTATCGTTATTAAATTGTAACCCTTGTTTTTGACACGTCATCTTTTCTCTCCTTTGTCTCTATACATGTTCCATTCTATTTATCTATTATATACATGTATGTATTTCCTTCCTTGTTCTATTAAGCCCTATATAAATAGCGCAAGAAAATGTTTCCATAGAAACATGTTAATTATACAAGATTCTACATAAATTTCACACTGGAATTTTAGTAATAATTTTATTTTTTAACAATGAAAAAATATATGAAATGTCTAGAATTCTTTGGATGATGTATGGAGTTCAAAATATGATAATAAGCGCCCGCTATGATCAACTTCATGAGTATATATAAACCCGAGCTTTCGTAAAAGTTTTTTCGAGCTCTCATTTGCTACTTTAACTCTAGCAATTATTCTTGTTACATTCAAAGTCTCTATTGCATATTTAATGGAAGCCTCTGCTGCTTCTAATGCATACCCATTCCTCCAATGTTCTGGGTCAAGAAGATACATAATTTCTATTTCACCTGTTTCATCTACCTTTCTTAAACCACAATGTCCTAAAAGCTTTCCTGTTTCACTATTAAATAACAACCATACCCCGAAGTCATACTGTTCCCAATGTAAGATAAGTTGCCCAATATAATCATTTGTTTCTTCCTTCGACATTCCTCTTGATTTAGCCAGCCATTTGCCAACAGTATCTTTTTTTAATATGTTATAAAACTGATCAATATCTTCTACAATTGGTTTCCTCATAAATAATCTTTTTGCATAAATTACTTTCTCTTCTTCAAACATAGACATCATTTTCCCTCCAAATACTGTTTACAGACTAATAAATTATACCATGAACTATTTTTCTAACTTTAAATAAGAAAAAACAGACTATCACATACGTGAAGTCTGTTTCCCCATTCTTTTATTTTTGTAAATCTGCCCATTTTAAACTTGTAGCTGGACCAAATTGATGTACATATAAATCTTTCACATATGGTTTTTGTAAGTAAGATAATCCACGCTGGAATACCGGTGCAATTACTGCATCATCAAGTAGCATTTTTTCAGCATCTTGCATTGCTTTCCAGCGAGCCTTTTCATCATTACCTAATTCTGTTTTAATCTTCTTAATTAATGCATCATATTCTGGATTTGCATATTCTGTATTATTAACACTGCTTCCAGAAAGGAATACTTCTAAGTAAGTCATTGGATCTGGATAATCTGGTAACCAGCGTGATAACGACATTTCATATTCTTTCTTCTTCTCAAGTGCTAATTTTTGCGTATGCGGCTGTAATTTCACATTCACTTTTAATCCTGGTAAGTTTTTCTCAAGCTGCTCTTTAATGTACTCTCCAACTTTTTTAAAGTTTTCTAAGTCATAATTTAATAATTCTAAAGTCACTTCATTTGTACCTGTCTCTTGTTTTGCTTTCTCCCAATATTCCTTCGCCTGTTTTACATTTGTCTTATTAAACTCACCAGACGTACTTCTAAAATCTTTCTTATCTGGGCCCTTTAAAAATCCTTTTGGTACGTAATAGTTCGCTGCAACCGATCCATCATTTAAAAATGAATCTGCGAGTCCCTTCTTATCAAAAACTGTACTTAGCGCAAGACGTGCATTTTTATTTTTAAGAATCGGTACATTTTCATTAAATCGGAAGAAGTACATAACTGGATCTGTATATTGTTTTAGCTCTTTATTATTTTTATATTTATCTACGAATTCTGTAGAAATAACAGCTCTATCAACTTTATCTGTTTCATATAAATTTACCGCAGTTGAAATTTCTTTTACAATTTGATAGTTTACTTCATCTAACTTCACTTCTTTTTTATCCCAATACTTATCGTTTTTCTTCATTGTAAAGCTAGCTTCATGCTTCCACTCTGATAATGTAAACGGTCCATTATATACCGCTTTATTTGCTTCTAATCCATATTTATCACCTTGCTCTTTCGCATATTTTTCGTTAATTGGATAGAAGGATGGTAAAATTAATAATTTCGTAAAATACGGTACAGGATGTTCTAGCTCTACGACGAATGTTTTATCATCCTTCGCTTTTACTCCTAATTCATCTAGACCTAGTTGTTTTTTATTTATCTTCTCAGCATTTTTTACATCGTACGCAATGTATGCATATTGAGAAGCTGTATCTGGATTAATCAATTGCTTCCAAGCGTATACGTAATCATGGGCGGTTACTGGATCTCCGTTAGACCATTTCGCATCACGCAATTGGAATGTATATGTCTTTCCATCTTTACTCACTTCATATTTTTGTGCGCCGGCTTCAATTTCTTCATCATTTTTCGATAGACGAAATAGTCCTTCCATTACGTTATTCAAAACGTTAAACGAGACTGCATCTGTTACTTTCCCTGAATTTAACGACGGAATTTCACCCGTTTCTAGTAACTGTAATACTTTCTTCTCATCTTTCGGCTTTGTTGCAGTTTTTTCTTTTGCGCAGCCAACTAAAAATGAAGAAACTAATAGAGTACTAACTAATGAATAACGAACAACTTTTTTCATTTAAAAACCCCCTCTATTTTTAAGGTAAGTAACGACGAGCACCAGCGTATTCTTCTATATATCCTGGTGTATTTAGCGGTATAATCTCTACCGATCTTTCAGCTCTTGGTGAGTGAATCATATTGCCATCACCAATATACATTGCGACGTGATGGACACTACCTTTCCCTTGATCATGTGCAAAGAAAATTAAATCTCCCTTTTGTAGATTTTCTTTATCAACTGCAACTCCTGCTCTTGATTGCGGTCCAGAATCTCGCGGAATTGTAATGCCGTGCGATTTATAGATCGTATGCGTGAAGCCAGAGCAATCAAATCCAAAACCACTTGTACCAGCCCATATATACGGTAATCCTAAAAACATTTTCCCTGTGTTAATTAAATCATCGGCCGCCGGAGTTGGAATATCAGTTTGAGATTGGTAAACTGTTCCATCATTTTTACGTATCCATGCTTTTTGCCCATTTGGCAACAATACACGGTATGAAATTGTGTCTTCACTTAATAGCGGCAGTCTTGTATTATAACTGACTTCAAGTGATTTATGTTTTTCAGAAGGGTTTATATATAAAATCGCTGTTGGTTTGGTTATTAAGACAAAAGGTTCATTTGTTTTATCTGCAAATTCTTGATTATATGTTAATTGTTTTTCAGGCATCCAGCCCGGATAACCTTCTTCATTTCGGGGTGTTGGCTGTCCATGCACTAATACCTTCACCCATTCGCCTTTCTTATCAATAACAGTTACTTCTTGACCGAGTAACGCTTGTGTTTCTAATTTATTTGCATTTGTTAACCATAGTTTCTCGTCAAGTGTCATTGATTTCGTCCATTTCCATAGATCCACTGGATTTGTTGTACTCGGTGTATCGATTGGCCTTAATGAATCAGGTACTGTCCATAACGTTGCAGCAGATACATCTATAAATGCTTTATTATCCTTCTTTTCTTCAGCATTTGCCGATGTAAACGATGAAAATAAAAATAAAGTTGTTAAAAATGCAGTTCCTACTTTTTTCATATTTATCCCCCTTAAAAGATAGTTTACTAGTCTCTTCTCCTAAGACTTACTATTCACTGTCGATTGAAGGTTTACCTTTGATCCAGAATAAGTCATTCCTTCTGGCTCTTCCATTAACCAAAGCGGTGCATCAAGATCAAAATAATGAATATTAGGATGCGCTGCCGCTAAATGCGCAACAGCACTAACGGAAAGTGAAGATTCCATCATGCTGCCCACCATACACTTCACACCAGCTGTTTCTGCGATATCTGCAATACGCCATGCTTCACGTATACCACCACATTTCATTAATTTAATATTAATGAAATCTGCATATCTTCCTTGAACGAGCTTTAATGCGTCACTTGCTGAAAATATACTTTCATCGGCCATAATTGGCGTTTGCACACGATCTTTGACATACTTTAACCCATCCCAATCTTTCGCGTGTACTGGTTGTTCAATAAATTCTATATTTAAATTACGATTTTCCATCTCTTGAATGATAGAGATCGCTTCTTTTGGACTCCAACCTTGATTCGCATCTAAACGTAATATCGTATTTCTTGGTACCACATTTCGAATTGCCTCAATACGTTCCAAATCTAAATGCGCCTCTTTACCCACTTTAATCTTTAATGTTTGAAATCCTTTTTCTATATGTTTCTTCGCTTCTTTTGCCATTAATACAGGCTCATCCACACTCACTGTAATATCAGTATGAATTTCTTTCTTCCCGCCTAACAAGGCATATAACGGCACATTTTGATATTGGCAATATACATCATATAAAGCGATATCTACCGCTGCTTTCGCACTGGAATTTCCAATACAACTCATTTGAATGCCCTGTAGTAACTGCTGAAACTGAATGATATTTTGACCAATTAAACATGAACGCATCGGTCCTAAAATCGCTTCTTCCATTCCGCTGGTGAAATCCCCCGTAATAACTGGCGTTGCGGCTGCAGCCCCCTTACCAATCACTCCTTCGTCTGTATGAATATAAACATCTATACTTTCAATTTCTGTTACAGTACGAAGCGCGGTTTTAAACGGTGTATGCAGTTTTACACGTCTACGATTTACTTTTACATCTGTAATTTTCATTTTGTTCATCCTTTCATTCTCCAATGAAGTGAAATTTTAATCCACCGGAGATTTATACCCACGGATTATTAGGTAAACCTATTGGGCATTTACTCTTCTATCTCTCTACTTTGTTTTCGTTCACTTTTGATGTAGGACGATAATGTGAAATAAAAAAATCCAGCCATAAGAATGATTCTTACGGCTGGATTTTGTCTATGATTGAGTAGACAAAGCAGCAATCTGATTATATTTTTTCTGTGCATCTTTTAGCGCTACAAGTAACGCTTTTTGAGAAGAACCGAAATATCGGTTCTTTACTTCCATTACTAACGCCGGGTCATTTATATTTTTATGTAGAAATAAATATTTAACAAATTGAGATGTTAATGCAATTGTCGCTGAGCAGTCTGCATCTACAATTTCCCCTGTATCCTTAACAAGTATAAATGCTACGAAATAGCTTTTAAACTTTTCAGTAATGGGATTATTTTGAGGTGCTTTCGCATCCCCTACGATATAAATTGTATTTGAAGCGTACACAGCTATCTTCCTTTCTTATACGAGGATAACGGGTTTCTTAATAGTCGTATGAGCGAGGAACTCAACGTTGATTAAAAAATGTATCCGCTTACCTTGTATTATAATATAATTGACAGAATTTTAACAACATTTATTTTAGTGCATATTCCATATTTATGAAAATAGCTTAAACTCTTCATTTCTACAATATGTGATTGTTCCTTGTACCATGACATTCATACATAAAAAACTGCACCCCCAATTGTTAGACGGTGTCTAACAATTGGGGGTGCAGTTCAATGGCTAACTGTTTTTATTACTTTGGCATCACAAATATAGTTTCATTTGACTTAGAAAATTGATACTCTTTTCTCGCTAACTTCAAAATTTCTTCCTCATCGTCTGTTAAATTTTCTATGTTAGTCTTTAAAGAATCTTTATCTTTCTTTAAAGATACTAATCGCTTCTTTTGATCCGTAATCGTATCTTTCTTTTTATCAATTACTTCTTGTTGTTTCGTTAAAATATATTGAACATATAGAGTAGTTGCCGCAATAAAAAGGACCATTAAAATAAGTCGCCTTAACTTCTTTTTATTTATCCTACGCTTGTCACTAGGTTGTGATAATTGCTCTGGTATATTAGGAACATTTACTCGCTCGAGTTTCCTCATTCAAATCCCCCTAACCCATATTTTTCACTACCATCGGCACGTTTTCTTACTAAACTAAATTCTATTCTTATAAAATAAACTCCTTCACAAAAATATCCCATAAATTAACCAATTAAAGATAGCATTCGACGACATTTCCATATTTACACCGATTTTTTTTATACATGCTGCTATAAAATAGTAGTTTCTGTAATTCTTTTTCTACTATTGTAGAAGAGTTTTTTCACACACAAAATTCCTTCCCCACATATCCATGTTATAACATGCTTACAAGGAGGGGGAATATGCATTACCGCACATTAGGTAAAACTGGAATAACTGTTTCTGAAATAGGTTTTGGCGCATGGGCAATCGGTGGTGATGAATGGGGACCTGTTAACGATAAACAATCTATAACCGCTATAAAAAAAGCAATTGAGTGTGGTGTGAATTTTATTGATACTGCGGATGTGTATGGTTTAGGACATAGTGAAAAGTTGGTAGCTACCGCGATTAAAGGACATCGTAATGATATTATCCTATCAACGAAAGGTGGTTTAATCGGACATCACTACGACCCTAATGGAGTTCCTGTATATGATACTCCCGAAAAAATCATCGCCGTATTCGAAACAAGTTTACAACGTCTTCAAACAGATTATATTGATCTTTATTTTTGTCATATTTGGTGGCATAATCGTAGAGAAACAGAAGCATTTCTACGTGCATTTGACATATTAAAACGTGATGGCAAAGTAAGAGCAGTCGGTGTTTCGACTCATGATTTACAATACATTCATCATTTCAATAACAACAACGAAATTGATATCGTACAACTTGATTACAATATATTAAATCGAAAACCAGAAAAAGATATATTACCATTCTTACAAGAGAAAAATCTAGGAGCTGTTATTCGTGGTCCATTAAAAATGGGCATTTTAACTGGAAAATTCACAAATAAAACAATTTTTCCAGATGGAGATTTACGCAAAGATTGGCCAAATGAAACTTGGTTTCAAGAAGACTTACAAACCGTAGAGAAACTTCGGCTGCTCTCAAATAAAAATCAGACCCTAGGGCAACTTGCACTTCGCTATGTACTCTCTCATCCGGCAGTAAGTGTTGTAATTCCTGGTGCAAAAACAGGAACACAAGCACAAGAAAATGCAAATGCATCTGTTCGCCCTATTTTGAGTGATGAAGAGCTTAACTATATTCATTCAATATAAAAAGCCCAATCCGGGCTTTTTAATTTGGCAAACTAATATCATACTCCATTCGCTTCGCTGTGTCCTCCGCAACATGCACACCTAACAAGTTTTTCACAATATGAAATGCCATATTAATTCCAGCTGAAATTCCGGCAGATGTTATAATATGTCCTTCATCTACAAACTTTACATTTTCTATAACTTTAACATTTTGAAACTCATTTTTAAACTTTTCAATACTAGCCCAATGTGTTGTTGCTTTTAAACCTTCCAGTAAACCTGCTTTCGCCAGTAATAGCGCTCCTGTACAAACTGAAGTCATCAGCTTTACTTCTTTCATTTGTTGGCGAATCCATTTTATTACTATTTCATTTTTCATTTCATATTTTCTAGCACCTAGTCCACCCGGAATTATTAAAATATCCACTGGTGGTAAATTTTCAATACTATAATCTGGCTGTACCTTCAATCCATTCCTTGCTGTAATCATTTCCCCATTCTCGCTAACTGTATAAACAGTAAATGTTTTTTCTTCATTCACCTCAGTCACAGAAAAAACTTCAAATGGCCCTGCAAAGTCTAACACTTCTACTTCATTAAATAAAAATATACCAACACTCCATTTATTCATCATAAGTTCACTTCCTGTTTCAAATGATGTAAAAGGTGATTATATCCTTTTTCTAATGCAATATCATACGCTGTTTTCCCATCATTTTTCTTAATCATCTTATTAGCTCCATTTTTAAGGAGCAACATAATTATTTCTTCATTTCCTAATAATGCTGCTTCGTGGAGTCCTGTCCAGCCACCACTTTGCATAATATTTACATCTGATCCTTTTTCAATTAAGAAAGCGACAAGTTCACTTTGCTTGTTCGCAATTGCCGCTTGCAAAGGTGTATTTTCATTTTCGTTTTTCGCTCTACTATGTAAATCTGCACCGCTTTCTAAAAGAAAACTCGCTATTTCTTTCTGTCCAAAATAAGCTGCTAAATGAAGTGGTGTCCAGCCATCTTCACTACATTCGTTAACAATACTTGGACTCGCCTTTATAAACTTCACTACTTTTTCCTTATTACCACTTATAACAGCTTGTGCTATTGATTGTAAATGCTCCATAATAATCTCCCATCCTTCAAAATATTTAAGCATCTCCTTCTACATGTTCTATTAATTATTATATTTTCCTTTTAAAATCTTAAGTTTACATAATAATATTATATATATTACTTTTTTGTGCTTAATGGCTGAATAGCAATAATGTTAAAAATACTGCCTTTAAACAATGAAGACCATGATTTCATTAGAGTTACTGAAAAAGCAAGCAAAAAACTATACACATAGTTTTCATCATATTTGTTCAGTTTCATGAACTAAAACAGGTAATGTTTATTCTGCTATTTATGCTTTCAACATATCAAATAATATTATTCCAATAAAAAAACAATCCCTTTTTAAAATGGATTGTTTTTTTATTTCTTTTTTATACTGTTTATTTTATTTTTGTATTTTCGATGATGAAATAATTACATTTACAAAAATGAAACGATACTATCTTAAACTCTCTTATAGTAAATTTTTCGTTTGAAAACAAAAAACACACTTCCACCTTACGATTGAAAAAACATATGTAAAAGTCTCTAAAACAGCTGCCTTATCATACTAATCTATAGCAATTCTGTCTTCTTCCCTTACCTGTTTCCTTTAACACATACGATTTTAAAACTAGCGCCGTTAATGAATCTGTTAATGTTTTATATGATAAATTTGATAATGCCAATAGATCGTTCGTATATAGCATTCTATGCTTCTCTAATAATAATAGTACTAATCGTTCAGACGGTTTTAATGCCTCATCACTTTCTAGTATAAAGTCTATATTTTTCATTTCTCTAATTATTACTCCTTATATAAAAAAATACTTTAGACGCTTATTTAATATAAAAATAATACATAACAAAATTATAAATATATTAAAATAGCACCATCTAAAAACACTATTATACTATAACATAGAAGTAGTGTTTCCCCAAATAGGAAATGCTTTTTTATATCGCTTATAAGATTCTTGCAAACCTACATAATATTTTGTACCATTACCCGCCAAGTTTTCTTCTAATTTCGCTGCTCATCCTGATGTATTTGTAATCAATGAAGTTCTTCTAAATTTATAAACAAATAAAAAACGGTTCGTCTATCATGCCCTAAACATGAATGACAACCGTTTTCCAGCTTCTTCTTAATTAACATGTTCTATCTTAAATATTTCTTGCAATATGCGGCTTACTGTAATGACTTGTTCCACCGCCACCAACTACTACTTTACCGCCTTTTTCGAAAATTAATAATTTACTTGAACCATCTGCAAGAAGCACTATTACTTCAGCATTATTACTTGTTGCTACATAAATTACATAACCACTCTTTGATATACAAGTTTCCCAATTCGAATCAAATTCTGATCTTACTACACGATTTGAATACACTTGATTTTCAATTCTATCTTGTTCTACGTTTTCCAAATTGATTCCTCCCACTTCACTAAAATAGCATTTATAGGAAAATAACAGCCCTATATAAAATAGTAGCCGACTTTAACATAAATAGTATATGTAATTAGTAGGAGAATGCTTGGACAACGAAAACGAAATAGACTTCAAAAATTTCACAATTGAAACTTCTCTTTAATCATTTCCGCTACTTCTTTTGCACTCAAATACGTGTTATTAATTTTTATATACTCTTCTTTTTCAATTTCACCATGAAGAGAGTTTAATCTATGCTTTTTCATCGTTTCTTTCAAATTATTTTCAGACCACTCAATATCTCTTTTTTTCGGTTTATGTTCTAATCTATTCGGGCTTTTATTTCGTTCTAATCTTTCATCTAATTCTGCTTCCAGCTCTACAAAATACACTGTCCCACCTTTTGATTCAAAAATACTTTCTACATGATGTATATAATCCCAATCCGCTTGGAGGTCAAATGCCCATATATACGTAAAAATCATTCCAGATAAATCACTTTTAGATACTTCTTCAAATATTTCATTACGAAATAAACTTACTAGTCTTTTTGCTTCTTTCGTACTGTAATCAAAAATTGGACTTACTAAATCAATTGTCATGTGGTTATGAAAAAGTTTTAAACCGGTTAATGTTGCTAATTCTTGCCCCACTGTCATTTTTCCAACTGCTTGTGGGCCAAATATTAATATAAGTTTCATTTATTTCCTTCCAATCTTTCTCTATAAACCATTACATAAAATAAAAAATAGGGCAGCCGATTTTAAATCGATTGCCTTATTTTTTATTCATAGTTTTAGTTCTATTCTTTTCGCACAGCTTCAAAAGTAATCATTTGATTTGCATTTGACGGTTCTTTTTCATAATCATATTCAGCAGAACACGTAATATTAGAGAAACCTATACTTTCTAAAAGAAGTTTAAACTCTTCTATTCCATACCAGCGCAGCGCAAAGCGTTGTAGTTCTGTTTGTACTAACTGTCCTTTACTCCACTTTTCATATTTCAAATATGACACAGTAACTTGGTTCAGCCAATCTATTTCAATTGATTTATTTTCTAATGTGATTCCGTCTCCACTCGACAAAGAGAAAGTCGATGTATGAATTTCCCCAGTCTTCCAGTCATGCGGAAGCATAATATCTACGATTAATCGTCCATCTGGATTAAGATGTTCATAAAAACATTTCAATGCATTTATAGAATCCACACGATTTTCAATTAAACAAAAAGATCCAGTAGGAATGATAATTGTGTCATATTTATACGGAAGTGAAAATTGTTGCAAGCTTCCTTCATATAAATTAGGATGTAAGCCTCTCTCTTTACAGCGCTTACGGCAAGAATCTAGCATTTCAGGTGAATAATCTATCCCATCCACTTTAAAACCAGCCTCTAGAAGCGTAATGATGACACGTCCTGAACCTACTGCGGCTTCGAGGATTCTTCCTCTACAATCTTTTAAACGTTTTTTGTAATACTCAATATCACCATTTAAAGAATAACCGACTGGTTTTGTGTAATCATACAGTTCTGTACAAAGTGTACTATAAAAGCTAAACATTTATTTTCTCCTCCGTTTTTACGTACGGAAGATTTCAATTCAACTAATCTTCCTGCACCTCTGATTTTAATGATATTTCGAAAGAGCTGACTGTCATAATATATCACTCACTTTCCATAGAATATAATGATATTGTATTACATAACCTTCCAATTTGAAATATAAAAATTAAAAATTCAGACTACAAATTAAAGAGCTTACTTTAGTAAGCTCTTTAGAAAAAATATTTATTTCACAATCGGCAATGTCACTTCACTTAATTTCACTGTAAGTTTCGTGCCAGCTTTCGGTCTAATTGTATAATCATAATCACTTGCAATTAAAACAACTCCGATTTGATGCCCCGCTTTAAATACATAATCATCTGGCTGCATGTCCCATGTAAATGTATAATCTTTGCCCGGTTGAATCGCTGTTGAATTTTCTATACTCTTTAAGTTTTGTGGATCCATCCAGCCTCTCGTTACGATTTCCGGCTTCGCTCCTCCATAGTCAACAAGTAATGCTGTTAAATTTGATACAGATCGATCAATATTTCCTGTAATTGAAATCTTTGGTGTACCACTTATACGCGTATCTTTTTGCAGTACAGGCATTGTATATACTAATCGATTTGCTACTTCTAATTCTGGGTTTGCTACTAATTGGTTTGATTTCATTTGTGCATCATCTAAGAATGAGAAAACTTTATTAGCCGATCCCATACTTAATGGCAAATTGACTAATTTATTACTTAAATACATACGGATTTTTGAAGGTACAGCTGATGGATCTGGCCAATTTTTTATCTTTTGCCACGTTTTATTTTCTCTTTGCACATCAACCATTGGTTCATCCATAATTCCATTTTCAATTCCGTATAACCAATAATCTAACCATTTATTTTGTGTTTGCTGCCAGTTATTACTTGATGTCCCACCGTGACCACCTTGATGTAGCCACATTTTACGAGGAACATTATTTTCTCCAAGTGCTTCCCACCATTGCGCGAACTGTTTTGTTTTAACATTCCAATCGTTTAAACCATGAACAACAAATACACTCGCTTTTACATTTTTAGCATCTTTTACATAGTTACGTTTATCCCAAAAATCATTATAATTACCTGTTTTTCTGTCTTGTCCAGCCGTTAACTCTTTTATAACTTGTCCGCAAACTTCAGGGTTTTCCCTTGTCAGTACTGCTTCTGCCATATTATCTGTATCTTCCCCTTGATATCCGCCTGGAGCAATGACTGCACCATTTGCACGATAATAATCATACCAACTACTAATTGCTGCGATTGGAATAATTGTTTTTAAACCTTCGACTCCAGTAGTCGCAACAGCATTTGGTAAAGTACCATTATAGGAAACTCCAGTCATACCTACATTTCCTGTAGACCAATTTGCCTGAACTTCCTCACCCTGTTCTGTAAATGCTTTCGCGCGACCGTTTACCCAATCAATAACAGATTTTGTCCCGAGTATCTCTTGTTCATCTCCAGTTGTAGGGCATCCATCTGATTTTCCAGTACCGATACTTTCGCCTAGAATAACTGCATAACCTCTTGGCACGTAATAGTTCCCATACGAACCAAGATTAACCGCTCCATACGGTTTTCCTTCATACGCATACAATTCTTCATCTACATTATATACAGGAACATCTTTTAATCCAGATCGATATGGACTCATTTCATAAATAACAGGAACTTTCACATTCGGATCTGTCTTTGGACGCATAACTTTTATCGATACTCTGTCTTTCTTACCGTCTCGATCACTATCAACTTCTGTCTCTACATATAAATTTTCGATAATAGCTTCATCGAGAGAATAAATCGGTTTTGTCATCCCATTTTCTAATTCAATTTTCGTACTTTTAGTCTCTTCCTTCTTCTCTGCATGCACATCCATAGTAAAGCTAGGTATAATTGTTGCAGATAGCATTGCTGACAGTGTAATTGCCATTTTCTTTTTACTCAAAATGTTCCCTCCCCTTATTCGTTCTCTTTTACTATATAACAAAATAACTGAAAATTCAGTTTTATTTTATATAAAAGTTGAGAAACTCAAAGATTTCTTATTAAGTAAAATTTAATGCAGGTATGAAAGTATTTTCCCACTTCCTCCTTCTTTATAAAGTGAAACTTTAATCAGCCCTCACCAATTGGGCATTTACGATCAGCAGGGCCACTTCTTTGCTTTCGCTGAATTTTGAGGTGGGGTCTTACTGCCCGGCAAATAGCGGGATAAATAGAGAAAAAGACAACCGATATTTCTATCGCTTGCCTTACATTCCATTTATTATTTTTCTAACTCTTTAAAGGTATCTTTCAAGTCTTTATCAGATACCTTTATATCTGCATTTTTAAGCAGTTCTCTAGTAACTTGTTGATGGAATTGAGGATCTTGTATACGTTGCTGTTCTAATTCTTTACGAATATTCTCTTTCTCTTCCTCATACGGTTTAAGCTCTTTTTTATCCGTTAGCTTAATAATATGATATCCGAAAGAAGATTTAACAGGTTCACTCAATTGACCAACTTCTAACTTATACGCAGCATCCTCAAATTCTTTCACCATCATACCAGGTCCAAATTCAGATAGTTCCCCACCTTTTTCTTTAGAACCTGGATCCTCTGAATATTGTTTAGCCAATGCCGCGAAATCTTCGCCACTATTTAATTTTTCTTTAATTTCTTTTGCTGTCTTTTCATCTTTTACTAAAATATGGCTAACTTGAAGCTTTGGCTTATAATGATCTTTAATATCTTTTTCCGTTACGGTTGCTTTAATAGCTTTTTCAAAAGCAAAAGTAAGCTTTAATTTCTCTTTCAACTGATCTTCATTTTTCACACCATTAGATTCCATATATGTATTAAAATTATCGCCCATCTTGTCTTTTAATTCTTTTAGTTGTTTCGTTACCTCTTCATCCGTAACTTTATATTTATCATTTAATACTTTTTCTACTACCATTTCAGATAAATTCTGTTTACCGTAGTTTTCTTTTAATTTTTTGTTAAAATCACTTTCTGAAATGCTTCCTGATTTTGTCGTTACAATATTATCTGATGAACCACATGCAGATAAAGATAACGTCATACCCATTAAAATGCTACCAATTACTAATTTCTTTCTTTTCAAATCTGAATACCTCACTTCATTAAATTCAAATATAACTATGTAAATATAACGTTTTCCTGTGAACTTCACGTGAATTTAATGAAAGTAGAACATTTGCTAATTCTCCATTTAATACATCAATTTTGAAAATTATGGTGATTCATCCTGTATCGCTAATCTCTAAAGCTGCAAAAAGGACTAATATTTTCATTAGTCCTTTTTCACATTTATATAAAATTGAATTTCTCCATCTATAGAGGAAACTCCATATTCAAAACCATGCCTTTCTAAAATACTTTTCACTATCGCTAAACCTAATCCTGTACCTGATTTTTCTTTACTACGAGAAAATTCTAGTACGTAAAAAGGCTCCCAAATTTTCTCGATATCTTTAATTTTATCCGTATGAATGCCATTTTTTATTTGAAAATATATACTTTTATTTCTATCTTCTAAAGTAATTATTATGTTTTGATTTGCTGAATATTTTATTGCATTAGAAATTAAATTTTGAAACACCATTCTCATTTTATTTAAATCTGCATAAACGATTGTATCGCTCATATTACAGTTTACTTGCAAGTTAATTTCTTTCGAATCCAGTTCAATCTGGTGCTTATCTAATATACTCTGGACCAGTGGTTCAATGGGGAATTCTTCTTTTTGTAAAATATCTCTTTCTAGTTTAGAAAATCGTAATAATTCTTCAATTAAGTTTGATATTTGATCTGTTTGTTTAATAATTGTATCTACATAAGTCCCATCATCTAATCCATCTTTAATCCCCATAGAGTATGCTTTTACTAATGCGATCGGTGTCTTTAATTCATGCGTTACATCACCCATAAATCGTTTTAAATGTTCATTACGATCAGTTAAGTCTTGATGTGCTTCATGTAGTTTTTCACTCATGATATTAATACTATTGGCCAACTCTCCTATTTCATCATTCGTTTTCACTTTCGTTCTTTTAAACTGCAAATGTGAAATATCCTGAGCCACATCACTTAACTCTTTCAGTGGTGTCGTTATTATTTTTGAAAGTATCCACACAAGTAAAATAATAAGAAGGAGCGAGAAACATAGGATATATAAGTAAAATGTATTTAACGTATTTATAATTTCATTTGAATTCGCAATGGAAGTCCCAATTAAAATTATCGTATCATCTTTCGCAATATATTTAGCAAAAAAACTCGCTTTTACCTTTCCTTGATCGTACAGTTTATTCGATTGCCCTTCCGTCTTCACTTTCATAACTTCGTCTTTCGTAATCCAAAGCTTATTTAACGTTACTTTCTTTTTCGTAAGTTGCATGCGTAACGCGTCGTTCATAGCATCTTCTGACTGATTAATTGGCGTATACGCAATTGTAACATTATTTTCACTTTCAATTGTATGAATAACATCTTCTAAATCATTGACTGGCGCATTTTGTATTTGAGTTGTAAATTCATTTAAGTTTTCACGTGTTTTATAAATATTATATTTCGGCAGGAGAAAGTTAATTAATAATAAAGAAATTGTAAATATAAGAATAACGGTTAAAGAAATGCTGAGAAATAGCTTTTTCCCAAGTTTATTCACTTTGTTCCTCCAAACTATAACCCAGCCCACGATGCGTCTTAATAATATTTTCTCCAATTTTTTTACGCAGCCTTCTTACATGTGTATCAACCGTTCTCTCTTCTCCAAAATAGTCAAATCCCCATACAATGTCTAACAATTTTTTACGAGTTAAAATAGTTCCTTTATGATTTAAAAAGCATTTTATTAATTCGAGCTCTGTTTTTGTAATTTCTAACTCTATATCATTTTTATATACTTTATTTTTGGCGAAATTTATCTTTACATCTTGTACTTGAATAATATCATCATGCTGAATAAGTTTTTTCGCTCGTGTAATTAGTACTCCTGGATGAAATGGTTTTTTTACGTACTCATCTGCCCCACTTTGAAGCGCTGCTAATTCATCTTCACTTTCACTTTTCGCCGTAAGCATTAATACTTTTACGCTTGAATTCTTTTTTATTTCCTGACAGACAGTAATACCACTATGTTTCGGCATCATCCAATCCAAAATAGCTAAATCAATTTTTTCATCATAAAATATTTGAAGTGCTTCCTCTCCGTCTTTCGCTAATAATACTTCAAAGCCTTCTTTTTCAAAATAAGCTTTTAAAATCCTTAACATATCTTGTTCGTCATCTGCAATTAAAACTTTCATATTTTTTCCTCCATTGCTTTTAAACAAAAACCAATTGTATCATACAACATCTTTGTTACATGAATGTGACAGAAAAATATTTAAAGCTTTTGAGGGGATAGTAATGGTGAGGTGTTGTACTATGATAAAAAAAATCGGGGTCATTTCTCTTCTTCTATTTCTATTATCAACAAATGCGTTCGCAAATACAAATCAACAAATTGAAGTATTTGATTGTCAAAAAGAAATGGTCATTCAAAAACAATCTTTAGATCCAATAGTCCAAAAAGAAGCAGTTCAATACGCTAAAGCAATTACTGGTCCATTTAAAAACTTAAATGTCGTTCCAAAAGATGGCTATATGATAAAAATCCCATTATCTAAGCCGGTTTCTATTACTAATCAATGGTTACACACTACAATAGACGAAGTACTTATACTGCTCCCACTAAATGAAAAGCCTTATATTATGCTTTATGATGATGAAAATAACCCGCATTTTTATTATGTAAAAGGTAAACCAGGATTATTATTGAAACAAATGAACGTTAAAACATAATTGACTGAAAAGGAGTCACCTTATAAGCTAAATTTTAAAAGCTAAGGTGCTCTTTTTTATAATAACAATTTAGTAAATGAAATTATAAAAGTTGTCTTTTAATATAAGGATCGCAACTTCATATATCAGCGATTTTTAAGATATATCGATTTACCAACAAAAAACCTGTTCGTAGCTATTATTTGGATAGCAATCTCTATAATAGTTTGTAGTGACTCGATCCCTTATATAATCCCCCTTTTACAAATCCATTCGCAGTATAAAACACATCCCCTTGCTTCGTGTCAGTATGTAAAACAATCACTTCAAAATATTTTTCCGCATGACATAATAGTTGGTTTAATAATAAGTTCCCTAACCCTATACGCCGATAATCCCTTGAAATATAAAATCTCCTTAACCGCCCAATCTTATTGTCTTTTGTGTACGGATCCTCATTTAAACCTCCAACTCCAATTAACATATCACCTTGGAAAACACCATATAAACATTCTCCAGTTTTATTGAATACATTTATTTTGTTTTTATATTCATTTATTAGCCTTATAAGGAAACTAAAACCTTCTTCTTCACTTTCTTGAACGAGATGACTGAATTCATATTCCATTAAATTTTCTATTTGTTGAATATGTATATCTTTCAAGTCCATTCCCCCTAAGTATGAAAATACATAAAAATGCTCGAGAATCATTTATTCTGAGCATTTTTATGCTTATTACTTTATTTAATTCATAGTATGCATATACTTCACTTCATATGTAAATCGATAATACAGTTGATTAATTTTATTATGAAAATATAAGAGCCTTGTTACAATCTAGTGTGTCGTAAGGCTCTTTAAAGTTTTTTAATTCTTATTGAACTAAAGCATCTGTTTGTTTAAGTGTATACATTCACCATTTATAATTTCTCTCAAATATACTATCAGTTTATATATTCCTCATTCTTCTCTAACAGGTTCAAGATAAATTATAATTTGTT
This sequence comes from Bacillus sp. 007/AIA-02/001, assembly GCF_004634455.1. NCBI lineage: Bacteria > Bacillati > Bacillota > Bacilli > Caryophanales > Bacillaceae > Bacillus > Bacillus sp. 007/AIA-02/001. The sequence goes on from NZ_SEIY01000006.1 coordinate 83,501, forward strand.
AATCGATATGTTTGTGTAACCACTGTTCAAATATCTTTAACTGTTCTTCGGTATGAAAGTAATGTTCACCCGTCTCCATAACTTCTAATTCACAACGATGTTTTTCTGTAAAATAGTTAACAGTTTCAAGTTCACACAGTTCATCCTTAGCTCCGTACATAATATATGTATCTATATTCCATATATTAATAGGATGTTCTTTTACATAGCATAAATAATCCCAATGTAACTTTTGACCAATAGGTGTCTCTATAGTCATTTCTTTTTGCAAAAGCTCTGGTGTTACATTAAACCATTTCATCATATTTTCGATAATTCGTTCCATATTAACTACTGGTGATAAAAATAATGCCTTTTCTACCACATCATTTTGATAAGCTAAAAGGCTAAAATACGCTCCCATACTACATGCAAACACGTTTATTTCTTTCCAATGTTCTTTTGCATAATTCATAATTATAGATAATTCACTAACACAAATCTGTACTTTGCAAGGCGTATTATCATCTTTTCTTTCTCCATGCTCAGGTAAATCAAAGCTTAATACTTGATAACCTTTTTGTTTGGCTTCTTCAGCTAATATTTGAATAATTGTATCTTCCTTATTTGACATATTTCCATGTACTGCAATAAAAATTTTATCACTCTTATCTCCCCATAAAACCGCAGGAATATTACTAATTTTAAAATTATTTTTAATCATATTCCCTCCATAAACTAAGACATATAGGACTTGGCAAAAAACGCACACACTTTATTTACCTCTGTACAGCAGGTAATATCCCCTTCAACTCCATTAAATCATCTATTACTACATCAGCCTGAGCAAGTTCATCTTCTTGCGCAAAATCAAAATTACACCCAATTGCAAGTAAACCGTTGTCTTTCGCTGCATTTATATCAGATAGCCGGTCACCAACTACCGCTGCCTCTTTTATATCATATTTGTTCATAATACTTTTAACTAAGTCACCTTTATTTAGCGATTGTATTTGTTCAATACTAAACGTTTCAATCACCCACTTGTCTAAAGCATAATAAGTTACGATTGCTCGTAAATATTCTTTCAAACCATTACTAGCAATGTAAATGGAACAATTATTTCCTTTTATATATGTAAATATTTCTTTTACATTTGGATATAAAGCGCCTTTTCCGCTTTTTATGTTTTCAATAAGTCTATCTAAAAAATATGCATCTGTTTGTTCTCTTATTTCAATAGAATGGTCCGGTAATAAAGCTTCCCAAACTTTCGGTAACGGCACACCCATAATTTCTCTATATTTATCAATTGGTGTTACTGTATCCCATAATTGTAATGATCTTAAGTGATCAAAAGTATCATCTAATGATAATTCTAAAATTTTATCTGTTTGAAATAACGTACCATCCATATCAAAAATTAATGCTTGTAACATTCCTATCTCTCCTTTTGGACTATGGTTTTACCAGATATATTTTTAAGCATCTCAATAATAATTTCTGAGCAATAATTCGCAGCAGTTTTCGCGAAGTCATCATAAGAAATTTGAGCTTCATCATTTGCGCTGTCAGAAATACATCTTATAATGAGAAACGGTATATCATTTATATAGGCAACATGTCCAATTGCTGCCCCTTCCATTTCTGTACAATGAGGTGCGTATTCGTCTATTAATTTCCCCTTTAACTTTGAATCTTCAACAAAACATTCACCGCTGACAATTCTTCCTTCATGAACTGCAATCTGTAAACTACTACTAATACAAGCTTTACGTGCTAACTCTACCAATTCCTTACTTGCAATAAATTCTTCTTGGAACGGAAATAAGTTTTTCATTTGAGTTTTACTTACATCATGATGAGTAACATTCGTTGAAATAACTATATCGCCGACTTTTACATCTGAATGTAATCCACCAGCAACGCCCGTATTAATGATAGAGTCTACATCAAATTTATGAATTAATGTTTGCGCGCATGCAGCTGCATTTACTTTCCCTACACCAGAACGTGTAATAATTACTTCTGTTCCCATGAATTCTCCAATATAAAAAGGCATTCCCGCTATTGTCTGTTCCTCTTGTATAACTAGTTTTTCTAAAAGTAAATCTATTTCAATTTGCATTGCTCCGATAATGCCGATTCTGTTTATGTATGTAGTCCCCTTTATTAATTAATCCCTTTAATCCGCTCAGACATAACCGATAATAAAAATTTCGGAAGTACAAGTTGTCTCTTTAATCTTTTCGGCTGTGAGAGTAACCTATACAGCCATTCAGTTCCAGTATCCCTCATTATTTTTGGTGCTCTTTTTACAGTACCAGATATTATATCAATCATACCTCCGATACCAATAGATAGCGGAACGTTTAATGTTTGTATGTTTTCATAGATGAACTCTTCTTGTTTTGGTGAACCTAGTCCTACGAGTAGTAAATGCGGCTTGAACTGCTTAATTTTCATTTTTATTTCCTCTATTTCTTCACCATTTACAAATCCATGCTGTCCTTTAAATTGTGCTCCTGGGAACTGCTCATTTAATTTTTCTAATGCCTTTTTATTACTTTCTGGCGCAGCTCCAAAAAGAAAGAAACGATATTCATTGTCGTTACAATATTTTATTAAATCGTGAGTTAAATCCGCCCCAGTAACACGTTCTTTCAAACTTCCTTTTAATATTTTCGAGCCAATTATGACACCAATCCCATCCGCTGTTATTAAATCCGCAGATAGTAACATCTTTTTAAATTCCTTTGATTTTTCCGTATTTTCCTTTGCAGACATAACAATTTCAGGATTTGCAGTTACTACAAACCTTGGTTTCTCTTGTTGTTCATGTAGCCAACCTTTTAATAAACTTATAGCTTTTGCATATTCTAAAGTTGAAAAAGGTATACCTTTTATAAACTGCTGATCCACTGTACTCTCCCCTTACATAAGCTGCAAATATTCATCAATGTCTTTAGAAATTTGAATAAAAGCTTTATTCCAAAATTCATAATTTCTTATATCTATTTCAAAATGTTTTTTCATAAGCTCCTCTACTGGAGCCTTTCCTGTTTCTCGTAAGAACTCTTTATATTTCGAATGAAAAGTACTTTTACCTTCTTGAGCTATTTCTAATAAGCTAAAACTTACTAAATATCCAAATGTGTATGGATAATTGTAAAAAGGAACATCTGCTATATAAAATTGAATATATTTCATCCATACAAACGGCTGGTATTCACTTAAAGCTTTTCCATAAGCTTCTTTTTGTGCAATTATAGATAATTTCTCAATTTCATCAGCACTTAAAGGACCCTCTTTACATTTTTCATAAAATGTTTTTTCAAACTGATACGATGCTCGTATTGCCATTACATAATTAAAACTATTTCTTATTTTCCAGCTAAGTAATGACTTTTTCGTATCTTTACTATCCGTTGTTTCAATTAGATAATTTAAGAGTACCGTTTCAAAGAAAATAGATGCTGATTCAGCCGTACTCATTGGCAAATAATCATCTAAAAAAGATGTAGATTGTTCAAAACTCATATTATAAAAATGCCAAGCATGTCCTAATTCATGAGCGAGCACTCTTACACTATCTATACTCCCATCATAACGAATGGAAATTCGCGATTCTTTCTCACTGAAAAATGGAGCACAAAACCCACCTGGTGGTTTATTCTCTCTCGGTTCAGCATCTACCCAACCACTTTCTATCGCATTACGTGCAAATTCTGCTAATTCTTCATCAATATTCTTACATGCATCATAAACGTTTTGTATTGTTACTGAAAAAGGAATCATGATCTCATTACTTTCCTTTACCGTCATAAGTTCATGCCATGTAATTGAAGCTTTTCCTTTCTTATACACGTTTAAAGCACTTACTAATTTATCAAGGTTTTCTTCTGTCGCATTCCACATTTGGAATAATACAGTTTCTGAAATGCCATTCGCATGAAAAGATTGTGTTAAAATCTCTCTATCTTCTATTTCATTACTCTTTGCATTACGCAATCTCCCTATTTGATTTAATACAGTAGCAAAGATTTCTTTTTCCTTATGTAAAGTACTTGTAAGTAACTCGAATACTTCTAATCTTTCCTTTTCATTATCACTATTCATTGCAATAGTATTTGCTTGTCCAAAGGATAATTGTTTATTATTGTGCTCTATTTCTATCCTATCCCGTAATTGTATGTACATATTTTCCCAAGCATTAAGCTCATCTTTTATTAACTTAGTATTATCTGAAGTTTCCACTTCATTATGTTTTATTACTTGCTGTAATTCATTTTTTAGTTCCTTCACTTTCACGGTCAATTTAGTAAGGTCAGATGGTACACTTTCTTCAACTGATCTACAGTACAAATAGTATTCTGTTTTCTCAATAGCTTGTATTAGCTTTGAAAGAACCTCTACATCTTTTGTTACAAAATATTTCTCTTTCAACTCCAAAATTGGAAATAGAATATCCTCATTCAAATACAAGCGATTTAAATCCCATCTAGCAATTTCTTGCATTTTTATAGTCGCCTCCTATTTTTACAAATAGTTACAGATATTTCTCCCCACACAATTATATATGAAATGGCAAAATTTTGATATCTTCAAATATTTAAATTCCTACAAATACATTCTTATTTATACTCTTTTCTTCTACCATTAAGTATCATTCCACATATAAAAAATACTCCCTCTACAAGAGAGCAATTCATATAGGAAAACTTCAAAGATTTTATCTTCACCAATACCATATCGACCGGTAATCACAGATTAAAGAAAAAAGGATTGATCAAATGATCAATCCTTTACTCTACTTCATTTAAGAAAAATAACGTTATAACGCCAGGTCCTGTATGTGCTCCGATTGCTGCACCAATTGTATTTACGATAAATACTTCACAACCGAATCTTTCCGTAATTAATGATTTTAATGCTTCCGCTGTTTCTAAGTCATCACCATGAGTGATACCGATTGTTTGACCTTTAAGGTCTTTACCACGCTCTTCCATAATATCAACAATTCGGCTTAATACTTTCTTTTTCCCTCTTACCTTTTCAAGTGGTACAAGTTTTCCTTCTTCCACGTTTAAGATAGGCTTAATGTTTAGTAAACCACCGATAAAACCAGCTACTTTACTTAAACGTCCACCTCTAACAAGGTACTGTAAGTCAGCTACAGTGAAGATGTGCTCCATATGGTTCATTAGAAAAGCGACACGGTTTAAAATATCTTCTTTTGATGCGCCGTCTTTTGCCATTTTAGCAGCTTCTAAAACGACAAGACCTTGACCAAGCGAAGCACATTTTGTATCAATAATTTCTAAATCTAAATCTGCATATGTTTCTTTTACTTCCTCTTTAATGACAACTGATGATTGATATGTACCAGACAGTTCAGATGAAAAAGCTAAATATATACAAGGATTACCTTCTTTTGCATAAGAAACAAATTTTTCTTGGAAAGTTTCAAGTGAAGGCAATGATGTTCTATAAACAGCGCCTTCTCTCATTTTTTGTAATAATGTAACTGACTCTAATGTTACTCCATCTAAATACTCTGTTTCTGCTTCATCATATACACGGAGTGGAATTAAATCAATATCATATGCTTGCAGCAATTCTACTGGTAAATCCGCCGCACTATCCGTAATGATTTTAACACTCATTTTTAAACCTCTATTCTGTTATAAATATAAAATAATAAAATAAAAATAGTACTTTTAAATTATATACGTAAAACTTAAATGAAGAAAGGAAAACACTTTATATTGTATGCACTATTCTTCAAAACTTGAACTATTAATGAAAATGATTCTATTTTAAACACCTTTTTCTTATTATTTTTCTATAACACGAGTAATTTTATAAGTATTTTGTATCCGTATATTTTACTTCTTTAACTTAATATTAACTTTTCAAATTCATACTGTTTAAAATTGAAAAGCCAAATCCAATAAAGGAAATGGCTTTTCAATTTTCATAAAATAACCAAACTTTATTTTCCATCACATTGTTTGTTTACATTCATACTTTGGTGATGTTGAATATTAGTCCAGTTATGATAAATATTTATAGCCTGTACTATAATTAAAACAGTGAATATTTACCTGTAAGATGCACTATATCTAAATAAGGTTAAACATTTTATAAAATATTTAATTTTACTAGTAAAGCTAATAAAATTTGGAGAAGAATTTGAACATTTACTGCTATGTCTGTATCTGTAGTCGTAACTGTAACATTTCTAGAATTTCTAATAACAGTTTCTTGTTTATTAATTTGTTTAATAGATGATTTTTGAAACAATTCTTGTGCTACACGGTCAGCTTTTTCACTATCTGCTATAGAAATACTTATTATAACCACGATAGCTGCTTGTAATGCAGCTTGAATAGATAACGCAGCTTTTGTATCTGTAGTAGTAACTTCTACATCTGCTGAATCAACTATTGTAATAGATTCTTCAGAAATTTGGTAAGTTTTACTTTCTTGTGCTGCAGCTTCTGAAACGGTAGCATTTTTAAAAGATGGATGAGGATTTGAGGAGTCTAATGCACTCCACCTTTTATTTTCATCTGAATGACATGTTTTTTTCATACATTCACCCCCTTTCAATCTAAATAATTATTAACTTGTGATTGTATTTCAGAAACAATACTTTTAATTTGCTGCTTTTTTTCTGGCGATAAATTTTTTAGTTTTTCTTCATTTATCCCATGCCTATTAAAAATATCTGAGAGTAAAAGGTCTATAATTATATTCTTTTGATCCTTATCAAACTTAAAGGAAGAAAATTTATTTAAATCATCCATTTACAATATTCACTCCTATCAGTTTTCTATAAAAATTTAGATTAACTACCAGCATTATATGTATTTAAATAAAAAATGCTTGGACAAGTAACTTAATCTTTTATTTTCACGGCTTTTTACTAATAAAATCAAAAAGCTGTCTTCTAATACGAAGACAGCTTTCCTTTACTTCACATATATAAGTTTTATTCACTGTTAAATAATAGGTTCACCTTTGTTATTGTGTAGTTTTCCACACTTAATTTCCCATCAATCTTGAATATTAATTCAGTCATAATGAGAAAGTCCAAGCTTGTACCACATATTACAACAAAAAATATTTACTTAGAGTGAACCCTTATAGCTAAATATAAATAGGATAGACACTTTATAAAATGTTTAGTTTAACTAGTAACGCTAATAAAATTTGAAGAAGAATTTGAATATTCACTGCAATATCTGTATCAGTAGTTGTTACGGTTACGTTTCTGGAATTTTTAATAAATGTTTTTTGTCTATTAATTTGTTTAATAGATGATTTTTGAAACAGTTCTTGTGTTATTTTATCTGCCTTTTCACTATCTGCTATAGAAATACTTACTACAACCACAATAGCTGCTTGTAACGCGGCTTGGATAGATAGTGCAGCTTTTGTATCTGTAGTAGTAACTTGTACATCTGCTGAATCTACTATTTCAATATATTCCTCAGAAACTTGATCGATTTCATCTGTTTGTATAGCTTCTTCTAAAAAATTTGCATTTTTACTAAATGAATAAGAATTTACTGATTCGGAATCCTGTTTTTTTGGTTCAGAACCCCGATTTAATGGATCACGTTTTTTCTTTCTTCTACAAACTTCACAATCACACATAAAATCACCCCTTTTAGTCTAAAAAATTAGCAATATAAAAATATTGGCTAACTACTAGCATTTTATGTATTTTTAAAAAAATTGTTTGGACAAGTAACTGAATTTATATTTTATTTCTAATTCTTTTTTGTAATAACAAAAAGCTGCCTTCTAATAAGAAGACAACCCTCTTTTATTTCACATTTATATAAAAGACCCATACTTAAATACATTTAACTTCATATGATATATTGCATCCTTTCTTTTTAGAATGAGTAGTCGTTACTGAAGGGCACTTTTCGAAGTGCTCTTATCTTTAATCCCCCTCTTTTTCAGGAAGAATTTTTTTTACTAAATCCTAATATGATTTGTATCACTAGGGCTGGCGATTACCACATTTCCTTAATAGCTTCAATGAATACAGTAGCTACTAATTAAAATAACCCTATGATTTTCTCTACACTTAAACAATCGTGCGTTACCGAACACATAAACTAATTTTTATTTTGACTATGTAACACTAAATTTACAAGATTACTATCCTATGTTTGGTGAAGCCATCATTTCAATGCCAGCAATCCCACACTTTTAACTAATAACTTAAACAAATGTGCTATCTCAAGGTTCTTTTGATATAGTATCTTATGTTCTATATAATGAAGAGAGCGCTAGTATTCCGAAGGAGGATGTATATGAGTATTCAATTGGCCACATCTAACGATTTAGAATGGATTAATAACCAATATGACTCAATAGGATTTGTACGGAGTGATTTAAAGAGAGATAAAGTTGCAATTATTACATATAACAACGAGTATGCAGGCGTTGGCCGATTAGTCCAAATAGATGAAGATACTTTAGAAATGGGCGGAATTTTTATTCTGCCTCAATTTAGAGGGCTACAATTAGCTGGTGAGCTTGTTTTATTTTTAGTAGAAACTGCAAAAAAATCACAAATACAAAATGTATATTGTCTTCCTTTTGAGGAATTAGAAAACTTTTATAAGAAATATGGATATACTGAAGTCAATACTACGAAAGAAGCAGTCCATCCAATTATTCTAAAAAAATATAATTGGTGTTTGGAGAATTACGATAAACACGTTCTACTCTTCAAATTGTAAATGTAATAAAAAAATATATTCTCAATCGTTTTTCTATCAGTACTCCTAATCGGAGCTAAGGATTAATCAAAGATATTTTATCTCTCCTTTTATAAATGGCTGATTAAAACTCAATGTTCTGTCAATACTATAGGTAACATGATTGTATTTCTCCATTCCCCCTTGGAGAAGAGCAGTTAGCTTTTGCTAACTGCTCTTTTATTTTTTCAAAAAGTCACATAAATATCTTTAATTCCAAACATTCAAAAGATAAAATGTGATAAAATTGTTATGAAGATATTTACCAACTAATACATGTGCCCTAGACTTACGTACTAGGGCGCATGTATTTTTTAGTATGTAACTCCTTCACTCATCTATTATCTACAAAATAAGTATCATATGCCTTATCAAATTCATATCCTAACTTTTCTGCTAGTTTAGCAGATGTAGTATTCGCTGCGTCCCAGTTTGGATACTTTCCATTTTCTAAGCAATCCAATATAATAGCTGCACTAACTACAGTTGCCAAGCCCTCTCTTCTATGATTGTGATCAGTCGCAACTTCAATTTCAATCCCATCATTATAAATACTATAGGAGGATGCACCGCATACAACTTCTCCATTATATAAAATGCTATAACCTATACCACGGTTTATATAATCTTCTATCGAATGAAATTGACTTGTAAAATCTTCAGATATCTTATGTAATTTGGGGCTATTTGCGATATGCTCATCTATTCTTCTTAACTCATATTCTTTTGGAAGTGCTGATATAAAAGATTGTAATTTTGAACGATTAAAAACTTCTGGATTTCGTTTGAATTTATAACGTAAAAACTTATCTATTTTTCTTTCATGGAATGTTTCTAAGCGTTGTTTCCACTCTTCACTATTTACGATAACTAAAATTCTTTCTGGAATATTACGTAATAACTCTTCTGTTTCTTTCGTATTTGGGTCTCCAGCGTAAAATGTAAAAATTCCTACCGTAACTTGTGCTACTGTTGGATTTTCAAGATCATTTACCCAAGCAGTACCCATATGCCCTTGTAAATAAGAAAGTAAAACAACGTTATTGAAATCCTCAAACATAGAAACTAGTTTTTTTCTTGTATGTATATTCGCTTCATATATCATTTACATTCCCGCCTTCTTTAGAATCAACCACTCTTAACATTTTCATGAGCGCTCCATAATTCGTATTCATATACACACCCACCTGTTCATCATAAAAGCAATTGACTATTAAATTGAAACTTCGAATATTTATAAAATATCAGTAAACATAAAATGATTATAACATCTACTAACTATGAAATGATCAACCTATAAAATAAGTCAACAATAAATATATTTCTTACTCGTTAACAAACGGTTTGAAGGATCAACATAATTAATTATGTAACAACCCTCAACAATAGTTTGAGGGTGCATTTAAATACATGTATTATAACTCATTTTTATAAATAAAAGATTCCGTCTCACCGTTCTTATATACTTTAGTCAATTTAACAACTGACTTGTACGTATTATCGTCATCCTCTATCATTTTTTCATCTCTTCTATTTCGGCATCACCAGTTCCGCCCTCTATTTTTAAACAGTTCGAAATGGCAAGGTATCCGCTTGATGCCAATATAAAAATAAAAATCGTATCAGGAAAATTAATAAATAATAATCCGTAGTTTAAAGGGTCTCCAGCTGGATGTGATAAAAGTAATCGAAAACCTACCAGTTCAGGTACTTGAACAAAATCTCTAGAAACTCTCGGTTCACAACCCACTTACACTCCATCCCTTCTCTATATAGAATTGCTACTACATACATATAGGAAGAAAATAAGAAAAGCTTGGACAATATAACTTTAACGTAACATTATCGTTACCTACTCGTACATTTATATGGAAATCACACCAATTTTGAGTAAGAACACATAATTTTTACTATAAATACATATAACAATTTCATCTTTCATAAAAAAAACGTTATAATGAGGTGTAGCCTCTACGATTACGTTATAAAGGAGATTAAAATTATGGCTAAAATTAAAGTGTACCAAGCAAAAGAAGAAAATATGGATGCAGTAAAAAATATCATTGATGTTGAGGAACAAAACCCAACTGCTGAAAATTTACAAAATCTATATGCGTGTGTATTAGATACTGAAGATATGGCATTGCCTGAATCATATATTGAAGAAGATATCTTAATTGATTCTATTGAAGTTATGGTTAACGCTTCTCAAAGCAAAGTAAGAGACTTAGGCGCATACGATGTAATCGAAGTTCAAAACAAAGGCAAGAAAACGCAAATTTTATTACTTGCAGACGAAGAATACGAAATTATCGAAGGCTAATCTAACACCGTACATATGAAAAAGCTCCTTTCCAATTGGAAAGGAGCTTTTTCATTACGCTTTTGATGTTTCACTCTTTTTATTCATTTGTTCTTTCTTAATTACCATACGCTCATTTCCCATAAAGAAAATGAACATGAATGCTAATCCAGCTGGTACCAATGCCCACATGAATGTTTGAACAATTGAACTAGAAAGAGCGTCAATAATCTTATCTAATATTTGCGGAGGGATTTGAGATCTTGCCGATTCTGATAAAATGGCTCTTGAATCCCCTAATTTTGTATTCATTCCCCCGCTCATCCCTTTAAATGCTTCTTCTAATTGATCTTGGAAACCTGTTCTTTGGATCATTCCGAAGATTGTAATACCTAGTGTCATTCCTAATGAACGAATGAAGTTACTCGTTGAAGTTGCAGATCCACGCTGTTCCATACCGAAGTTATGAATTGAAGCCATACTTAGTACAGAGAATGAGAAACCTACTCCAAATCCGATAATAATCATATAAACCGTTAATAATGCACGACTTGTTTCTGGCGTTAATGTACTTAATAAGAATAATCCGATTAACATAATAACAGCAGAAATAATCATAATGTTTCGGTAGCTCAGCTTAGTCGTTAAAAATCCACCTAACTGCGCTGTTACGACTGATCCTAGCATCATAGGTAAAAGTAATAATCCTGAGTTTGTTGCAGTCCCGCCGTATACACCTTGAATGAATAACGGAATGTAAACAGTTGCTGACATAAATGCAGCACCGTAACATAATGCAATAATTGTACTCATTCCGAATAAGCGCTGCTTAAACATCTCAAATGAAATAATTGGTTCTTCTACTTTTCGTTCAATAAAAATGAATGCGATGATTAAAATAGCGAATCCACCAAATAAACTTAAAATAAAGCTAGAATCCCAATCATATTTTTGTCCGCCTAGTTCAAGCGCAAACATTAAAGAAACTACTGCACCAACTAAAGTAATTGCGCCAAACCAATCAATCTTTTGCTTTCTATGAACGCGTGATTCTTTATAAAAGAATGTAATAAAAATAAGTGCTAAAATGCCAAGTGGTAAGTTAATATAAAATACCCAGTGCCAGCTAATGTAATCGGTAATATATGCGCCAAGTAATGGCCCGAAAATACTAGATAATCCAAATACAGCTCCGAATAAACCACCCATTTTCCCGCGTTTTTCAGGTGGAAAAATATCAAAAACGATAGTAAACGCGATCGGCACTAATGCCCCGCCGCCAATACCTTGAATGGCACGATAAATACCTAACTGTGTAATATTTTCAGCAGTACCACAAAGTGCCGAACCAATCATAAAGACAATTAAACCGAAAATAAAGAATCTCTTTCTACCATACATATCTGATAGCTTACCGAAAATAGGCATGCCTGCCATTTCTGCGACCATATAGGCAGAAACGACCCATACAAAGTTTTCGAGGCCTCCTAAGTCACCAACGATTGTTCCCATCGCCGTTACGACAATGGTATTATCCATCGATGCCATTAAAATACCTAGCAATAAGCCCGCCACAACAAAGCCGAGCTTATTATTCTTCTCAACCATATCTCTTGCTCTCCCTCATACTACTTATATTTGTTTATGTTCTTTTACGACTGCATTACCTTTTTGATTAAAACTAGTATGATATTCTACAACACTAATTTCACATCCAGGACCAATTGTGACGTTGTTGCCTCTTACAACTTCAGCAATCGTATGTTCTAAATAGATATCATCTCCTTCAACAATTGAAGTTTGGAGGTTTCCAGCATGACTAGTAAAAGGAATAAATCTCGCTTTTTTACGAACGGTAATTTTTTTACCACCAATTTCTCTTACCTTACTGCCTTCATAACGAAGTGAGATTTGAATATTTTCAGCATTAAGTAATCCATCACTTTCAAGACCACCAGTTAATGATAAATCTTCTACTTCAATATCTCCCTTTACATTTAAAGCACCTTTTACATCTACGAAATCACCTGAAAACTTTCCTTCAATATTTATCATACCTCTAACTTTTGTTTTTTCAATATGAGCATCACCATGAATTTGTGTATTACCATATACTTTTACATATTCCGCATCTACATTTCCTTGTACTTCGTTATCTCCATACACGACATAGTTTTTCACTTTCACATTACCGCGTACATCACTCGTTCCGTACGTTTTAAACTCATTGCAACTCATATCATTCGTAATTGTTCCTTCACCGCGAATCTTCACTTTATTATAATCTCCGCCTGCTGAATTACCAGAACCATTTACTGTGAGACTATGTGGATGTTCCATACTGATTTCTCCCTTCCGTTAAACCTGCTTAATTTCTTTTACATTTGCATTTTTATCAACAGTAAGAACACCGGTATATTCAATCAGTTCAATCTCACAGTTTGCTCCTACTGTAACATTGTTTCCTCTTACCGTTCTTATGTGAGCATAATCAATATCGATATTGTCACCTTCTAATAGTTCAGCTTCTAACTGCAAGCCAAATACTGTTTTAAATAGCCTACTAAATGTACCTGATCTATGTCTTACTTTAATCGTTTGACCACCAATTTCTTTCGCTCGACATGTACCGTGAATATTTATATTAATTTCATCTGCGCTTAATAAACCACCGATTGTAAATTGTCCTTCTGAAGAAAAAGTATCCACTTCACAATTACCGTCAATTGTAGCTTGACCATTGACTTTAAATTCTTCACCAGTGACATTTCCACCTATCGTACCTTTTCCTGCAATTTTTAAACTGTTTGCTTTTACATTTTGCGTAATTGTTGCTTTTCCATCAATTCGCATCGTTTCAGCATGAACTGTGCCATCAACTTTACCAGATCCGCTAATTCGTGCACTGCTACTTTTCAAATCGCCAGTAACTGCACCGTAACCGTTACATTCAAATTGCTCACATTCAACATTTCCATTCACAGTTCCTTTTCCGTTTAATTGCACTTTATGAAACTCGCCACCATTCGATGAACCGTAACCATTTATAATCAAATTATCTGTACGCATACTTTCTCCTCCACTACAACAATTTAGTTTTTAATGCTTCGGTATATTTCATAATCGCTTCGCGTAAAACGATTTTGGTGCCTTTTTCAAAAATTAAATCGTCCACGTTTGAAACCAATAAACATGTAGAAATACCTAACTTTCGGACAATAATTAAGTCACAAGTTTTATGTTTAATTGCTTCATAATTTTCACGTAAAACTTGCAAGACCATTTTTCCTTCTTCTAAACTAATCTCTCCTGATTGTAGTAATTCTTCTAACATGTACACATAAAGAATATCTACAAATTGAAACTCTGCTCTTTTATTCGTTTGTTCTATGAAAAATTGTAAAACTGGTTCTGATGCAATCCCCTTGCATAAAATGTCTTCCTTTGTTAAAAGAATTTCTCTCACACTCGGCGAAAACATGTTCGCTAGTTCATCAAGTGATAAATCCTCTTTCATCGTTTGGATTTTATCGATACGCTCTAATATCTTTTCTTTCGGAAAAAATGTCTCTTGACCTGTAAACGTTGATTTTCGTACAAACCAATCTTCCGGAATTAAATTTTTTCTTTTCCACCTATATAACTGTCCGTATGAAATACCAGTTAGTTCTAATAAATCTTTTTTTGAAATTAAATCTGTACTCAACTGTATAACACTCCTTCCTGATAACAATGTAACATAACACTGTTACGCTGTAAATAGACTTTTATCACAAGTAGCGTAACAATGTGTAAAACAAACCTATTCCTACATACAAAAAAGGCTCTTACACACCTTATGAAAATGTGCAAAAGCCCTTATATATCAAGACTTAAACCAAATATTATAAAAATCAATCCAACCTTGTGAATTAATCATTATATTTTGAACTTTTTCATGTGTACTTACCTCTTGTTTATTACGATATAAAGGAATAATATGAATTTGACGTAACAAAGTATCCTCGATATCGCGTAACAGTGTAACTCTTTTCTCTAATTCTTCTTGTCTAAAATAAGGAGACAACTTTTCATGAAAGTCCATGCTGCTTTGTCCATGAATAAAACTATTTTTTGTAAGAAACATATATAATAGACTATCTTCTATTCGTTCACTAATTGTAGCACTATCATGCATCATATCGGCCTTTTGTATCGTACTTACTTCCAATAGCTCTTCTATATCAAGAAAATTATTTTCTACACGAATCCCGTATTTCGCACACTCTTTTTGTATCCACTGTGCATCTTCAACATGATCTCGTCCTGTAAATGTGTAGAGTTGTAGCACTTCATTATGATAAGTACTCCTTTTAATTAAACTTTCTACATCTTCCTCAATCTCTACAATGCTTTCACCTGCTAATATTAGTTTTTTTGCCACTTCTCCACGTTCTCCGCCGAGTTCTTGAACGATTGTATAACCATGAATGATGTTATATAACGCTTTCCGAAATAACGCATCTTGCATTGGTCCTTCTTTCGTAAGATTACATGTTATATATGTCACGTTCGACTCAAGCCGAGACAATTCTTTATTATGTTTTTCTTTATCTTTATACTGCGCCTTTACTAAAACATCGTATGTACTTACACCTTGTTCTACATTCCACAACTCAATACGATCTAAAAAAGGTCTTTCACGAAAATATAAAGGATGTCCTTCTAAAATGAACAGATTTTCATTACTTTTATATAATTGAAAAGGCCCTGTTCCAATTAGCTCTCCTGCTTCATCTTCATTCACGATAGAACACTGTTCTGCACTTAGCATATGTAAAAACATTCGATTTTCCGTATGTAATTGAATTTCGAAAACGTAGTCATCCACTGAACGGATATTTTCAACGTGTTGTAACATCCATGCGTGTGCATTATTTTCCAGCTTCATAAATCGATTCAACGAGTATATAACATCATGTGCAGTAAGTTGTTTTCCATTATGAAAGTGAACTCCTTTTCGTAAGTAAAACGTCCATATTTTTTCAGCGTCATTATATTCCCAGTGAAATGCAAGTCTTGGCTCTATAATGTTTGTATTACCGTCTACATACACGAGTGTGTCGAATATATGTTTTACCATATGGCATTCTGAACGCATTGTAGCGTATACAGGATCTAATGTGATATCTAAATTCATTTGTACTTGCAACCGGAGTACATCTCTTCTCCCTTCAGATGTCATTTCAACCTTATGACCAAATATTGAATCCACCCAGGAGTGATATTCTCCCTTTACCGATGGAAAATGTGAGCTATAGCGTTCCACAAATATGCTTCCGCTTTTCACATCCCCTTTTTTCGTTATTTCTTTTCCTCTATCTAAAATTAAAGACATCGGGTGCTTTTGAAATATTAATTTAGAACGATTTCCTCTGCCGCGACCTGGAAACCACTTAATCCAATTTAACTCATCTAATTTTTTTATAATTAATTTACTATTACGCTCTGTACAAAATAGTGTTCCAGATATATTTTGCACTGTTACTTCCAATCGTTCTCCCTCTTTTTTCCCTTTTCCATAAGCAATCCATAGTTCAATGTATTGATCTAAAATAAACATCATACTCCCCCTAAAAGGTGAAAAATACTCCCTATTGTTTCTACCCTTTTTCCAACTCTCCTTTCATCTTATCATTTCAATATAGAAAGGAGGAATTAATATTGAATTATCTCTTACTTCGTTACAATAAACCTATTTTTATTAGACTGTGCGGTGAATTATTAACCCGAACGACTGAATCTATGTTAGCTCTCATTATGATTATTTACATCAATAAAATGTTAAACGGCAATGTAATAATAACTATGCTAATTTTCGGATTACAGCCACTTTCAGACATTTTATTTACACTTATTGCTGGAGGAATTACTGATAAATATGGCCGAAAAAAGATTATGTTACTCGGATTATTACTACAAGGTGTTGCAATCGGTAGTTTCGTTTTCGCTCAATCCGTTTTTATATTTGCACTGTTATATGTCATTAATGGTATTGGCCGTTCCTTATACATTCCAGCTCAGCGTGCACAAATTGCTGATTTAACAAAACAAGAGCAGCAAGCAGAAGTTTTTGCTCTCCTACAAACGATGGGAGCAATTGGATCCGTAGTCGGCCCTTTAATAGGTGCAAGTTTTTATAATACTCACCCAGAATATTTATTTATCGTGCAAAGTGTAACCCTTACGATATATGCCGTTGTTGTTTGGACCCAGCTCCCAGAAACCGTTCCACCTATGAGTAAGTCGAAACAAACAGTTGAGGCAAGTTCACCAAAGCAATTTATTTTTAAACATTATGCCATATTCGGTCTTATGGTTTCTACACTTCCTATTAGCTTTTTTTATGCACAAACTGAGACGAATTATCGTATTTTTGCAGAACATGTATTTCCTAATCTCGTATTCATACTCGCATTTATTTCAACATGCAAAGCCATTTTGGAAATCATTCTACAAATCTTCCTCGTAAAATGGTCTGAACGATTTTCTATGGCGAAAATCATCCTTATTTCTTACGCCTGCTATACAATAGCTGCAGTTGGCTTTAGTTATTCAACGACGATATTCTCGTTGTTCTTCACCTTACTCTTTTTAGTCATTGGAGAAAGTATTGCTCTAAACCATTTATTACGATTCGTTTCAGAAATTGCACCTCACAATAAACGTGGTTTATATTTTTCAATTTACGGTATACACTGGGATATATCTCGAACATGCGGACCAGTTATTGGTGCAGTTTTATTAAGTAAGTTAAATGGAAGTATGCTGTTTTATATTTGTGCTAGTTTCTTATTAATTGGAGGTATTGTTCAAGCACTGTTTGTTCAAAATTTAGAACGTAAAAAAATCATGAACCAGCCTACACATAATTTATAGGTTACTACTTTTTCAGTAGATCAATATTTCTTATTGGATGAATATTAAAAAACAAAAGTGAAGTATTTCGCGTATGAAAGTATGTTTTATTTGGCAGGAGACGTTCCTTATTTACAACTAAAAACACCTCACTTAAGGAAAGTGAGGTGTTTTTGAAATCACTTAATTTCTTATCCTGCCATTTTATTAATACTATCCTCTGGTGAAAATACAGAAATATGATCTACCTTACCAGTCGATTTTGGAATGACAAATTTCAGCTCATACTGGTTATTTACTTTGTATACATATATTTTATCTTCACCATTCTCTTTAACTGAAGATGGTTTTCCTAATGCTTTTTCAATTTCTTGTAATGTAATCAATTTTAGTTCTGCATGATATGAGCGTACATCAAAAACTTGTGACCCTTTATTAAATCCGAAAACAACATTTTTATTTGTAAAAATTGCGTACATTCCGTTCCCTGCATATTCGGTTTTATTTGCTTTCCCCCACACTTTTTCAATTTCTTCAATATCCCCTGTATGGGCTCCAAATGGTACATTAGGTACTTTTCCTTCTTTTGCGAGTTCAAACAAATCTTTAACGTGGTTAATTGATTTTTGATTAAGTGTTCTATTTTTCGAATCTGGGTCAGGCGATGGTTTTGTTGTTTTTTCATTGCTTGGTTTTGCTTCAGGATTTTTCTGTTCTTCTGAAAAATTACTTTGTTCATTTTTATTATTTTCCGAGGTTGGATTTGTTTCCTTTTTTTCGTCTGTCTCTTTACATGCGGCTAGCGCAAACATACATGTAAACACCAAAAATAACATAACTATTTTTAAATATATTTTCATCATTTTTACCCCCTATTGCATCTTATTCATTTCGTTAACCAACCCATTACACTACTTTTCAAATTATGTTTGTTCCAAAAAGTCAGTGCTTCATTCTCTCCAAAAGCTTGTACAAAATATATTACAAAAGCTGTTTCTAAAAAGTAACCAAGTCTGTTATATCCGAAGTAACTACCTCCTGATAAACGAAACCATTTTCATATCCTTATTTAAACCTTCTCTTCTCAATGATAATATCCTCTATCTATAACTTAAAACATGCTCTCACAACAGCTCCTTGAAACAGAAAAAAACCAGTAGGAAGTGATTACTCTTTTCCTACTGGTTGAAATAAAATTATACGGTAAATCTTAGCTTCTTAAAAAATGTAGCGATAGTATTTTTTACAGTTTCAAAATTATAAGCAAACGTGTTATCTCCACTTAATGATGAAATACATGTTAAACCTGCAGCTTTAATAAAAGCTTTTACATCTACAAGCATAGAATTAGCCTCCATGAATTTAATTACAATAATTATAACAGGTGTTTTACGATGCTAACATGAAAGTAATAAATAAATTTCTATTATTAATTTATCCCGCTATTTGCCGGGCAGTAAGATCCCCACCTCAAAATTCAGCGGAAACAAAGAAGTTAGGTGGGGGCCCTGCTGTCCGTAAAAGCCCGATTGGTGAGGGCTGATAATCAGTGGGGATGAACAAAACCCCCACTGATTAAAGTTTCACTTTATTTAGCTCACAGTACACCATTCCAATGTCATATAAAAAAGCTGCCCAAAAAGGGCAGCTTCAAATATGTATATTACACTTCGATTGATTTACCATCTTCAACAATATGATAAAGTAAATGCGCTAAATGATGAATTGGACCGTATTCTTCCTCTTCCTCATCTGTTTCACCTTGGAACTCAAGATCGTTTAAGTACAGTGCTAAAAATTGATAGTATAGTTTTAAATCAAATCCGTAGCACGCAGTTGGCTCTTCATGATCACCTTCGTATTGTAACATTAAGTATTGATCGTTTCCTTCTGCATCTTCTGCGTCAAAGAATACGAAGAATCCAACGTTTGTATCTAAATCAAATAGATGACGAGTGCCTTTTTCTGTTGCTTTGTTGAAGTCCTCTTCACTTAATTTATGTACTGTTGTCGCTTTAGCATTATCTTCTTGATGGAAATTTACTGTAAATGTTTTCAATGCTGACACCTCCTGATTGTATAATACTAGCATAACATATAAAAAGGACTGCTTACAAATGTAAACAGCCCTTACATTCATTTTCGCATTGCTCGTAATAAGAAGCTTACGATGAAAATCAAAATGATCGCACCGATTAAAGCTGGAATAATTGCATATCCGCCAATGACTGGACCAAAACTACCAAGTAATTTCGAACCAACCCAAGAACCGATAATACCAGCAATAATATTACCAATTACACCACCAGGTACGTCCTTTCCAGTAATTAAGCTCGCAAGCCATCCTAATATACCACCGACGATTAAAGACCAAATCATATAATAACCTCCTTTGCATTTCACCAATCAAAATATAATTAGAAACAATTGCTTACCATTAGTTATGTGACATTTTTCATAAGTTATTCATGTTGTTCAACTTTAAGATTTTTGAGAATAATACACACAGATTAAACCTTTTTTGAACTAACGATTTATCCGACTTGTTATTACACACATTAAGGACAATCTGGCTTCAATATTGTTCGCATAAACTCTTCTTTAAAAGCTGCATAGTTAAAACCAACAGCAATTCTTTGAATCGGCCGATTATCAAACCTTGTTGGCTCAGCTATTTTTCTAAAGTCTGCTACACTTTGGCCCCTAGTCACATCATTTGTCGTACTAATCCACACTGCCGATTTTTTATATTCGAAAATACTGTCATCTATAAACGAGATAAACGGTAGTAAATCGTGTATAGGACTTCCACCAATACCCGGATATTCTTTTTTATAGAAGTTCTCATAATAAAAATCAATCATTGGTTTAATGAGTTTCGCCTGTCCAGTTCCTTGTTTATCTATTATATTGGCCATTTCAGGCGTAATAAGCGCGCCCTGTGTTACATTTAACGGGTATATGCTAGCGTTTTTCGCATATTTCATAACAATATTTGCTGCAATTGGATCACCATAAAAATTCGCTTCAGATACTGGTGTAACATTACCTGGAAATAGGAAAGCGCCGCCCATTATATAATACGAACAAATACGATCCATTATATTTGGATACAATAAAAATAACGTAGCAAGCGTCGTTAGTCTCCCTGTCGCCACAATTATAATATCTTCTGGACAAGGTTCGATTAATTTGATTAATTCACAAAAATTTTCTCGTTTACAAATTCTCATCTCAGGTGGAATAATAGGACCTAAACCGTGATCCCCGTGGATTTCAGGGAAAAACAAAGGCTCTTCAGCTGTCATCGGTCTACTCGCACCTTCAATAATTTTCACTTGTGTAGCATAGTACCTTTCTAAAAAATAAACATTTTCCGTAACGATATCTCGTGATACATTCCCGTACTCAGCAACAATACCTAGAATATCTAATTTACATGTTTTATTTGCATAAATTAACGCTACGGCGTCATCAATACCAAAGTCTCCAAAAAAGATAATTTTCTTATTAACTATTCTCACCCCTCTTCAGCATAATCTACTATTATTATTATGTGAAAAAGACAAGGCGGTGAAACAGCGCAAACTAAAAAAGCCGCCTATTTATTGGCGACTTCAATCTTTTTATAAGACAAATATGCAAGTACATTTTTACTTGAATCGTATTTCGGGTTATTTCCTTTTCTCGGCTCTCTCATATGTGTCTTTTCAAATCCAGGAATGTCTGGCATTTTCCCCATAAATTCAAGCATTTCTTCCTCAGTACCTTCAATGCGTACACGAATCATTATAACTATTCCTCAATTCTCAGTTTCTCTGTACTAAGTATATCGTACTTCAGAAAGACTGCAACACATTTATCTTTTTAACGTTATACTTTTTTTACATATAAACATAGCCATTTCAGTATAGAACGATTCTACTTTATTATTTTTAAATTGAATATTAAAATATTCCTTCATTTCGTTTGGTGCTTTCATCATACATTCTGTTAATTTTTCACGCTTTTGTAAAGGGACATCCATCATATTACACCACCAGTCAAAATCAAACTTCTTATTAAAAGTAAGACATGACTGCATTTGTAAACCATTTTTTTCTAATAAAGTAAGCCATTCTGTCTTTTTTAGAGCTCGTTCATGACTTGGGTCACGCTTTTTTTCTATAAAATTATAAAATGTATCATATTCATTATTTTCTGGCGAAACATTATCTATTAAGATGAATAATCCATTATCCTCCAACGTACGATTTACTTCATAAATAAATTGAGCCGGACTCGTAAAATGATGGGCTGCAATCCGGCATGTAATTGTATCAAAAAAATGGTCTGCAAATGGTAAATTCTCTGCATTTCCTGCTACAAAAGATACATTTTCATGACCATTCTGCTTTATAAAAACTTTTGCTTTTTCTAACATCTGTTCTGTTAAATCAAGTGCAACTACTTCTTCAAACATAGGTGCTAACATATTTGCCACATGCCCGCCACCAGTAGCAACATCAAGAAGACGATTATTATGACGAGACTCAACTTGTTGAACTACATATTGTAAATCCAGTCCTTTAGCATGTATTTTACTATTTACATATTTATCTGCATTGCTGCCAAACTGTTTTTTCACAAGCTCTTCTTTACTCATATTATCATCTTCTTTCTATTGTTATTTACATATACGACTCATATAATTATTACAATTCTCTTAATGTATTTTCAAATCCTCTTTTCATCTCACTTCTTATCATATTTACCTTTCATTAAAATAATATAATTTTGCATTTTATTATTAAACAAAAAAAAGGCTATGGGAACTTCCCCCCTAACCTGAATAAATATTTACTACATTTTTATTTCTTCGTATATATCTATATAATATAAATCCTCTTTCAACTTCATAATAACATCTACTTCGTTATAAGTAGCCTCACGAGCATGTAAACCAAATTGATCCATACCAATCCATATCCACCCAGGTGTAAGATATAAAACATCTATATTAAAATAATCTAACTTAGTAAGCTCCGATGTAATAAATTTATCTTTATTAGCGATTTGTTTATCTATTAAACCGTATTCTTTCCCATTTTCAAATAGCGATATAAATTTCCCTACAATCGGATGTTCACGAACAATAAAATGATATTCTTTTTCCTCTATATTTACCACAATCAAACGAGAAACAGATAAATCAGGCCCTGAATTCGACATATTTGTTTATTCACCTCCTTATATAGGCTTCTTAAATATGATAACAAATGAATATTCAAATTAAGTTAATATAATGTAAAAAATAAAAAAGCTGATTTCCCTTTAGAAATCAGCCTTTATAATTTGATCAACTTTATTCTTTTACAAATTATTATAATGTTTCTTTTTCCTCATCATTTCCAGAAACTAAATTTCCTATAGCATCTGCTGTTACTTCCACTACAAATTCACAAATACCAGCCACAACTTCTCCAATTATTTCATCCATCTTTTTACCCCCTTATTTTATGTAACCTATTTGCATTATAGAAGAAACTGGTAAATACAAACTATCGAAAAAGGTGACATAAACCTTACAGAATTGTAAGCTCTTTCATTTCTTTACTTATCCCCTTTGAAACTCCAAGTATTTTTAGCAGACATATAGGCCATCATAATATGAAGCAAGTAATAATCTAGTGTCAGGAGGCGTTTAATATGTATTACGTAAAATTAATTAAAGGTCAATCTTTCTACGCTTTTGATCATCGTTTCTTAGTGTCTGAAGAAGAAGAGGTTTCAGAGAAAATTTATAATTACTTGCGACGTAATGAATTTTTTGAAGTACGTAAAGAAGAATATTCTGCTTAATTACAAAAAGCATTAAGAAAAATATCATCTTATTGTGATATATTCTTAATGCTTTTATGTGAATTTCTTCTTTTCAATAATTATTGTTGACTCTATTAAATAATCCAGTATTTGTCCAAGCTAATTCTTCACTATTTTCATATTCTAGTATATGAGGAGGTGAAGAATATGACTCATATCATTGATTACCAAGCTACTCAGCCTATAAGTAAAACTGGTGAAACAACTTTTGCAATCCCAGCTTCTCCAAATAAAGCAATTTTAGCAAATTTAAAATTGAGAATTTCAAGTAGAGATTCACGAAATAATCGAGTAGAATTAATCGCTACAATTGGTGTAGAAGGTATAACTGAGACTTCACAAGTTTTATTCCGAATTTTCCGTGATAACATTGAAATTTTTAATGCACAAGTAGGTATTGAATCTACAGATTCTGAACAATTCTACGTACAAACATTTCAAGCTATAGATCAAAACGTTAGCAGTGGAACACACGAATATTCATTAACTGTAGAAAACCTTACTAGTGGTGCAAGCGCAGAAGTTGTTGGCCCATTATCTTTTAGCGCTTTAGCTATTGGACAAGAGCGTAAATGTTGCTAAGTGAATCTAATATTTAATTTTGTACTTGAGAAAAGCGAGGCGTAGTTATACGTTCTTGCTTTTTTATATGTATCCTTACTTTCTATTAGCTTTAATCATAAATTTTTTACGTTTTGATTCACTTATTTCATCAATTAACACATCAAATTTTTGACAAATCAAAAAGATTGAAATCCAATTATGAAACACGTAATATAGACTCTGACTCTAAAAAAGTTCGTATGAAAATAGTGCATAAATAAGGAGGTTTTATATACGAGTTTTTCATTTTTAAAAGACGGAGAGGTTTTATGTTATGTGGCGTAATAAAAACGTTTGGATTGTTCTAATTGGGGAGTTTATTGCAGGTCTAGGATTATGGCTTGGTATTCTTGGCAACCTTGAATTTATGCAAAAATATGTCCCTTCTGATTTCATGAAATCAGTTATATTATTTATCGGACTATTAGCCGGTGTTCTAGTTGGACCTATGGCTGGCCGTGTCATCGATCAGTATGAAAAGAAAAAAGTTCTTCTTTACGCTGGGTTTGGTCGAGTTTTAAGTGTTATTTTCATGTTTTTTGCTATTCAATTTGAAAGTATCGCATTTATGATCGCATTTATGGTTGCTCTTCAAATTTCAGCAGCATTTTATTTCCCTGCATTACAATCTGTAATTCCACTCATCGTACGTGAGCATGAGTTATTACAAATGAACGGTGTACATATGAATGTTGGTACAATTGCTCGTATTGCAGGCACTTCACTAGGTGGAATTCTTTTAGTTGTGATGAGTTTACAGTACATGTATGCCTTCTCAATGGCAGCATACGCCTTATTATTCCTCTCGACTTTCTTCCTACAATTCGAAGACAAGAAATCAACAACACCAAGTAAACAAGCTGCAAAAGATAATAGCTTTATGGAAGTATTTCGTATTTTAAAAGGAATTCCTATTGCTTTTACAGCACTTATATTAAGTATCATCCCTCTATTATTTATAGCTGGGTTTAATTTAATGGTTATTAACATTAGCGAAATGCAACATGATCCTACGATTAAAGGGTTCATATATACAATTGAAGGTGTCGCATTTATGTTAGGTGCCTTCGTAATTAAACGTCTATCTGATCATTTCAAACCTGAAAAATTACTATATTTCTTCGCAGTTTGTACTGCTTTTGCACATCTGTCATTGTTCTTTAGCGATATAAAATGGATGGCTCTTACATCATTTGGTTTGTTTGGGTTTAGTGTTGGCTGCTTCTTCCCTATTATGTCGACGATTTTCCAAACGAAAGTGGAAAAAAGTTATCACGGTCGCCTCTTCTCATTCCGTAATATGTTTGAGAGGGTTATGTTCCAAATCGTCTTACTTGGCACAGGTTTCTTCTTAGATACAATTGGGTTACAATATATGGTTCTCATCTTTGGAGTCGTTTCATTATTGATTATTTCTATTTCCCTTTCTAAGCAGAAACATTATGAAAAACAGCATTCGCAATCTGCAAATTTATAAAATAAACAAAGAAGTATGGGTCTAATATTGAATCCATACTTCTTTGTTTTATAATACGCCTATTTATTACGTTTATTGAAATTACCTAAAGGAGTATCCCCTTTTATTTCGAATAGATTATAAAAAGTACTCTTTATAAAAGGAGTGGTAAAATGTCTGATGGCATCGAAGTATTTATTGTCCTGCTCTTTGCAATTGCTCTGTTTAGCATCCTAAACTTTTTAGCCATTTCCTTATCTGGACATAGTTTTAAAAAAAGAATCGTGGCAGGTTTCATATTTTTACTACTGACTCCCATTATCTTTTTGACTATCGCAACATTTGCTTCTATATTCGATAAAGCAGGATTTGGCGCAGGTACGTTAGCCTTTATGACCGCAAGCGTATATATATTAAATGGAATAGTGATTCTGCTTTCCTCTTTATTTATCCTCAAAAAAGACATAACATAGGCTATAGTACTAGCATGAATCTGACTTTACACTAGATTCATGCTTATTTAATTTCTCCTAAATTTTTATATGAAATTAAATAATTCTTTAAAAAAATTTAAACTTTATTTATTATAATATCCCTATCGTATTCGCACGTTTATTAAAATTTAAAAGAAAGGAGCACAAAATGAAAAAGGTTCTACTTACAATTCCTATACTAATCATCCTACTTAGTGGATGCAGCAATAACGATATATACGGTTCTTGGGAAGTCGTTGACAATAAAAAAGGGGAATGCCCTGTATATTATAAATTTGAAACAGTTATCAAAAAAGAAAATAAAGAGGAAATTGTGCAAAATTTAGTAGAAATGCAAACAACAAAGAATAAAGACGATTTATATAAAGGCTCATTTGTCAAAAATTCTAATATATATCACATTGATTATGGTAATTCATTTACATCGGACCAAACTTTAAAAGTTGCCGACGGTACATTAAATGTATACTTTTTGACAGCCGAAAAATTATGCACATATAAAAAGAAATGATTACATTTCAGAGGAGACGCAGAAAATATTTTCTGCGTTATTTCACTTTAGAAATCGTCCACAAAAATAGCCCTTGTTTTCGTATTCTTTTTCATTCAAAACATGAGAAATATACTTAATAAAAACTAGAAAATATCTTAAGTTATATAAAATGAATCCTATAATAGACATTTCAATTAACACATCTACGCTATTTACATCGTTACTTTTCAAAATAGGCTAATCCTTCCTCTAAATTTGTCAATCGTTTTAATTTTCATAAAAAAATGATAAAATATAAACATGTGTTTTCAGAATAATTAAAAATGAAGAATGAAAGCACTGTTTTAGGAGGGGTTTTGATGACTTACACGTTAGCAACTAGAATGAAAGCATTCCAATCTTCTATATTTAGTGAATTAGGAGCCTATAAAAAAGAAAAAATTGCAGCAGGTCATAACATGATTGATTTGAGCATCGGAAATCCTGATATGCCGCCCGCTGATTTTGTAAGAGAAACAATGGTACATACAGCGAGTGAGAAAGAGAGCTACGGGTATACATTATCAGGTATTCAAGAATTTCACGAAGCTGTAACTGAATATTACAACAACACTCATAACGTTTTATTAAATGCGGATAAAGAAGTTTTATTGTTAATGGGTTCACAAGACGGGCTCGTTCATTTACCTATGGTTTATGCAAATCCAGGTGATATTATATTAGTTCCTGATCCAGGATATACAGCTTATGAAACAGGTATTCAAATGGCTGGTGCAACATCTTACTACATGCCTTTAAAGAAAGAGAATGATTTCTTACCAGACTTAGAAGTCATCCCTGAAGAAATTGCCGATCAAGCAAAGATGATGATTTTAAACTTCCCAGGGAATCCCGTTCCAGCAATGGCTCATGAAGATTTCTTTAAAGAAGTAATCGCATTCGCGAAAAAGCATAATATTATCGTTGTCCATGATTTTGCTTATGCTGAATTTTATTTCGATGGTAATAAGCCAATTAGCTTTCTCTCTGTACCTGGTGCTAAAGAAGTTGGTGTAGAAATCAATTCTTTGTCAAAAAGTTATAGTTTAGCAGGTAGCCGTATTGGATATATGATTGGAAACGAAGAAATTGTTCGTGCACTTACTCAATTTAAATCTAATACCGATTACGGTGTATTTTTACCAATTCAAAAAGCGGCATCTGTAGCACTAAGAAATGGCGCTGCATTTTGTGAGAAAAACCGCGATATTTATCAAGAACGGAGAGATACTTTAGTCGATGGATTCCGAGCATTTGGCTGGAATGTCGATAAGCCAGCTGGTAGTATGTTTGTCTGGGCTGAAATTCCACAAGGATGGACTTCTCTAGACTTCGCTTATGCATTAATGGATCGTGCGAATGTCGTTGTTACACCTGGTCATGCATTTGGACCTCATGGAGAAGGCTTTGTACGTATTGCACTCGTTCAAGATAAAGAAGTATTGCAACAAGTTGTTGAAAATATTAGAAATAGCGGCATTTTCGTCCTTGAAAAAGTAGATGAATTAGTTAAAAATTAGTTCCCACTCCCCTGCTTAACTTTAGCAGGGGTATTATTAATTGGAGGTACTTTCATATGCATATTAAAGACACGCTTCCCCATCGTTATCCATTTTTAATGATTGATAAAGTAACAAATGTAAAACAAGGTGAATCCGTTACAGGATATAAACTCATTACAAATAACGAATGGTTTATAAATGATAGTCAAAAACATATGCCTCATATGTTAATTGTAGAATCACTTGCCCAGCTTAGTGCATTTGTACATACAAGTGATTCTGAAGGACTAGGATTTCTCTCCTCTTTAGATGGAGTTGAATTCCACGGAAAAGCATATCCCGGTGATAAACTTGATTTACATTATGAGCTAACGCGCAATCGCCGAGGTTTTATTCTTGGTAAAGGTATTGCAACTGTAAACGACCAGCCTATTGTAACTATAGAAAAACTATTAATATATCAAGCAGATTAAAGTGTTCCTTATATCAGTTGGAAATATCTATTCTCAACCAATTAAGTAAATAGGAAAACATATTACGTAGTTAGGAGCAGGAAAATGGAACGTACTATCGGTATCGATGCTGGAGGCACATTAACGAAAATAGCTTATTTTAACGAAAAAAAGCTATTAACTTTTGAAAAATTTTATTCACATGAACAACATAAAATAATAGATTGGATTAAAAACAACAATGGCATAAAACAAATATGTATTACGGGTGGTAAATCGAAACTATTACAGCATCTGCTTACAGGTTCATATAAAATAATAGAGCTAAACGAATTTGAATCTACTCTTGCAGGTGTCCAATACATATTAAAAGAAGAAAAACACACTATAAACAATTTTATTTTAACCAATATCGGTACAGGTACTTCTATCCATTATGTTTATAATGAACAATATATTCGCGCTGGTGGAACCGGAGTTGGCGGTGGGACTATTATGGGACTTTCAAAATTGTTAACAAATACAAATCATTTTGAAGATGTAATCCCTCTAACAAAAGTAGGATCTAGAAAAGAACTAGATATTACGGTTGGAGATATTTATAGTGGTATTCTTTCCCCTATCGATAATAACTTAACTGCTAGCAATTTTGGTAAAGCCGCTATTTCAGAATCGAAATATAATAGCTCAGACATACTTGCTACTATACAAGGACTTGTCGGTGAAGTCGTTACTGCATTAAGCCTTCAATTCGCTGAAACAAAAAACATTAAACATATTATTTATATTGGTTCGACTTTATGTAATAACGTACAACTTCAACATATTATAAGTAGCTACACCGAATATCAAAATAAAACACCAATCTTTTTACAAGATGGTGGTAATAGCGGTGCAATTGGTGCATTACTTCATGCTACGAAATAAAAAGCTGACTTTTGTCAGCTTTTTAAAAATGGCACTTCAAATTCAATAATTGATTCCCCGTTCTCTCCAATTCGCTCCACGCTTATTCTATCAATCACACAATTTAACTTCCCATGAAAACTAGGAATCTCCTTCACTACTTCAGCAGCTAATTTGGCACTTTCTTTTCTTCCGACTGTTACATGCGGGATGTACGGAATGTCTTCTTTCAAAAATTGTAATAAAGGTCCTGTATACAGCCTATCATGTAGTTCTTCTATTTGTTTTCTTCCTCTATCAACTTCTAAAAACAAATAGTTTCCTACGCTAGTGATACGATTTGCAAACTCAATTTCAATTTTGCCTCCCCCTTTTGATACATTAAAAATATGAGATTTTAATTCATCATTTGAAATATTACTCTTAAACGGGAATACGATTGTTATATGCGGTGGAATTAATCCAAATAAAGGATCATGTTTATGTCTAATGTTCTCTATTTTATTGATGGACATGTTGTTTAGAAAAAGTAAAATTGTACGCATTTTTATCCCCTCAACTTTTCCTCATTATAATATGTATCATATTCTATGACAGCCTGCCCTTCAACAACTTGTTTTGCTTACCTATAAAAATAAAAAAACCTCTCAAATGAGAAGTTTTCATATAGCATGATTATTATTTTCCCGCCAAACTTTCCTAAACTTTATATAACAAGCAATTCTCCATGGAATAATATACGAGACAGCAACAACGTAAAATAATAAACCAATCGTTTGTTGATCTAAATCAACGATAAATTGTCTTGAACCATATCTTAAAACGACAAGTGCAATAAAAGTAATTAAAAAAGCTGCACTTTTTTTCGTATAAATATTCCCATCATCTCTTCGCTCATAATTTGTTAGTGCTATAAGTGGTACAGAGAAAAGAATCCCAATAAATGCTGCTATCGCCACTTGTAGTACAGCTGGATGTACGGGACCTAAAAACCATACAATACCTGGTGTTAAAAATAGTAATGGCCATAAAATACGTTTTCCCGATCCCTTTATTGGCTTATACATGGAGCGATAACGACGCCAAAATATTAGTAGTGCAATGCATAAAAAAACGGTTATTAATGAAGAAGTATCTCCCA
The DNA here is from genome assembly GCF_004634455.1 of Bacillus sp. 007/AIA-02/001. Lineage (NCBI taxonomy): Bacteria > Bacillati > Bacillota > Bacilli > Caryophanales > Bacillaceae > Bacillus > Bacillus sp. 007/AIA-02/001. Next base: position 114,413 of record NZ_SEIY01000006.1, read on the forward strand.
TTTACTCTTCCTTCTCCCCTAAAATAATTGTATTTAAATTGTATCTTCAAACGAAACCTTACGAATAAATAGAGCGCTAATTACAATATATATGCAAATAAGAACTATCGAAACTAATATGAAATTAGGTATTTCTAGTAACATTTTACTATTAATAAACACCAACTCTTTTATACCTATCCCTGCATACATTGTACTCGCCAATCCGAATAAAACTATTATACTAAAGGCCAATCCGAACCAATTAAATCTTTTCTGAACAATAGTTATTGATTGGAATAAACAAGCTAATGTACTATAAAATATGAATTGTACAAAGAATTGTTCAATTGCAGATGCTCCTAAATTTACATGTTCTGTTTTATAAAATGTATCCTGTAAAAACAAAGCTTGAAGACATGAAAACAATGCTGATTGCAATAAATTAAAACATATTGAACCAATCAAAAATTGCAACCTAGTGACACCAAACGAGACGACTGTAGGAAAAATATCAAGTTGAATAAGAAACACGCTTATCACAATAAACATTACGATTACAATTGATGAATTATTGAAAATATCATGTAAAAATGCTACCTTTATTCCCTTTAAATCAGTTGCAGTCATTGTCCCTTTTATAAGTAATGCCACAGTCCAAAAGATAAGAATGGCTCTATACTGATATTTTATATGTAACTTCAACTGCTTCATTAACATCGTCATTTTATTTCACCACCAGTTATATGAATAAATAGTTTTTGTAATGTAATTCTATCAATTGATAACCCTTCTTTTTCAAGAGAGTAATAATCTTCATTAGAAAGTTCTTCCCATATAACAGAAATCCTCTTATTTCCATAAACTTCTCGATTTATTACTTTTTTATTGATTGAAAACTCATCCACTTTATCTTTTTTTCCTGAAATAATATGACCTTGTCGTAATAAATCTTCCACTGATGATTGAACAACAAGTGCACCTTCTTTTATGATGATTACATCTTCAATAACATGAGTTACTTCTTCTACTAAATGTGTTGATAATATAATTGTTCGTGGATGCTCACCGTAATCTTCTAGTAGTAGACTATAAAATAATTCACGGTGTGCTGCGTCTAAACCTGTAGTTGGTTCATCAAAAATAGTAATAGGTGCTCTACTTGCTAATCCTTGAATGATTCCGACAACAGTTTGCATTCCGTGTGATAATTTATGATATTTTTCTTTCAAATTAAGTTGAAATTTCCTAGCAAGTTCTTCAGCAAACTTTTGATCCCAGTTTTTATAAAACATGTTACATAAATTAAAAATCTCTTTAACTTTATTATTTAGATATGCAGCTTCTTTCACTTTAACAAAACAAATATTTTGCATCGCTTTACTATTCTCAAAAACATGTTCACCAAATATTGATATGCTTCCACTACTTGAAGTAATTTGACCTGCAAGTAAATTTAATAGTGTCGTTTTCCCTGCTCCGTTCCTTCCAAGCAAACCATATATTTTATGCTCTTCCAATGAAATCGTTACTTCATTTACAACTATTTTCTTTTTATATTTTTTCGTTACATCTTTCGTTTCAAGTGCAATCATCCCTCTTTCCCCTCCTTCGTAATCTTTTGAATCATATCCATCAATTCATTTTTTGATATTTCTAGTACTTTCGCTTCTTCCCACACTTTAGGTAAATATTCAGTCATAAAAGTATTTTGTCTTTTTTTTAGTACGACTTCTTTCGCTCCCTTTGCAACAAACATTCCGATCCCTCTCTTTTTATATAAAATCCCCTCATCTACTAATACATTCACCCCTTTAGCTGCAGTAGCCGGATTTATTTGTAACATCTTCGCAAATTGATTTGTCGATGGAACTTGTTCTTCTTCAAGCAATATGTCTTTTAAAATATCAGATTCAATCGTTTCTGCAATTTGTAAGTATATTAATTTATTTTGCTCCAGAGTAGGTTTCACACTTTCACCACCTTAGGTTCATAGGTTCATTACTTATGTAATTAACCATATCACATAAAAATGTTTTTTTCCATAAATTTCTTTTACAAAAAAGAGAATCATTCGTTTAAGAATGACTCTCTTTCTAAAATTTCGAAGTTTCAACTCTTGTTCTCAAATTCTTTTCATTTATACCATTTTGACAAAAGTTAAATTGTTGTCCCTTTATTGACTTTGTACGATCTACTATTTGCCCTAAATGATAACTTGTATGCTCCACTAAATGTAATAAACTATGAAGATCAATATGCCTTTTTTCTTCCCATACTTGTATATATACTTTTCCCCACTCATCAAATATTTCTTCAACAGTTTTTAACAAAGTTTCGGAGCTTAAATGTTTTATTGGAAAATATTCTTCAATTCCATTTTCAAAAACTATATTGGGACCCTTATAACGCCTTGTATTTCTCTGTAAATGTTCACAAATATGTAGTACGATTCCACCAATTGAATTAACAGCGGTCTCTTGTTTCCACAAATCTTCTTCACTAACGAGCCTAATTGCCTGTACTAACTTAGGTAAATAATGATCCTGCATTCTATGATAAGAAATTTTGTATACTAACTCCATCTTCTCCCCTCCATTATTTCAACTGGCTCACTGGATATTTAGCAAATAAAGATTTCCGAAAATCTTTATCTTCCACAAGCATTTTAATTTTTTCTTCATTGCCGTTAAAGAACTTTATAACTTTATTTTTATCCCATATATCTTTTTCTTTTGGAAAATCATCGAATATTCTATGCAAAATTGATAACATTTCTTCCCTCGTTATCTTAAAGTTTTTATTCTCTACCTGAAACTCATAAATTTTTGCATTTGGCACTAAAATCACTAAATATATAGCATTAAAGAAAAAATTCTTCTTCATCGTATCCTTCTCATCAAACCAATACGTCTCAATCATTTCTTCTGTAAGAGCCCCACTTTCTTTTGCGCCATAGTTCACTTTTATATTTTCATTTTCTAAACTTATACTTTGAACTGTTCCACCACCGGGTAAATGATTAACAATTGCAACCACATCTGAATTATTACCAACGTATGTCCCAGTATATTTCTTAAAATCATCTGACCTAATATCATATATATCTTTTATTCTTTCTCCATTAGAACAAGCCGCAATGAATAAAAAAATTGTTAGCATAACGATCATGTTATGATGCATATATTTCATTTAGCATCCCCCATTTTTATCGATATTTCGTTAATTACAATATTTACTTTCAAATCCCTTTTAAATATACGCATTTTAATCAAAATTAAAAATTTTCATTTTTTATGTTTACAATTATCCATTAATTGTATATACTTACTAACGTAAGAAAAAAATTCTAAAAGGAGGTCGAAGGAAATGATGAAATTACAATTACATGCATTAACTTTAGCGTTAACTGCACCTGTGTTTTCTGGACAATTAAATATGAATTCGACCACCCTAATGGAGAATTGAAAATCGTACTTTATTTCATTTAATTCATAAATTCGCCACAGGAGGCCGTATACTTTCCTGTGGCTTTTTCACGCCCAGCCATAGGAGAACTGTATCTTCCTGTGGTTTTTTTGCGCGATTTTTTAGTCTCTTACATTATTTTTCTAAGAAAGGAGCAACATTCAATGACTATTAGCGTATTGTTTTTAAGTATTACGATTCAAAGAAATATAATTTCCAAAGATGAAATTCTTCATAATGAGCAAATTGAAAAAGCTATGAATGATGTTAAGGAGCGCCAAGCACTTTACTGTGATCACCTGTAATTCCTTTTCGAAAGGAGGAATTCATTTATGACTTTTCATATTTTCTTTTTTACGACTGTACTTCAAAAAAATAATTTATCTGAAAATGAAATCAATCGTAAACAACAGTTAAAACAACTGACTGATAAAATAACTGACATTAAAAGTTCATACTACACTCAAATGTATTAAAAATATATTTTAAAGGGGTAATATATTCATGAAATTTAAAGCATTCTTTTTAACAATCACTATTCAAAAACGTAAGCTCTCACAGAAAGAGATTTTACGTGAACAACACATTCAGAATATTATGGACGAAGTAAAAGAGCTTCAATCTTCTTATTACACTCGTCTTTTCTAAATCACTTATAAAGGGGTAATTATTTTATGAAATTTAAAGTATTCTTTTTAACCATTACCATTCAAAAAAATAAATTTTCCGAGTCTGAAATGCTTCATGAGCGACAAATTAATCAGGCTATGGATTCTGTAAAAGAAAGACAAAGTCATTACTGTAGTCACCTGTAATTTCTTATTACACTCGTTTTTTCTAAATCACTTATAAAGGGGCAATTATTTTATGAAATTTAAAGTATTCTTTTTAACCATTACCATTCAAAAAAATAAATTTTCTGAGTCTGAAATGCTTCATGAACGACAAATTAATCAGGCTATGGATTCTGTAAAAGAAAGACAAAGTCATTACTGTAGTCATCTGTAATTCCAATTCGAAAGGAGGAATTCACATATGAAGTTTCACCTATTCTTTTTAACGATTACGATTCAAAAAGAAACAATATCTCAAAATGAATTAAAACAAGAAAGACAATATAAACAAGTTATTGATGAAATTCGAGATCGTAGAAGCAAATACTACACTCACCTTTAATCGTTTAACTATATAGAATTGAAAGGAGTCGATTATGATGATGATAGCACGCTGTAAGGAAATGATTTGGATAGTTCAGAGGGATTCCACATAGTTTTATAGAGCTTATATCACACAAGTTCATCGCTGAATTTGATGTATAAAAAATATATAATAAAATCAAATCAACCCGCTTTTAATTATTTTTTTATAAACAAAAGATACACCACTTAAAAAGAGGTGTATCTTTCTCAGGTTTTACTATTTCCGATTACTTCTCTTCGTCTTAAACAATCTCACTAAGTTCGAAACAACTGTTTTTGTTACTGCATAAACTGGTACTGCTAAAATCATTCCGATGATTCCAGCAAAGTTACCTACCCCTAAAATTAGGATAATAATTGTTAATGGGTGGATGTTTAATTTCGAGCTCATAATACGTGGTGAAATAATATTACTTTCAAACTGTTGTACAATTGTTACGATAATAATTACGTATAAGGCTTGCATCGGAGATACGAACAGTCCTACAATAACAGCTGGTGCTGCTCCGATAAATGGACCTAAGTTAGGAATGATGTTTGTAAATGCTGCAATAATTCCTAAAACGAAAGCGTACGGTAAATCGATAATTAAATAACCGATAAAAGTAAACGCACCTACAAATATACAAACGAGCGCTTGCCCTTGAATATATGCAGATAATGTTTCGTTCGTTTCCTTAATGATACGAAGCCCCTCTTCACGGTAAGACTCTGGTAATAAACTTACCGCTTTTCCTGGAAAGGCATGTCCATCTTTAAACATGTAAAATAAAATGAACGGTACAGTAAATACAACTAATGCAACGTTCGTGATAATACCAAATAAAGCCGTTGCACTCGACGTAATTGTATTTGGTATATCTTTTAAGTATTCAATCGCATTTTTTTCAATTGTTTCAATGGAAACGTAGTTTTGTGTAGATAACCATTCAAACAACCTATGATGTGATAATTCTTGTATGTATACTTTTCCTTCTTTTATGTAGCCTGGCATATTTTTTACTAAGTCCATTAGCTGTTGTGAAATCGTAGGAACAACTACTCCAACGCCAACCGCAGTTAATGTTATGATAAAAAGATATAACAGCAATATCGCTAAATTTCTAGGTACTTTTTTATTCTCCAAAAAGATTAATACAGGATTAAATATGAAGTATAAAAAAAGCGCGATTAAGATTGGGAAAAATAATGTTGATATGAAGATACCAATCGGTTGAAATAAAAATGATATTTTTGTGCAAATAAATATGATTCCTACAACCATTAGCACTTCTAATGTCCAAAAGTGCACTTTTGATTTCAAAAAAATGGCCTCCTTTAAACTAGCACTTCTCTTCATTGTACCAAAATAAGTATGAATTTCACATAATATTTTCCTTTACAATATTCCAAAATACCAATAAATACACTACAATGAGATTATATACAAATTTGCAGGTAAAGGTGATAAAAATGACACAATGCATCATTTGCAGAAAAGATACGAAAGAACTTAGTGAACAATATGTCATTCCAGAAATATTATGTGGATATTATTTCACAAACTCAATTTGTGATACTTGTCATGAACAAATGACAACAAATATTGATCGTCCTTTAATTAGGCATAAATTGAGTCAATTTAAGATTGAACAAATGAAAAGACAAATTGATTCCCCACTCTATACGAATGAGCACGGTGAGGAACTTGCGGCTGCTGAGACTGATGTTGTCGAAGTAAGCGACGAAATTCTTTATTCTAATGCATTAATTATGAAACTATGTAAAAAGCACGATATTTCCTTACATAATGAAATTTGGAAAGAGGAACGTGTAACGAAAGTAGCCAGTTCTATTCAACGTGAATTGCTATTGGATAACCGTAAATATAAAATGAGTATATTAAAAATGGCTTATACATTCGCTGTACAAACAGTTGATGGCTACTTTGAAGATCAAGATGCGATTGATATCTCTACCATTCTCTCAAATGCAGATTTCGTGGAACTAAAAGAAAAAAGCATTGTACGTGATTTAAGCAAAAGTTCTTTATGGAATACGCTAAATACAAGTAGTGAAAATCATTACTTTATTTTACTTAGCGATAAAGACGGTCTGTTTTGCTTCATTCGTTTGTTTGACATTTTTGATGTTGTCGTTCATTTATCAGAAAAAAGATTTGACCTTCCATCACCCATTGTCGGTGTAAATAATGTGAATACACAGAAATTTTATGTCCAAAGTTTAAAACAGTATATGGATGGGCTGTTTAAAGAAAAAGCACCTACTATATAACAGAGACCAGAACATACGGTCTCCTTTCTTGATGAAAAGACACTGTGTTATAATGAGTATGAAAAGAACAATACAATCACATAAACCAATTATAAATTGTATATAAATAAAAAAGACTAGTGTGCGGCTACACACTAGTCCACGTAACTTAGCAGATTGGATTGTTCATTTATCCTATTTGTTTCTTACAAACAAAACAACCCACATTCTATAGGCATAGGTGGGTTGTTATTTTTTGAGCTTGTCTATTAAAACGACGACGAACGTTAACAATGCAACGAGAAACAGTCCACCCTGCAGTAGCAACGCTATTTCACTCACGTATTATCACCCCCCTCCTACTCGGAGAAGTGATAATTGAACAACCAACCGCACCTTAAGTTACCCTTTAATTTTACCATATTTTCTAATAATTTACGATGAAAACCCGCAAGCGAATAACTTGCGGGTTTTTTATCCCGTGTTAACAGGCAGTAAACAAAATGGAGCAATAAATAAGTGAAACTTTATTTCTCACTATTTTTTTAATGCATATGCATCAGCAATCATTTCACCAACAATTTTATTTTCTTCTTTCTTCTCGTCTTTCAATAATGGGAATAACAATTCTGCCACTTCATACGCTTCTTCTAAATGCGGATATCCTGATAAAACAAACGTATCAATTCCTAACGATTCATATTCTTTTATCCTTTCTGCTACTGTATGCGGATTGCCTACAAGTGCAGTACCTGCCCCACCTCTTACAAGTCCGATTCCAGCCCATAAATTAGGGCTTATCTCTAACGACTCTCTCGTACCTTTATTTAAATGGGTCATCCGTTTTTGACCAACCGAATCATATCTTGCAAATGTCTTTTGAGCAAGCTCAATTGTTTCATTATCCACATATTGAATTAAACGTTCTGCCTCTTCCCATGCTTCTTCTTCTGTTTCTCTTACAATTACGTGTAATCTAATGCCAAATCGCACTGTACGCCCCTTCTCTTCTGCAAGTTTTCTTACTTCTTCTATTTTCTCTTTCACTTGCTCTGGCGGCTCTCCCCACGTTAAATATACATCACTATGTTCAGCTGCTACTTCTTTTCCAGCAGCTGACGATCCTCCGAAATATATAGGAGGATATGGTATTTGAACTGGTGGGAATACAACTTTACTATCTGTAACTTTAATATGTTTTCCTTCTAAAGAGATCGTTTCACCTTGCAATGTCGATTTCCAAACTTTTAAAAATTCATCCGCTGCTTCATATCTTTCATCATGATCAAGATATAATCCATCTCCTTGTAGTTCAACTGGATCTCCTCCAGCTACTACATTAATAAGCAGCCTCCCATGTGAAATTCTATCAAATGTAGATGCCATCCTCGCTGCAACTGTAGGGGACATTAGTCCTGGTCTCACTGCTACTAAAAATTTTAGTTTTTCTGTTTCAGCAGCAAGAGCTGAAGCTAACACCCAAGGGTCTTCACATCCTTGACCAGTTGGAAGTAAAACACCCGTATATCCTAAATAATCAGCTGCCGCAGCAACTTGCTTATAATAACCATATTCAGCTGCTCTTCCTCGTTTTGTCGTTCCTAAATATCGACCATCTCCATAAGCCGGAATAAACCATAATAATTCCATACCTTTACACACCCCTTATTTATTTTGAATCGTATACTAACACATTCTATATAAATTACCCCTAATAATTTATATGTTAATTCCCTGTCTCACCTTTAAAGTTATCTCGCCATCTTAAAAACTTCACTTCTAGTAAACGTACTAGAGAGTCAGAAAACTTCCCAACAAATGCAAATATAATTATGCCGACAAATACGATATCTGTATTTGAAAATTGCCTTGCATCCATAATCATATAGCCAATACCTTCTGTAGACCCCATAAGTTCTGCTACTACTAAACTCACCCACGCAACACCTAACGATAACCTTGCTCCTAGTAAAAGGTTAGGCAATGCAGCTGGTAAAATTAGTTTCGTGATTAATTTTCTTTTACTAAACTCTAACACTCTCGCAACATCAAATAACTTTGAATCCACACCTCTAATACCTAAAAATGCGTTTACGTATAAAGGAAAAAATGCACCATCTGCAATTAATAACACTTTTGATGTTTCACCAAAACCGAACCATAATACGAAAAGCGGCGCAACAGCTAAATGAGGTACAGTTCTTAACATTTGCACAGATGGGTCTAAATATTGCTCACTTCTCGTTGAAAATCCAACAATCGTTCCTAAAATGATTCCTAAGCCCCCACCAATAAAGAAACCACCCGCAGCCCTGAATACACTAATACTTAAATGGCCGAATAACTCTCCTGTTTTAATAAGCTCTTGGAAAGCTAGAAAAATATCTAATGGTGTTGGTAAAACTGTTTTAGAAACAAGACCGAATACGCCAGCCAACTGCCAAATTATTAATATAATAACCGGTATAGTAATCGCCCTTACTAAAACTTTTACATTTAACTTTCGTACCTTCTTTATGCCATTTTTCTTAATCGTTATACTCGCTGGTTTCATAACAGCTTTCGTATTTTCCACTTTACAAAACCTCTTTTCACTTCGCTTTCAATGCTTTTTCTACGAAAGAATTATCTACAACTTTTTCCGTCTTAATTTCTTTCTTTATAGAACCGAGCTTATATTGAAAATCCGCAGTCTTTTGTTGTTCTGCTATTATTTCCTTAGTTACCGGAACTAAAATTGGTTTGTCGTGATTAAACACTTCTTTTACAATCTCTGCATCTATCTTTTTTACAGAAGTGTATACTTTTATTGCTTCATCTAAGTTAGCATCTTGCCATACACGTGCTTTCTCATAAACTTTGAGGAATTTCTCAACTAATTCTGGATGTTCTTTCGCAAATTTTGTCCTCGTAATTAAAAATTCTGGTGAAGAGACATTTAATGTTTCACCGTCTGCAATCACCTTCGCACCTTTATTTAACGTATGTAATGATATGAAAGGGTCCCAAATCGCCCATGCATCTACTGATCCTGATTCGAATGCAGGCTGCGCTTCATCTGGTTGTAATTGAATGACATTTACATCTTTTGCATCAATACCTTCTTTATCAAGTGCTCGATATAATAAATTAAAGGCACTACTTCCTTTTGCTACTGCAATTTTTTTACCTTTTAAATCTTTTACACTCGCAATCTTACTATCTTTTTGAACGAGAATTCCAGTTCCTTTTCTCGCATAACTTGTATTGGCGATTTCGGTAAATCCAATACCTGCTGCTTGCGCTGAAATGACTGGAGAATTCCCTACTTCACCAAAGTCTAACCGGTTTGATGCGATTGCTTCAAAATAAGGAGGTCCACTTTGGAACTCTGTCCATTTCACTTTAACTCCTTCTTTTTTAAACTCCTCTTCAAACCATCCCTTTTTCTTTGCTAGTAATAGCGGGCTTAATCCTTGTTGTATACCAATTTGTATTGTTACATCTTCTTTCTTACTACTTGCTGTACTTTTTTCACATCCTAACAAACATACTGATATAGCTAAAGCAAAAGAAAGAATTTTTAATTTTTTATACATATAAAATCACCCTTTTCCTATATACTTGTTTGAATCAACCCTCCATATTCAAACTGCTGTAATACTTTCGTTCGAAGTTGTTGGAACGATTGAGAAGTTTTATTTCGCGGATAAGGCAAATTATTTTCAATCACTTTATGTATTTTCCCTGGTTTTGCACTCATAATGATGATTCGGTTTGAAAGATATATCGCTTCGTCTATATCATGTGTAACGAATATCATTGTTGTTTTCTTCTGCTCCCAAATATTTAGCAATACTTCTTGTAAATGACTTCGAGTAAAAGCATCCAGCGCTCCAAAAGGTTCATCAAGTAATAATACATTCGGATCTCTTAATAACGCTCTCGCTATCGCAACACGTTGTGACATCCCGCCTGAAATTTCTTTCGGATACGATTTTTCAAAGCTATCTAACCGAACGATTTCAACCCATTCTCTCACCTTATCTTTCACATACTTATCTTTTAACGACAAATCTGCCGCTATATTTTCTTCAACTGTTAACCATGGAAAAAGCCTATGTTCTTGAAAAATAAAACCTTGTTTCTTACTCGGTTTTAAGATAGGATCCCCGTCAATAACAACTTCCCCTTCAAAATCATTATCTAGACCGGCAACAATTTTTAGTAATGTACTTTTTCCGCACCCACTCGGACCAATTACTGTAACAAAATCCCCTTTCTCTAATTGAAAATTAATATTCTCTAATACTTGAACAGTACCAGTTTGTTTCAAAAAATATTTTGATACCCCATCAATTGAAACAGTCATTTCTTCTCCTCCTTAAAATGATTCATATAAATGAACAGATTCAGTATTTGTGCAATAAAAAAACCAAAGGCATTTTATCAACAGATAAAATGCCTTTGGTTTCTCCAATCAGCAATACGTTATGGAATTAAGTACATATTATAAAAATATTTCCGATAAGTCAACTAGGTTTTATCAAAACATACATATGATTCGTTTGAATATTTTTACTGTTGTTTATTTGAACGATATCATTTACTTACTATTTTTTCTGATTTTTAATCCACTGTAACCAATAAGAAAACTCACACGCTAAATGCATTTGATGGGATTTAATAACTAAGCGACGAAATTTCTACAAAAAAAAGAGTAATTTCAAGAAATATGCTACTAACCTTAGATTTATTAAAAAAGTTAGATCATATAACTTGAGACTACTCATTCCCATTCAAAATATTTATGTAATTAAATTTTATTTCCTCTGCACCCTGGCTGTCTCCAAAACTATTGGTGGCAGCTCTTTTTGAATGATTTCTTTTAATCGATAAAGAGCTTTCCTCACATAACCACCTTCGAAATTCCCTAATGGTTCTGGTAATTCATCTTCATCCAATATGAAGTATTCTCCATTTGGAAGTACCATAATATCGATGATTAAATCTTCAAAGGAAACCACTTCATCTTTTATTTGTGTGTTTTTTACAATATTAAAATAGGAACCTAAATACTTTCCTTTTATATCTCTCCATACGTATAAATTGTACGGACGATCTTTCCAGTAATATGCGATTGTATAACTTCCTTTTGGGATTGTTAACTTAGTATCATTTGCAGTCATTGTAAATGAATACTGCACCTCGTGAAATAAAACGATACTTTGTGATTGCTTTTCAAGTAATAAGCAATTGTGATCTACTATTGTTGAGTTATACCGGATTTTTCTTTCTATAATTTCAATTTTCGATGTAAGTAACTTATTCATTATTTTGTTTCCCCTTATGCTAGTTCTATCCTCAATTATATCCATTTATGTAGTGATAAAGAAGTGTATAGTTTTTTATATAATGATTTATAAAAGTATATAGTAAAAACTCCTTCTTATTTAGAAAGAGTTTTTCACTATCCATGTTTCATATTTTTTCACTTCTAACGGAAGCTCATTTGTTTTTATGTAACTAACAGCACTATTACTCATGTTTTAACTTTTCCTTAACCGCATCATAAAATTTTCGTTCTTCATCAACATTTAAGTAAACACGACTTACTGTTTTAGAAAAGCCGTATAACAACTGCGCTTTCACTGGCTCTTTTAATGTTATTTCAAAAGTAGCAGGTTCTTTTATGAACTCCATAACAGTTGCATCCAATACCTGTTTCCTTTCTTTTGCCGTTAGCAATTCACCCTTGTAGAACGCAATATTATCAATTTGTGTAAATGGCATAACAATTTTCTTTCCTAATCCGATTTGAATGACTACTTGTTCTTCTGTTACGACAAGGGGATTTTTGCGCATCGCTTGTATTTCAGCTATAAAATAAATCATCGCGTATACATTTAAAATAAGTAAAATCCATGCTATTACTGGATTCCACTGATGTAGTAAATAATGAAAACCAATGCTTTCAATTATTGTTGCATGAATAATCATGATATACACACCTATAGCACCAGTCTTTTTATGATATGAGTATACAGATTTACCTGTTGGTACTTTTTCACGCCACGATAAAAACGCATAATAGATTAACTTACACTCTGTTAGAATGACATCTACTAACTTACTTCTTTTCATAGTAGCGTCAAACGCTGCATCAATCGCATAAGAAAAGGAATAATTTTCTCTTCTATATTCTTTATATTTTTTTATTATTTTAGGAAGCACTCTAACAATTTTATAGAGAAGGAATAATTCTAGACCTACAAATGCAATTTCAGCCGCAACAATAATATAAGAGATGAATGAAAAAGCTTGTAAATAGTCACTTGGAATAATAAATCTCGCAAAAATATAACCAGCTATTACAACAGGAACTATATACGTTAACGAGTATCTTTTTCGAATAATGAAGAAATACGTGATGATTGGAATGACAAACATGCAATCTAATAATGACCCAAGCACAACTTCTTTCGGCGCAACTGGTACAATTGGAAGGGCATACAATAAATAGTTTGGTAGCATAATTAAAAAGACGAGTCCAATCCAAACACCTTTTCGCCTTCGTGATAGTGTAACCTCCATACGTTCACTCCTTTATTTAAAAACCTCATTTAAATGGTCTTTATAAAATGAAATGGCACGTTCAAATTCTTTTACTTCCTCTACTTTCACGACAGTTTCAAGTAATAATTTCATCGCTGATTCGTGATCGTTTACGTTATATTTTGCTAATGATAAAAATACTTTCATCGGAGCGTTCTCTGGGAATTTTTTCACCCCAGCTTCTAATACTGTAATTGCCTTTTCATATTCCCCTATACAACGATATGTACTTCCTAAACCAATATAAGCACCGCAAAGCGATTCGCCATCAAGTCCATTTGCGATTGCCTGCTCATAATACGGAACTGCTTCTGTTTCTAGCCCCATTACATCATGTATCCACGCACACTGATACAGTACTTCTGCATCCTTTGTAAAGTTTGTTAATCCTATAAGCATCTCTTTAGACTGCGCATATTTCTTTTCGTTTCTAAGTTTAATAGCTTGCTTTAATAAATGTTCCATAGAATCCACTCCTCACCAATTATTCTGTGTATAGCTCTTGATTGGTATACGCTTCACATTCGTGTAAAAGTAAAATTCCCACCAATTAAAGTTTCGCTTACTTATTACTATGCGGATTCATTCTCATCTAAAAACTTAATTTTAAAAAGCAGTGACACGATTACATAATAACTCTAAGCTTTTGACAATTTCTTTCGCTGTTTCATCTTTCCCATTACACAACTTCCCTTTACCATCCTGTCCAATTACATAATGCACAGCTCCGCGCGAATATAAAGAATGTGGTGAATTCGCAATCATTACATTCGCCCTTGCTTCTTTCATTCTATTTTTTGCTCTTTCAAACAGTTCTTCTTCATTTAAATCACTTTCAAGTTTAAAACCAACAAGTACTGTTTCTGGGTCCCATTCTTTTATTTGTTTTAATACTTTTGGAGCCTTTTGAAAGTGAATAATCGGTGCTATATCACTTGAAATTTTTCCGTTCATATTAAGAACATTACCATCTTGATCACAAATTTTCTCCACAATCCAATCTGATCCAGCCGCTGCCATAATGACTGCATCAATCTTTTCATGTGATATGATACTTTTCATTTTATCTTGTAAATCAACGATTCCTTCAAATGGATGTAATTCTAACCCTCTATGTACATCACTCGGTTTCTCCGCAAAATAACCGTGTAAATATATAACATGTGCCCCTTTAGCTAGAAGTTCTTCTGCGATTATCCTTCCGATTGTACCTTTGGCCATATTCGTATGCCCGCGTACTTGATCCCATTTTTCTAGACAACCACCGCTCGTAATTAATACCTTTTTCCCCTTCATTGTAACCATCCCTTACTAATTTTTCTTACGAAACCATTCTGTTCCAAAGTCAACTATATCACGCTGTTTCATTAGACGACACGTTGCATTCCCTATCTTCCCATTTTTTACAGTTCCTTTTCGCTCAAACTCCACACCAATTTCTACAAACTTCTCAGATTCGTAATCCATTTCAAAAAACTCTTTCCACACTCTTTCACCGTTTTCTATAATAGGTGCTCCTACTTGTATTAACTCACATGCACCAGAACGCACCTCGGATAAATGAACAGACGTATTGGAATCATATCCAACACCAATTAATAATACGTACCCGTCTAAATCATATATTTTTCTTAATGGAGATTCTTCTCCAAAGCTCATTGATAACGAATGGTTCATTGTTATTTCTACTGCATGTTTTCCCCATGCAGCAAAACTTCCTAACGGATGATTACTACGTACTACATTCGGATATGTACGAAAACATTCAACTATTTCACCCATTCCCCTTGTTGGGGTTATACGTGAATCAAATGCTGGGACGTTATCTCGGATAATTTGCCACCAGTCTTCCGGTACAGGTGGTCTTGACCAATGTTTCGGATCGGACAAATCCGAAGATTGCGTTGGCATTATTATCGTTCCTTCTTCCGTAACAACTTTCATTAATGCTTCTACTACAGCAACCGCACCACCAGATATCCACCCGATAGAACTTAGTGATGAATGAACGATAATTGTCATTCCTTTTTCGACTCCTAATGCTTTTAAATCTTTTGTTATTGTTTCGATTGTATTTGGAAATTGTGTACTTGCTACTATTTCATTCATTTTCATATTGGTTCCCCCACTAGCTACGTAAATTTAAACTTTTATATAAATATATTATCATATTTTTCTTAATTTTTAACTTAATCATTTTTCATATCTATAAAAAATGGTAATATTATTACACAAAAAAATTTTTAAATTATAATATTAAGATTTAAAACACAAAAAGAAAGTGAAGATTTTACATCCAACCATAAAAAGCTGTTTTATACATAGACGAAAGAGCTCATCACAAATGATGAGCTCTTTGTTTACTTTATCCTTCAATTGTAACCCCAGTAAACATTGATAAGTTTCCCGTTATTTTCTCACCTACACGTAAAAATAAGCCTGCTGCTCTTCCGCTTATACAGTGAGAGCCAATTAATAGTTTACCAGTATATGGACCATCCCATGTGTCAATGGTATAGTCAGGCATTTCTATGTATTGCTGGTATATCTTCCTTTGTTCAAAGTAATACTCTGTTTTATCTTCAGCTAATAATTCATCATTTTCGTATATAGATACTCCGCCACCTTCACGACCAAATACAGGTTTGGAAACGTATGATTCATGTCTTTCTAGAAATCGCTTATTTGAAAAATATGTTGGTAGAAAGTATTTATAAATAATGTCTTGCTCTTCTTCTGTAAAGAAAACACTTTCTTCATAAAGCTTCCAAATTAGTGCGAGTACACTTTTGTTTTGCATAACAAATGCGGCTGGCGGATTAATAATTTTCACTCTTTCTTGCGCAATATGATCTAAAAATTGTAAACCAATCCTTTTTCCATTCTTATCAACGTCCGTTACTAAATACTCTATTGGATACAGTCTATATAAATATTTTATTTTTTCTCCACTCGGCGTATATATACCATCTTCCGCAACGACAATGTCTTGTATTCCTACATAGTCCGTTGACTGATTTAAGCAATACGTTCTTAAAAACTGAACCGTTTGACTATCTTCATCGTGCCAATCATAACTAGTAAAATATATCGTCTCTTCAGGGCCTATATGATAGTCATGTTTAATTTGTTCCCATGCCTGCACAATATGCTCTTCTATATGGTTTGGGTGATTTACATCATGATAACGGCATAACACTTCATTTGCGACAGACGGTTCTAAATAGCCTGTTGGCGTATCACAATTTACTTCTATTAATTTTATATCGTCACCATTTACGATAAAATCAAACCTTGTAAAATATGAAAATAAACCATTATGTTTCATTCTCGCCATTTCCCACGCTTCAGCTGGGAATCCAAGTTTTTGAAAATCTTCTGTCGTATTTACAATATATTGATACGTTCTATATAACACATACATGATTTCTTCTGTCGCTTTTGAGATAGCAGTATAAGTTTTTGCTGGCATGCGATACATCCCTGTTGCCATATATTGATTCCATTCTTCATTCTCTAACAGACTAGGCCAAGTGAAACCATTCCTACTAGCCTCTTCTGCAAGTGAAAACCATACTTTCATATACTCTTCTTGCTCTCGTTCTGTATACATTACTCCATTACCCTTTCGTTTTAGGATCCTGCTGGCGCTTTTGCGTTTCCAATTCCACTTGAACCAGAGTTTACTTTCGGTGTTTGCGTAGTAGATGATTTTGGCGTATTTGTATCTGGTGTTACTTTATTGGATGGATTTGGCTGCTGTTTATTTAAATCTACTTTATTGGAAGTATTATTGTTACCGTTAGAACCACCAGTATAACCACCGCTACTACCGCCACCTGTTCTACGCTCATCTTTTTCACGATATGGAATAACATTATTTGCATACGGTTTCTTCATTAAATTTGGTTTTGCTGTATAATTCATATTTGAAGTTCTACTCGCTAATAAATATCCTGCTACAAATGGAAGTATCGGTAAATGAGAGTTTTCATGATAAGATGAAAATGACGGATTATTTTCCTTGCATAACTCATCTTTCTCTACATTTTCATTGGTTGGGGCTTTATCATCACAATTTAATGTTTCTTGTTCATTTCTTTGTTTTGCACCATCTGTTTTAACAGCTGTACTTTCTTGCTGAGCAGTTTCTTCTTCATAATCACCACAACCTGTTAATAAAAAAGATGACACCCCTATTGAAGTAGCTATTTTTATAAACTTACTTTTCTCCATTCTCACGTGTTATACACCTATCTTCTTTTATCTATATTTTTCCAGATACCTATATTATATAATGAAATTATTATTTTTTTCAAACTATATTCAATATGTACAATTATATATTTTCATGCTATTTTTCCATGTAACAATGAAATCTTTCTATCCCTGGATATTTTTCTCCTAAACTTTTAACTTGAAAACCAATTCTTTTATAAAATTCTACCGCCCCATCGTCTGTCTCCGCTTCTATATAAGTCAATTGGTATACTCTTACAATCTCTTTAATCATTTGTAGTGCAATTCCTTTTTGACGATAATCTGGAGCCACTGCTATATGACATATTCGTGCTTTAGTTTCTCCGATTATTTCAATACCTAGACAAGCTTTTTCTTCATATTTGTACAAAGTCCCTTTATTACTTTGATAAAATATTATTGCCTTCTTTAAGCTTATTTCATTTGGACCGACGGCATATTGTAGCACATTTAATATTGAATCTTTTTCAATTTGTTCAACGCGATGTATATTCATACTTTCATCCCTTTCTATGAAAAAAAGACTAACTCTTAATAAAAAGAGCTAATCTCATTACGCCGTTATTTTTTCTTCTTTTTTTACAACGACAGCCACATAACTATGAAGTATCATTCCAATAATAACGAGACTCATACCAATCCAAGATAATGATGACGGAATTGGTGCAGATAACCAGATCAGCTCTCCTACTAGCGCAAATAAAACTTCACCAGACTGCGTCGCTTCCACTGTTGCTAATTTTTGCGGATCATCTTTCACAAGATCTGTTGCAAAGAAAAATAATACTGTCGCGATTAACCCAGAGCTAACTGCTACAATAAAACATTGAAAAACTTGGCTACTTGACGGTAATCCGCCTGTTGATACTTCGTAACCAGATAATAAAAACCAAAATGGTAAACTTGCTAATGTCATACCGAGTACTCGCTGAAATACATCTAATTCCCCTTTACAAACTTGCATCATTTTTCTATTTCCAAGAGGATACGCAAATGCTGCAATAAGTACAGGAACTACACATAAAACGGTTTCACGAATACCTAATGAAGAAGCATGTTCTGCTTGCATGAGAACAACACCGAATAAAATAATGCCCGACATAACTAATTCCTTCATCGGAAGTTTTTTATGTAGTGGATCCACCGCAAAAAATGGTGTTAACAAAATCCCTGCAACGATTGTAATTTGCCATGTTGATGCAACAAGCCAACCTGGTCCGAACGCTCCAGCAAAACTAAGCGGTGCATAAAAGAGACCAAATCCAACGATACTCCACACTAACCATTCTTTCGGATTGTTTTTCATATATTGAAAGAGTTGCTTTAAGTTCCCTCTATACATAACAATAAGTAATAGCATTGGAACCATAAAATAATACCGTAATGATGCACTCCAAATCCAGCTTCCACCTTCTAAGTCCATTGCCCGGTTTAAAACAAAGGTAAAGGCAAAGAAAAATGATGCCAATATCCCTATAACAATTGCTTTCATTGTAAAACCCCTTGTATTTAATTTTTTATCTCTATGACATATATTTTAGTATACGCGATGAAAAATCTACATACAAACTTACATTTCACTTTGGGATGATGAAGGAATTGTAGTAGATTTACATGGGAATAAAGTGCATTGGTATGAAATCGAGGCCATTACATATCAAAATTTTCAAGGGTCAAAATCTACTTTAATCTCGACCCGCTATAAAAGATGGCTACCAACTATTGCACATTCAATTTACTGGTTTTCTATTGAGAAACCAAAAGATTATCATAAAAATTTAATGATAGCTTGGGAAGAAAAGCGAACGAATAAAAACAAACGCCTCCTTTAATTATTATTTAGGGGCGTTCGTTCATTCAAAAATTAAAGAATATGTAGTCTATATTCTCTGTATAATTTCCTCAAACGACTGATATGAGCTTGATGATACCGATTATGATCTGCTATATGCCATATTCCCCATCTTATTGTCGCAGTTTCGCCTTTTTCATACAAAACTTCCTCTCTTAAAAGAACAACACCATATGTTCATCATCATTATACACACCATTCATTTTTATAGCCCTTTTTTCAATTCCGTATGTTTTAAATCCCATTGATTCATATAATCGTTTGGCTGGTTCGTTCGTTGAAACAACCCCTAAATTCAATTGCTCTAGCTTCATCTCTTTTGCCCTTTCAATTGCTTTACGTATTAAATCACGTGCAAGACCACTTCTTCGATTTTCAGTATCTACATACATTGCAACGATATGTCCTTTATGCTTATATGCGTCTTTTTCTTCTGTTAATAAAGTAACAACCCCAACTAAACGATTTTCATTATTAAAAGCACCAAATGTAAAACTACTATTGGATGAAAGATTACTAGCAACTCGTTCAAGAGGATTTTCTTGACGTACTGCTTCTTCATAAGTCGTTATAAATGCTTCTGGATTTACTTGTAATGCTTGTAAACGTAACTCCCAATATTGTTTTGCATCCGCTTTTGTAAGTAATCGAATCATTTTATCTTCCCCTTTTTAATTTACATAATATTTTTATAGGCTACTTTTTTGATTCATACTCTTCTTTTAATATACTGTAACGATTGCGATGAATGAACTTCCCCTGTCTCAATCGATCATTTCTCATTAACCCTTCGCATACAAATCCGGCACTTTCATAATTCTTTTTAGCTTTTGTATTATCTTCATCTACACGTAACCAAATTTTCTCCAATTCAAACTGAGAAAAACCTATTTGTAACATGCTGTTTAGAGCTGCCATTCCAAATCCTTTACCCCAATAGTCTTTATTTCCAATCGCAATTCCTAGTTCAGCATTTTTATTTGTTTTATCAAAATTTTTAAGGTCTACCCATCCAATATGTATACCTGCCTCAGTAACGATTGCCCTTTGTTCATAACCATTTTTTCGGCTTATACAAGCTTCAATCCAGTTTCTCGTATCTCCACGAGTGAACGGAGGATATTGATCTGGTACGACTAAATGCTTTGTTACATCTCTATCTAATGACCATTGATAGCGATCTTCTACATCATCTAGTGTCAATTCTCTTAATTGAACATATGGTACATTCATTTTTCTCTCCCGTTTTATAAAAATGATCAAAAGCGGCTACAAATTTGTTTGCATATTGCTCATCATATCTTCTTAGCACTCTAATAAACCATTTTGAACTCCCAAGCCACTTACCATTTACTCTTAATACATATTCATGTACTAAATCCGCTAATAAATTAGCGATAAACAATTCTTCTTCTCTTTTTGTTGCACCAATAAAGTCATCTAAAGTATCCGTAATAAAATATCGCTTCTGCTTAATCGTTTCTTCGGTCCATTTAGCTGGTCCTTTATGTAGTAAATCATTCGCTTCTTTTTTTAATTTCTCAACAATTTCCTTTTCCCCTTTTAATGCAATCCCTTCCGAAACTAATTGTGGTAACGACGGTCTCCCTCGATCACAATCCATTTTGAAAAAGGTTTTATATGTTTCAAAATTATGAACAAACACCTCAACAGGCCATCCATTACTATAGAAAGATTCCCTATAGCAAGAAGTTAAACTTTGGTCAACTATTACAATATCAAGGTCAGATGTTTTCGTCGCTTCTCCTCGTGCAACGCTTCCGCCGAGTAAAGCTACATCACAATTAGAAAATTGTAATGTAATTATGTTTTGTGCTGCGTCAATTGCTTTCATAACCGATCCTCTTTTCTTATTTCACTTTCTTTTTTTCAGCTCTTTCTCTCGCTTTTTTTATATAGCTTTCTGCATCTGGTGTTTTACATGATGTTGCACCGTGATCAACCTCTACTTTTCCAATTTCACGTGCAATTTCAATCGCTTGTCGCTCTAAGTCTTCATTACGAATTCCTATTGCGATTAAAGCACTATTCATCGCTTCTTTTTTTCTATTTTTTTCATTATGTATATTTTCTTTAATCTCTTCTAAGTACGGAGAGAAGAAATCATCATGTAACGTTTTATTTTTAATCGCTATATTTGCTAATAAAGACCAGCCAGCTCTTCCAATCCATTCATCATTAGACTTTGTCCACTCTTCCATTCTTTCTATTGCAATTGGCGAAGTACATATAGATGTCATAAGAACATCCATCAAACAGTAATAATCAACATCCTGAATCCAACTATTAAGCTGTTCTGTCGTTATTTTTTTCGGATCTAAAATATAAGTTGCTAATGTCATTGCGTCCATATTTTTCGTTTCCCACAATCCAACTGCTAAATCATGATCTTTTTTTATCTTCTTTTTTAACAATTTTAAATTCGCAAAACTAACTCCAAATAACGGCTCTTTCGCTCCGTGGTTTTTATACGTTTTTCGATTTTGTTCTGTTCCATATTCCTCTAGTTGCTGCATTACTTCCTCAAGTAACATATACCCACCTCTTTATCTTTTATGTTGACTGTATATATGTATGTACGATATATTCTACATTACTTTTTGGTTTTCCTATATTTATTTTTAAAATACGGTATGTGAAATTTTTAAACATTGCACAGCTACACCATCAAAAAACTATACATGTTAAACATACAGTTTTTTGATGGTATCAATTTTCCGTAGAATAAGATATAAACTACGAAAGAACTTTTAATGAGATGTGTATTTCCAACATGTTTAGAAAACTCTTTAAAATGGTTTACTATCATACTTTTATACCTCCTTCATAAATTATGTTTACTACATTTATTCTTAGCCAAAATACTTTCTACATTTTAATAACTCTCTCAATAAGATTTTCTTATATAAAAATCCCTACAAACGCTGTAGGGATTTATGTCTAAATCATTTTGCTACACTCTATTTCATATGAAAATAGTTTCCTTATTCAGATGCATTCATAAGCACAATTCTCCAACCATCTGGATCCTCTATTGTGGTTCCTTTCTCTATCCAATACGGGTTTTCTGGTTCCACCTCATGGTAGCCCATATTACTTAATCGATTTACTATATTTTCAATTTCATCTTTATTAGGCATATAAAAAACTAGTAAATTATCTTTTGTCGGTGCCGGACATGGACTTCCATTAACATGTGAAGTAAACTCCAAATGATACTCTTCATCTGGTAATCCAAACATACCCCCGTCATATCCTTCATGATTGTGAAATTCCCCTATACGTTTTAATCCTAATCCTGTTTCATAAAAACTAATCACTTCTTCCAATTTATCTGTTGGTCTTGCAATTCTAAATTGAACCCAATTCTTCATGCAAATCTCCTCCTTTTCATTTTCCAAAGCTTTATAGTAATTAGTATAGGTTACATATATTCCCTTTAACATCCCTCATTAGTGTGAGCTTCCTAAGTTGAAAGACCTATTAGTTAATAAACAATAGGACTTTAGTATAAATTGCTATTTTGCATTGTTTCTAATGTTATCCATGACTGCCCAATTGGATTAACATATGGCCTTTCCTCATTACAAATTTTACAGTGAGAAGGTGCTTCTTCATTTTCGGGATACTGTACTCCACATGTAGTGCAAATATAATTATTCATATTCCCGCTCCTTTTTTCATATAATTGTTTCTTTACCAATATTTTAATAAAAATCAAAAATATTCGAATCAATATTTGGAACGAAAACGAAGTGATACGAAAGTATGATTTGGTGATTGAAAGTTTAAATAATAAAGTTTAAATTCATTCTATTTTTCAAAACTGCAATTGATATAAAATCTTGCATACTTTTGGGTAAACTTTTTTACAAGTGTAAAAAAGTTTCTTTGCATTTCCCTACCTATAATTGCTAATATAGTAGAGTAGAACTTTTATAGAGAGAAGGAAAATTATGCACAATGGAATTCGAATGACAACTTTAGTAAAAAGGGCTATGTTAGTTTGTGCGGGAGTATTATTCACATACGAAGCGGCTTTTGGATCAGTACATACTGCTTTAGCTAGTACAGAGGATGAAGCAAAATCTGTTCAACTTGTAAGTGAGATTCAAACATCTCTTGCTCCGAAAGAAGCTCCAAAACATTATAACGGGCAAGTTAGAAAAGTCGCTTATTTAACATTTGATGACGGTCCTGGAAAATACACAGCTGAGCTTTTAGATATGTTAAAGAAAGAAAATGCAAAAGCAACATTTTTCCTAATTGGTTCAAACGTAAAAGCTTTCCCTGATCTTGTAAAACGCGAAGATGCTGAAGGCCACTACGTTGGGATGCACAGTATGACTCATAACTACAAGAAACTTTACACTGAAGGTCATTACGTAGATGAAATGAAGGAAGACCAAGGCTTAATCGCTGGTGTTTTAGGTAAATCACCAGTATTAACTCGTCCTGCTTACGGCTCTATGCCAGGATTAAACGAAGCTCTTCGCAACAAAGTTGTAGACAATGGCTTAAAAGTTTGGGATTGGACAATTGATTCTTTAGACTGGAAATATAACAAAATGCAAGTTGATGCTGCATCAGCTAAAATTGTAGAAAACGTTCTAGCTCATTCTACAAATCCAACAGAAGTTATCCTTATGCATGATATTCATCCACAATCAGTAAAAGCAGTACCTGGAATTATTAAAGGACTGAAAGAAAAAGGATATGAATTAGAAGCATATAATGAGAACGAACACTTCCCATTAAACTTCTGGCATGATAATCGTATGTAATGAAAAGACTTGATCCCCTCTAGTAGGTTATCAAGTCTTTTTTATCGTTTTTAGAATTTCCTTATAGAGAAAACCTATACACGCTTGCACCATATCAATATTATACGTCCCTTCCCTTTTATCAAATAAATTTAACTTTGAAATATCACATGCTATCTTTAATCTAGTTTAAATAAGTAGATGTTATATAATCGTATTTATAGTGCAAACTGAAGAAACTTGGAATCAATTTAAGAAAGAAACGCGATAAGTAAAAAACTACAAAAGCGACTTATTCAAAATAAAAACATACATATCAGAATACAGTCAAAAAAGGATTGAATATACAATTTCAATCCTTTTTTATATTATCAACACTTTAGCACATATTACTCTTAAGGAGTGATGTGTATATGGATTTTCTTTCACCTGAATATTTGTCTGCCTTGCTTGCCATTATTGTAATCGATTTAGTGTTAGCCGGAGATAATGCCATCGTAATTGGATTAGCAGCAAGAAGATTACCGAAAGACCAACAAAAGAAAGTTATCATTTGGGGAACCATTGGAGCAATTGCTATTAGGGCTCTCGCTACCTTAGTTGTCGTTTGGTTATTAAAAATACCTGGATTACTCCTAATTGGTGGTGTACTTCTTATTTGGATCGCTTACAAGCTGATCGCTGAGGGCAAAAATCATGATATTAAAGCCGAAGAAGGATTTTGGTCTGCTATTAAAACCATTATTATCGCTGATGCGTTAATGGGCATTGATAATGTACTCGCTGTTGCAGGAGCTGCCCATGGTAACTTTTCTTTAGTAATCATCGGACTATTAGTGTCTATTCCAGTAGTCGTATGGGGCAGCACATTAATTTTAAAATGGGTGGATCGTTTTCCTGTCATCATTACGATCGGAGCAGCCGTTTTAGCTTATACTGCCGCGAAAATGATTGTAGATGAGAAATGGTTCGCTGGATTTTTCGAAAGTAACCCTTTCGTTAAATGGGCATTTATCATTATTATCATCGTCGGTGTAGTTTTCTTCGGAAAGGCAAAACAAAAAGCAACAGCTGGTTTTGTCTCATAATGATGGTATATTTACAAATAAAAGGCGCTATTCATATGAATAGCGCCTTTTATTATTTATTTAGCTTCCCCTTCCGGAGTCGTTTTTACCTTCGTTTTGTTTTTATCACGGTTGTTATAGTTATACTTCGAACGATCTACTGGAGTGAATCCTTCCGGTGTGTAGAATCGTAATAAGTCACCATTTACGACTTGGTCAGAGTATTTTAGTGAGTTTTGAACCATTTGTTCATTTTTCTTTATTTCATCTGTAAATTCTACAGGTTTTCCAGTAGTTGTATCATAGTATTTGCCGTTTAGTGCAGTAACTGTTGGGCTTACGTAGTTACCGTTACGGAACGCAACGACTTGTTTATGATCTGGTGATAATAAATCAGAACCGAATTGAACATAATTCTTTGTATCTGTACCTAGTAAGTGTAATAGCGTTGGAAGAACGTCAATTTCACCACCGTATTGATGTTGTACGCCACCTTTCACTCCTGGTACACGAACGATTAATGGTACACGTTGTAACTGTGCATTTTCAAATGAGTTCATTTCTTTATCCATTACTTTTGACATTGCTGCATTATGATTATCTGAAATACCGTAATGGTCTCCGTACATAACAATAATTGAGTTATCATATAAACCAGATTGTTTCAAGTAATCGATGAAGCCTTTTACAGATTCATCTAAATAGCGTGCTGTTTGGAAGTACGTATCTACTGATGAATCACCTGTTGTTGCTGGTTCAATCGTTGCTTCTGCCTTATCAATTGGATAAGGGAAATGGTTCGATAACGTAATAAACTTTGTATAGAACGGTTGTTTCAACGTTTGTAATAACGGAATAGATTCATTAAAGAACGGTTTATCTTTTAATCCGTAGTTTACTACGTCTTTTTCATTCATATCGTAGTATGACGCATCAAAGAATTTATTAAAACCAAATGATTTATAAATATCGTCACGGTTCCAGAATGTTTTGTAGTTACCGTGGAATACTGCTGATGTGTATCCTTGTTGTCCTAAAATAGCTGGTGCTGATTGATACGTATTATGAGATTTCGTTGTAAAGACAGAACCTTGCGGTAAGCCAAACATTGAATTCTCTAACATAAACTCCGCATCTGATGTTTTCCCTTGTCCTGTTTGATGGAAGAAGTTATCAAAGTATAGTGTATTCGCATCTTTTGTAAATGAGTTTAAGAACGGTGTAACTTCTTGACCATTTAATTTGTAATCAATTAAGAAGTTTTGGAATGACTCTAAATGAATGTAAATTACGTTCATTCCCTTTCCTTTACCGAAATACTCAGGATTTGGACTTGCATAAGTTGATGTTAAATAATTTCGTACTTCTGTCATATTATCGCCATCCGCTAATGCTCGTTCTGTCGATGCTTTCGCACTTTGAATTCCATCATAAATTGTGTAGTTGTATGCACCTAAATATTTCACAATATAATTACGGTCAAACGTTCTTGTTAATAATTCAGGACGGTCAGACTCTGCAAGACCTAAGTTAACACTGAATAATAAAATACCTACTACAAATACTAGAGATAATTTATGCTTCGCAACACGAATTGGTTTTGGATTTGCAAATTTTGTTGCGACTAACACAATTAATATAATCGTGTCTAAGAAGTATAATGGATCATAAAGATGTAACAACGCAAGAATACTACCACCTAAATCTCCAAAGTTATTCGTTTGTGTTAATGTCGGGAACGTAATAAAGTCACTGAAAAAGCGATAGTATACTACGTTTGCGTATAAAAGAATCGACAATAACAAATTAATGATAATTAACCAAATATAAGATCGTTTCCCTTTTGCAAATAATGCAAGTCCTAAAAATAGAACTGCTGAACTAAGCGGGTTAAAAAACAGCAAGAATTTTTGGATTGTGTTTGAAATTCCTAAATTGAATTCCGTTACATAAGCTGCATATGTTTTGAGCCACAATAAAATAACGGCAAACAGAAAGAATCCAAAATGATTGCTTAACACACTTTTGCTCTTTAATAAGAACTGTTTCATTTCTCCACCTCTTTTGATCATCCAAGGCTTATTTTTTATAAGTCTGTCTCTCTATTCAAATTTTCTTCTTCAAATAGATTATCTTTATTTAACTATATGAAGAATATTAGTAATTATAATTTGAAGCTAGTATTTATTCAACTATTTCTTTCTAGACATTTTGACCTTGGTTTCTATTTAACAAAATAAATTTGTAACATTTCCTGTTTTCTCCCAAGATTCATCCACTAATTATGACACCCCATACTATATACCTTTATAAACTCATTCGCAAACTATTCTATCTCCAAATTTGGTACATATTTCACATGACAAAATAATACGATTTGATTATATTACTCCACTTACATTTCCCTTCTTCAACTAACTCTTTAAATCTAAAAGTCATTACATCCCTTCCATACATGAAAGAATTCTCCTGTTCATTAATATTATATTTGAATAATTATTCATTTGACCGACCAGCGATGTTACGTTTTCTCGACAAAAAAACTCGCTCTAAAAAGAACGAGTTTTTTCATTATATATTATTGACCTTTGTACATTGCATCTACTTGTTTTTGAAGTTCCTCATTTTCTAAGAACTCATCATAAGTAGCCTCTTTATCGATTACACCGTTTGGTGTTACTTCGATAATGCGGTTTGCAATTGTTTGCACGAACTGATGGTCATGAGATGTGAATAAGATTGTACCTTTGAATGCAATTAAACCGTTGTTTAATGCTGTGATTGACTCAAGGTCTAAGTGGTTCGTTGGATCGTCAAGTGTGATTACGTTCGCACCACTTAACATCATTTTAGATAACATACAACGAACTTTTTCGCCTCCAGATAATACAGAAACGTTCTTCTTAACTTCTTCACCTGAGAATAACATACGGCCTAAGAAACCACGTAAGAAGCTTTCAGACTCATCTTGTGGAGAGAATTGACGTAACCATTCAACTAAGTTGTAATCACTGTTCTCAAAGTACTTAGAGTTATCTCTTGGGAAGTAAGATTGAGAGGTTGTAACACCCCATTTGAATGAACCGCTATCCGGCTCCATTTCACCCATAAGAATTTTAAATAATGTTGTCATCGCAATATCGTTACGGCCGATAAATGCAACTTTATCACCTTTATTTAAAGTGAAGTACACATTATCTAACACTTTTTCACCATCAATTGTTTTAGAAAGACCTTCAACAGTTAATAAGTCATTTCCTACTTCACGCTCAGGTGTGAAGCCAACGAATGGGTAACGACGTGATGACGGTCTAATATCATCTAATGTAATTTTGTCTAATAATTTTTTACGAGAAGTTGCTTGTTTCGCTTTAGAAGCGTTTGAACTAAAGCGTGCAATGAAGTTTTGTAACTCTTTTACTTTCTCTTCTTTTTTCTTATTAGCATCTTGTGTTAATTTTAAAGCTAATTGGCTTGACTCATACCAGAAGTCATAGTTACCAACATAAAGTTGAATTTTACCGAAATCAAGGTCAGCCATGTGCGTACATACTTTATTTAAGAAGTGACGGTCATGGGATACTACGATAACTGTGTTTTCAAAGTTCATTAAGAAATTTTCTAACCATTGAATCGCTTTTAAGTCCAAGTGGTTGGTAGGCTCATCTAATAATAGAATATCAGGTTGACCGAATAAAGCTTGAGCAAGTAATACTTTTACTTTCTCTGCCCCAGTTAATTCTGACAATTTCTTATCATGAAGATCTTCACCAATACCTAAACCTTTAAGAAGAATTGCAGCTTCTGACTCAGCTTCCCAACCGTTAAGCTCAGCGAACTCACCTTCAAGTTCAGCAGCGCGCATTCCATCTTCATCACTAAAGTCTTCTTTCATGTAAATAGCATTTTTCTCTTGCATTACTTTGTAAAGTTGCGTGTGACCCATAATTACTGTTTCTAATACTGGGAACTCTTCATATTCGAAGTGGTTCTGTTTTAATACTGCTAGACGCTCACCTGGCGTAATATGTATGTCACCTGTTGATGGTTCAATTTCTCCAGATAAAATCTTTAGAAATGTAGATTTACCAGCACCGTTTGCTCCGATCAAACCGTAGCAGTTACCTGGCGTGAATTTTATGTTAACATCTTCAAATAATTTGCGATCCGCGAAACGCAAACTAACGTTACTTACTGTAATCATTTGTGTCCTCCTACTAATACCGCTTATTTCAGCGTTTTCTCACCGATTGTCTTAAAAAATCGCATATTACGACTCAATTATTGTAGACTATAGCTATTATATAGTAGAAGCTGGATGAATAGCAACGGTTGATTACCTTTCTACAATGAAATCGGATAGTTTTTGTCCATTCCCCTAGCTATTGTATGTATATCATCGACCTCTTTCTCATATAACCTTTCACTGCTCATTCTGTAATATATCGGATTCATTTTCATCTGAAATATTATATACCGAAAAAACTGTAGAGAAATCATTCCCTACAGTCTCTTCTTATTTCGTATTTATTATTTTCTCTTTGTAACTCTTCATTTTACTCGTTAACCCTATTAACGCCGGTAATAATATCGGCATCACAATTAAAGCTAATAGAAGAAGTGCAACGCCAACTACTGATGCAACTTGTATAAGTGTTAATACACCTGATGGAATTAATGCTGCAAATGTCCCGCCTAAAATTAGCGCCGCTGATAATACAACTCCTCCCATATGACGAGATGCAGTTACAATTTTCGTTACCGAATCCCCTTCTATCTCGTTATAGCGCATCATTACGAAAATACTATAATCCACTCCTAAAGCGACAATCATAATGAAGCTAAAGAATGGAACATTCCAGCTTAATGAATCTACATGTAATACATGTGCACTAATTTGTTCGCTTATACCGAGTGATGCGAAGTACGCTAATAGTAATGAGCCAATAATAAATATTGTGTTTAGTAATGAGCGTGTAATTACGATTAATACAATCGCAATTCCAATTAACATAATTGTAGCTGTACGTAAGAAATCTTGCCCTGTTACTTCTTTTAAATCAACGTTTCTAGCTGTTGTTCCGCCAATTGCTGTTTTCGCATCATGTAATTCCGTTCCCTTTACAGTGCCATCGATTGTTTTATTGATTTCTTGAATAATTGGCATCGCTTCTTTTGAATACGGATTTACATCTAAAATGATAGTCATTTTAGCAATTTTTCTATCCTGTGACATGTACGTGTTCAATGCTTTTTGGAAATCCTCTCCCTCTAGCACTTCTTTTGGAATATAAAACTTCTCAGAGCTCTTCGATTCATTGAGCTCCCCTAAATATTTTTGTGCGTCATGCAGGCCATTACTTACTTTTCCAAGCCCTTCTGTACTTTTAGATAAACCGGATTGTAATTGCCCCATCTTTTCTTGCAGGTCTTTAAGGCCCGTTAAAAGTTGTCCTTGCCCATCGTTTATTTTCGTTAATCCAGATTGTAACTCAACTGATTTATTTGCAATTTGTTTTGAACCTGAAGAACCTTCATTTAATCCATTTTTAAGATCGGCTGCTCCCTTTTGTAACTTATTAACTCCATTGCTCATTTCTTTTAAGCCGTTATCCACTTTCAGTAACGATTGATTCGCTTCTTTAAATGAACTCATCGCCGTTTTGTGCTGTGTTGCTAATTGATTTAATTCATTTGAAAGTACGCTTAATTTCTTTTGAGCCTCTTTAGCAATTCCTATCGTTTGTTGTATGTTTGGATCATTCGCTAATTCTGGTTTCGTTTGAACGAAATTGGTCATTAACATTTCAATTTGTTCATATCCCTTTTTCGCACCATCAATCGCTTGAAAAATACTTCCGAAGAATTGATCGTAAGAGTTTAAACCTTTTTCTAACTGTGCATAACCAGCATGCAGCTGCGACGTTGCATTAGATAGAACATTTATATTTTCGTTTACTGAAGCTAAACCACTCTCAATTTGCTGTGCTCCTTGTGCACCGTCGTTTATGCCATTTGATAATTGATGTAAAGCTGTTCCTAATGCTGATACCCCGTTTTTCGCCTCGTTCGTTCCATCAATTAATTTTTGAACATTCGCAAGACTATTTGAATCATTACTTCCCATTTTATTTTTCGCATCTGTTAATCCATCATTAATTTCCTTTATGCCACCATCGGCATCTCCTAATCCTGTATTCAATTCTCCCGCTTGCTTATTTAAATATAATTCTTTTATCTTCTCACCAGTTGGACGTGTTGGTGCATATACTTCTGACACACCTTTAACTTTCGAAATTTTATCAGTTAATTCGTCTAAAATTTGTAGAGAAGTTCCTTCATCCAGCTTTTTATCAGATTGAATGACTAATGTACTCGGTGAAGAGAAACCAGGCGGAAAATGATCCTCTATTACGTTAATACCCATCTTGGATTCATACTTATTATCCACTTCAAATAAATCATTGTAATTAAGTGTATTAGAGTATTTTAATACGAAAGGAATCGATATTACGAATACGATGATTAAAGCGACAAATGGCCTTGCTACTGAGTTTTTCGCAAAGAATCCCCATAAGCGACTATCCTCATGACCTTTAAATGTTTTAACTGGATAAAACATTCCTTTTCCTAAAAGCACCATGAAAAATGGATTTAAAGTCGTTAATACGAGTAATAATACTAAAACACCAATTGCTACCGCTGAAGTCGATTGATATAATTTAAAACTTGCTAAAGCAAGTGATGCAAAACCAATTAGCACCGCTATTCCGCTATATAATACAGTTTTACCTGCTGATTTGAATGTTTCTTTCGTAGCTAAAAATGCATTTTCTTGTTTACTTAATTCTTCTTTAAACCTCGTATATAATAAAATGTTATAATCTGTTCCTACCCCAAACAGGACGACGACTACGAACACTTGTGTAAAGTTTGAGAATGGAAAATTAAATTGATCTACAAGCTGGGCAATAATCCCCATTGAAACTAAATACGATATACCAACTGTAAGAAGAGAAACAATTGGAACAACTGGTGAACGGAATACG
The DNA here is from genome assembly GCF_004634455.1 of Bacillus sp. 007/AIA-02/001. NCBI lineage: Bacteria > Bacillati > Bacillota > Bacilli > Caryophanales > Bacillaceae > Bacillus > Bacillus sp. 007/AIA-02/001. The sequence continues at coordinate 146,918 of NZ_SEIY01000006.1, forward strand.
AGGATTAATACTACAAGAATGAAAATGATTGAAATAACTTCTGTCTTTTTCACTCCCTCTTGAGAGGATTTAAGAAAATCACCCGCTATTAAGTCACTTCCTGTTAAATACGTTTTTACCCCTTTCGTTTGCACTTTTTCATGAAGATTATTTGAAACTTTTGATATTTCACCATGTTTTTTATCTATCGATATTTGCGTTAAAATAGTCGTATTATCTTTAGAAACTAATTGTTTCTCCAAGTCTTTATTGTCTAAATGTGAAACAACTTCCTTAATTCCTAATTGCTCTTTTTCATTTTGCAGGGCGTTGATTGTTTTTGTTATTTCCTTTTTTTGTTCATCTGTTAAAGCTGCCTTATTGCCACTATTAAAAACGGCTATAATTTCATACTTTTCAACCCCTTCTTTATCCATCTCTTTCATCATCTTGTCAGCAATACTGCTTTGCTTTGTATTAGGGATTGTAATTTTCCCTTTTTCTTTCACTAATTGATCCATATTAGGCATCGTTACGACCATTGTAATAGTAATAACTATCCATAATAGAAAAGATAAACTTCTCCAACTTTTTAACTTGCTCATTTGAATCATCTCCCGTTTTGAAAGTTTCACGTTAGTAACGGAATGAACGTTCATTCCTATTGTTCTATTACATTATTTTGTAAATTCTATTAAACTAGTCTTTCCGGAATGAATGTTCATTCCCTTAGTTACACAAACATCCTTTCCTACTCTCATTTTTTAAATCTATTTAGGAATGAATATTCATTCCTTTCCTTATAAAGCTATAGAATCAAATGATTCTAATAGCGTTCCAAGAGCTTTCTTCTAATTCTTTTACTAACTCTTTCGAGTATTCTAATTGCCCTGTTGCAATTACTTTCGTTAATTTTTCTAGCGGTTGATATACAATAATAATTAAAGCAACTGGAGGCAATGGACGAAGAAAACCTTTTGCGATTCCATCTTCAATAATATTCATAAAGAAGCCTATAAAATCATCAAATATTTTCTTACTCTGTTCATCAAGAAAATAACTATCACAGTGAGAATTTGTAAATAAAAAAGCATCTACATTGTTTCTCGCAAATTCAAATAAACGGTTGTACGTATGACTAAACTGTTCACGAATATTTGCTTCAACAGGAAAATCTGTTTTTATTATTTCAGAAAGCTGTAACATACTTTTTGAAAATAATGAGTTAACAAGTGCCTCTTTATTTTCAAAATAGCGATAAATAGTACCCGCACCGACTTTTGCCTTTTCAGCGATCATTGGAATTGTCGTACCATCGTAACCACGCTCTGCAAAAAGTTGCATCGCAGCATCAAAAATATCCTCTTGTTTGTTTTTAGCCATTTTTTCCACCTCTATTTCCAGGAATGAAAATTCATTCCGTTTTTAATTATAAATTACATGGATTAAAAGTCAAGTGCGTGACAAAGTATAGTTACGTTTTAGTGAAAAAATTATATCAACGATTATTAGAATATATCAGCGCAAGTCTAATTATATCAGCGATTTTCAGAATATATCGGCGCATCTCCAATTATATCAGCGATTTTCAGGATATATCGACTTACCGACAACCAAAGAGAAAGCTGTCCCAAAAATTGTTTTTGGGCAGCCCAATTTTCTATTGAAAACTTAAAAGAAATCATAAATAAATGCTTCTCGTACCGGAACTATTTTCTCAAACGCTTGTATTTCCTCTTCACTTCCGCTAATTAATTCTAATTCATTCAGTTGTAACGGACGTTTATAGCCGAACATTATTGTAGATAACTCGTTTATATCCAGTTTGATGCCTTTATCTATTGTTTTTTCTTTTATTATTGTTATTTCATGATTTGCAAGTCTCACTGTTATGTTATTCCACGGAGCAAATGCGTCTGTAATGTTTAGGATCACTTCTTGCTGTACATTGCTCCAATTCAACTCATATTGTTTTAAGAACTGCTCTACATCTACAATTCTTCCCATAAAATATGGTTTTATTTCTGTCTTCACGCGCGGCTCTTGCAATGAATATAATAACGGTTCGCTTTCACTTACTGTCATTTCAATTTCTTTAATCATAGAATCATGCTGACAAATAAAGTTCCACAGACCATTTCGTGCTTCATTATGCAGTGGTACAAATTCTTCTACTGTCATTTTATAGTTTTCTATTTTGTATAACATGTAACCTGCTGCCTTTTTATTTTCATCATAGTAAATCGCTAATGTTAAATCATCATAAACCGCTTGTAACCACCAGTTCTTCTCTCGAACTAACATACATGAAAAACGTTCTGCAAATGCTTCATAGAGCTTCTCGACTTCTTCTGGATGATTTTCTTTATTAAAACGTTTCACAGTACCATTTACTTGTTTTTTCATCACTAAATCACTCTTACTTATATGACATTTGAGTAGATTCGCACAAAGTTCCCAGCCGTATTTACGGTAAAACGAAACAGCAAATGGATGTAACATAGAGACTGTAAAGCCATCTTTTTTCATTGTTTGAAGTGAATGTTGAAGTAGCTCTTTTACATACCCACTTCTTCTGTACTCTGGATACGTCGCTACTCCTGCAACGCCACCCATTTTAAATTTTTCTTTACCTATGTAAATATGAAACGGGATGAGGTGTAGTTTTGCAGCTAAGTCTTCCCCTTCCATAATGCCGTATATTTCATGACTTTCCTTCATTTTTGTAAGTTGCTGCTGTAATCGTTCCTCATCTACTTTATATTGAAAAGCGTATTCTGATAAACGTAATGCTTCTCTAAACTGATCTTCTTTTAATTGTATGACATTCATATAATTCTCCTCCATTCTCTGTTTGAATTGTATCATAATTCTTACTATTATAGTTCGATAAGTGAAATTACAAGGACGTTTTAACAAAAAAAGCAGATACATCACGTATCTGCTTTCCACCCTTTTTATTTAGCTAACTTTTGAAGTTCGTCAAAGAATGTAGGATATGATACACCTACTGCTTCTGCATCTTCAATAATTGTTTTTCCTTCTGCCAAACAGCCAGCAATTGCAAGCATCATTCCGATACGGTGATCACCATAACTATTTACTGTATTGCCTTTTAGAGCTGATTTTCCGTAAATGATCATACCGTCATCAGTTGCTTCTATGCGAGCTCCTAGTTTCGTTAACTCAGCAACGACTGTATCAATACGGTTTGTTTCTTTTACTTTTAATTCGTGTGCATCTTTAATTACTGTAATTCCTTCTGCTTGCGTTGCCGCTAATGCGATTACAGGAATCTCATCGATTAATCTAGGGATAATATCTCCGCCAATTTCAATTCCTTTTAATGAAGATGTTTCGATTGTAATATTTGCAGCTGGTTCTGATGCCTCTTCGTTAATTAGATCTACAGTGAACGTAGCACCCATTTTTTCTAAAACATCAATAATACCTGTACGGGTTGGATTCATTCCTACATTTTGTAATACTAGTTTACTATTTGGGATGATTGCACCTGCTACTAAGAAAAACGCTGCTGATGATACGTCACCTGGCACTTGAATGTCTGTTGCTGTTAATTTTTGTCCACCTGACAGCTTCACTGTTTTCCCTTCGCGAGTTACTTTAACACCAAATGCTTCAAGCATTCTTTCCGTATGGTCGCGTGAAATATGTGGTTCTGTAACAACTGTTACACCTTCTGCACGAAGACCTGCAAGTAAAATAGCCGACTTTACTTGTGCACTTGCAACAGGAGAAATATATTCAATTGCTTTTAAATCTCCGCCACGTATTGTTAACGGTGTAAATGTTCCTTCTTCTCGGCCGTCTATGTTTGCGCCCATTTGTTTTAATGGGTTTGTTACACGCTTCATCGGTCTTTTTGCGATAGATTCATCACCTTGTACGCAAGAGAAAAATGGTGTGTTAGCTAATATACCTGACATTAATCGGATTGTTGTACCAGAATTACCAACATCTAATACAGCTTTCGGTTCTTGTAAACCTTCTAATCCTTTACCAACTACAGTAACCTCATCACCGTTTTGCGTAATTTCTACTCCCATTTCTTTAAAACATGAAATCGTACTTAAACAGTCTGCACCGGGCAAGAAACCTTTAATTGTTGTTTTCCCTTCTGCAATAGAACCGAACATAACAGCACGGTGTGAAATGGATTTATCACCTGGGATTGTAATATTACCATTCAATCCGTTATTAACGGGTTGTATTGTTCTTTCTTTCACGTTTTTCACCTTCTCATTTAAATTGTTTCATAAGTTTGGTATTCTTCTTCTCCAAGCGCTAGCTTTGCTTTCATACGATCTTCTTCCCTTTGGAAGCTAATACGTAATACCCCAAGCAGTCCTTCACGCGCTTCTAATATTTGCAAGTTCGTAATACTAATTTCCTCGCGCGCTAAAATACTCGTAATATGAGCCAATGCCCCCACCTTATCTAATACATCGACGTATAAGTCGTGATAGGCAGGAATTGCCCCTCTCTTTCTTACTGGTAAAGAATCACGGTATTCTTTCGCATCTGCAAAATAGTTTTGAATCTCGCCTGCATCTCCGGTAGAAACTGTTTTATATAAATCTTCCATTTCAGAGATCCACTCTTTTAATAATACCATTAAATGCTCTCGATTTTGCTTTACAATATCACTCCACATTTTTGGACTACTAGATGCGATACGTGTAATGTCTTTGAAACCTCCAGCAGCTAGTTGATGAATGAGCGGATTATCTCCTGCATGTTTCTCAACTTGCTTTACTAAACCTGCTGCGATAAGGTGCGGAAAATGACTAACGATCCCTGTTACATAATCATGTTCTTCCGTATTTAAAACAAGAAAATGTGACCCTGTTCCTTTTAACCATACTTTAAGGTCTTCCACTTGTTTATTTGGCACGTGATTCATCGGTGTTAAAATGTAAAATGCATTTTCAAATAAATGTGCCTTTGCACTTTCAACTCCCGTTTTATGAGAACCCGCCATCGGATGTCCACCAATGAAAGAAACATCCTTTGAAAATAAAGCTTCCGCTTCGTTCATAATAGACCCTTTTGTACTACCAACATCAGTCACTATAACATCTTCTCGTAAACGGAATGACGCAAGTTTGTGTAATAGCTTCTTCGTTTCTTCAACTGGAGAAGCAAAAACAATTAAATGTGCCTCTTCACATGCACGCTGTAAATCAACTCCTATTTCATCTACTACGTGTAATTCTTTTGCACGCTCTACTTGCTCTTTAAATATATCGTACCCTGTTATCGTTACATCGTGCTCTTTCTTAATTGCTAATGCGAGAGAGCCTCCTATTAAACCTGTTCCAATTAATACTACCTTTTTACGCATTTGCCTCATCTCGAGACTTATTTTTTTTATTTTCAAAGTGTTGTTTTAACACTGAAATCACTCCTTCATTTTGCTCCCTTGTTCCAACTGTAATACGGACACCATTCGGGAACGGACGAATAATAAATCCTGCATGTGCACAAGCTTCATAAATCTCTCCAGCATTATCTACCGGTAAGAAGATGAAATTAGTTTGTGACGAATAAAATGGTATACCGTTTTCCTTACAGAAACTCTCGTATTGCTGTAACCCTTCTGTATTCATGTGAACTATTTCTTTAATAAACTCGTCATCACCAAAAGCAATCGTCGCTGCTTTTTGCGCTAATGAAGATACGTTAAATGGTAAACGTACGACATTTAATTTCTCAATTAGCTCTTCCTGTCCGATCGCATATCCAACGCGGAAAGAAGCTAATCCGTATGCTTTAGAAAACGTTCTAAGTACAAGAATGTTTTTATGTTTTTCTAAAAGCGGTAATGTCTCAGGGAAATCTTTTGCTGTTACGTATTCATAGTACGCTTCATCAATGACAATTAACGTATTTTCACTAATGCCTTCAATAAATTGAGTTAATTTTTGCTCATTCACATATGTGCCCGTCGGGTTGTTTGGATTACAAATCCATACGATTTTCGTATTATTATTTACCGCTGACGAAATTTCGTCTAAATCGTATACACCTTTATTTAAAGGAATTTCTTTCACTTCACACCCTTCAATAATCGCATGATGGCGGTACTGCGGGAATGTTGCACCTGCTGTTACAATGTTATCTCCCGCTCGTAATACGGCGCGGCTTATCATTTGAATGATTTCATCTAAACCACTACCACAAAGTACTTGTTCCATTTGCACATGCAACTTATCTGCGATTGTTTGACGGAGCGTTGTAGCACCTCCGTCAGGATATAAAGCATGTTCCAACCAAGAGTTTTGCAACTCTTCTAAAACTCTCGGTGAACAACCAAATGGATTTTCATTCGATGCTAATTTCACAAACGAATGATCTCCGTACACTTCTTTCATTTGTTCTGGTGATTTACCTGGTTTATATGGTTGTAATGATGATAGTTGATCTTTTACTTGCACGTTAAACCCACCTTTTTATTAAAATTCTTTTGCGTAGTTATTGTGTTGCATAATGTTTTGTTTTAATAATTCCATACGATCTTTTCCGAATTGTTCGACTAGTGCATCTGCAAGTTCCCATGCCACAACAGATTCAGCTACTACACCCGCTGCTGGTACTGCGCAACTATCAGATCTTTCAATACTCGCTTGGAATGCTTCTTTCGTATCAATATCAACGCTTGCTAACGGTTTGTATAAAGTAGGAATTGGCTTCATCACGCCTCTTACGATAATTGGCATACCTGTTGTCATACCGCCTTCTAAACCGCCGGCATTATTCGTTTTTCTCGTGTATCCTTTTTTTTCATCCCACAGAATTTCATCATGCACTTTGCTTCCTGGTTGTCGTGCCGCTTCAAAACCTACGCCGATTTCAGCACCTTTAAATGCATTTATACTCATAATTGCACCAGCAAGTTTTGCATCTAATTTACGATCGTAATGAACGTAACTACCAACGCCAATCGGCATACCTTCTGCAATGACTTCCACAATACCACCGATTGAATCTCCACTACTTTTTGCGTTGTCAATCGCATTCATCATTTCTTGCTCTACTTCTTTATCTAAACATCGAACTGGTGAGTTTTCAGTAATTGTTTGAATTTCTTCAATTGATAAGTTTGAAATATGTTTTGCTTTTACTCCACCAATTTCAAGAACATGTCCTGCAATTCCCACGCCTAATTCGCTTAAAATTTGTTTTGCAACTGCACCAGCAGCTACACGAACTGTCGTTTCTCTTGCAGATGACCGCTCTAATACGTTTCTTATATCACGATGACCATATTTAATTGCTCCATTTAAATCTGCATGTCCGGGACGTGGTTTTGTAATTGTACGTTTCATGTCTTTACTTTCTTTTTCCGAAATTGGCTCTGCACCCATTACTTTCGTCCAATGTTTGAAATCATCATTTTTTACAATTAACGTAATCGGTGATCCAAGTGTCATCCCGTGACGAACACCACTTACAATTTCAACTGTATCTGTTTCAATTTGCATACGTCTTCCGCGTCCATGACCTTTTTGTCTTCTTAATAATTCTTTATTAATATGTTCCGCCGTAAGTGTCAAACCTGCTGGTACACCTTCTAAAATAACTGTTAACTGCGGTCCATGTGATTCTCCAGCTGTAATGTATCTCATTTCTCTTGCCCCTTTACTATTTTTTTGTACAAAAAAGTCCCTACTGAGCGCTCAGTAGGGACGATGTTTATCGCGGTACCACCCTAGTTGTAGACTTCTTTCGTCTACCTCTCTTCTTCTTTAACGATCGTTCGACCGTCTTACCCTCCAAAAGTTGTCGGGAAAGATGCTCCAAGGCTGTAATTCATGCTTACCTTTGTACTGATTCACACCGACCATCAGCTCTCTTTAACAGTTAGATAAGCACTACTGTTTCCTCTTCAATGCATATATGATATGGAATTAAGATAATTTATTTTTGAAACCGTTTAACTCATCCATGAATCTATGGAATTCTGGAATGTCCATTTGTTGTGCAGAATCTGATAATGCAACTGCTGGATCTGGATGAACTTCAGCCATTACTGCATCTGCGCCAATTGCAAGTGCCGCTTTCGCTGTTGGTAATAATAAATCTCTGCGTCCAGTTGAATGTGTTACATCAACGATAACTGGTAAATGTGTTTCTTTCTTTAAAATTGGTACTGCAGAAATGTCTAATGTGTTACGTGTTGCTCTTTCGTATGTGCGGATACCGCGCTCACAAAGAATAATTTGATCGTTACCTTGCGCAATGATGTATTCCGCTGCGTTAATGAACTCATCAATTGTTGCTGCTAATCCACGTTTTAATAATACTGGTTTGTTAACTTTACCTACAGCTCGTAATAAATCGAAGTTTTGCATGTTACGTGCGCCAACTTGAATTACATCAACGTAGTCTAATGCCATTTCAACATCGTTCGGATTTAAAATTTCACTAATAATTGCTAAATCAAACTCGTCTGCTACTTGACGTAAAATTTGAAGTCCTTCTACTCCTAAACCTTGGAAATCATATGGAGAAGTTCTCGGTTTGAATGCACCACCGCGCATTAATTTTAAGCCTTGGTCTTTCATCGCTTGCCCTACTTGACGAACTTGTTCTAAACTTTCTACTGCACAAGGTCCCATGATGAACGTTTGTGTTCCGTTTCCAATCAATTCACCTTTTACATCAACAATTGTATTTTCTTGTTTCTTTTTACGTGATACTAGTAACGCTTTACGGTTATCATCTTCTTGTAACTCTAAGCTTGCTTTGAAAATCGTTTTGAAAATATGTTGAACTGTTGATGTTTCGAATGGTCCTTCGTTATGCTCTGCAATCATATCAAGTACTTCACGCTCACGTACTGGATCAAAGCGTTTCGTGCCTTGTACTTGCTTTTGCTCTCCAATTTTTTGAACAATTTCACCACGTTTGTTTAAAAGGTGTAATAGTTGTAAGTTAATTTCATCTACCTGTTTACGTAATTGATCTAATTCATGATTTGCCATTTGGAAATCCTCCTCTAATGTTTTAAAAGTATAGTAAGAGAATAAAAAATTCTCTATTTTCTGAACTGACTAATTATACAAATTTATAGTGGAATCGATACCTCTTCTTATTTTAAACTAATAATTCGTACAAAGACATGAACTACTAGTTAAAAACCCACTTTTTTGTACAAAAAAGCCCTACTGATTCAATCAGTAGGGACGATATTTATCGCGGTACCACCCTAGTTGTAGACTTCTTTCGTCTACCTCTCTTCATTGTTAACGATCATCTGACCGTCTTTCCCTTCATAAAGACAATACTATCTTTACTACGAAAAAGATGCTCCAGGACTGTAATTCGCTCTTGTTTATGTACTGGTTTGCACCAACCACCAGCTCTCTGTTACAGGGAAACAACAACTACTGCTTTTCCTTTCAATGCATGACTATTTAATTTTCAAGTTGAACCACTAAAATACAAAAAGTCCCTACTGAATAAATCAGTAGGGACGATATTTATCGCGGTACCACCCTAGTTGTAGACTAACTTTCCGTCTACCTCTCTTCACTGTTAACGATCAATTGACCGCTTTTTCCTCATAAAGACAAACTATCTTTATTACGAAAAAGATGCTCCAAGACTGTAATTCATGATTATCCCTGTACTGGTTCACACCAACCACCAGCTCTCTGTTACAGTAAGACTAACCACTACTGTGATCTCTTCATTGCACTTTGTTTATTCAAATGTTTTTGAAATTGAATAAGTATGATTCGTATTATAGAACGCTTTTCAAAACACTGTCAACAACTTTTTATATATTTTTTTAAATTCCACTTTCGTCCTATAATTCTTTTTGTAAATCACCCATTACAATTCCTATGCGAATTATTTCATTTTCTAGTAAATGTAAAACATATTCCTCTACTTCATACTGAACTAATAATTCTTTTATTTGTATGATTTCTTTTTCAAATAAAACGGCTTCGTGACATGTTTGTAGTAAAATAAAAAACACATTTGCAAACATTTCTTTATGCGCTTTCATACTTTCTTTTTTATGAAGCATTTCAATCAATAACTGCTTCATTTCCTCACCTGTACATTTACCATGTACACTTGAAAATGCACGAGACATAATACATAATCCTTTTTCTAATATTTCATCCATGTATAAAATAATACGTAAAAGCATCACATATTCTCTCGCAGTTATCTCACCCATTTTTGGTCGTTCTCGCAAAAATACGCTGAGCCAAGCTGTCCAAAACTTTTGTTGTTCTTTTACACTTAATGTTTTGACGTAATAGCATAAAAACTGCATAAACTTAATTTTATTTTCTTCATTTTCTAGTATGAGTAACGGGTATAACCAATTTGTTTTTTGCTCCCAATATAGTACACATTTAATAAATACAAAGCTAAGCCACTTCAAGAAAGCTTCTCTCGTATGCGGATGTAATACTTCCAAATGTTCTATCGCATACTTAATAAATCGCTTCATTTCTGTAAATAAAGGTAAATTTATTTGCGTGTAACATAAGCCGGCCCATGCATATTCCGTAATCTCATTTTGTTTTTTTAAATCTAAGTATGGTAACAAATATTTTCGGCACCATTGTTTTTCAATATGATATAGAAATGTAATATCTGCTATTAAACGAGCAAACATAAAGTTTGTTCGTTCCGAATTAACTCTTACTTGTTCTTCAAATAAAAATAAATATTCATATACATTACGATCGTATAAATGATCATATGATAACAACTTTAATAATACAGCCGTCATTTTTCCAACTGGATGCTGAATTGATTCATTATAAAAATCTTGTTTCCCAAGCTTAAAGTCTGTATCACTCTTCATAACTTGAGGAAACACTGAAAAAGCAAATCGTTTTACAACACGTATACTGTTCTCTTCTAACTCTTCTAGTCGATTACTAATTTCATATAGAAAACTACTAATTAACCAATGAAAAGCAGTATTTCTAACAAATTTCTGCAATAGCGGAATAATTTTTTGGATTTGCTCATTCGTCAATCCTCGATTATTTCGCCATTCTCTAATACAAACAAACCATACTTCATTACTTATTTCTTGCACTCCTACTAATTGGTATGCAAATGAAATACTCCATTCTGTGTTTAATTTACATGCTTTTGATAACATCTCTAAAAAATGGCGTTGTTCAAAAACACCATCTTGCGAAAATTGCTGAACTTGCTTCATAATTTCAACATCTTTCAGCTGCAATAATCCGTCAGCAGTTACATTACAAGTAATTCTTTCTGCTGTATCTTCTTTCTTTTGTACACTGTATCGTTCAGAATGAAAATGAGGATGCTTTTGCTTCATTAACTCATACCCATTTGCCGTAGATGGGCTATTCGAATCACACTTGAATAATAAGTCTAATACGAGACATGCATCAAATACCCTCTCTTCTGTAAGATGCTTTATTACAGTTCGAGTGACTTCTTCTTTTGTTTTTTCTAAACAATGTGCATAATGCCTTTTTAAAAGTTGAAAAACTTCGTGTTTATAAGTGAAATCTAAAAGAAGTCCTTCATGTAACAACCATTTCATTTTGTCATCTACACGAACAAAAATATTTTTATTCATCGCATCAATTGCAATTCGCTTTTGAAGTACACTATTTGCTTCTATCATTTCTGTAATATAATAATCCGCTTTTTTCTCATTGTTTTCGCATAAATAAGTTAGACACTCTTTTACAATTCGTATTAAAAATGCAAGATCATTTTGATGAAACTCTTTCTCTACATTTTCCTTATTTCTTTTTTTCAGTGCCGTTTGTCTTAACGACAACATTCTCAATTTTTCTAATCCAATCATCATAATTGGAACAGCATAATAAGCGATATATGGCCTCATCTTTTCGTTCCAAATTTGCTCCACATGAGAAAATGTAGATACTGGTAAGCGACTCGATTCCTCGAGTTCTATTGATTCTTGCGTATCATTCCCCCATTTTCTTACACGTTTCAACTTCAGTTTTCCGTCTAAAATAAAAGTTAGTAACAATAAGGCAATTTCTTTATGCTCAGGAAAAGAACATTTTTGCAGTAACTTAGAAATCTTTTCTATAGAGCTACTATCTTTTTCAGCTGTTTCTAATAAAAGGAGTGTCCACCTTGCAAACAACAGCGGGTCCATCTTACTCTTCGTTTCGTTTAAGTAGTTACAAATTGTTCTCCATAATAACGGTGATATTTTAGAATAGTTTTTATAAATTAATTGAAATAATTCTTTCTGATGACTAAAAAGAAATTGTTCCACTAACCATTCTGCAAGTAATTCATCTACTTCATTATAGTTTGGCGTAAGCATAAACAAATTTTGTAATTTACCTTCTGCTTCTAACCATTCGACCCATTCATAATCATGAGCAAATTCCACAAAGTAACGTACTGTTTCAATTTTTTTAATCGATTGCTTTATGTATGATAATTGTTCCTGTTCTACTGACGGGGGAACCGTTACAATATCCCGAATACGCATTCTTTTCGTAATATAATTATCACCCATTAATTCAGCCCAGCGTTTTACTGCTTTTACGAGGGATTGATGATTATTCACCTTATTCGGATACACAATTGGTCTTATCCCTAAATGTTCCCAGTGGTACGTATTTTCTCCTTGTGCGACAAAAGCAAATCGTCTTGTACTTGGTGGTAAACCAGTTGCTAAATATTTCATTACTGGGTCATTATGACTATATCCAATGAATAAAACGGTGTAATTTGAGAATAGATCAACTAAAAATCTTCTCGCCCACCCTTCCGTTAAGTAAGCCCTTCCAAAATCACCATCTGTTAAAATTAAAGCCTCTTTCTCCTGTTCTACATTACCATGTATATAAGCAAGACCTTTAAAAGCTCTCCCAGTCGGTAAAGCTGGAGCGTAATAAACATTGATATCTCTATTTATTTCTTTAATTGCTGTTGTAAAATGTTGATCAAAATTTGTTGTTACAATGCGGATATCTGTATCTAAAGGAAATAGCCTTGGAATTGCATAATGCAATGGATTCGGTTTTGATTTCTCTATATGAACAAGATCTCTTGCGACTTGATGTACATCTTTTGTTTTCGCAATTTTACCAAGATAATAATCATGTGGTTCTGTTATTTCACGTTTTTCGACATATAACGTTTTTGCAATTTCATCAACTAAATCATCAAAATTCGGTAAGTTTGATTTCCCTTTCATAGAAACTCCCGCTCCAACAAATAATACTAACTTTCCTTGCTCAAGGTGATCAATTAACTCATCTGGAATTTCTACTTCTGAAGTAATCCACATCCTGGATTCCCCCTTACCTAAAAATGTCATACACTCTCATTTTACTATAACATTTTTTCATTGTTTTTATAATATTTAGACTAAATTCCGAACATGAAAAAGTTTTATGTAAATAAATCCGTTATAATGTATGAACTCCAGAATTTATTGAAAAACTATGTATAAATCGGAGGTGTAAATTTTGAATGATTTCACAGTAGTGCTTATCAAGTTCATATCGTGTATTATCGCATTTAGCATTGGGCTTGCTTTATTTTTCCCTGCAACGTTTGTTCAAATTATTTCATTCAGTCTCTTTGTTACAATCGTATCCTACATGTTCGTTGATAAAATCATTTTAAATCGAATTGGCAATACTGGTGCCATTATGTCGGATTTCTTATTAACATATTTAAGCGTATGGATTTTCGGTAATATTTTATTAGACAACTATATGCAAATTGCATGGGGCAGTATCCTTTCTGCCATCGTCTTCACTTTATCTGAAGTAATCGTTCATCGCTTCTCTAACTCTCATACAAGGCACAACAATGATAACATTCGTATTAATCGCCGCTTTGCATATGGTACAGAGTTTGCTGAAGAACAAAATATATTGGATAAAGATAAAAAAAAGTAACGTTTTAATGCAGGAGCGCCCTTTTTAATTATGTGGTGCTCCTTTTTTGTATTTTTTCATTATGGTACGTGAAATTATATAAGTGATTATTTCAAAATACCGACCTACTAACAATATTTGACGCTATTTTTTCTAATGAAAACTGCCTCTTATTTAGAGGCAGCCACTTTTAAGTCTTTTACTTCAACAACATCCGCAAACGCTCCCAATACTGCGTTATGATGTTTCACAATATCTTCAGCACGTAACACTTCTGTATTAAATGTACTATGTGCATCACTCACTAACGTTACTTTATATCCTTCACTACATGCTCTGCGCGTTGTCGTATCTACACAATACTCTGTTTGCATTCCCGAAAGAATAACGTGTTCAATTCCTTTCTCTTGTAACACTTCGCTTAAGTTTGTATTATGGAATGAATCTGGAGTCGTCTTTTCAACTATATTATCTCCTTCTTGCGGAGCGATGGCCGCATGGATTCGCCATCCATCCGTACCTTTTTCTAACGGATGGTCTTTAGGACCGTTATGTTGGATATAAATAACTGGAATATCATTTGAACGACATTCCCTAATAAGCTCTTGCAGTGTTTGTAAAAACTTTCCCCCATTATGTACTGGCATTCCAGCTGTATACATACCCGCTTGCACATCAATTACGATTAATGCTTTTTTCATTTCACACATCCCCCTTTGTTTGTATAAGCCATTATTATTGTTTATATTCCATCATCCAACAATCTTCTAATTTCCCCTCATGCAACTCATGTTCCTTTAAAATCTTTACTTTTTTAAATCCACTTTTTTCATAACACTTTATTGCCCGTTCATTATTTACTTTCGGATCCATTGCAATTGCTTCTGCTCCCATTTCACCCATAATATATGTAATTGCTGCCTGAACGAGTTTTGTTCCAATTCCCTTTCCCCAATAGGCTGGTTCACCGATAAATTGGTCCATACCCCATACATTTTGTGATTCTTTATAGCCATATAACGCTTTCCACTCTGAATCCACTGGATACATTTGTATGTAACCAATCGGAATGGTATCAAATTCTATTAAACATCTTTTTTCATTACTGTTTGGACTATGTATAAAATGATCAAGCACCTTTTCTACAGATTGCGGATTATCTCGTCCTTCGTAATACCGCAGGACTGCTGGGTCCGTTAACCATTTAGAAATGATAGATGCATCATCTTCCATTACGTATCTAATCAATAAACCTTCTTTTTGAAAAAGCATATTATACCTCTATTATTCCTTTATATTTTTTCTTGCTGTTACATCTTTCATTGCACCTACTAATGCATATGGTAGTAATGTAATCGCAAAAAATGCTGTAAATACGTTAAATTGCGGGATTGTATAGAGTGTGAACCATTCAGTGAAAAATTGAGAATTTAATATTCTATTAAAAAACTCTCCGCCTGGCCTAAAGTTTGGTACCCACCCAGTTATTTCACACAAAATAAACAGTAACTGAACAATAAAAAATGCCCCTAGATAACGAAACCAAGTCCGTTTCCATATAGGTTGTGCATTTTTTAATATATCCCCCATCTTACCCCCTCCTTAAATATCCATCATATTGATTATACACTTTCCTTACTTTATTTGTTAAAATTTTCTATATAATTAATGCTGTTTGGGGGGAATACATTATGTCTAATCCCATATTTACATCCACTTTAATCATTCTTAGAGGAAACTCCGCAAGTGGTAAAACAACGATTGCAAAACAACTACAAGAACATTTCGGACAAGGGACACTTTTAGTATCACAGGATATTGTACGTAGAGATATGCTTAGAGTACACGACACAATGGGTAATTTATCACATGATTTACTATTTGAAATTACGAAGTACGGAAAAGGAAAATGTGAATTTGTTATTTTAGAAGGTATATTGAACAGTCATAGGTATGGTGAGATGTTAAAAGAATTAATTCGTTATTTTGATGAAAATGCATTTGCATATTACTTTGATTTATCATTAGAGGAAACTATTAGACGACATAACACAAGGGACAAACGACACGAATTTGGTGAAGATTCCCTACAAAAATGGTATAATCCGCACGATACTATTAAGGTTGCCAGAGAAACTATTTTTACAGATAACTTTACGCAAAAAGATATATTTGATGCAATTCTTAATGATGTTGCGATCAAAAAACAAGCCTAACATATTATGTTAGGCTTGTTATGTATTTTGTATTTCAGTTTTTATAATTAAACAATCTATACATAAATAATAGTATATATTCATTTCCCCAAACTGGAAATCAACTACTGAAATAAGTCCACGTTCCTCAATATCTTGAGTAATTGTAGCAACATATTTCATCTCTTTCGCACAAGTTGGACACGCCAAATCCTTTGGAAGATCATCATATAACGGTACCCCTAATAATCTACATACATATTCAGAACCGAACAAGTCAAAAGCTTCCCAGTAACTATCTTCATCTATAGGTATATCTTCATTTTTCATATTTATAAGCTTTACCGTTGTTTTTGGTAATGAAACTGGTAACTTATATTCCTCTTCCATTATCCATTCTTCTGTATTTTGCTGCTGTATGATTTGAACTGTTTTACCTCCATCACTTAACTGAAAATATTGCGGTTCCCACACCATCGCGCAGTTCAAGCATGAAACGAATGGTAAAATATTTAGTTCATTACTTTTAAGTTCAGCAAGTCTCCCATCTTTTAAATCAAAACAGAGAATTAATTTTTATGTTTTATTACAGATTTAGTAATAAGCCATTTAAAAATCCTATTATCCTTCTACTAAAAAAATAAAAGCCAGCCTCAATAAAGAGAACTGACTTCTATTTGGATAATTATTGTTATTATAAAATTTTCACTTTAACAGTTTGTCTTCCCCAATTCATAGCTTTACTTTTTGAACCCATTAAAACATCAATACGATTACCTTTAATTGCACTTCCAGTATCACCAGCGATAGCTTCTCCATAACCTTCTACCCATACTTTAGATCCTAATGGGATTACTTTCGGGTCAACTGCGATAATTCTCATATTCGGATTTGCCGTTAAATCATGCCCCATCGCAGTTAAAACGCGTCCACCATATGTACCATTTTCACTTGGATCAGCAGTATACGCTGTCGCTACTACCGTTAATTCACGTTTAGCAGACTGTATGTTGTTTTTAGATGCTTCTTTCGCTCTCTCTTCTTCTTTAGCTTTTGCTATTTCTCTTGCTTTTTCTTCTTCTTTAGTTTTTGCTATTTCTCTTGCCTTCTCTTCTTCTTTAGCTTTTGCTATTTCTCTTGCTTTTTCTTCTTCTTTAGCTTTTGCTATTTCTCTTGCTTTTTCTTCTTCTTTAGCTTTTGCTATTTCTCTTGCCTTCTCTTCTTCTTTAGCTTTTGCTATTTCTCTTGCCTTCTCTTCTTCTTTAGCTTTTGCTATTTCTCTTGCCTTCTCTTCTTCTTTAGCTTTTGCTATTTCTCTTGCCTTCTCTTCTTCTTTAGCTTTTGCTATTTCTCTTGCCTTCTCTTCTTCTTTAGCTTTTGCTATTTCTCTTGCCTTCTCTTCTTCTTTAGCTTTTGCTATTTCTCTTGCCTTCTCTTCTTCTTTAGCTTTTGCTATTTCTCTTGCCTTCTCTTCTTCTTTAGCTTTTGCTATTTCTCTTGCTTTTTCTTCTTCTTTAGCTTTTGCTATTTCTCTTGCTTTTTCTTCTTCTTTAGCTTTTACTATTTCTTGCGCTTTCGGTTCTTCTTTGACTTTTTCCTCTTCTTTAGGCTTTACTATTTCTTGCGCTTTTACTTCTTCTTTGACTTTTGCCTCTTCTTTAGGCTTTACTATTTCTTGCGCTTTTACTTCTTCTTTGACTTTTGCTTCTTCTTTAGGCTTTACTATTTCTTGCACTTTCGGTTCTTCTTTAACTTTTACTTCTTCTTTGACTTTTACCTCTTCTTTAGGCTTTACTATTTCTTGCGCTTTCTCTTCTTTTTTAACTTTTACTTCTTCTTTGACTTTTAACTCTTCTTTAGGCTTTA
The DNA here is from genome assembly GCF_004634455.1 of Bacillus sp. 007/AIA-02/001. Lineage (NCBI taxonomy): Bacteria > Bacillati > Bacillota > Bacilli > Caryophanales > Bacillaceae > Bacillus > Bacillus sp. 007/AIA-02/001. Next base: position 164,874 of record NZ_SEIY01000006.1, read on the forward strand.
CTATTTCTTGTGCTTTCGTTGTTTCTTTCGCTTTTGCTACTTTCTGCGTCTTTACTTCTTTCTTTTCTTTAACTGATTTTTGTACTTTCGCTACTTGCTTCGTTTTCTCTTCAGTTTTCTTTTCAGTTGGTGCTGTACTTGATAGGAAAGAAACGTTTGCATAAGCAGTTTTTCCTTTATACTCAAATTGCAGCCATCCGTCTTTTACTTGATGCGTTGATTCAATTACATCATCTTTTTTTAGTCTGCCAAGAATTTCTGAATCCGTGTTTGCTTCAGTGCGTACATTTAACAAATTCGCCGTTACATGATATACATCTTTTGTAAACTCCGAACTTACAAACACTTCTTTACCATTCAACTCAATTTTTGACCAGCCATCTTCGGTATTTATGACTTTTAACTCTTGCCCATTCTTTACTTTTTCGACCACTTTTGATTCTGTAGTCGGTTTTTCACGTACGTTAAGTACATCTGCTGTTACAATTGTTTCTGCGGTAGCAGTTGTGGTAAACGCTCCCAATCCAAAAACAGTTGCTGTTGCTGCGCCAATTACTTTTTTCATATTAACCTCCATTAAATTTTTTTGAATTTTATCAAATGCCTCCGTAAAATTGTATAATTTTACATAATATCAAAACATTTGCAACAGTATATTAATATTGTTTAATATACTGTTATTAAAACTCCTTACTCCAATACTATCAAATTCTCATTTCTAATTCTATATATTATAAATCTCCTTATCTTTTATAAAAGGCTCCATACCCTTCTTCACACTAAATAGTTGTGGCAATTCCCGCCAAAAATAAACTTACGATTGCTAAAATTTGAGTAGCAACAATAGCCCCTCTTAAATGAAACTTATAATCTTTATATCCTTTCATACCTTCCGTACTAGGAATCACAACAAACCTTGGAGTAATCCAGCAAAAAATTAGCCAATCAATTATAAGTAAATCTACTAAATTGAAAATCATTAAAATACCAAAAGTGTGTAAATAGGCATCCATATACATTAATTTTTCATGCTTATGTAGTATATATGTAGAAATGAAAGGAGTACCGAAAAGAATAGTATTATATAAAATATTAAAATAAATGGTTTGCTTTTTTTCATGAATCGATTTTGGAAAAACTACTTTTTGAATATCTTTCGGATAATCAGTTAATGAAAGTCGAGGATTATAATATAAGGACCCTAAAATCATTACAGATAGTACAATAGACATGATGACACCAACGTACATCATTTGCTCAAATTGATTCATATGCTGTATTCACCCTTTTCTGTAATTACTATGATGGTCATTCACTTAATTACATATTGTATGTACGTACATAATCAAAAATTAACAACTAGCTTTAATAGCGAAGCAAACAGATGTAAACGTACTAAAAGCAATTATCGATCCGAATAATATCCCTTCTCGCAAAATTTTACTAAGTGTAGGTTTTACATCGGAGAAAGTTTGTGAGATTGATGGATTACCTGGGGAAATTTTGAGCACATACATATAATTCCAAAAAGGCAGCGCTACTTATGTAGCACTGCCTTTTTCTTTATTGGAATAATCCTTTTCCTTTATTCATTTACTTATAAAGTATTGTCAGTTCTTCTTTATGTTCTGTATTTCCACATTATAAATATTTCACGTCAAGGAGAGATGACTGAAATGAATAATCAAAAAATTGAACTTACTGGTCGTATCGTTACACCTAATGATCCTGATTATAATTCAGCGCGTGAAGAATTCAATACATTCTTCAACAAATTTCCGTTAATCATTGTTTTTGCTCAAAATACACAGGATGTAGTAAACGCTGTTCGCTGGTCAAGGCTACATAACGTTCCTATACGCATGCGCTCTGGACGTCATAATTATGAGGCATTATCCGTCAGTAATGCTGGTCTTGTAATTGATGTAAGTGAAATGAAACAATTAGAAATAGATCACAATAATGGAACTGTAACTATCGGGACTGGATGGAGAAATATTTCTTTAATTGAAACACTTGCAGCTGAAGGGTTAGTTGTGCCGAGCGGTGTTTGTCCTACTCCCGGGATTGCAGGTGTTACTTTAGGTGGCGGACATAGTATTCTCTCTCGTCCGTTTGGATTAACTCTCGATCATTTACTTGAATTAGAAATGGTAGACGCGAATGGTTGTATAATACGCGCTAACGCCAAGTGTAACTCCGATCTCTATTGGGCTTCGCGCGGTGCTGGTGGTGGTAACTTTGGAATATGTACTTCGTTTAAGTTTCGAACACATAAAATTAATACGGTAGGATTTGCAGAAATAAGCTGGGGGATATCAGATTTAAAACCTGTATTAACCTCTTGGCAAGAATATACGCTACCTTGCGCTAATAAACGATTTACAACTACTCTTTTTATGTCTGCAGGATTAGAACCATCATTATTAATGCAAGGTGTATTTCTCGGTTCTGTACAAGAATTGCAGTCGCTACTACAGCCATTACTAGAAGCTGGTTCACCAATGCAAGTAACTATCGAAGAAATACCATGGACAGAAGCAGCAGCGAAAATAGCTGAAAAGCAACCTGCAACACCTTTACCATTTAAAAGTGTTGGTCCATATGTATATGAACTATTACCAGAAGAAGGACTATCCATTATCGATCACTTTATTAATAATGCACCTCCCTTTTCCACCACCTCCGTATTTTTCCACGGATTAGGCGGTGCTGTTGCTGAGGTGCCAAATGAGGCAACTGCTTACTTTTACCGAAAAGCACTATCAAACATGTCAATATTCGCTACTTGGGAGCAACCAGAAGGTGCCGCTGGAAGTATTCGATGGGTTGAAGACTTCCGCTTAGCGATGCTTCCATTTACAAAAGGTGTCTACGTTAATACGCCTGACCTATCCATTAAAAATTGGCCAGATGCATACTTCAGTTGCAACTTTGACCGATTAATGGAAGTAAAAGCGAAATATGATTCGAAAAATATTTTTAACTTTCCGCAAAGTATTCCGCTTTTTTAAACTATATATTACACCTAATATATTAAAATATAAAACATCCATTTTTTAAATGGGTGTTTTATAAATAAAGTTTACATAATATAATTATTGGTTAATTCTTTTACTAAATATCTATTCAACAATCCAAAGTAACACTTTCTCAAACTCTTTTTTGGACAACATACTTTCGTTTATATAGCCATTCTTTTAATTGTACTTCATCCAAAGCTCCGTTCCCCTCTCATGATCCTTCACACTATATTCGCTCGTTTTTCACAAAAGGTTCATTTTACATGAAAATTTATTTATTACAATAAAAATATAAGGTATATTTTTATGAAAAGGAGGAATTCAAGAATGAATACAGAGGATAAAATTTACGCTGAAAAAGTGTTAAAAAATCTCTTTATCGGATCACAAGTTGATGGATTACAATTATCCCTCCTGAATCTTTAGCAATTCTCTATGAAACAGTTACATCTTCAAAGTTCTTCAGAAAATCTGATGAGCTGAATGAGTTAGCTTCAAAAATTGTACAAGCTGCAGCAGAACAGAAGTACATGATCCATTATGGGGTTTAAATGTAATTCAAAAAATGCTTAGGATTTCTCCGAAGCATTTTTTGTATGTTACTAATACATTTATTCCTTAACCATTTAGTCAATGCTTGAGCCTATGGTCCCTTCTTTTACAAGTGAGGGCGCCCCTATTAATCTAAATAAGCGTCTCATTTCCAATCTTCCAGCTAAACCATCTCCCATGCCCTTCTGTTTCTCCAACCGTTTCACGATATTCATTTCCGTTAATATAATAATCAATATGAAGGTCACGATCCCACATGTTGTTATACAGGTGGAATACATCACGTTTTGCGCCAATTTCTTGTATTTGTTTTTCTAACTTATGTTTTACTTGTTCTTGTATTTGATTTGCGACGTGTGTATGGAAAATACAAATAACAGCTTCTTCACTTATTTGTTCAATAATAGATGATAATAGCTCTACACCGTCTCCTTCTATTAATTGGACAGATTCATTTTTCACTAAAGATGCAGCTTGATCAAACATCTCAAACCTTTCTTTATGCTCTGGCCAAATTAAAGCACGTAACCATAAATAATCTTCCTCATTATGTAAATCATTCACATGTAAGTCCAGTCCGATTCTTTCTACGACAGATGGGCTTTCTTTTAGAAAATGCGGCACATTCTCCCCTCTTATTTCAGAAGTTACATGCACATTTGAATCTATATTTCCGTACATTTCATCCGTCCCGTACGAATAACGATATTGGTCCCAGAACAGTTGCAACCCAGAACTTGTCCCAATTTCAATTAACGCTAACGGCTTCTTCACTTTGTTAAATATGTAGCAGAAACTTGGGTATAAGTATGCGCACCGTCTTACTTCATTTGTTTGAACGAGTTTCGTTTGTAACAAAGTAATGATTTCTTCTCGGTACTCTTTACAGAAATCTTTAAAATGATTAAAAGCTTTATCTAAATTTGTATCAGCATTTTCAACTAAACTACTATAATACGTTTTTAAATGATGTTCTTTCCCTGCTAGCAATAAATAATGTACTGCACCTAATAGTAAGTTTGGGACTGGTTGACCTACCTGAGCATAGGACGATAGTGTAAGTACTTCCTCATCTTCAGCAATTTTCATTGATAAATATTCATATAAATCACTTGACCCTTTACATTCCTTTATTGAAAAGTTTCGAAATAAGTTTGAAATTTGTTCTTTTGTACACATTAGAGTCCCTCCTTTTTATTTTTCAGAATAATCTTACCATTACAGAAAGAATAATCCCATAAAAAGGTACTCGATTTAGTCACTTAAGGATACGTAAGCTTTTTCGAGATAATTTCAAACTGTAATTTTTTTCTATTTACCACCTTAAAAGAGCTTGTTAAATAAGATTTTTAGCGAATAAAACGTTAAATAGTTTAAAATTATCAGATAACACTAGATATTTTAGTCTATTAATTATTATAATAGAGTATGAGATGGTTATATAATTGAGACAAAAAAGGTATACACCTAGGTGGGGCCTAGGCGGTGTTTCTCTTTTACGGCTTAGACATAGAAAACACCTACACTTTTTTGCCAATATAGGGGATGGAGAGATTATCATGAGCAACATGCAGCAAAAAACAGACGTTATCTTAATTGGTGCAGGAATTATGAGTGCAACGTTAGGCTCATTACTAAAAGAATTAGCACCAGAATGGGAAATTAAAGTTTTTGAAAAACTCGCAAGTGCCGGGGAAGAAAGCTCTAACGAATGGAATAATGCAGGTACAGGGCATTCTGCGCTATGCGAACTGAACTATACTTCCGAAAAAGCTGACGGATCTATAGATATTAGTAAGGCTGTAAAAGTGAATGAGCAATTCCAGCTTTCAAGACAATTTTGGGCATATCTTGTAAAGAGCAAATTAATTCGTAATCCACAAGATTTTATTATGCCACTACCTCATATGAGTTTAGTACAAGGGGAAAAAAATGTTGAGTTTCTAAAAAACCGTTTTGAAGCGCTTTCAAAAAATCCACTGTTTCAAGGAATGGAATTTTCTGATGCTCCTGAAACATTAAAAAAATGGCTTCCACTCATTATGGAAGGTCGCACATCTAATGAACCGATGGCGGCAACGAAGATTGACTCTGGAACAGATGTTAACTTCGGTGCATTAACACGTATGTTGTTTGATTACTTAAAAACAAAAAATGTCGAGCTAAACTACAAGCATAGTGTTGAAAATATTAAGCGCACGAAAAATGGTTTGTGGGAAGTAAAAGTACACGATATGAATAGTGGTAAAATTGAGCATCATACTGCTAAATTCGTCTTTATTGGCGGCGGTGGTGGTAGCCTACCTCTACTTCAAAAGACTGGTATCCCTGAATCAAAGCATATCGGTGGCTTCCCAGTAAGTGGACTATTTATGGTATGTAAAAACCAAAAAGTTGTAGAGCAGCATCATGCGAAAGTGTACGGTAAAGCTAAAGTTGGCGCTCCGCCAATGTCTGTACCTCATCTAGATACGAGATATATAGACAATAAAAAAGCTTTACTGTTTGGACCATTCGCAGGCTTCTCACCTAAATTCTTAAAAACTGGCTCAAATCTTGACTTAATCGGTTCTGTAAAACCGAATAATGTCTTAACGATGTTAGCCGCTGGTGTAAAAGAAATGGGACTTACAAAATACTTAATTCAGCAAGTTATGTTATCACATGAAAAACGTATGGAAGAATTACGCGAATTCATTCCGAACGCGAAAAGTGAAGATTGGGATATTGTAGTTGCTGGACAACGTGTACAAGTAATTAAAGATACTGATGCTGGCGGTAAAGGAACACTTCAATTTGGTACAGAAGTAGTAAGTGCAGCTGACGGCTCAATCGCCGCATTACTAGGCGCATCACCAGGTGCTTCTACTGCTGTTCACGTCATGCTCGAAGTATTAGAAAAATGTTTCCCAAGCCGCATGGTAGAATGGGAAGAAAAAATAAAAGAAATGATTCCTTCATATGGCATTTCACTAACTGAAAATCCAAGATTGTTCCAAGACCTTCACACTTCTACTGGTCGTACACTTGGATTAAACGAAAAAGAAACTGTTCATAATTAATGCAGAAATAAAAAAACGTCCGATATATTCGGACGTTTTTTTGTCTACTAAAAATTATACTTATCAATATTATCTTTCGTAAATACAACTCGTTCTGGTAATACGATAATTCCGTTCCCTTCTGCCTCATAATCATATCCTTGAATGGAGTTTGGCTCTACTTTCACTTTTCCAATTCCTTTTACTTCGAAGCTATCCCCTACTTTTAACTTCTTCCCTTTTACAACAATTTCATTTGCTACATACGTTGCGAGAGCACCTTGTTGTTTTACATCCCATAAACCAAATTGTTGTACTGTTCCTCGTTTTACATAATCACGCATAACGTTCGGTGTAGAAAATCCAGTTACCACTACTTTTTTATCCATTTTTAAGTTTTCAGCTGCCTGCGCCATTGCTGGGAGTGCTGTTGCATCTGGACAAATAACTGCGTTAATATCTGGATACGTTTTTAATATGTTCTCCCCTACGGATAAAGATTTTTGTGCATTATTTTCACCGTACTGCGTCGTTACAATTTCCCAGTTCGGATATTTCTTTTTAATAATTTCTTTCGCTTTCGTTACCCATTGGTTTTGATCCGTTACTGTCGGGCTAGAATAAAAGAATGCTACTTTTCCTTTATCTCCAATTTGCTTAGAAGTCATTTCTATTAATAAGTTAGCAAGTTGGTCTGGTGTTCCTTGGCTTATATAAAAAGAACGATCTTTCGGATTCACATCAGAATCCCATGTTAAGACGGTCATTCCTTTTTTCTTAGCACGTTGTAGTGATTGCGATAAACCATCAACTGATGTAGAGGAAACCATAAGTGCATCATAGTTTTGGTTAATAAAATTATTTATATACTTTACTTGCCCTGATACACTCGCTTCAGACGGCCCATCATATTTCACTTGTACGCCTAGCTTCTCTCCCATCTCCTTTGCTCCTTCACCTCCCGATGTGAAGAAACCAACTCCTGTTAATTTCGGAATAAATGCAAATTTCACATCATCAGCCTTTTTCTTATCTGCCGTTTGGCTAGAACACGCAATTAAACCGATTAAACAAATACATACAATCAATACAATCCCTAGTTTTCTCTTCATGACATTTCCCCCTTATGCAAACTCTGTCTTTTCCCCGCTAAAAATTGATGTAATTTGAAATGTCTCATAATAACTGAAAGAATAAGGATAATACCTATTACTACATTGGATTGTTCATTTGTTAAACCCGTCATTTGCAAGCCATACTGCATGAGCCCAATGAAAATACTCGCCAGTACAGTACCGAAAATACTTCCTTTTCCACCTGTAATAAGTGTCCCGCCTAATACAACTGCTGTAATAATTGGTAATATTGTTTCGCTTCCTATATCAGCACGTGCAGAACCGAAATATGCAGTTAAGAAAGCTCCTCCTAATCCACCTCCTAACCCAGAAAGTATGTAAGCAATGATTACTACTTTCTTCGTCTTAATCCCGGTGTATTTTGCTGCATTTTCATTCGCGCCTGTTAATTTTACGTGGCGCCCATATATCGTTCGGTGAAACAAAATCGTGCATACAATTGTTAATAAAATAAGTAGCCATAATAAATTGGGTATTCCTATAAAACTACCATTTGCTAGTTGTACATAAGTATCAGGTAAGCCGCTTATCCCTTCATATCCAGAAGCACCTGCCCCTCCTGAAATGACGAGTGCAATTCCTCCGTATAAAAACATCGTTCCGAGTGTAACGACTAGTGGTTCTACATCTGTCAATTTTATAATAAGCCCATTTAAAGCTCCTGCTAAGCAACTGACTATAAGTGCCATTATTACTGCTAGTAAAATATGAATTCCATTCATCCAAAACACACCAATTAAAATCGAGGTTAGCCCCATAATTGATCCTACAGATACGTCAATTCCTCCTGTTACAATAACGAAAGTCATTGGAATTGCCGCGATTGCTATGAATAGAAAATCATTTGTACTAAAAAGGAGATTACTAATATTTAAGAAATTGCTGTTTATAAAACTAAAGAGAATGAATTCTATAAGAAGTAATATGATTAACACACCTTCCCATCTGTAAAAATACTTCATAGATTCATTCTCCTTTCTGCTTTCCACTTCTTCATGACGCTATCTAATATGATAATAAGTAATAGTAAAAAACCTGAAATAGCATTATTCCAAAATGCTGGTATTTTTAAAAAGATAAGTGAACTGCTTATCACTTCTAAAAACAATGCTCCTAGTGCAGCTCCAAATATAGAACCTGTTCCTCCTTTTAGATGAATTCCTCCTAGCACAGCAGCTGCAATCACCTGTAGTTCCATTCCTGTACCAGTTTGATTTGGAACGAACCCGATATTCATAACAAATATGCAACCAGCGAGCGCAGCGCTTATGCCTGAAATCATAAACGCATATATCTTCACTTTATTAACAGGTATACCAATAAGCCTCGCGCCATCTTCATTATCACCTACCGCATAAAAGTATCTTCCCAATGGCACTTCTCTTAAAAAAAAGTATAGTAGTAGTAAAATAATAAGAACGAACCATACAGTTATAGGTAAACCAAGAATGATGATAGATGACAGCTGCTTAAAATCGTTTGGAATATCTTCAATCCACTTCCCGCCTGTGAAAATTAACATTGCACCTCTAACAATTCCTAACATGCCTAATGTCATAATAATGGCTGGTACCCGAAACTTCGCAACTCCAATACCATTTACGAAACCGATAATGGCCCCAAGTATAATAGCTACAAATATCGACAAGAATGCACTATACCCATTCGTTAACATCATTCCGCAAACTGCTGCACTTAATCCCATGCTTGAACCAACTGATACATCTATATTTTTCGTAAATAAGACGAACGATTGACCGATTGCTAGCACGACTAAAATAACGCTTGATTTCATCAGTAAAGATAACGAGGTAAATTGAATAAAACTAGGGTTTATCATCCCTACAATAGCTATATAAATTAGTAGTAACATTATGATAGACGTTTCGTGCATTTTATACATACGTTTCATTCCGTTACACCTCCGTATGCAAGGCGTGTAACTTCATTCACACTCAGTTGTTCTTTTTCCATATGAGAAACAAATCGCCCATTTCTCATTACATATACACGGTTTACTAATTGGATAATTTCTTCAACATCTGAAGAGATTAATAAAATTGCGAGTCCTTCCCTTTTCATTTTTTTTATCGTCTCATACACTTCAAGCCTTGCTTTCGCATCAATTCCGCGAGTCGGCTCATCAAGAATAATAATTTTAGGATTACATGCAAGATACTTCGCAAGCACGACCTTCTGCTGATTACCTCCTGATAAAGATGCCAATTCTTTATTCATATTCTGTACAACAATTCGGAACTGTTCTATAAACGAATTAACTAAAGCGCTTTCTTTTTCTTGATTTATAAAAAAGCGATTATTTTGATATAAACTTGCTGCTGCAATATTTTCTTTAACAGAAGCAATTGAGAAAATTCCATTCCTCGCCCTATCCTCTGGCACATAAACTAGTCCTTCGTCTAGCCTTTTATGCAAAGAACACGTATCAATTGATTTTCCCCCCAATAAGATAGACCCTGATTTTATAGTTTTCAATCCAAATATCGCTTCTGCTAATTCCGTTCTGCCAGATCCTATAATGCCAGCAACACCTACAACCTCACCCGCATGTACAGTGAATGATATATTTTCGAATGCGTGACCATTTATATCAACCACTTCTAATATTTTTTTCGTCTTTGCTGTCTCTTGAACTACTTCTATTTTCTCTTTCTGTTTATATCCTTTTGGCAATAGTCCCTCCATCAGCATGTCATATGTATAGTCACATACATCACCTTGGCTTACAACCATTCCATCACGTAGTATTGCTACTTTGTTGGCAATTTCAAAGATTTCTGGAAAACGATGCGTAATATAAATCATCCCAATTCCTTTTTCTTGTAAACTTTTCATCAACACAAAAAGACTCTTAATTTCGTGTGTTGTTAATGTCGATGTTGGCTCATCTAGAATAAGAATCTCAGCTTCTCTTATTAATCCTCTAACGATTTCTACTAACTGTTGTTGCGCAATAGATAACGATTCTCCCTGTTCATTAAGATCAATATCCCAACTTAAACTGTCAATTAATTGCTGAACTTTTACTTTAAGCTTCTTTCTATTCCCCTTTAATCCAATACATATATTTTCTTCAATGGTCATATGCGGAAAAATGAGCGGTTCTTGTGGTATTAAATAAATCCCTTCTTGGTGTGCTTCTTTTGGATTTGCAAACTGCTGTCTCTTTCCTTTCACATACATTTCTCCACTATCATACGAATATAACCCCGTTAATATTTTCATTAATGTCGATTTCCCGGCGCCATTTCCACCAACTAAAGCGTATATATCACCATGCTCTACTTGTAAGTTCACTTCCTTTAGCACAAGTTGATTCGAAAACGCCTTACTCATTTTCTTCACTTGTAATAAGGGCACATTCTCCACATGATGTCACCTGCCTTTACCCAGAACATTTTTTGAGAAAATGATTATTTGTTCTACTTGTTTTGTAGCATTGTATATTCCTTTTTTTATATCTAGAACACTTTTTTCTACGTACTATTAATCGTTTCAACTGGAATAAACAAAATATATGGTACATATGTTTAAGCTGTGGTCAATTGTTGAAAGGGATGAAGAGTATGACTCAGCTGAACTTTGAAGAAAATTTATTAACTAAAGTAGCTTGGTACTATTATAAAGACCAATTAACACAACAGGAGATCGCGTCACTTCTTCATATTTCAAGAAATAAAGTCGTCCGGTTATTAGATAAAGCGCGGAGTGAAGGTATCGTTACATTTCACGTAAAAGGGACTGGTTTGCACTGTTTAAGTATTGAGCGTGACCTAATGAAAAAATTCCACTTAAAAGATGCTTTTATTATCCCTACCCCAGTAAACAATTATCACGCTTCTCTCGGAAAAGCTGCTGCACAATATTTAGAAACTCATCTCCAGCAAGGCGATTTACTCGGTATTGGCTGGGGAGAAACAATTAGCAAAATGCTAGAAAACATTCATTTTGAAAGTTCTATCAACCTTTCAATCGTAACGCTAACAGGCGGGGTAAATCACTATCTCCCGAGAAAACAAAACTATTTACACTACATGCAAGGCGAACTTCACATTATCCCTACGCCGTTTCTAGCGTCTACAACCGAAATGGCACAAAGTATTCTATCAGAACCGAGTGTAAAAGATATGCTTCAAGTCGCTTCACTTGCTCATACGGCTGTTGTCGGTATTGGGGGATTATCTCAAGACGCTACGATTGTAAAAGAAGAAAAATTAACACTACGTGAGATGACATATATTCGTAGTCAAAACGGTGCTGGCGATATTTTAGGACAATTTTATAATACAAATGGCGATTTATTAGAGCTCTCGCATCACAATCGTCTAATTGGCACGCCCCTCTCTATTTTGCGCAATATGAAGCATGTCGTCGGTGTTGCTGGAGGTACTGAAAAGATAGATGCAATTTATGGTGCCTTAAAAGGAAAGTTTATTCATTCATTAATTACCGATGAGGAAACTGCCCTCTCCTTATTACGAAAGGATGGTGATTGTTAATGTCCCATTTATTAGCTTTTGATGCTGGTACAGGGAGCATTCGAGCAGTTCTTTTTGATTTACATGGTAATCAAATTGCAGTAAGTCAAAAAGAATGGATTCACAAATCTGACCTTCGTTATCCAGGCTCTATGAACTTTGATGTAGTAGAAAATTGGAAGCTAGTACAAGAATGTACGAAAGAGGTGCTTCAAAAAAGCAACACTCCTGCCTCTTCTATTCTTGCTATTAGCGCTACAAGTATGCGAGAAGGATTTGTTTTATATGATCAAGATGGGCAAGAAATATGGGCGTGTGCAAATGTTGATGGGCGCGCATCCGTCGAAGTTAGTGAATTAAAAGAAATTCGGTCACATCTTGAAAAAGATTTATATACAAAGTCTGGTCAAACTTTTTCATTAGGTGCTTTACCACGCCTACTCTGGATAAAAAAACATGAACCCGACGTCTATAATAATATTTACTCTTTTACAATGTTAAACGATTGGATTTTATATAAACTAAGCGGCGTACTACAAATTGATCCCTCAAACGGATGCACGTCAGGTATTTTTGACTTACAAAATAGAGTGTGGGATAACGATGTCGCTAAGGAGTGCGGTCTATCTTTGCCATTTTCACCAACAGTAAATGAAGCTGGTACAGTAATTGGCAACGTTACAAAAGAGTGTGCAGCATTAACTGGATTACGTGAAGGGATTCCTGTCGTCGCCGGGGGTGGAGATGCTCAAATGGCATCGCTCGGAACAGGAATCGTGAAACCGAATCAAACGTTAATATGCGGGGGTAGCTTTTGGCAACAAGAAGTGAATGTTACTGAGCCAATAACAGATCCACATGCTGCGATTCGAGTAAATTGTCACGTCGTTCCGAACCTATGGCAATATGAAACAATCGCCTTTTTCCCAGGTCTCGTTATGCGCTGGTTTCGAGACGCTTTTTGCCAAGAAGAAAAGAAACTTGCTGATAAACTCGGTGTAGATGCTTATGAATTACTAGAAGAACAAGCGAAAGACGTACCTGTCGGTTCACATGGCATTATCCCTACTTTTTCAAACGTTATGAACTACATTTCTTGGCGTCATGCCGCACCTTCTTTTTTAAATTTAAGTTTAGACGCTGACAAATGCGGAAAAAAAGAACTGTTTCGTGCTATTGAAGAAAATGCAGCCTTCATTACACTTGGAAACTTAAAATTAATAAAAAATCTAACTGGCACATTCCCTTCTGAAGTTATTTTTGCTGGCGGTGCCGCTAAAGGAAAACTATGGCCACAAATTCTATCAGACGTACTCGGTATTCCTGTAAAAGTACCTGTTGTGAAAGAAGCAGCTGCTTTAGGAACTGCGATTGCTGCTGGAGTTGGTGCTGGCATATATTCATCTATGGAAGAAACTGCCGAAGAGTTTGTACAGTGGGAGCAAACATTCGAACCAGTTACTGAAAATCACGAACTATATAAAGAGTTCTATGAAACATGGAAAACTGTATATGACAGTCAGCTCGCTTTAGCTGATAAAGGGCTCACCTCACATATGTGGATTGCGCCTGGTGCACTGTAACACATTACATAAAGGAGTGAACTGTATGTTAAAAGCGAATGAAAATGACTTCTCCTATCGCTTCGGTGATAACGGGCCGAAATATTTAATACAAGGTCCAAATATTGATCTTGGCCTTGTTGTCATTCAACCGGGCCAGGAGTTTCAAAACCATTATCATACGACGTGCGAAGAGGTCTTTTATGCATTAGAAGGTGAAATAGATTTCTATGTGAATAATGAAAGAGTTCCAATTAAACAAGGTGATGTCCTGCAAGTTCGTCCTCATGAATCTCACTATCTTATTAACCATTCTGACAAACCTTTTAAAGCTGTTTTTATTAAGTCACCACATTTACCAAATAAAGATACTGTACAAACGGAAAATCCAACATTAACGAAGGAGTGATTTGGAATGACTTGGGGATTTAAAAATCGATTAAATACAATTTTACCTGATGGCAGAGCGGTAATGTTAGCAATAGATCACGGTTATTTCTTAGGACCAATTCACGGACTAGAACAACCACTTGAAACAGTTAAAAACTTACTTCCTTACACGGATTCTCTCTTTTTAACGCGTGGTGTACTTAGCTCCTGTATTCCTGAAAACTGCAGCACACCGATGGTTATGCGTGTATCTGGCGGTGCTACTGTCGTCGGTAAAGATTTAGCGAATGAAACAATTGTTACACCTGTAAAAGAAGCAGTGAAGCAAAACGCAATTGGCGTTGGCGTTTCTGTTTTTGTCGGATCAGACTATGAAACACAAACTGTTACAAATCTCGCAAATGTAGTCTCTGAAGCTCACGATTACGGCCTACCTGTACTCGGCATTACCGCAGTCGCAAAAGAATTACAAAAACGTGAAGCTCGCTTTCTAGCACTTGCTTCCCGCGTATGTGTTGAAATGGGTGCTGATATTATTAAAACGTATTACTGTGAAGGATTCGAAAAAATAACGAGCACATGCCCTGCCCCAGTCGTCATCGCGGGTGGCCCAAAACTAGATTCAATTGAAGACGCATTAAACATTACGTACAATGCGCTGCAAGAAGGCGCAATTGGAGTAGATATGGGCCGAAACATATGGCAATCCGAGCACCCAGCTGCGATGATTCAAGCGATACATGGCATTGTGAAAAATGGATTGAATGTGAAAGAGGCACTTGAACTTTATGATGATGTGAAGAATTAATGTGAAAAGACAGACTATTTATTAGTCTGTCTTTTTTACTTTACAGTGAAACTTTCTTAATCCGTCTTCTAATATGATACATACTTAAATTCTATACACCTTCAAATGATTACTCTAGATGGTTACTATTAAGCTTTGAAACTTTCTTACCTTCTCTATAATCAAGACAAGACACTTCAATTAATAAGCCATTAAATACTGTAAAATAAAAACCATAACTACTACCTCGCATCAAATAAGGTTCCTTGTCTATTTCAATGCCGCCGGCTACTAAACGATTATACGCTTGATCCACTTCACTTGATGTATCCACTAAAAAAACAATATGAAAAGCTTCCGGATACGTAACTTCCTTATTCCCTTTAAATGCTTTTGGATCACTTAGTACAAGTATAAAACCACTCTCATCACTCATGACTACAAGTGCTTTCCCTTTTTGCTCCAAAAATTGAAAATCAAAAAATGTTTCAAAGAAATGTCTCGCTTCTGATAAATCATCAACACATAAATTTAAATGATTCAGCTTCATGTACTCATCTCCTTTTAAACAGAAGGTATATAGACTCATTTCCATAACACTTAAATATGTAAGGGAAAATATTCAAGCGTTCCGTCTAAGACTATGCTTTATAAGTCTAATATTTTTTTCTATAGCCTAGAACGTTTTTTAAATGAATGAAAGATTTCCTATCATTCCCATCCCCCCAGTAATAAAAAAGAGGATACATGTTTGCTTCTACAACATGTATCCTCTGCTTGTATATTACGACTGTTGATAAGCCGATTTCGATGATTTCACATAATAAACCGCATGATCCACATTAATAATATGATCTGGTTTTGGTTTACCACGGCCCGCTCTATGTCCAGCTAAGTGTTCTTCACTTGTTTCCCAGTTTTTCCATGCTTCTTCCGATTCCCAGCGAATCATTACGACAACTTCTTCGTCACCGCGTCTTACTTTTTTAACGAGAACACTTAAATCGATGAAGCCTTCAAATTTTTCAATTATGCCTTCTCCAGTAAAACGTTCTACAACTATATTTGATGTACCTTCTTTTACTGTAAATGTTTTCGTTTCGATAAACATATATTCCACTCCCTCTTTGTTATACGAATACTAGTATTCTTCTATTATAATTGATTATGATAATTATTTTCAATTGTAAAGTTTTAATTTTTTGAATTATGCTGATTTCTTTTCTATCGCCTCATCTAAAAATTTGAAATATGGAAGTAACATCCCTATTAAAGATGTAACACATATAACTGCACCGATAATTACATATAGCGCTCTTACTCCCAACATTTCACTCAATATTCCCCCTACTAACACACCTAATGGCATAGCGGATCGTATGAAAAATAAACGCACTGAAAATACTTGTCCTATCATATTATTTGGGACGATTTGTTGGCATATTGTTGTGTTATGAACATTGAAAAATGCAATACAAATCCCTGCTATTACTTCAATTAGTATTGCAATGATAATACTATGATTGAACCCTAGCGAAATGTATGTGAGTCCCCCTATAAACAATCCCCCAAGCATAAGTATACGCCGGCTTTTATATGTTACTTTTCCGACTAATACTGAGCCAATTACGTAGCCAAGTGGAAAACCTGCCATAAAATAGCCGTACTCTGCATATCCCGCTAACAGCTCGTCTTTTATATAAGGAAGATTTGTGACCATCGTTACCCCTACTCCAAACTGCACGAAAGTAAGAAATATACCGAGCCAAACGATGATTGGTTTTGTAAAAAAATATGTAAAACCTTGAAGAAATTGTTCTAGCCACGTTTTTCGTATATCTGTTGTAGTTCTCTTTTCTTTTATATAAAGTAAGAAAGCACCACTAACAAATAGACAAATACATACGAAAGATAATGTAAGTTCTGTTCCAATGAAATGAATGACTACTCCGCCTAATACTGGCGCAAGAAACATCATGAGACGAGTCATTCCATCAATATACGCATTTGCGTCTTGAAGTTGTCCTTGACTTACAATGCTCGGTGTAATTGCTTGACTTGCAGGTGTATAAAGAGGTGTAATAAGTCCCACTACAATTTGAACAACATAAATGTGCCAAACTTCTATACTACCTGTAACTAGCATCACCAAAGGTAATAAGAATACGGACGCCCGTATCCATTGTGAAAAAATCATAATCCACTTCCGGCTCCATTTATCAATAAATGGGCCACTTATTAATTGCAGTATGAGTGATGGGATGAAATATAATAGCCACATACTACTTAAAGCCATTTCCGATCCTGTTAACTCATATACTAGAATTGAATTACATAACGTTCCGAAAGCCCCTCCTAATTCAGAGATTGCACTACCAATCCACATAAAAAAGAACGAACGATTTTTCAATTTCACACACCAACTTTTCTTTTATATTCCTCCCTTTATGTACATTCTCGTTGTTAATTATCTATTCAAAAACATATCTAATTCTTTCGCTAAAGACTGTACTGCTTTCTTTCTTAATACATATTTTCCGTCATGTATATCAACTAACTTCGCTGCACGTAACAATTTCAAATGATGGTGTACAGTCGATTTACCAAGCTGTAATCTTTCCGTTATTTCCTGTAATGTACGTTCTTTTTCAAATAACATTTTTACAATTCGCAATCTCGCCTCATCCCCAAGAGCCTTATGTTTTTGAACTAAAAAATAATTCGGTTCATACGGATCTTCAGGATGAATGCTTTCATTCGCAACTGGATAATGAAATACTTTCGTATCATCAATATCCGCTTCAATATTCCACGGTCTGTACGTCATTTGCGGAATAAGAAGTACGTGATGAACACTTGGCTCTGGCATATAGTTCACTCCGCCAGTCGCCCACTCGACAAACTCTTCCGGCTTCATCTTTTTATTCATTTCATTTTTCGCTTCATAATCTCGTTTTAATATAGAAAGTATTTGTTCTTCCTCTCTTTTAATAACACTCTCATACCAACCTGTCATAACAGCGATTAAATGCGATTTCAGCACTTGTACATCTACATTACATATAAAGCTAATATAAGTAGAAAAAAACTGATGATTATCTGTTAGTTCCTTTAGTTCGTGTATTGCACATACAACTCCCGTTGCAGCTAAACGTCTTTTCTCTTCATACTTCTCTCCTAAAAACGGTAAACATATAAATTTCAAATCTTCTTCTGAAAATGAATCAATTTTAAAATTAAACTGCGATAAATCTTGAAAATCCTCTTCATACAATAACTGGAGTAATGCTTTCCACGTATTATGTTCTTCTACAAACTGTAAGTGTTCTCTCATTTCTTCTGTTAATGCTTTCTTAATTTCTTCCCATTCACTTTGAGTTTTTTCAAGAGTATCAATTAACCTTTTATGAGTAATCGCTGCAATGCCAAGTGCACATTCGAAAAGTATCGAATATTTCACCTGAACGTTGTATGTTTCCCTTTTTCTGCTCGTTATGTGATAGACCTCCATTTTTATCCCCTCCTTGTTTGCTATATAACATATTCTATTTTCATCGAATTTTACCTTCTATATTTTTAGAACCGTTTTGCAACTTTAAAAAAACTTTAATCAATGAGCAAACAGAAAAAGGTTTATACTCTTTTCATTCTGACTCAATGAAAGCCTTGATTATTAAATATCATATTAAAAATGAGATTTTTTAATGGCTCAATTATACGTTGTATTTCACTCTCTTGTTCAACTATAGAGAAGGTTTATTGAAGAGAAAAGCGAACGCTTCAAGTACATGATGCCTTACAATCTTCATTAACCGCCCTTCAAGAAGCAGAACTAGATCAACTAAGTCCTTCTCTACCAGTTTGGCGACAATATATGAATATCCTTTTGCATGATGCTTATCATACAGGACAAATTATACAGCTTCGGAAACTTCAAGGTTCATGGCCAACTCACCGTTCTTATTTATAAAGTGAAATTTTAATCAGCTCTTACCAATCGGGATTTTGCGGGCAGCCCATCCCCACTTCACTTCTTTGCTTTCCCTGAATTTTGAGGTAAAAGTCTTACTGCCCGTTAATCCGGGATAAACGATGTTTAAAATCGCATACGTTTAATATCCAACAAAACAATTGAAAACAACTAATTGTTCGATAATTACTGCGATTGCTCAAAATAAAGCAAATTAAAATACATTGATTCCTAACATAACTTACATGCTTCATAACTTCTAATCATAATCCAAATTTGGAAGAATAGATGCTTTTTTATATACAAATAATAAGCCTCAAGGAGTTGTTGACATGCATTTCATATTGAATATGTTAGGGATTTTCGTTGTCATATTAATCGTTTTCTTATGTTCGCCTAATAAAAAACATATAAAATGGAGACCAATTGTAATTCTCATCCTATTGGAGCTTTTTATTACGTGGTTTATGTTAGGCACAAAGCTCGGCAGTATTATCATTAATAAAATTGCGTCATTTTTCAGTTGGCTACTAGCATGTGCGAATGAAGGTATTCGATTTGCATTTCCTTCAGCTATGGAAAGTCAGCACATTGATTTCTTCTTTAGTGCGTTACTTCCTATCATTTTTGTTATTACTTTTTTCGATATTCTTTCTTATTTCGGAATCTTAACTTGGATTATTGATAAAGTAGGTGCAGTTATTTCAAAGATTTCTCGTTTACCAAAGTTAGAAAGTTTCTTTTCGATTCAAATGATGTTTTTAGGAAACACCGAAGCACTTGCGGTTGTTCGTGATCAATTATCTGTTTTAAAAGAAAATCGATTATTAACTTTTGGAATTATGAGTATGAGTAGCGTTAGCGGATCCATTCTTGGTGCTTATTTATCAATGGTTCCAGCAACATATATTTTCAGCGCAATCCCATTAAACTGTATTAACGCATTAATTTTAGCCAATGTATTAAATCCTGTGGAAGTTTCGAAAGAAGAAGACGTTGTTTACACACCTTCAAAACATGAAAAAAAGGATTTCTTTTCTACTATTTCAAACAGTATGTTAGTTGGGATGAATATGGTTATCGTTATTTTAGCTATGGTAATTGGTTATGTAGCTTTAACAGCATGTTTAAATGGGATTTTAGGATTTTTTGTAACGGGGTTAACAATTCAAAAAATCTTCTCCATTATCTTTAGTCCTTTTGCATTTTTACTCGGTTTATCAGGCAGTGATGCTATGTATGTAGCTGAATTAATGGGGATCAAAATAACGACGAATGAATTTGTTGCAATGATGGATTTAAAATCAAACTTAAAGTCGCTACAACCGCATACGGTTGCGGTTGCAACGACATTTCTAGCTTCTTTTGCTAACTTTAGTACAGTAGGTATGATTTACGGAACTTACAATTCATTATTTGGCGGAGAAAAATCATCAGTCATCGGTAAAAATGTTTGGAAGCTTCTTGTTAGCGGGATGGCTGTTTCTTTATTAAGTGCTATGCTCGTTGGGCTATTTGTATGGTAAATAATTTTTATAATAAAAGACACCCAAGCCAATTGAGTGTCTTTTATTATTATTTTCGAATTTGCCCATTTCCACGAATCACATATTTTGTAGAAGTTAATGCTGGAAGCCCCATTGGTCCTCTTACGTGTAACTTTTGTGTACTGATACCAATTTCCGCTCCGAATCCAAATTCGGATCCATCTGTAAAACGAGTCGATGCATTATGATAAAGTGCCGCGGCATCTACAGAAGTAAAAAACTTGCTGACGTTTTCCTCGTTTTCAGTAATAATCGCTTCAGAATGCATAGATCCATACGTATTTATATGATGAATCGCTTCTTCAACAGTGGAAACCACTTTCACTGCTAGTGTGAGAGATAAAAACTCAGTTTCCCAGTCTTCTTCTGTCGCAAG
This sequence comes from Bacillus sp. 007/AIA-02/001, assembly GCF_004634455.1. NCBI lineage: Bacteria > Bacillati > Bacillota > Bacilli > Caryophanales > Bacillaceae > Bacillus > Bacillus sp. 007/AIA-02/001. Next base: position 185,757 of record NZ_SEIY01000006.1, read on the forward strand.
TAAGATAGAAGGATCAATCGCCACTGCTTTATTATCACCACGTAGCTCCACTCCTCTTTCCTTCAAGGAAGAAAACAACTCGCTACCATATTGCTCTGCCCAATTCTCATGAAGTACAATCGTCTCAATTGCATTACATACAGATGGACGCTGCGTTTTTGCGTTTATAATAATATTAAACGCCATTTGTTTATCTGCTGTTTCATCAATGAATATATGACAATTTCCCGCGCCTGTTTCAAGTACTGGAACAGACGCTTCTCTCACTACTGTATCAATTAATTGTTTACCGCCTCTTGGTATAAGAACATCCAAGTACTCGTTCAATGTAAACAACTGTTTTGCACTATCTCTCGTTGTATCTTCTATGAGCTGTACACTTTCTGAAGGCAAGCTAGTTTGCTTAAGCGCCCGGTGAATAACGCTAACGATAGCTTTGTTAGAATGTATAGCAGAAGAACTACCACGTAGTATTACTGCGTTTCCTGTTTTTAAACAAATTGTAGCAGCATCAACAGTTACATTCGGTCTTGCCTCATAAATCATTCCGACAACACCAAGTGGTACGCGCATCTCCTGAATAGATAGTCCATTTGGTCGTTCCCATGCACTTACACATTCTCCAATAGGATCACGTAATTCAATTAACTGCTTAATACCCTCTGTCATATCAACAATTCGTTGTTCATTCAGCAAAAGGCGATCAAGGAGTGAATGAGAAAATCCTTTCTCCTTACCTTCTTCAATATCCCGTTTGTTTTCTTCTAAAATATAAGCTGTTTCTACTATCAGCTGATTAGCAATTGCAGCAAGTGCTTCATTTTTTTGATCTGTAGTTTTAAGCACAAGTTCTCTAGCAACCTCTTTTGCTTTTATCCCCTTTGCCAACACTTCATTCATTTTTATTTCCTCCTTTTTAAAGTGAAACCCAATGATCCCTATGGATGACTTCATAACTATGTCTCTCGCCTCTTACTTGAATATCTTGGCTTTGCATACCTTTTACATCTCTTAGTTCCTCTGCACTATATGTGCATTGTCCTTTTCCTATTACGCGCCCTTGTTGCGTTACAACCTCTACAACTTCACCCACTTGGAAAAATCCTGATACATTCGTAACACCAGCTGGAAGTAAACTCTTCCCATGCTGAATGATGGCAGTAGCTGCCCCAGCATCTACTTCAATTTGTCCGCTAACAAGCGAATGCAAGGCAATCCATTGCTTGTTCATCTTCATTTCTTTTTGAGGAGCATTACCAACATACGTTCCATCACCCTTACCCTTCAAAACATCTACAAACTTTTCCTGTCCACGTCCTGTTCCGATAAATACACTCACACCAAGAGAGAGTGCTGTCTTTGCAGCATCGATTTTTGATTTCATACCGCCAGTCCCAAGTTTTGAGCCTGCATCTCCTGCAAGAGAAGAAATTTCTTCCGTAACTTCAGGAAGAAAATAATATTTTTTTGCATCCGCATTTTTCTGAGGATTTTTGTCATATAACCCGTTCACATCCGTAAAGATCATAAGCATATCCGCCGAAACAAGCCCGCTTACTAAAGCTGACAGCATATCATTATCACCGAACGTTAGCTCCTCTAAAGAGATGGAATCATTTTCATTAATAATTGGAAGAGCGGAACGGTTTAATAATTCTCCTAACGTAGCGTAAGCATTACTATATTGTTCTTTTCTAGAAAAATCACTTCTCGTCAGCAAAAGTTGCGCAGTAACGATGCCATATTTACGGAATTCCTCCGTGTACGCCTGCATTAACAAACTTTGTCCGACAGCTGCTGCAGCCTGTTTCCCTTTAATCGTTACAGGTCTGCTAGGATATCCTAGCGCTGAAAAACCTGCAGCGACGGCTCCAGATGTAATTAACACAACCTCGTGCCCATCTTCTTTCAACCGAGCCAATGCGGCAACGTGATCTGAAAGCTGTTCTGTAGAGATGCCTCCATGACTATCTGCCAAGGAACTACTCCCAATCTTTACAACAATTCGTTGTTTTTTCACTTTTTTATCCCCCAAGTCTAAAATCAAAGTTTTTTTATAAATTACACTTCATTCACTTTGTAACTATATCTATTCTCATCAATGCTGCACTGAAGTATTTAAGAGCAAAATAAAAATGACCGCTTCGCCCTTAATAAAATAAAAAGGACGAAACGGTCATTGTTCCGCGGTACCACCTTAATTGATATACATAGATATCCACTTGGTGCCTATAACGCAGGCGAACGCCTAAACTTTCATTTAAGACTCAGGGATAGGTTCGATATATTCTATACGAGGAATCTTTCAGCCGGTGAATTCCACTCTCTTTCGCAAGAAGACATATGTACTAATTCCCTTCAACGATTTTCAATCTAATTTTTTTATATTATGCGATATAGTTCGATTCGGTGTCAAGAGGTATTTTTAAAAATAAATAGAGCCACAAGTTATTTGTATGAAATTATCGCCCTACTGAATGAAAATACAAAATGATATAAGTTTAACTCATATTCATAAACATAAAACCTTACATTATAGTGTATATATTTACATAATGTCGAATATAATTAATTTTTGTCTTTTAGTGTTGCAAAAAGGAATATATTCTCTTAGAATGTTTCTTTATATTGCACAGGGATGTTATTCTTATTCTAAGAAAATAATATCAAACCGATATAATTGATTATAAAAGGAGCAAGATTGAGTTATTATGGATAAACAAATTGGATTCATCGGTTGCGGAAATATGGGAATGGCTATGATTGGCGGAATGATAAACAAAAATATAGTGTCTTCAAATCAAATTATTTGTTCAGATTTAAACACTGCTAATTTAAAAAATGCTAGTGAAAAATATGGGCTAACTACAACTACCGACAACAATAAAGTAGCTAAAAATGCTGATATTTTAATTTTATCAATCAAACCAGACCTATATTCATCAATAATTAATGAAATAAAAGAAGTAATCAAAAACGATGCTATCATCGTTACGATCGCTGCTGGAAAAAGTATTGAAAGTACTGAAAATGCCTTTAATAAAAAAGTAAAGGTTGTAAGAGTAATGCCTAATACTCCTGCTCTTGTTGGAGAAGGAATGTCTGCATTATGCCCTAATGAAATGGTGACAGAAAAAGATTTAGAAGATGTACTAAACATTTTCAATAGTTTTGGTCAAACAGAGATCGTAAGTGAAAAATTAATGGATGTTGTCACATCCGTAAGTGGTTCTTCACCAGCTTATGTATATATGATTATAGAAGCGATGGCAGATGCTGCTGTACTAGATGGTATGCCAAGAAATCAAGCATATAAATTCGCTGCTCAAGCTGTGTTAGGCTCTGCAAAAATGGTATTAGAAACAGGAATACATCCAGGTGAATTGAAAGATATGGTTTGTTCTCCTGGCGGAACGACAATAGAAGCTGTAGCAACATTAGAGGAAAAAGGATTACGAACAGCGATTATTTCAGCTATGCAGCGTTGTACGCAAAAGTCTGTTGAACTATCTGGTCAAACTAAAAAATAAAACTATAAAAGAGATTACGTTAGCTATGAATTCACATACTTTTAATTAAAAATTCACTACATGATAAACGGCCAAACTCATATAAAATTGAGCTTGGCCGTTCTACTTTTTAATTATATTAAAATAATTTTATTTGACTCTTCTTTAAAGGTTCTGTTTTATCCCTTACCTATTCCCTACTATGATTGTGTAATTTTATTAGAAACTAATAATTTTTCAATGCATTTCGGTAACATATCTAATAGTGTTTCAAATGCGTAGTTTACATCTAGACGTTCTGTCCATTGATGTGCATCTTTTCCTACCGGTCCCATATTTAATACTGGAACATCAAACTCTTCTAATTCCTGAAGCGGAATTGAATAGCCTTTATCCCATAATGGCATATTGTCTACAAGCGAACTCATTGAATCCAGTGGATACTGCAAGCCTACATAGCTTAAATCTGAAATCCCCCCAAAATAATTTTGGTTTTCAAATGTAATTTTATGATTGTAATGTGCATACTTTTCCATTTCTACAACTACCTCTTTTATTAAAGGATTGTTGCGTGAACTCACAGCTGGATAGTACGGCGGAGCGAAGAAAAGTACAATCATCGGTGCCTTTTCTTTACATAAAATCGCTAATTTATCTACTAAATCAATCGTTACCGCACGATCATCTTTATCTCCTCTATTTTTTATAATATTAGATTGAATATGATCTATTTTTTCTCGTCCATGTTGCTCAATTGCATATGTGATAAGCTCTTCATAAGTTAATACATTTACTTTGAGATTAGGTGGTATAAATGGATTATATTTAGAAAAACGATATGCATGTTTTTCATACGACTCTTCTATTTTCTCTGCTACTTTTGTTACTTTTTGACGTAACAATGAAACTACATCTGTCATTGATTTTTCTAATAAAAACAAATTAAATAATGTGACTGCACGATGCGGAATTTGTACAGAATAATCCTCTTTTAAGTCCCTTTGAAGTAAGTTAGTTGGTGGAGGACTCGCTTCCCCTTCTACAATATCACAAAGGTCTGTGTTTAACTCTAGTTCTGCTGTTATTAATGAAGCCATATAACTCCCATTTAACCCTGCAAAAGGTTCACCTACATGTGTCTCTTTTCCGTAGCAAAGAAAACCAGGTAACACTTTACCAATAGAGCCAGTGTAAATATACTTATTTTGGTCACCAGGATGTCTTGAAAACATAGGCTCTGAGTTTAAGACCGTTTTATAATCTAAATTATGCTCTCTTGCTAAATCTAATAGTCTCGGAACAGCGGCCCTCATCCCTACAGAATTCACTTCTTCATCTGGTACAGCCAATAAAAGAACATTCCCATCGAATCTTCCTTCACATGCTTGTTCAATCATTGCCATTTGTAATGCGAGGCCGCATTTCATGTCCATTGTTCCTCTACCAAACAGCCAATCTCCATGTTCTATATCTTCACGTACATGGTCTGGAAGTTCATCTTTATGAGAATAAAACATAGATGTTAACTTTTTAGGATTAAATGCATCTTCTTTCCACACTCCGTAATCTTGTACATCTACAACATCAAAGTGACTTACTAGAATTACAGTATTTTTTGTACTATCGCTTTTCTTTACTAGTGCTGTAACAAAATATCGTCCGTCCCCCGTCGGATTTTTTTGCACATGGTGCGGGTTTTCTTTGAAGTACTGTAAATCAGATAATTGCTCCACAACAAAGTCTGGCAATATCACTTCAGCCTCTGTACCTGTAATACTAGGAATTTCAACAAGACTGCTTAATAATTGAATCAATTGTTCTTTTGATTGCCACTTTGACATATAAATCCCCCTATTTTTCCGCATTATGAAAACGAATTCCAATATATGAATAAAAAATGACGACAGCTATCAAAATTATAGTTCTGATGTACTGCCGATTTTTATTGATATTTCATGAGCTGCTTGTTTTACCTTGCTAATAAGAAAAGATAGTCGATCATCATTAATACGATGACTAATTAACCCAACACTTAATGCTCCTACTACTTTATGATTAAATCCGATAATAGGTGCAGCTACTGAAGCTGTCCCTTCTGTTTTTTCACCATAACTGACAGCATATCCTTCATTTTTTATTTGCTTTATTTGATTAAGAAGAATTTGCTTTTGTTCTGGTAATGAAGAAAGTAAATGCTCTACAATATGTTCCATTTCATTCGTTTTCATATTGGCAAGCATCGTTTTATTTGCGGCACCAATTGAAAGTGGAATTTGTTCCCCTAGATTATCAATAACTCGAATTTTTAAAGGACTATCAATTCTTTCAATGATAATAGAATGTGTTCCGTTTGGAATATTCAAATAGACACTTTCTTCCACTTCAGCAGCCAAACGTTTCATCACTTCTCTTGCAACAGATCTATAGTCTACCTTCTCCAATTGACGCAACCCTATTTCCATCCACATTGGTCCAATTTTGTACTGTTTTGTCTCTGAAATTTGTGTAACTAACCCATGCTCCATTAGAGAGTTAAGTAATCTATGTACTGTACTAACCGGGAGATGTGTTCCATCAGCTATATCAGAAATAGCCCAGTACTCTTTTTCATTTGTAGAATTCAATAATTTAATAATACTTATCGCTCGATCAATGGACTGTACCATAACTCGCCTCAACTTTACTCGTAGTATGTTAGTACGTTTAATTAACTATCAATTTAGCAAACATTCGAAATGAAATCAATATATTTATTCAATTTTCTAACAATAAAAATATATCACTAACAACGAATTGAAAACGCAAACAAAAAAATATTGACTTTTCTTTTTAATTATCTGAAAATTATAACAAGATTTCACATCACGGAATACATTCCATAATACGGAAAAACATCAAACTTTATTCTATCAACTACGAAAGTGAGGAAAACAATGGCGCAAGTAAACAATACAAACAATGAATTAAAACGTACGATGAAAAGTAGACACTTATTCATGATTGCACTCGGTGGTGTGATTGGAACGGGGTTATTTAACGGATCTGGCTTTATAATAAGTCAAGCTGGACCTGGTGGATCCGTACTTGCCTTTATGGCCGGTGGATTATTAATGTATTTCGTTATGCTATGTCTTGGTGAACTCGCTGTAGCCATGCCTGTTTCGGGTTCTTTCCAGGAATATGCCACTAAATTCATCAATCCTGCAACTGGCTTTACAATCGGATGGTTGTATTGGTTAAGCTGGGCGAATACGACCGGTCTTGAATTTACAACTGCCGGTATTACAATGCAGCGCTGGTTTCCTGATATTCCTGTTTGGGTTTGGTGTTTAATATTTGGCGTTACAATCTTTACTATTAACGCATTATCTGCTCGTAGTTATGCAGAAACAGAATTTTGGTTTTCAAGTATAAAAGTATCTGCCATTATAGCTTTTATAATTCTTGGTGGCGCCGCTATGTTCGGCTTTATTGATTTAAAAGGCGACGAACCAGCTCCACTTCTTTCAAATTTCGTAAATCATGGTGGTTTATTTCCGAATGGACTTGCAGCTATTCTATTAACAATGGTTACAGTCAATTATTCCTTCCAAGGTACAGAGCTTGTCGGAATCGCAGCAGGTGAAAGTGAAGATCCAGCAAAAACTTTACCTCGTTCTATTAGAAATATTATATGGCGCACAATGTTTTTCTTCGTCTTAGCAATCTTTGTTCTTGTTGCTTTAATTCCTTGGGAAGAAGCAGGACTCACAAAGAGCCCATTCGTTGCTGTTTTTGATAATATCGGTATTCCATATGCAGCTGATATTATGAACTTTGTTATTCTTACTGCTGTTCTTTCTGTTGCAAACTCAGGACTATACGCTGCTACTCGCATGCTTTGGTCTTTATCAAAAAACGAAATGGCTCCAGCATTTTTAAAGAAATTATCATCACGCGGGATTCCTCTCAACGCTTTAATCATGACAATAGCTATTTCTGCTTTTTCTCTTTTAACAAGCGTCGTAGCTGCTGAAACGGTTTACTTATGGTTAATTTCCATTTCTGGAGTCATAACAATTATTGTTTGGATGTCAATTTGTGTTTCTCAATTCTTTTTCCGCAAACACTATTTAGCTGAAGGTGGAAAATTAGACGACTTGAAGTTCAGAACTCCACTCTATCCCCTTGTACCAATTCTTGGTTTTGGATTGTATGGCATTATATTAGTAAGTCTTATCTTTATCCCAGATCAAAGACTAGGCATTTATTGTACTGTACCATTTATCATCTTTTGCTATACTTACTATCACTTTAAAGTTAAGAAAAGAATTGCAACTAACACTCAAAGTGAAACTAAAATTAGCGAAACTTCGTAATATTGTACGATACAAAAAAGACAACACGTGGCGTTTCACTTCATGTGTTGTCTTTTTTTATTATTTAAATATGAGTTCACCTGAATTTAATGGATTTTTCTCTTCTCCTACAAAAGTAGTAAAATTTTCATTTGAACTTGCTACCTCAGTTGGATTTATCGTATTTCAATTTCGATATAATAATAAATAGGTATATCAGATATAGCTGTACATTATTAGAACTACATTCATTACTCAACTGGTAGTTATCAAGAAAGAAAGGAATGATCATAATGATACAGAACATATACGAAACTCATTTACATGTAAGAAATTTAGAAAAAGCGATAAATTTCTATCAAAACAAGCTAGGATTAACCTTAGCAAGAAAACTCTCCAAAAGAAGAGTGGCTTTCTTTTGGGTCGGAGAAAATAAAAAACAAATGCTTGGACTATGGGAAGTAAATAATATCGAAGACTTTGAGCTGAGACATTTTGCTTTTGGTGTAAATTTAGAGTTTTTAATGACTTCTAAAGCGTGGTTAGAGGAGCGTGGAATAGAAGTGATAGGAAGTCAAGGAAAAGGAAATCAAGAGCCAATTGTCCAAAGGTGGATGCCCGCTGCAAGTGTATACTTTCTAGATTGTGATAGAAATAAATTAGAATTCATTTCTATGTTACATGACAATCCAGATGAATTAGAATATGCATCCTATTTAAGTGTATGGAATGCGGAACACCAAGAAAAATGAATGAAATTTCCGTTCAAGTCTTTTCTAATTTTTTAGATATACTGTTGTACGATCCCCCTTTTGCTATTAATTTTCGTCGGATTTATGAACAGTTATCGTAATGGAAAATTCATGATAACTCCAATTGTTAACATAATGCATTTATCGTCATCTTGTATTTGTACTTACGTACTAGCAATTCCTAATCTGCTTCCATTACAATTTGAAACATTTAATTTTTCTTCTTATCTGGCATCTAATCTTTAAACAAAAACTCCCCTTAAATCGAAAATGATTAAGGGGAATTTTATATACGATGCAATTATAGTTCAGATTTCACCCGAACAGAAACATTATTTTTAATTATATTTTTGACATCTTTAAAGCTAACAAAATTGTTACTTTTCTCATCCCAAAGACGGAAACGGAGTGAACGCAAGCTTGTAGCAAGCGTAATTGTTGGTACATTTTTTAAAGGAAGGGTATTGTTGTGTGCCTCTTCTAGTTTATAGTTAGGTACTCTTGGACTTAAATGGTGAACATGATGAAATCCAATATTACCCGTTAGAAATTGCAAAATTTTTGGAAGTTTATAAAAAGAACTTCCCTCCACTGCCGCTTTCACATATTCCCATTCTTTATCTTCTTCAAAATAAGAATCCTCGAATGTGTGCTGTACGTAAAACAGCCAAATCCCTATTGAACCTGCTATTAAAAATATAGAACCATGTACTAAAAGAAACGATTGCCATCCAATTGCCCAGCAAAGCATTCCTACAATAGCAACGATTAAAATATTCGTTAAATAAGTGTTCATACGTTCTTTTTTTCTAGCACCTTTTCGGTTAAATCTATTTTTAAGCAAGAAAACATAAATCGGGCCTAACCCAAACATAACGAATGGATTGCGATATAAACGATATGCTAAACGGAGTCTAAATGGTGCTGCTACATATTCATCTACTGTAAGCGTCCAAATATCCCCTGTACCCCTCTTATCCAAATTACCACTCGTAGCGTGGTGAATAGAATGCTCATGCCCCCACTGATCAAATGGGAATAATGTTAAAACACCCATACACGTTCCAACTATTCTATTTGCACGTCGACTTTTAAAGAATGAATAATGGGTACAATCATGAAAAATAATGAAAATCCTTGTCATAAATCCAGCGGCTAACAGTGCTGGAACTAATGTTAACCAATAAGAAACTGACAAACTTTTATAAGCAAGGTACCATAAAATAATAAATGGCACGATTGTGTTGATCAGTTGCCAAACACTTTTTTTAATCGTTGATTTTTCAAAAGGAGCAACTTGTTTTTTTAAATTTTTAGTATTTTCTAAGGTCATTGTTCTAATTCCTTTCCTTTTTGTTGCTAATTCATATTATAGCACACTATTAGTATCAGGTGTTAAAAGTAGCTATAATAAATATTTTATACTATGAAAATCTCTTTTTTCTTACTCATTACTTACAAATTTCTTACGTCCAAAATAGCTTCTATAATTGGACAGACGGAGCATTTTATGTATCAAAGAAACTTCATATTTTTCCAATAAGTACATAAAAAACAGTGAGTTTTTTCACAAGAAGAAAAAAGCTGCAATCAGTCAGTTTCACCGACTTATCGCAGCTTCTCTTCTTTTTACCTTATTTTATCGATGAAGCCAAACTGCACCTGCAGACTTGTCTTCAGCTTGGCCTACCACTTCAAACTTCAGTCCTAGCTTCGGTAACTTACGTCCTGCATCAGGAATAACGCTGTTGATGTATTGCTTAGAATCATCAAATTTTGCCACTCCTGGTAATCCTTTATAATCAAAGATACCGCGTGTTGGTGAATTTACTTTCCATGCTGGTGTTTGATCAAATGAGAATGCCGCATCGGCAATTTGATAACGCGTACTGCTCTTCACAGTAGGTTGTCCGTTTAATGTCCCTACAATTGCCTCTGGATGAGAATCTACTACTCCTAAGAACCCTTCACCTGGATGAACGCCTACCCAGTTATCTGTAAAGCTTTGATCCGCATACCATACAACCATTCCTGTATTAAATACTGGGCCACGTGCATATTGTAACGCAGTGTCAGAACCAGCGTAATTTCTCCACTCTACATAGTAATTATGTTTTTTCTGTTCAAATCCGTTAGACACAGTAAAGCCTTTTAACGTCATTGCAGGCTGACCTTCTGCATCATCAGAGAAAACAACTTTTCCATCTACAGTTAAGGCTGCATTATCTAACGCAAATCCTTTATAAGCTACTGCAATATCTGTTAAGTACTCAAATTGCAGTTTTACTTTTTTTCCTTTGAATTGGCTTAAATCGTATGATTTATCAACCCACTTACCATCAGTTGTATCCGCGCCGCCTTTTATATCTTTTTCGCCCATTCTATCAATGCGTGTCTTCGTTCCATCTTCTGCAATCGCATATACGTCAAGGAAATCATACTTCGCTTCAAGTTCGTAAAATGCCTTATAATCGAACTTAGCATCCTTTGCATTTGTTAAGTCAAATACTGGTGTCTCAAGTGTTGTATGAATGTCATTTCCTTTTGTACTGTAATAGAACTTCTTACCAAACGCTGATTCGATATTTTTTATATCTTTGTCCGGCAAGTTAACACGAACAATTCCAGGTCGTTTAGATTTTGTAGTACTTTGATCTACATATGTTGCAACACCGATTCCTTTGCTAAGTTTGTCATAATCTACTTCAAGAATATTCGCCCAGTTCCCCTTCATATTCTTTTGGAAAAACTCTTTATTTTGTGGCGAGAAACTCGTTGGCTCTGTTCCTGCAATTTTTCCAGCCCAGCTACCACCACTCATAATAGACCATGACTCAACAGGTTCACCTTGTCCTGAGTACTTTGTATCATATTCATCTGGTAAGCCTAAATCATGGCCATACTCATGTGCAAACACACCAACTGCTCCGTCTTCAGGCTCGATTGTATAATCATATGCAGCCATCTTTCCGCCCCAGTTCGAAACAGAAGATTTCGTGCCATCAATTGCATATGGTTTTGAACCTAGTTTTGAACGATGTGACCAAATCGCATCATCTTTCAATTTACCGCCGCCAGCTTCTTGACCAACGCCAGCATGTACAACCATTAAATGATCAATAATACCATCTGGCTCATTTTTATTTCCATCACCATCTTGATCGTATTGATCAAATTGGTCATAGTCTGCTAAATTGATTCCTTTTGCTACCGCTGCTTTTAATGCTTCTTTCACAAAATCTTTTGGTCCTAAAGGCCCCTTGTTATCATGCCCAGTACCCGCATCAGCACCATAATCTGATGCTTTTCCTGGAACAGTAAGCCATTCTGTTACAGTCCCATCAACTGTATAGCTACCACCAGATTGTTCTTCATAATATTGCTTAAATGTGTTAATTTTCGATCCATCAAATAAAGTAAATGGTTCATCACCAAATAACATTTTTTGATAATGTTCACGATTAAAGTCCTTAGAATACATGTATCCTGGCTCTTGATCAATATTGTTATGCTTAAAATCGCTAAATTCTACAAGTAAAACAAGTACTTTATCTTTTCGAACAGCTCCATTGTATTCTTCTTGCTTCGCTGATGTAGTAGGTACTTTTCCATTTAATTTCCCAGGGTTCAATGCTGCACCTTGTCCAGCTACTGGGCCTACTTCAGGCTGCTGCGCCTGTTCATTTTCCCTCATTTTTGCATCTTTTACTTTTTTCATAAAGTCAGAGGCTTCTTGCGTAAGACTATCTCCTGTTAAGATTTCTTTCCCAGGGTTTTCCCCTTTCTTTTTCTCAACATATTTTTCGACAGCCTTTGAAGTCTCAGCTTGTGATGCAGATTGATCAATTGCCCCCCGTTGTTTTAGCGCTTCAGCCAAACGCTCCTCCGGTATTAAGTGCTCATCTATTGGTAGAGATGATGTTGGTGTCTCAGCATACGCTGCGTGACCTCCAAAAGCAAACGTACTACTTAGTACTGCTGCTGTTGTTAATACCGCTAATGGTTTTAATTTCTTTTTCTTTTTCAATGTATTTCCTCCCCAGTGTCTGCAAATTATCGTTTTTTGCCGATAACAACATAATATTCGTTATAATACGAATATTCAATCTTTTTCAACAAATAAAATGTTGAGAAATATTTTTTTATGCAGGGTGAAATACATAAGATATAAAAACAAACAGACTCTCCTATAAATAACAGTGAACTTTTATATGTTCTTAGTTACAATCAAAATCCAGTAAATCTGGGATTCATACTTTTTTAATAAAAATAAGAATTAAATATTTTCTATACTATTTAATCTATGAATTACCATATTACTCACTATTCTCATTATTACAAGCTAATAGTGGTTCGTACATCATTATAGCGTGATTCTCTGTTACATATTGATCTTCTATTAACTGTTTCTGTTGATTATATACTTTACGTTGAATCACATTATGTCGTATATAACCGCCCCAGTATGCAGGTTGAATTGAGTGTTCTTTCTCATACACTTCATATTGATAAAGTTGCGGATAGACTGTTCTCCATTCACCAACTAAATGTTCATCTGTCATATAAAGGTGAAGTTGATACAGTTGGTCCGTTTCATTTTTAATTTGTAAATCCAAATAGTTATAGGAACAAGTCGCCCCACTCCCAAACGGTTGAGTGCGCCTAGAGTCAGGAAAGACATCAAAGCTATGACGATATCGTTCTGTTACTGTCAGTGGTGTATGTAAAGTCATCCAATATATTAAATTCGAAAGCTGACAAAGACCTCCTCCAATACCTGTTTGAAAAGATCCGTAATGTAATACCATACCTTCTACATACCCTTTTTTCCTCGTTGGCTTACCTATTAAACGCCAGTAAGAAAATGTTTCTCCCGGTCTAATGACGATACCATTTAGTTTTTTAACAGCAATTTTCAAATTAACAACCTTATTCTGTTGATACCACATATCTACATCTTTGAGCTTACGAAGTAATATCGTTCGGTGCTGAATTGCTGTACAAGGTAGCTTTTCTTGTTGGAACCTTTTTGCATATGTTTTTCCATCTGCCAACCACTGAATGTACCTCTTTGTAGAGTAATACCACTTCCCTAGCATAATGCGATACTTAGACCGCTGTTTAGGACGTAAGTGCACTATATTCATTTTATTCCCTCTCTCTTTCTTCAAGTAAATTCTAATATATTTCTAATTCAATAAACTACAGTTTTCTTAGCTGCATAATAATTTCCACAAAAAAATAATAAATTTACTCTAGTGGAGATTTTATTTTGATGATTGCTTTATAATTATATAAAACTGAGCTTCAATACAATAAATTGAAATAAACATATTATAAATATAACGGATAACCTTAAATAAAAAATAATGAACATTAAAGAAATTCTAAAGTATTAATATATTTTTCGTAAATATTAATTGATAACACATTAGACTTTACTATATGTATAACTTCTTATTCTACAAAATGAAATTTTTTAATGTAAGAAAAAAATATAATTTCCCTTTAACATTTATACAAGTCTCATATGGAAAACTTTACAAAACAATTCGAACACTTATATTTAGAATAAACACAAAAAATTGCCACCAGTTAGCTTAACTGGTTGGCAATTTTTTAACGAGAATGCTTTACAAATAGTTGAATTGCTTCTTCTGGTACATAGTACTTTCCATTACTCTCTACAATAATACTTCTTAATTCATACCCTTTACCATTGATACGAATTATATTTTTGTTACCAAATAATTGTGCTTCTACTTTATTATGTTTTACTACGAGTAACGGGTTTGCTCCTTCGGTTTTGTCGGCTGTTACAGTTGCACCGATTTTCTTAAAGGCTTGTTCACTCTCTAAAAATATTTTATTCGTTACTTCTTCTAAGTTAAAGCCCATCGCTTTCGCCATCGTCTTCGCAATGTCTGTATTTTGGATTAAGCCTTCTGGTTTTTGAGGTCCATAAGAATGTAAGAATACATCCTCACCTGTATGTCCTCCTGTCGTAAAGCCGATATTTGCACGATTAGCCAATAATGTAGTAAAAATTCGTCCTACATCCATTTTCTTTTTTGCCACTTTTAATTGTTCTTTTTCATCATGAGTTAGATTATCCAAACCGTATAGTTTAGCTACATCTTCTACATTTGATAAATCAGATTTCAGTTTATTTATAGTTCCTTCAAGTGTCATTTTCGCCTTTTTCAATGGATCAATGTATGCAGAAACCGGTGTAGTATTGTATCCTTTTGTCGTATTCCTATTCCCTATAGAGATGCCGCTGTTACCATGATCAGTTAAAGCGATGAGCATCGTATCCCCATCTTTCTTCGCAAATTGTAACGCCTTTGCTACCGCTTCATCAAATGCTAATACATCACTAATCATCCCAATTGGATCATTAGCATGAGCTGCCCAATCAGGCTTACTACCTTCTACGAATAAAAAGAAGCCATCTTTATCTTTTGATAATGTTTGAATTGCTTTTTCTGTCATTTGAGAAAGTGTTGGTTGTTCTGGATTTATTGCTATACGATCCATATCAAACGCAAGAGCATGATGTGAGAAAGAGCCCCAAATTTTATTAGATTTGGAGTTCAATAACGCATCTTTCGTTTCAACGAAATCGTATCCTTTGTCTTGAATCACCTTTACTAAATTTTCACCATCTTTTCGGATTCCATTACTTTTCATAGGTAACAGCGCCGCTTTTCCCCCGCCTAATACGACATCTATATTTTGATATACTTGCTGCTTCGCAATTACGTCAAAATGTTTGCGATTGACATGGTGAGCAGAGAATCCGGCCGGAGTAGCATGCTGAATTTCAGATGTAGCAACAATGCCAGTTGCACGACCAGTACATTTTGCGCCTTCTAATACGTTTGCGACCGGCCGTAACTTTTCTTCTTCTTTTATTGGCTGTAAGCTAGGCGAACTTACAATAGAAGGTAATATACCTACATATCCTGAATTCGATTTATTTCCAGTTGCTAAAGCTGTTGCTGCTGGCGCTGAGTCTGTAATAGCTGATTCCGCCGAAAACGTACGAACACCTCCTGTTACAATTTGATCTAACGTAAGCGGTGCCCCTTTATACCAGCGAGCCAATGTTGTCGCCGTTGAACTCGTTCCGTCCATAACCATCATAATTATATTTTTAGGCTGGTGTTCTACTTTTTTCACCTTAGCTTTGGCCGCATGATAATTCATCATACTTTCCGTACTTAATACGCTTACTATTATAGCTCCCACTAATAGTAACTTTTTCATCTTCACACCATAATTCAACATGATTGTTCCTCCATAAACTTTGCATTCATTTCAATACACCTTATTTCCTTTTCCATACCAAAACCTACATATGTTTTATTAGTTCCCAATTCTCATAAAGCTAACAATAGTTACTTTCTCTTTCTTTAATTAAATATCGATATGTATCATTTATCTTATAAAAAAGATTTAACATCCTTTTCATTAATTACTTGTTTAACAATAAATCCTCGATTAAAAGAAATAAAAATTTATTGTTAAACAATAAATTTCATGTTAAATTAATAAGATATTAAATAAATGAGGTGCTTTTTATGAAACAAGGATCCACACTCTTTTTAAAGACCGTTGTAATTCTAATCGGAATCCCCGTTCTTGCTATGTGCATTTTTTTAGTCCCTAAAATAGGAAATTTTGCCGCAGAATTATATCCAGATATTGCATATATTAAATATCTTGTATTTATCAATTTATACGCAACAGCAATACCTTATTACTTCGCACTGTACCAAACATTTAAGCTTTTAAACTATATTGATAAAAATAACGCATTCTCAGAGCTATCTGTTCAAGCTTTAAAAAATATTAAGTACAGCGCATTGGCAATTAGTGTATTATATGTATTAGGTATGCCACTTTTTTATCTCGTGGCAGAGAGAGATGATGCCCCTGGCATTATTATTATCGGAATGATTATGATTTTTTCTTCAATGGTAATCGCGGTCTTTGCTGCCGTTCTCCAAAGACTATTAAAAGATGCTATAGATATAAAATCAGAAAATGATTTAACGGTCTGAGGTGAATAATATGGCAATTATTATTAATATTGATGTAATGTTAGCAAAAAGAAAAATGAGTGTAACAGAACTTTCGGAGAAGGTTGGAATTACAATGGCTAACCTTTCTATCTTGAAAAATGGAAAAGCAAAAGCAGTCCGTTTTTCAACTTTAGAAGCAATATGTAAAGCATTAGAATGCCAACCGGGTGATATTTTAGAATATCAACCTGAAGATACCGAGTAAAAAGAGTCCTTCATATGAGTAATGGGTTCAGTGTAGGAAGAGAAAAATGCTAATAACCATTAGAAATAACAAACTAAAACGCTCAGAAGATATTCTGAGCGTTTTTATTTCCTTATTCAACTAAAGCACCAGTTAGTGTAAAAAGCTATTTCACCATTTGTATGGCTAACTTATCTTTTAACATTGACCTATATGAGTCAATTTCATATTTTGTATTATTGATTTTTTCTTTTTTCATTTTTAACATATCGAATATTTCTAATTCTAAATTCCTTCTAGCTTCAAGAACTTTTATCGCTCCTTCTATACCTGAATGGTTATGTTCTTTTCCATAGCCTTGGTTAGTGTAATAGTCAATAATTCCTGTGGACCATTCTGGAGTTCTTTCTTTTAACGCCTTCCTAAATGAAAATTCAAGATTATCTTGTTCTACATACAATAACATTGGATTTAAATTCTCTATGATTTTTGCAACTTTCATTATATAATTTATTATTTTTTCTTTTTGTTCACCATATTTAATCATCCCAATAGTTAATGGATTTTGTATGAAACAACATTCAAAGATATAAACCTTATTGTCTTCTAGAGCGGTTTCAGCAAAGTCATTCCATTTATCAGCAATTAATTCAACATTTTTATCGAATGGTAATTCGTATATATCATTTTTAGAAATAATGTTAAATAATTCGTCCGAAAACTGGTCACCAAACTCATTTTTTATCTTTCTGTATGGTAATAAATAATTGCTTCCTTTTTTTAGAACTTTCTTAAGGAGCACTTCTTTAAAATCCCCACTGTTAGATAATAATCTATCGAACTCAAATTTATTAAAACAAGATACACCATCATAGTCGGCTGGGTGGTTCAAATTTCCTTCTAAAAATAGTTCAACTTCAATTTTATTTTGGCTTAGAATTTCATTTATTAGCTTTGCAGTGGTTGATTTTCCAAATCCAGGTAACCCTTCTACTATTATTAGTTTTGTATTCATAGTTATAAATGCCTTCCTTCAAAGTATTTAACTAAGATTAAAAAAATCACTTACTCCACTGCAATCACCCCTTCAAAATATGATATTTACCATTTCCTTTGAAAAAACCTTCTTAAAGTAACCTGACTGTTAGTTTAAGAACATTTTTTCATAATCTCTACAACTATTTTAACATAAATTTTCCATTTATCTTTTTATTTAGAACACTATTTAACTATATAAAAGTGCTTAAACACTATAATAACAATAAAAAAAGGGTGCTAAATCATATGTGATTTACATCCCTAATTTGTGTGTTATTTTATATTTTCTCTCCCGTAACTGAACCCGATATCATACGAGAAGGACTCTTTTTATTACACATTACGGCGCAAAACTAATTTGACCAGTAAACAATAGGATAATTGCTATGATCCAAAATATAAAAAATGATGAGGACAGTATTAATGAAAGAATAGCAATTCCCTTCTTCTCTGTTCTTTTCGTCATTGTGATTATTGAAAGCATGATACCTACACCTGTCAGGGCAATTGTAATATAATCCCCAACTATATTACCTGCATTGGCTATCCTTGTTGGCGTTATAAAAACGAATAGAAAACACAAAATGCCGATGAGTAAAGATGCATAGCTTATTATACTGTACTTCTTTTTAGGAACTATTTCAGTTTTCATACTAACCCCACCCCTTCTATATAGCTATGAGTGCATATTAACATGAATAACCATAATTTGGTTAAAATAAACTGGCCATTTCCTTAATAAAGATGGACGATTATCCTTTAATCTCTAGTAATTATTATATACAGAAAATAAAGTGAAACTTTAATCAGTGGAGGTTTTGTTCACCCTCCACTGATTATTAGTTGAAGCAATCAGGCTGCCCGTTAATGCGGAATAAAATGAAAGAGTTCTAAAAAATAAAGACTGTACCTTTAAAATAAAAGATTCAGTCCTTATTAATAACTTTTTTTATAAAGAAAACTCTCTATCACTCACTATCTTAAAAAACTCCGAGTAATGTGATAAAGAATAATCCGCTACATCACAATTACCTTGAAACATACATGTTGAAATACCTAATTCTTTTGCAGGTAATAAATCTAATTCTCTATCTCCAATAGCTAAATCAATATTATGCTTTTTATGTAAATGATTATAAGCTAAAGAGTTGGGCTTTCGGGGAAAGCCATCGTCAATTGTAACCATATCTACAAAGTATTTTTCCCAGCCGTAATATTTTAAAATGTCCATAACTCCTGCCCTATGTTTATGGGTCATAATCACATTTTTATCTGCAAATTTCAAAACCTCTTCGACACCTGCAAAAGGTTTCATATCTTTTGGCGTGAATTTTCCCTTCAAAACTTTAATCTTTTCTTCCTGCTCGCATGAAATATTATAATACTGAATTGCATGAGAGTATGATATTTTTAAGTTTTTGTATATTTCTTGTTTTTCTACTGAGTCACCTAATATTTCAGAAAGCATTATTGTATATGCAGGATACGTATCAAATAACGTCCCATCAAAATCCCATAAAATATTCATTCTATTCACCTTCTATTTTCAAATCATTGGATGACTAAATCCGCCCTATCCCTCGGCAATTCCGTTTCTAAGTAATAATCCTCTGCTTTCCAATACCTATTTTCAAACTTTGAAAGGTTCTTCTGTGTCTCCTCACTCTCACGTAGAAACCTTGTCTCTCTTGGACAGTCCAAATAGACCATATAATGAAAGAAATCTCTCCATTCTTTTCGCTGCAGAAAAACTCCTTCAATAACAATTACGCCTACAATAGGAATCTGTACTTTTTCCATTTCACATATATCTGTTTCTTCATGAAAAAAAGGTAATTTCAATTTTGTTTCGTGTTGTAGCTTTTGAAAAAATTTCTGCCTTAGCCATTCAATGTCCCATTGTAAATAATAATACTCGTACCATTCTTCATATCCAGTATGATATCGTTTATTACGATCCACTATATGATCATCAATATGGAAAATATGAAACGGAATGCCTTCTTGTTTCATATTTTCTTTTAAATTGGCTACAAATGTTGTTTTTCCAGATCGACTTAAACCATCTATACCTAAAATGAATCTATTTTCCCTATGCTTCTTCATAATCGTTATAAGTTCGTTTGTACTCATTACTTCTTCCACTCTTCTTTTAATAAAGAATATAAAATGGTATCATGAGCAACTCCATTTTGAATCATATGTTTTCGAAGTAATCCTTCTTCTTGAAATCCTGCTTTACTTAATAATTTTTGAGAAGCTTTATTTTCTACATATACAACAGCAGCAACTCTAATAAGTTGCAATGTTTCAAACCCGTAAGTTAAAATTGCCTGTAACGCTTCCGTTGCATACCCTTGTCCCCAATATGTATCGTCTAATTCATAACCAATTTCAGCTCGTTTATGATGATTATTAATTAAATGAAATCCGCACGTTCCGATTAATTGGCCCGTCCCTTTTTTCTCGATTCCCCAGCGAAATACACTGCCCTCTTCATAACGATTTTTAAACGTTTGAATCGTTGTTTTCGCTTGCTCAATATTTTCAAAAGAATCCATTCCGAAATAACGTATAACTGATTCTTTCGAGAAATATTGGAACAGCGTTTCTGCATCTAATAGTGTAAGTTCTCTTAGTCGTAAACGTTCTGTTTCTAGTTTCGGAAATCCCATCTCTCTTTCTCCCTCTATTCTAATGAACTGCAAATTTCAATATAATTTCCATCTGGATCAGCAATGTAGGCAATTGTTTGTCCCCACGGTTTTACAATAGGTTCAACTAAAATCTTGATTCCTTGTTCTCTAAATTGCTCAATCGTTTCTTGTACATTCTCAACAACGAATCCTAATTCGAAATGAGAAGACTGTAATTCACCTTCTGTAAGCGGTAGTCCTGTTAATTCTTTCACATCTTGCCGCGTATTCATCGCTAAAATGGTAGTTCCAGTATTAAATTCAATATATGTTCCGTGCTCTGCTTTTATAGGTAACTGTAAAATATCTTTATAGAACCTTAAACATGCCTCAAACTTTTCTACATATAAAATGATGTACTTCATTTTCAAATTCATTTTACATCCCCCTTTGTATCTATTCCTAAAATTTCGACAAAAGTCTCATAAAAACCTTGTTCCTTGTAGTAATGAGCAAAAAAAAATGAGGCCGATTTCTCGGCCCCCCAGCTTATTGGCATAAAACAGGAGATTTGGTTTGGACATAACCAGTTCGTACTTTTATTATATTTTATTTTTTCTGAATTTTAAATACATTAAACACCTATTTATATTGAGAAAGTTTTTTGCTTGCATAAAATTAAAGATTTTAAGAAATGATACAAATGGAGGTGTATACATATGGAACCAATGCTATGTCCAAGTTGTAAAACAAACCGTACCCGCTTTAATATTCTTGAGCAACAAGTAAAACCAGTCAAATTAAATCCACAAACTGGTCAAGTAGAAGAAGAATACACAAATGAAACGATGAATGCTTTTCATATGGCCTATCAAGGACCTACATACCGTGTCCAATGCGCTGTATGTGGGCTTGTTGAAAACCCTGAACAATTTATTAAACCTGCTCAAAATCAGTCTTTCTAATAAAAACATGATTATCCCTTATAGAAATAGATTTTTCTATAAGGGATTTTTTCGTTTAATACGGTAAAAAAACGTATTTCTTCCTTATTACATGTTAAACTTCGCACTCTTTTGGAAATGTTTACATAAGCGAGGTAAAACAAATAATAAAAAAATAACGCTTCCATCAATATTTCTACTATTAACTTGTCATATAGTCATCTTTTACTTTTGGATCTTCGATTGGGAGAAAATAACGACTCCTTACGGTCTAACAATATGGTTTGTTTCTACTATTTATAGTCTTTTACTTTACTACCATTTTAAAAATTAAAAATCTAATAAATTAATATTAATTGCTAGTTCGTTATTATTGATTATTTCTTCTTCATTTATGATTTTTTTAGGTGTTGTTACTGGTATTATCTTTGTAACTGTTAGTTCTATGAATTAAAAAGTTAGTCTTTTATTATATAAAAAAGAATGAACAAAATAAATATATATAGAAATTAGAGAAGTTGATTCCCATCAATAATCTTCTCTAAGAATATCACTCTTTGTTAAAATATTTCCTTTTTCAACTTTTTAATCTTCCTAAATAAATTAATAAACGCATATAAATATATACAAACTAAAAACCCAACCATACCTTTATATAATCCTGATTCTGATACTCCAAGAAAACATAAGTAAAGCACTGGAATTAACATTACAAACATAATTGCAACGAACTGTATCAATTCAACAAATTTTTGTATCTTCGTTTCTTTGTCTGAATAAATATCAGGTAACTCATTTTCCTCGTCTACTTCTTTACAAAAATAATTCCACTTCGCAAAACTCGTTACATGTTTCCATCCACACATTTCATATATTTCAATATATTCTTTTTGTTTTTCTTTTGAATCTTTATAATCCAGTCTAAAATCCGCTTTATATACTACATCTTTTGGTTCAGTTTTCTTAAACGTATACATTACATTATACTTTTGTAAAGCCCATCCTTTTTGATGCATTTTTCTTAAAAAAGCTTCTTCTTTTTCCAAGCTCCATATCGCAAAAGGTTTGAATACCTTCTTTGTCTCCATTTCCCATTCACTCCCCTAATATACTATTTCCATTCCTTACAGATCTCTGCAATCTGTTATATTCTAGCTCTAACACTTCTCTCCCAAACGGCGTTAACTCATAGCACTTCTTTCTATCTGTAGAGGCAACTTCAACAATTAATTTTTCTTTAAGTAATTTCGTCGTATTCCCGTATAAAGTACCAGGACCGAGCTTTACTTCCCCATTTGTCATCTCTTCTACCATTTGCATAATTCCATATCCGTGCATTGGTTTCACTAGTGATAACAATATGTAATATGTCGCCTCAGTTAACGGAATATATTTTTGCGCCTTCCCATTCATTATAACTACCTCCGATACATCGCCTTATGATATATCGACTTACGATACATCGTATATCGATATTGTATAATCATATTCCAAAATATGCAAGAGTAATTTAATAATTAAATATCCATTTCTTTGAATTAAAAAACCATACAAATTTTCTGAATAATTTGTTAAAATATAGAAATATTAGCTCTTTTATAATGAAAGGAATGGTACATATGATAAATAAATTGAAAGAAAACATCGGATCTGTGTTTGTTGGGAAAGAAAATGTTATTGATCTACTGCTCGTTTCACTTCTTGCTGATGGACATGCACTACTCGAAGACGTGCCTGGTACTGGGAAAACGTTACTGGCGAAAACCATTTCCAAAAGTATTGGTGGTAGTTTTTCTCGCGTTCAATTCACCCCCGATGTACTTCCAAGTGATATAACAGGTATTGAATACTTCAACCCAAAAACAAGCGAATTCGAATTAAGAATTGGACCAGTTATGACAAACATTTTGCTGGCAGATGAAATTAACCGTGCAATGCCGAGAACGCAGTCGAGTTTGTTAGAAGCGATGGAAGAACGACAAGTGACGCTCGAAAAACAATCTACGCCTCTGCCGAAACCGTTCTTTGTTATTGCGACGCAAAACCCAATTGAATCACAAGGGACTTTCCCTCTTCCAGATGCACAGCTTGATCGCTTTTTAATGACGATTTCAATCGGTTATCCTACTCCTGAAGATGAGCTACAAATGATGCGACGTTTTCGGAACGATTTACCATTAGAAAGTGTCACATCTGTCATCTCATTAGAAGATATTTTAGAATCTCAAAAACGAGTAAAAGAAATATTTGTTTCGGAACCGTTAGAACATTACATTATTAAACTTGCTCATGCTACAAGAAATCATGATTATATCGCTAACGGTGTAAGCCCACGTGCCACATTAGCTTTAGTACGTGCTGTTCAAGCTTTAGCCTTTTTACATGGGAGAGAATATTGCACACCAGAAGATATACAATTGTTAGTTCCTTCTGTTTGGAATCACCGTATCGTCTTATCAATGGAAGGTGCATTACGTACGACAAAAAATGATATTATGAAAAGTATTTTAAAAGAAGTTGACGTACCTGTGGAGATTGAGCAAGCATGAATGGACAGCGTGTTGTAACTGTGCCTTTATTTTTTCAACTCCATATTATTCAACTAACCGTTCCAATCGCGTTACTTTTCACATTCTTTTTCCCGCAACGAATGCTTATGTTTCTCTTTTTCTTCTATTATATATTTGCGATTTTTATTTATAAATATGTCGCTTTCATAGAGAAGAAGTTTCAAATCATAAATGAGAAACAAACTACACGGCTTTTTCCTGAGGAATCTGGACAGTTTTTTATTCATTTAAAAAATGGAGCCAGCATACCGCTCGTTAATGGTGTTTGTTACTTTCATTTAAATTCGTCCCTTATACCGCATAAAGAGCAAGGCATTGAACAAATATCAAAAACATTATTCTCTTTCCCATTTTCACAACCCGCACATTCGGCACAAAAATGGGGTTTAACATTAACCGCAACGAAGCGTGGTGTGTTTCAAATTGAACAGTTTGAATGTGTATTAAAAGATCCATTTCATCTATTAACTGTACATTTACCTGTTTTTGATAAATTAAGGACTGAAATTATTGTGTATCCTTCTCCTAAAGAAGTAGCAGGTTTGCAAGAACTTCAGCAACTTTTGAATGGATTTTATCGAACGAATTTTTCTTTTTACAATGATGAAACATCTATTATCGGTGTAAAGCGATATGAGCGTGAGTCTTTCCGCTCTATTCATTGGAAGGCATCTGCTAAAATGCAACAATTACAAGCGAAGCAATATGAACCTGTAAAAAATTATAGTTGGACGATTTGTCTTTCTTTAGCTGCCGATCGTGGATTTGGTTGGAAAGATAATGTAGAAGAACTTATTTCATATGCAACATACATTTTCCAGTACACAACGAAGCACCACATTCCGTTTGAATTGTTTATTAGTGTATTAGCAGAAGGCGGTGCATTACATGTACCGTTAAATGAAGGACAAACACAATATGCAAAAGCTTTAGAAGAATTAGCCCGTATTTCAGATGATAGTACGTTACTTCCGAAACAAGGATTCCTTCATTATGTAAAGAGAAAGAGAGAACGATCGTCTACAATGATATACATTGGTTTACAAAGAAATGAACTCCCTCTTCTCTCGCAGCCAACGTTTCTCATTACTAGTGAAGGGATGGTGGAACCAGTTGAAAACTTGGCTATATCACATTCATGATTTCATTCTGCTCCTCCTGCTTTCATTATTAACAGAAAGAGATGAACTAATTAGTATTGCAATATTTTTAACAACAGGCTATATTGGAGTATTTCTTATTCATAAATTTATGCAGAAAAAAACAACAGGATTTGTAATACTTTTAGTTCTTCAAATCGTTCTTTTCTCTTTATTTTTACCTTTTTCTCTTTTTGGCACAATCATATTACCACTATTTTTCTTTATCGTACATGCGATCGGACCTGGATATCCAGTTCAAAAATCTTTAGGTGGTATTGTATGGTTTGTTGTTTCAGCTATATTTTATGCACCCTTTCCACCGTTGTGGAAACTATTAATGTTAGCCTTGCATCTTATGATTACATTTTGGTTAACCGGGGCAAATCGCAAACAACAACTATTACGTTTTGCTTCTATCATTACGATTGGCTTAATGAGTATATTAATTGTTCAAGTATTTCCTTTCATTCGACTTATTTTTGGTTTTATAACGGAAGTAGTCGCATTAGGCGTCGGCTATGCTTTAATGCCATTAATTAAAGCAGCGGAATTAAAAGATACTGAAGATGTTTGGGCAAATAAAGGACATCTCTTAAAACCCAAAATTGAAGACGGAAAAAAAATTCCTGATTTTGATCCAATACTCATAAATAGCGCTACAATAATAGTCTGTACAGCTATCACTATTTACGTCGTTTGGAAAATAGTAAAAAAACGAAAACATTTAAGTTTACCAAATATGCCCGCCTTCGAATCTACTATCATTACTGATAAAGAAGGAATAAGCCAAAATCGTTTTAAACGAAATAAACCGCCACATAACGAAATTCGGAAGGAAATTTTCAAGCTAGAGAGTAAGTTAACCCCTCCTTTAAATAGAAAACGGGGAGAAACTGTTGAGGCTTGGCTAGAAAGAATAAACGATGAAGAAGATGTAAATATTCAAAGTGATATTATTATAGATGCTTATAATACTGTGCGGTATTCAAATGGTGCAAACACTGTACTTCTACATGAATTTAAGGAAGAGATTCATAAGCTTTATGCATATCAAAAAAGTTTGAAGAAACGAAAGAAATAACGTAACAAAAAGACTCCTATATTCATGAACTGAACCCAAAAAATTAGACAAATATATTAAGCAGCTACTAAGGATTGAACTCTGTATTGCACAGGGGACAATCCTTTTAGTTTTGTTTTAATTCTT